>DEML01000032.1:0-9592 GCA_002359185.1 Planctomycetaceae bacterium UBA2671
ATAATCGCGCACGGTCATTTAGGATCACTGCAGCGAGTTGATGAGTGGGATATCAACTCGAACTGATAATATTCTTTCCAAAATTACGCACGGTCAGATAATTACTCAATTTTATACGGTCTGTTCATCAACGTTTGCGTCGCTTCGAGGGGTGACTTCTCTTCAAATAAGACTCGATAGATCTCCTGAGAGATCGGCATGTCGATATCGTTCTGATCCGAAATTTCCATCACGGCTTGAGTCGTTTTCACGCCTTCAGCGACCGCATCCATGGATTCAATAATATCAGAAAGCGATTCCCCTTCACCCAGTCGACGGCCTACTAAACGGTTACGGCCATAGGGGCTGATACAGGTTGTGATCAAATCTCCAATGCCAGCCAGTCCACTGAAGGTCGATTCTTCCGCTCCGAAATAAGCGCCGAAGCGAGACATCTCGACGATGCCGCGGGTCATCAAGGCCGACTTGGCATTGTCTCCAAAGCCGAGTCCATCACAAATCCCGGCTGCGATAGCGATCACGTTCTTCACCGCACCTGCGACTTCAACGCCAATCAAATCGACATTTGCATAGACGCGAAAACGGTCTGTCGCAAACATGCTCTGAACCCGTTTTGCAAGTGATAAATCTCCACTGGCTGCAACAACTGTGGCGGGAAGTCGCCGGGCGATTTCCTCGGCATGACTCGGGCCACCGACTGCAATGACTGACCGTGTACCCAGGACATCGGTAATAATTTCACTGGGACGCTGATGAGTTTCCGGCTCCAGCCCTTTGACCACGCTGATCGTCGGACGATTGCTGTTGAGAGCCGGGGCGAGTTGTTCGAGAGACGTTCGCAGAAAAGCAGAGGGAATGGCTACGACTAGAAACTCGGCATCCGCCACCGCCTTTTCGATATCACCCGTCACATCGATTTCCTGGGGAATCTGCACGCCGGGCAGCAGTCGCTTGTTTTCACGAGTCTCTGTAATTTCCCGAGCGAGATCAGCACTTCGCAACCACATGGAGACCTGCTGATCCTGATGTTCGTTGAGCAGAATCGCACAGGCAGTCGCCATGGCACCACCGCCCAGAATTGCAATTTTCGTTGGCATGAGTCAAGCACTCCCTCAAAGGTAATCGTGATCAGCACCCTGAGAGGGACTGTCGCTGTCACGCATTCGATGTTCATTTCAGTTGTTGATACCTTATAAGCGGTTACATGCCAACTGACAATCCGACACTCTCAGAAGATTACTTTTATCAATTATGACTATTATGAGGAATATGTACCATCAACAGGTTGTCGAGCAGTTTTGGTCTCGAATTTCTGTGTTTGCATCCGCTCATCCGTGAATTCTGACCTACGGTTTAATGAACAATTTTGTTTAGCCCTCAGGATTCAAGTCTGCGGGACCATCCTGAATTAGTGGAGAAAACCATGGCAACTCTGTTTGGCACCCAGGAAGCGATCAACGATCGCCGTTCGGAAAATCGATCCGAAGACTACAGCGGACCCAACCGCCGTCAATTTGGCGATTCTCGCGACAATACCCGTCCGGAAGTCGCTCAACTGGCTGATGCGGTTGATCAATACAAACTTCGAAACCGTCGTCGTTTCATTACTTACGAAGAATTGTACGATGTGATGTACGAGTTGGGCTATCGTCAATCGCAGGGCACAGAACTGTAATCGACAAGGTAGGACAGGCTTCCAATCTGTCTGATTTACTCGGACCTCACTTTTTGAATTGCTGCTGGAAAAGTGACAGGCAGGATGCCTGTCCTACGGGCTTATTGTGCAATCATTCGGGCAGTACGGGAAAAACTTGTGTGGTCACGAAGTACCGCTCTCCGTTGATCTCGACGATTAACGAAGGCGCCCAGCTTTCGATCTCCTTTCGCTGAGTATCCGATAAGGAATCGTAAGGCTGATAAAACGGTGTATTGGCTAACGCTTCTCCCAGAATGCCCATCTCCTGAAGTTGCTGAAATCGTTCGGGAGTGACGAAGTCGGTGTATTTGTAGGTCGTGCGATATCGCAGAATTTCCTGCCAGTTGACGAGCACATAGCTGAATTCGTTTTCTGTAAATATCTTTCTAATGTCTTCAGTCGATTTATTCTGCCATTCCCCTTCGGGAATATCCCGATCGACAATTCCCATCCACTCGGCCAATAACGAACGATCGAAAACCGTGTTGTAGCGATACGGGAATGTCGCATCGAACAACTCTGCTTCGCCGACACTCAAAACCGCTCCCTCCTTGTTTTTCATCAATTCATTGAGAAAGACTACTTCTGGCGAGGTGATATTGGCTGTGATTTTTCGAGCGGCATTCAGATCAATCACGTAAGCGTTGTAGCCGCAAAGTTCCAGGGTGATAAATGCCAGATTGAATATAATCGCCGGGAAGAGCAACGCAATTAAACCGATGCGAGTTCGCTGCATCAGCCACCAGGCTCCCCAGCTGGCCAGGCAGGCTCCGACCGGTAACAATGGCACCCAGAAACGGTCAATACGATGCGTCAACACCCACCAGGAAACCAGCAACCAGAATAAGTAGAGACTGACCCAACGCACTTTCGAACTGCTGTGAATTCCGACCACTATTCCGATCAAACCGAATCCAAGAATCAAAGGCGACTGCCAGTCGTTAACAACGAAGACATCGACCACACTGGTGAAAAAATGACTGATCTTGTGATGATCGGGACTATGAGCCGCTTTCCACTTGACGTTCAACGCGTCATCCCAGTCGGCTCCTCCGAAGACGGAGTACAATAACGGATAGACCGGGTTCCCGGTTTCCGCCATGTTCTTAGCCATCCACGGACCAAACGTAATGACGGTTCCCAGCACGAACATCCCTGCTCCACTGAGCAATTCCATTGGTTTCCGTTCGCCTGCTTTGACCGCCAGAGCATATGCTCCCAGCAGGAACAGTGAGATCGGCAAGGTGACTGAAATCAAGCCGGGATATTTGCATGAGATTGCACTCCCGGCCAGCAAGCCCGTGACCAGAAACCAGCGGGTTGGAGTCGGTTTCTTTTTCAGGAGAGAAATCGCGACCATCGCAGCCAGCAGAGTTGCGGCTACATACAGACACAATCCTCCTTCTGTATAAGCGATAATGGAAATACGATAAGTCCAGGGAATGGTGAGGTAAATGATCGCTCCCAGCCAGCCCGCAGTGGGAGTTGTCGAGCGACGAATGATGGTGTAAACAAGCAGAGCCGTCAGGGGAGCGAAACCTGCGAGGATTGCCTTCCCGGCCAGCGCTCCCCAATACCAGTCGGCATAGAGAACCATGCCTGTCAGAGTGAACATTTCCGTGAGAAATGGAAAGCTCGTATAAACATTGTGAGGCAGCATATGGATGGAGCCTGACTGGTAGAACTCCTTAGGTCCACCAAAGTGGTACTCTTTGACATCGAAATCGACAGAGGGCAACATCGCTCCCAGAAAAATCGCAATCAGAAAGGGAACAAGGACAATCGTGCCCCAGATACGAACGGAATTCAGTGTAAACGTCCTCTGAGAGAGTTTGTGATTCTGCAACAAGATCCAGGCCTTCATCCGCGACATCCAGGCCGAAAACCCTCCATGACTTCGCGCATGCATCACTGCCCAGAAAAGCAGAATCAGCAGGTAGACAATGCCAAAGGCAATTCGGTTTAAACCTCCCAGTAAACCTAGACCGAGCGTTATTAGCGAGAGTCCGGACAGACCAACGGCCAGACTCAAACCATGCCATTCTGCCCGGCCAATGTTGCGGATTTTCAATCCGAGAGCATGAAATAACCCTGTTCCCAGACAGTAAGCTAATCCATAAATAAAGGTAGCAATCAAAAGAAAGGGAATCCGCTGAGGCAGGTAGGCAAGCCCGGCCGGAGCGGCGTTTTTCTCGCGAATGGGGAGGAGATCGTCAAGCAAGACTTGCGGCACAAACTCCCAGATTAACCAGCGATCCGGTCGAGTTCCATCCGCCAGTTGCTGTGCATTCGGTAAAGTTTGTGAATAAAACCAGACGTAGAAACCCAGCACCCACACAAATGCGATCAGGACGGGCAACCACTTTCGCCAGACGGCGTTTATTTGTTTTTCAGCTCCCTCAGGATGAGCCTCTTTTTTGTGTGAAGATGACATACGATTTCGATTCCAAAGGATCTCTATTGAAAACGATTCAGTATAACAGCGAGTAGATGGGGTGAAACCGAAACCTGCTCAACATGATGAACGCTTTTACGCTGATTGATGCTATGTGCTTGTATTTCAGTAATTCTTGAACTGTCAATTGTTACACTCAGATCATCTTGCGTGAAAAATGGTGGAATAGGAAGGAGAGGTAGTATTGACTTCCTGAAGATTGAAGCTTTCTTAAAGTGAACTTTCTGTAAGCATTCTGAGCCAGTTGACAAATCTGAAGATTCAATCAGACTGATACGAACAATTCAGTGGTTTCTGATCATACAGTTACAGGATCGATGCATTTGAAGGTGATCATCACAACTCTGTATGGTGGAACCAATACGGCAAGAATGGACTTTGCAGTTCGAGAATAGGATTAAGCAAATGGCAGATGAAGCTACACCGGTCGAAGCAGGACAGGCAGCCGCCGAAAATCAACAGATTCGGATCGATATTGATGACTCCAATGTTGAAGCGATCTATGCGAATATGTGCCGGGTTTCGAGCACTCCCGAGGAACTGATTCTCGATCTGGCATTGAATCCGAATCCAGTGGGGAACCCACCCGAAAAAATTCGCGTTTCTCAGCGAGTGATTCTGAATCATTTCACCGCCAAACGACTCGTCTCTCTGCTGGCTTCCGCCGTACAGCGTCACGAACAGACTTTTGGCGTGCTGGAAACGGATGTCCGTAAGCGAGTGAAAAATCAGCCCACGAAGTAATTCGTGGTTTGAACTTACTGAAACAACCCGTGCCATTTCTGGTACGGGTTTTCTTTTGTAGATTATGAGATCCTGATCAATCTTGTTGGAATTTTATTTCAACTTGTCATCTCTTGTGTAGGATGAGATTCGAGTCCTACATTCGAATTTCATAAAGCATGATCATCCCTTTCAAAGGCTGTCCTCGTGGAGAGTGCGACCCTCTCGCCGAATACTCCTGAAAAAATCTCTGACCGCAAAAAGCCGACGAAATTCGTTCGCTTTGCGGCTGATATTCTCAAGCGTTCTCATAATCTGAATGATCTTTCCAGCGATGAAATATCACGTCAGATTCGAGGATTAAGGCATCGGGTCGAAAGTGGGGAATCTTTTGCAAGCGTGATGGAGGAAGCCTTTGCTCTGGGTTGTCTCTCTATTCGCAGGACCTGTGGCTTTGATTTGCATCATGTGCAGATCCTAGGTGCTTCTGTTATGGCCCGGCATTCCATCGCGGAAATGCAAACTGGAGAGGGCAAAACGCTAACCGCGGTATTGCCTGCAGTTCTGTTTTCATTAGCAGGACGAGGTCTGCATGTCGTCACCGTGAATGATTATCTGGCTGATCGCGATGCGACCGAACTGCGGCCGATTTACGAGCGGCTGGGTTTGACGGTTGGGTGTGTTACAACGGACATGGAAGATGAAGCACGCAGGCAGGCCTATTCTCGCGACATTACCTACGGCACAGCCAAGGAAATGGGATTCGATTATCTGCGAGATCGACTTCGTCTGGGAGCGGACCTCATTCATGAGGAAACCCGCAAAATATTTCAGGAGGAAGGTGGCGGTCTCGTGCAACGTGGTCAATTTTGTGCCGTGGTCGATGAAGCAGACAGTGTACTGATTGATGATGCCAGGACTCCCCTTTTAATCGGTACTGCTCAGCCGGAATCTCCGCAGCGTGTTGCCTTATTTCGCTGGTGCTCGCGTGCCATTCGCAAACTCGAATCTCATGCCGATTATGTAGCTGACTCGAAGAAGCGCCAGGTCTTCCTGACAGATCCCGGCTGCCGAAAAGTGGTCCTGCTTGGGAAACCGCCTTTAATGGAGGCGGTCGACATGGAAACAATTTATGAGAATATCGAGCGAGCCCTGGAAGCCTATCTGTTTTATCAGCGGGATCGCCATTACACCCTGCATGAAGATGAAGTGACGATTGTCGATGAATCGACAGGCCGCTTAATGCCAGGTCGCAAATGGCAAAATGGTTTGCATCAGGCGATTGAAGCCAAAGAACATTTACCAATTACCTCCCCCACCAGCGATGCGGCTCGCATTACCGTCCAGCGTTTTTTCCAGCAGTATCAGCACAAGTGCGGCATGACGGGAACCGCCTCAAACGCCAAACGGGAATTTCGGCGCACTTATCGATTGGGTGTTCAACGAATTCCGACCGATCGCCCCTGCATTCGTAAAGGTCTTAAGACGAGAGTCTATTCGACTCAGGAGGCTAAAAATCAGGCAGTCATGAAAAGTCTTCAGGAACTGTTACGACAAGGACGAGCTGTGTTGATCGGAACTCCCTCTGTCGGAGCTTCTGAACGATTGAGTGCCGTTCTGCGAGAACATCAGATTGATCACGAAGTACTTAATGCCCGTTACCATGAAGTGGAAGCCCAAATTGTTTCCCGAGCCGGTGAAGCGGGATCGGTCACAATTGCGACGAATATGGCTGGCCGCGGGACGGATATTAAACTGCCTGAGGAAGTCAAACTGGCAGGAGGATTGCATGTGATCGCGACCGAAATGCACAGTTCCGCGAGAATTGATCGCCAACTTGTCGGACGCTCTGCCCGGCAGGGGGATCCGGGAACATTTCAGTTTTTCCTCTCGATGGAAGACGAATTGCTGATGAATTTGCCCGCAGATCGCGTTCATAGACTTCAAAAGCAGGCTTCCAGAACCAGTGTCGGCGA
This sequence comes from Planctomycetaceae bacterium UBA2671, assembly GCA_002359185.1. Classification (GTDB taxonomy): domain Bacteria; phylum Planctomycetota; class Planctomycetia; order Planctomycetales; family Planctomycetaceae; genus Rubinisphaera. The sequence continues at coordinate 6,851 of DEML01000032.1, forward strand.
ACTTCCTGCCAGCTGGGTAAAACTCTTTAAGCGAACGCAACGGCTTCTCGAACGCAACCACTACAAACAACGCAAACAGATGATGAAACACGAGAAAAAACAGATGGAAACCTATCGCCGGATTGGTTTGAACCCTTATCTGGAAGCAACAGGAAGTTAAAAGGAGGAAGGCGAAATGTGGAAGGTTGAATAATCGCACCTGAGTTTGCAAAAAGTTGATTGTTATTCTTCTAGTATCCAATTCGATTTGCAATCTCCTTACGAACGCACCATCTTGGTAATGTTCTTATATCGAAAATCTGTAGTTTGTCCTGTGAATGATTTGATTTTTATGGTTATGAATAATTCGAGATTTACAATTTTAGCCCTCATCCTCCTTGGATTTGGGGTTACTGGAATTCCAGCAAAGGCAGAAGAACAAGAGCGAATTACAGTGAATAACTGTTCGATCGCTCCATTACATTCTGCAAAAATTGCCAGTGATCGTCCTGGCGTTTTAGAATTGATGGCGGTTGAAGAAGGGGATGAAGTTGAAGCGGATCAATTATTTGCGCGATTGCGCGATGATGCCGCCACCGCAGCTGTGGAGATTGCCCGGAAGCAAACTGAAAATGATATCGAGATTCGCCTGGCGGAAAAGACAAGTGAAGTTGCAGCTGCTGAATTTGATCAAGCGGTGCAGGCAAATTCTGATCCTAATCTGCAGGTCGTCACGCGTTATGAAATCCGTCGGCTGAAACTTTCTGCAGAACAAACCCGATTACAGATCGAGCAGGCTGAGCATGATTTTGCCGTCAAGAAACTTGAACTGATCGAAGCGGCAGAACGACTCAAAGAATATCAAATTAATACACCCATTTCGGGAGTCGTCGTTCGCCGTTTTAAGTCCACTGGAGAAGCGGTTCAGCAGGGGACTGAAATTGCAGAAGTTGTGAACTTTCAAATTCTCAAAGTTGAAGGCTTTATTGATGTAGCCGATTCCTGGAATATCCGTCAGGGGGATCCAGTTGTAGTACGGCTGGAAAGTCCGAATTTATCCTCAAAAATCCGAGACATGACCTTCAACGGGAATATTCGTTTCATCGATGGAGCGGTCACTCCCGTCAGTGAGAAAATACGAATCTGGGCGGAAGTTCGCAATGAGGGGAGTAATCTCAAACCAGGCTTGAGAGCGACTCTGGAAATTTTACCGACAACTGCAGATTCTGAAGAAACTTCAGATTAGACCATTTTCAAACGGTATCTGCAGTTTACTGAACACTAAACTAAAAAAGCACACGGATGAAACTGATCCGTGTGCTTAAATCGTATTATCGATCGTGAAATTGTTTAAAACTGATAGTTAGGATTCTTACTGTCAAACGTGAAGTCGTTCAGACCTTTGTTCGTGTGCAGATTCGTGTAAGTGTACTCTTCAATGAGTGGTGCTTTCTGACCGGCAGCAGCAGGGAAGCCATAACACTCACAGCGAATCGGAAGATTGGTCTCTTTTTCCAGATACAACCGCATTGTGCTGTATTTGAACTGGCGTCGAGGAGTGGGGTGTGATGTTTCCACGACACGGCATTCGACATTTCCTAATTGAGCATTCGGATAATATTTGACATCGCATTCACCGAATTGGGATTCGTATTCCCATGTCGCAATCAGCTTTTCGATCATATTTTCGATGCCGATCATCGTTATTGGATATCGGTTCCCCTTCATGGCCAGGCTGGAATCGACATCCAGAGATTGGGTGCCGATGAGTGATGTCAGTCCTGAACCTTCGTGGGCCAGAATTTTATTTCCGTTTTGGCCTTCGACATACATGACTTCACGACCGGCATGGGGTTCCCGAAATTTCAGGTAAACGCTAAATGGCTGGTGTCGAACTTTGATTTCCATCTGGGTCGTTGTTAATTCGTTCCCGACCATTTCCCGCTTGGTGAGGACAGCCTCGTAGTCGACCACTTTATCGACAGCCTGCTGAGCTTTTTTTGCCAGTTGTATAACAGGCGCAAAGGGATGTCCTTCAGGTACCTTGGACTGACTTTGAGCGAAACTTGCAGTTGGTGCAATAACACACAGGCAGAGAGTTGCAAAAGCAGACCATGTCACAAATGTGTGGCAGGTTGGGAATGTTGATCGAAAGTTCACGGCGTCTCTCCGTAAATGTTGTAGCAGTGCAGAAGTTGATGAGCGTTTCATCCATAGTTGTTATCGACGAAACTGGAGTTGGTCATCAAATATCTCGGTGAAGGAATTGTTGATATAAACGACAGTCCCCGCAAAGAGTCACCAGATTGCCAAGCTATCCGTCTGCGATCTTGATATCAATACCTGAAACATATTCTTTCCAATTCCAGAGCATATTTAAAAAAAATACTTCAGTGTCGAGCAGAGCAATCGTAACGTATCCGGGAATGGCGTACATGCGACTACAGAAATCATTTGATAATTGGCTTATGCTGTTTAATTCTACCTGAGAATTCCTGAGTTGAAAACGCCAATAAAATGCAGAAGGAGTCTCAAATGAATTTTACTGCAGTTTGCAGATAACTGTAGCGGCTTTATGATGTTTTGAGGCCTATATTTCCAGTCGACCGCCCGCTACACATTCGTGGAAATGGCTATAAACCTTCAGATTCATTGTATTCACAGTGAAACACGTAAAAAGCCTCCAGTAATTTCTGGAGGCTTATTAAATTCTCGTTCCGACACTTACGCAAACTGAATACCTATCGGCTGAAGCCGATAGGT
>DEML01000032.1:9745-53108 GCA_002359185.1 Planctomycetaceae bacterium UBA2671
TAGACCCATCGCAAGGACAATAAGTAAATGACAGGGAATCGGATTCTGAGTATTCGTTCACTTTTATCCAGTCGAGATCGAATAATATCCCCAATGTATTAACACATTATAAAGACATTCAATTATGGGCTGGCAGGAGTTTCGTTATTATCGTCGTTTGCAACAACAACAGCTGTAATGATTGCCCCGGTGACGACAACTGCTGTTGTGAGAGTTCCCATTCCAATGATTCGATGGGATAAAATCTGCCCGCGTGCGGGGGAATCGGATACTAATAAGATATTTGACCTGGCTGAAGGAGGGGCTGCACTGCTCCAGAGGCGAACAGTTGAAATTGCTTCACCAGCCTGGAATTCGTGTAAGCCTGTCCCGAGATTCGAAAGTGCAAATTCCCCAGCTTCATTACTGACGACTTGACAGACGAGGGCGCCATGGAGTGAGGCTGTGATGACTACACCAGTCTGGAGCTGGCCTTGCGAGTTAACGACCTTGCCTTTCAAAACGCCATGAGGCACCGCAATGTCTGCAATTTGAATTTTTTGCGCAAATTGTGTAGATGGTGATTGTGCCAGAGCGGTAACCTGCGGCATTATCATTCCCAGACACGCCAGACCAACCAATGAATTCGCAACCAGATTGAAACCTTTCATCTCCAAGTCCCTTCGTGTGATTTCACTTAAACAGAAATGTTACGCATTTTTCCTGAGAATCAGGTGATATTGCGAAATCCGTTGAGTGCCGTTTCCACGAAAGTGTAGCGGGTGGTTGCTTGGGAAATAGGCTTCAAACCCACAATTAGCCGCTAAAGTAAACTGCAAACCGCAGTAGTCTCACACGAAATTCGGACTCCGCCTCAGTAGACTGGAATAGTTCCAGCATAACGGTCATGGCCGTATAATGTTTACTTTCGGGCGGAAACGAAGATTGGCATCAGCGACTGTCATTGCAAATTTTTGAATTGCAAAAACGCATTCAACCTGCCGGAAGAATAGGAATTATTGGTATTCCTATTCCAGGCAGGTTGATGAAAGCAATCAATCTGAATTCAAACTGGCAACTATGGGCTAACGATGATTGTATCACCACCGTCATCGGCCAGAGCAGCACCACCGAGGGCAACACCGACAACAGCTGTTCCGAGAACAACGTAGTCAAAAGGATTGTCCTGAGCACGAACGGTTGCACCGTTGACGATCAGAACTTTGCTTTTGGCAGCTGGAGGAGCAACTTCGCCATCCCACAGACGAACGACTGACTGTGACTGGCTTGTTGAAACCTGATACAAACCGCTGTCCAGATTGCTGACAGCGAATTCCCCATTGGCATTGGTGACAGCTGAACCGACAACTTTGCTGCCGAGGCTGACTTTCACAACAGTTCCGTTGATGATCTGGCCCTGAGAATCAACAACTTTACCGTTCAACATGCCTTGAGTTAAAGCAACGTCTGCAATTTGAACTTTGCTGGCAACCTGATTGGTGGCAACACCTTCAGCCATGATCTGAGTTGGCAAAGCCATACCGAGGCAAGCTAAACCGGCGACAGCACTTTTGAGAATACTAATTTTCATCGTCCATGATCCTTTGTTGTGGAGCTTTTACTTCAGGCTCGAAGGGAACCCTATAAACTTAATTCCTGAGTCTGAGACACGTCCGCCGCCAGTTCACACTTTCAACGGATCGACAACTTATGACAGAATTGTCAATTGAGTTGGGAAAGGAACAACCTTTTCCTTTCTTAGCTTCGGAACTTTTTCTAATGTCACTCCACAATTTTCTCACGAATGATTTGCTTTTGTAATTTTGTCCTGATCCAATTGAACTTGACATGCTCTTTGAATTCAAGATGTGTTGTCCAGGCAAAGATTAACAGCCACATCAATGAGAATTGATACTTGATTGGAACTACTCTCCTACGACTTCAATCTGCCGATCCGATTGTAAATAGCCGATCAAATCTCGTATCTGTTCCGGGCTCATTTTGTCGAGCACACCATCGGGCATCAGGGAAAGATTCGAAGGTTTTGAGACTTCGATTTCCTCTCGAGCCAGTGTGATTTCATCTTTCTCCGTCTGGACGGTCAGCGTTTGATCTGTTTCCGATTTAATCACGCCATTGATCACACGCCCGGAATCCAACACGAAGGTCGTGACCTTGTACTGATTCGGCACAAGAGCAGAAGGTGTGACAATATTTTCGAGCAGGTAATCGAGATTCATTCGGTTGCCCCCCGTCAAATCGGGAGCCAGATTTTTACCAGCGTTGAACAATCGATGGCAGTTCGAGCAGGTCTGATTGAACAAGGCTCGTCCATTGGAAAGATTCGCATTGACCAGCGATTCGGATGTCAACTCTGCTTTGAGATGATCGATCTGCTCCTGCTTGGCAGCCGGAGTCACTGTCAGACTTCCCCAGACATCCTCGAGAAGATTGCTGATTTCCTCATCGCCAAATTGCGAAATCTGACGAGCCTGAGAGGCCGACAGCACTACTTCTTTCAGACGATTCTCTTTCATCGCTTTGAGCAACTCCCGTGCATAGGCAGGCCGCGAAGATAAAGTTTCCAGAGCCGCCGCTTGAGCTGGCTTTTTGTAATTGTTGAATTGATTGAGCAACAGTTTCGGTGTCTCGGCATCGTCATAGCGAGCCAGCGCCTGAATCGCGGTCGTATCAATCACGCGATCATTCAGACTCTTCTTCAAAATCGGTAGCAGGGATTTATCCTTACGCTCAGCCAGAAATTCCAAAGCCGCGATGCGATCAATCGGATTCGCATTACCATCGGTCACGAGCTTAATTAACTCCTGCATGGCTCGACCATCTCCAAAGACCAGCGAAAGATCCCGCACGGCTTCTTTCAGCTTTGGATCATCGCTCGTAGCCATTTCCTCAACAAGTTCATCCCAACCTGCAGGCTTCGGCAACTGACGAATCCCCTGAGTCGCAGCGACCATACCCGCGAGCAATTCGAGTTTTTGAGACTTGGAATCCGCATCTCGAACCGCATTCACCAGCAACGGTCCAATTTTCGGATTCGTAACAGACTCATGCATCAAACGTCGAGCAATGAAGTTGCGTAACTTGGGAATGGACTCAACCTTAGTCAACTCCAGCGCCTTTTCCGGATACTTCGTGACTGCAGGTTCCAGCCCATACCACATGATGAGTCGCATGTCGTGATCGTTAATATCTTTTGCATGTTGAGCCAGAGCATTGACCATCTGAATGCGATACTCAAGGGGCATCAACCGCATGGCTGAGGCATAAGAAAGCCGAACATACGCGGATTTTTCTTGAGCAGCTTTCTCACATAATAATTCCCAAGTCTGAACTTTCACAGACGCTTGATCCGACAACAGTCGAACTGACCACGCCCGAAGATGCTCCTTAGCATGACTGAGACCTCCTTGAAGATTTCGTTCAGGAAAAGCGTCAACAGAATATAGCACCCATCCAATTTTCAACTGACTGACAACCGTATCATCGAACCATTTCGGTTTCTCATCAGTAAATATCTCCTTGATATCGAACGATTCATCTGAGGACCAAAATCGATCAAACAAAACTCTTCTCGCGTGACGAGAATACCAGTCATTCGAATGACATTGGAGTTCCATTAATTCTGGATTCGACAACTTCATCAAATCCCCCGTGAAATGCTTTTCCGGTTTGCCATAAGTGATCCGGTAAATCCGTCCCGAAGTCCGATGCACGCCATCGCTATCGTGACACTCTCCCAGATCGGTCCAGTCACTCACGTAGACTTCTCCATCCGGGCCGTACATCAAGCCGACACCGCGGAACCAGGGTTGATTGGCGAACATGAAATCCTTTCCATGTTCAATCACATAACCTGCTCCTTTGCGGACAGGAATATCGCAATTCACACGTCGCCCGTGGGTATTGCACATGAAGAGTCGACCACGATATTCCTCAGGAAAATTGTCGCCCAGATAAATCATTCCCCCGCAGTGCGAATGGCCTCCGCCAAGTTTGCCATGCACGCCGTTGTCTTCCCGACTATCGGTCCAGTTCGCGGAATGATCCCAGTGATAATGGTCGGCATGTTGATCGATCAACTCATAAAAATGCGGATTGAAATCGGCTCCGTACATCCGCTTGAAGTGTGCTCCGGGAATCGCGTGCCAGGCATGCCCAATCACATTGTTCGTGAAGAAGAAGTCACCGTATTCGTTGTAATCGAGCCCCCAGGGATTTGTTGTCCCTTCGGTGACGAGTTGAAAACGATGGTCCCGAGGATGAAACCGCCAGATCGAGCAGTTCATTTTCGTCCGCTGATCCTGAGGCATCCCGGGAGGCCCCACCAGCGAAGTCGCCTGAATACCATGACGTCCATAGATCCAGCCGGTCGGTCCGTACATCAAACCACTGACGATATTGTGGCCCACCTGATTCTGGTCAAAGCCATCCAGAAAGATCTCCGGCTTCCCATCCGCTTTATCGTCGCCATCTTTATCGGCAAGCCACGCGAGCGTACCGGCATTGAGAATCCAGCAACCATTCGAGCCCGGCAGCACACTCGTCAATCGATTTCCCTGATCCCAGAAGACAGTCCGCTTATCGTGCTTTCCGTCGCCATCAACATCTTCCAGAATGACAATACGGTCTCTAAGCGATTCATCAAAGCCACGCCCGGCATATGTGTAAAACTCGGCCACCCACACGCGGCCGCGGTCGTCCATTTCCATCGAAACCGGCTGCGAAACATCGGGCTCCCCTGCGAAGAGAGTCACTTCAAATCCTTCGGGAACGGTAATCGCATCAGCGGCTTCCTGAGCCGTTGTGGGATGCTCACCCTCCTTTTGTGTGTTGATAATTTTCGGAAAGGCTGCTTCTTCTCCGATCACAATTGCAGGTCTTCCAGCATTAGCCAGAAAACAGGCTAGAATTGCAGGAACTACGATGACGAGTGGTATACGGCGGAATTTCACAAGACCCTCTTTTTCATTTCAATATAGAATCAGTGTTGACTGTTCTCAACGAATCGATCAAAACTGATATGTTAACGGGATCACAACTGCACGATCAATTCCGTGGGGATAAAAAATGCTGCGTATTTCGGGCCGACCATTTCGACATTGCGATGGAATTCTTCGCAGAGAGTTTCTCACCATCGGTACTTTTTCCGGAACTGCCCTCTCTTTACCGACATTGTTGAGAGCAGAGAATCAGCATGCTTCATCTCAGCATGCGTCTTCTCAGCGAGCGAAGTCACTCATCATGGTGCATCTCGATGGAGGAGCTCCACAATATGAAACGATCGATCCCAAGATCTCTGCCCCTTCTGAAATTCGCGGCCCATTTGCTCCCATCTCAACTGCTGTACCAGGAATTCAAATCTGCGAGTTAATGCCCAAGGTGGCTGCTGATGCCGATAAGTTTGCATTCATCAGAAGTTTGACCGGTTCGGTTGGACGACACGATGCGTTTCAATGTCAAAGCGGATTTGCGGAAAGCGATTTAAAATCGATGGGAGGCCGACCCGCTCTCGGCTGTACAATGTCGCGTCTGGAAAGCCAATCCACCGATCAGGTTCCCACCTTTGTCGACATGATGCAGGGACGGCCACTCGTCCGAAACAGTGCCCGCGCCGGTTTTCTCGGGCCAGCTTATCAACCGTTTCGTCCCGATATGTCTGCAATGTTTGAACGGGAACTGGAATCGGGAATGAAGGGAGAACTGAAGCGACTCGGAGGCGATCATACTGTCTCCCTGACATTGAACGAGGCACTCTCGACCCAGCGAATGGATCGACGTCTTTCACTGCTCGATGATCTCGACAAGATCCGCTCCGCGATAGATCAGCAGGGCATGATGCAGGCGATGGATCAGTTTCAGCAGCAGGCGGTCAGCATTCTCACATCCGGTAAACTGGCAGAAGCGGTCGATTTGTCTCAGGAAGATCCCCGTATTGTCGAACGTTATACATTGCCAGAAAATCGTCCCGGCGACCAATCTGTGACCAGTGAATCATCTCATTCGGTGAAAAAATTTCTGATGGCTCGTCGGCTGATTGAAGCGGGGGTTCGCGTTGTCAGTCTTTCAATCAGTGATTTCGATACGCATTCCTCCAACTTCCCCCGTATGCAGAATTTATTACCGATTGTCGATCATGGCCTGACCACCCTGGTCGCTGATCTCGAAGAACGCGGCTTGCTGGAAGATGTCACGATACTCGCCTGGGGTGAATTCGGTCGTACTCCCCGCGTCAATAAGAATGGCGGACGCGATCACTGGCCCAAAGTGGGCCCGGCGATTCTCGCAGGAGGCGGCTTGAAAACGGGTCAGGTTATCGGTGCGACCGATCGACTCGGAGCAGAAGTCGCCGATCGCCCCGTCACTTATAAGGACATGTTCGCAACGGTCTATCATCAACTCGGCATCAATCCTCATCAGATCACCATTAACGACCTGCAAGGCCGCCCGCAGTATTTGCTCGATGAGGGGGAGGCAATTCGAGAATTACTCTAATTTACTGCAGTTTGCAGATTATTATAGCGGCATTTTGATGGGTTGAGCCCTGTTTTTCCATTCCACCACCGGCTACACATTCAGGGAAACGGCTATAATCTGAGTTGAAATATGAGAGTTGATGGGGTTTTGGGAGAGTAAAATCGCTGTGAAATGTAGGTGAACAATTCTCCGAGGCAAGTGTCCTGAATACCAGACTCAGAAAAATTCAAATTTATCATCATGTCAGCATGAGTCTTTGACCGAAGTGAATAGAATTCAGTACAAAGATGGGCATCCCAATTTTGTACAACCACTCCAAACCCAAGCCTTGCAAAGACATAGACCTGATCGCTAGAATGCGATCCCTCGGAGAGATGGCTGAGAGGCCGAAAGCGCCGGATTGCTAATCCGGTAAGGGTCGAAAGACTCTTCACGGGTTCGAATCCCGTTCTCTCCGCATTCATAAATGCCTACATGCCATAAGTGATTGGCATGCAGGCATTTACTCTTTATGGGGCTTGCTGATTTCTGAAGTTTGTGGCGGAATTTGTGGCGTTTTGTGGCAGAAATGTTCTCCGCTCCGCTGTATCTTCTTCTCCCAATTCATTGCAGAGCGTGGCTCATATCGCTCCAACAGCAAGTCTGATTATTAGCAAGCAAACGTCTGATCGAATCATCAGATCCGCCAATGACTGCTCGTTTGAAATAGAGTCGTTAGCTCTTCAATACAAACGATTCATCGGTTTTGCCCACCCTTTGCCCGCGACTATCTCTTCACCTCAGTGCTTGCTCTGAAATGAGCGATTGAGGAATGTAGCGGCGAGTTTCGCGTAACACTCGCAGCGAACGTCACATGGCATTTGATCGCCAAGGCACTTGCCCAGTAACTGTCAAAATGGACCTTGTTTTCATCAACGGTACTGTAACTGCCAAGTAGCACTTTTGAACGTGCAGGTGCTTCATAAGTATCGAAAGGCATTGGGACCCGATCGGTTCGTAGACTCCCTTAGTCTCAACGACCGCGCATGCTCACTATGTCAATCCACATCTCAACAAAAAAAGGAGCGCCTATGGCGAAGCAATCGAAATCGTTTCGGGTTGGTCGCGTTCGTGGAGACCTGCGTGCGAAGGTCTGGTATCTCACGTACTACGATCAGGGGCAACGTCACCGTCCGCGAATTGGTTCAGATCTGGACGAAGCTCGTCGCCAAGCAGCCGAGATCAATTCGCAACTTGAAAATGGAGCGCCCATCTCCTCAGCGTTTCAGTCAATCAAAATATCAGAGTTGCGGGAACGTTGGCTTGAACATCACGAAACGGTAGTAAGGTCGTCTCTTAAAACCATCGCTCGTTACCGGAGTGCCACCAACCACCTGATCGCATTCTTAGTAGACTCGCGTGTTTCGGCGTCGACGGGGCAGTTTCGTATCGAACATGCGGAGCGTTTCGTCAAACACCTGCGAAGTATCACCATTTCTCCGAATGGCCATCCGCATTCTGCAAAGCGACCACTGCGTGACAAAGGACTGCGTTATATTCTCGAAGTCTGTCGTTCGATGTTCCACTTCGCGGTACAGCGACGTCATCTTCCGCCCTATGCAGACAACCCTTTCTCGGCCTTACAGATCGAAAAGATTCCAACGGAAGATTCCAAGCCAATTGTGATTTTCTCCAGCGGCCAGGAGCAAGATTTTTTACGAACTGCCGACGATTGGCAATTTCCTATCTTCTTAACACTGATGCTGACGGGATTAAGACCTGGAGAACTTTCGCACCTATATTGGCCTGATGATGTCAATAACGAACTTCAGGCAATCGTTATTCGTAACCGGCCCCAACTCGGTTGGCAGGTGAAAACACGAACAGAACGACTGATTCCCTTGCCAGCAGTGCTTCTTGAGGTCATCAATTCGCATGCACTCAACCGGCAAGCTGGAACTCTGTTTCAAAGAAGACGATTTAATTGCAAGCAAGCACCGTTATTAGCAGGTTGTTCTATCGAGGCTTTGGAGAAAGAACTGCAATTACGCATCATGCGTCGTGAAGCTGAAAGCGACAGGCCGCTCACGCGGGTCGACCGGCAACAGATTTGTCAGACGGTTTGGCGCGACGCTGGAATGATTAAAACGGATTATATCAGGACCAGTTTTATGCAGATTTGCAGCAAAGCTGGCTTGAAAGGCTTTACCAGTCCGAAGATGCTCCGTCACTTGTTCGCGACAACATTGCAGGAGGGAAGAGTAGATCCGCTCATTCGCAATGAATTGATGGGGCATTCAACAAAAGCTACATCCCGTTCTAATCCACTCGGAATGACGGCGACTTACACGCACACCCGTCCCGCAACCATGCGAGATCAGTTGGAGCGAGCCTTAAAGGACCGTCCCGGTATTGCGATTGCCGAGGAATGGCTTACCAATCGGTGAATCATATCAGATTTCAGCGATTCGCTCTGGACAGAGTGATTAACGATTCTTATCGAGATCGGATACTCGCGATTGAAACGCTTGGTAGAGTGGAGCCAGCGTCGATTCCACTGCACGCTGATGCTGCTCGCGTAACTGGTTCAGGTGCGTGTAAGTCGTGACCGGTGATGTGCCGGGTGATTGGCCCATCAGGTAGCGACGGTAAAAGAGAGGAACCCCAGCATTTTCCAGCGATGTGCTGAACAGATGACGAAAGTCTTTCAATGTGGCTTCTTTCGGCCACTCCAATTTTCCTGCTACTGCTCTGAACTCGCGATCAATGTGATCATAGTCGAGTCCGCCAGTCTCTTGGATAAGCTGTCGCAGGAGACCTGATCGAATCTTTGCGGATGAATTTCGTTGGTTGTCAAGTATTTGCTGATACCGTGTCACTAGTTCGGTAGCCGATGTTGATTTTTCGGTCACCTCTTCCAGCCCCTCGAAAACGGATCGTCTCGTCAGCAACAGGCATGATTTTTCGACACATCCAGACGTCATCAACTCGAGAAGCTCAGGGCATATAGGCAAGCGTTTGTCACGCAACCCTTTAGTGTCATACCCCAATTCTGGACGTCCAATCACCCGAAGCCATTCGGTGTCAAGATCCTCGTGAAAGATCAGACACGGTTCGCTGGCCCGCAGGCCGAATAGTATGATCGGTGCGAACAGACGGAGTTGAAAAGTATCACAAACCTGAATAAATTCGGACGCCATGTCGATGGTCACATCGGGATCACCAAAAAGATCCTTCGCTCGTCGATCTGTTCGCGTATTGATATTTCCTTGAAACGGATTTCGGAATCCCATTGGCAGGAGTGGTCCACTCTTTTCGCTGACTCCCCAACAGAACATCCCTCGGACCACGCCTAAAACATATCCGACAGATTTCAATGATCGTAGCTTCGCATTGGGATGTCCGTTGGGTGAAACTTTCAGGCTGCTCAGAAACGATTTGAAAGTGAGCACAAATCGCTGGTCTACATTTACAGCGAATCGGTACTGCTGTTGGGGTTCAGCCAGGGAAATAAACTTCAAGAAGTGATTCAGTGCGGAGGAGTACCGACTCAGTGTTTTGGGACTGATTTCGTCAGCGTCTGCCCGAGCACCAAGCATCTCTACGTATTGCTCATGTAATTTTTGAAGAGTGAGTTTCGCGAGCCCCAAGCCTGATGAGCGAGCATTGATCAGGCGCTCTTCGATTTCACGGGCTCGCATGATGGCAGCGACCAGATCTCCATTCACGCGATCCGTCAGATTTTGTTTGGCGGAAGGCTCCCACCACTGCAGGCGGTAATAGTCATTCTGATGATAGATCCGTACCTTCTGTGGCGGAATGATCCCCACGGGAAAATGTTCAACTCGCTCCCAGCGATGCTTAGGACGATAGTGTTTCCAGTTGGATGATATTGATTGACGCTGTGATTCTGGTGATAATAGGTTAGCAGAATCGCGTTTCGGTTTTGAAGTGGCCAGTTCGGGCATTGGAAAGTTTTGGGTATATTTCCAGCAATCTGCTTTGCCGAGGACGTCCCGGCTGTGGAAATAGAAGCGTATAAAGTGCCAATCACGCTACGATCACGCAGTCAGATCGAGCGTCATAGATTACCTAAAAACAGTGCATTTGACTTGGAGGACAGTTGTGAAACAACTTGAGTTTGCGATTCGTCAGTATCAGGAAACATCTCCCATACGATCAGGATTCGACGAAAATTCCAACAGTCGGTTGACTGTCTGGTACGAAGAAGATCTTGCCCCAGTCCTCGAAGATTATTCCCGCCGACCTCGTTTCCGCAGTTACGCCAGTTGGCCAATTACGGAACTTCAGGCTGGCGCGAAAACTGAGTTGCGAAGTCTCATTGACCAAGTGGACCAGTATCTTGTCGATTGTGCCCAGTCAGTACTGGAAATTTTTCAAGTTCCTTCAGTCTACGATGCTCTGTGCAGTGAACACCCACCGACGCAGCAAGTTGCATCAGGAACCTGGTCATCTGACGACGATTCAGAAACTGTGAACGAAAAAGATACGTTGTTATGTAACCCCATCGAAGATCACCGAATGTATCTAAATTATTTTGCGTCACGCCCGTGGGAGGATTTGGTCAACATTCAGGATTACTTCGGAACGCAACCGAAAGTGAGTTCCGTTGAGAATGGAATTGCGATTTGCTGGGCTGACACCATCGTCTCGTTGAATCCGAGACTATTACCGATCGGCAACTTCATTGTCAGGAGCATGTTGAATCGAATTCGACCGTCACGAAAGCTCTTTTTGGATTCCAAAGATTTGCTGGTATCGATCGAAAAGAAACTTGAACTTCGACTTTGGAAGAAAGTAGAAGATGTCCATCGCATATACGAAGTCAAGTTTGCTGAACTTCAGCAAGCCCTCAAAGAGATTCGCAAATTACCGCTCATCGATGCCTGTGTCGCACTGACACAAATCTACGTCGCCACGAATGACAAAGCAGATGTCGAATGGTTGGGACTGGACACTCGAACCGTCAAGCGGGGAGCCAGTGAGATAAAGATGAGGATTAGGGGCTTACACGGGCCCGAGTTTCACGATCGGATTGCGACACACTTAAGTCGTCTACAAGACTTGTATGACTCAGAGCGAGAAGCAGAAATCGAGTTTGAAAGTCAGATAGCCTTACGAAGCTTGGCGCTCAATTCGAGTGAACGGGTCGTCTATTGGAAAGGAAATCCTCTCAATGTTTCAAAGAAGCAGTTTGTACTCCTGCATTTGCTTGCAAATAGCGTGAAAACAAAGCGAACAGTCATCGGCAATGATCTTGATGCCGCGGAATCCACATCAGACTCAGCACTTTCCTCATTGTTGGACCGGCTGCGAAAGAAAATCCCAATGGAATTGGCTACTGCGATTAAACACAACGGAGATGGGTACTATCTTGATCTTTCCAATAACGAAGTTGTTGTCCTCAATTCCGAAAGAACCAATATGCCACAATCCTGAATTTTCATAAATATTGCTCCGCGTGATCGGAGCGTGATCGAACTATTCTATGTTATGAGTCAGTGGAAACACTGGCTCTTTTTTTATGAAAGGAGCCTCTGATTCCTGAACAATTTCGTTTGAGCCACGATGTGTCTGATCACGATAGTCAGTCGACTGGTTCAGTCGATCTTCGGAAACTCTCGCAGTTGATTGCGAATGGAGAACATCCATTTCCGACAGAGATCGACCATGAATCACAATTGCGGTTGGCGATCCTCGTCAGACAACATCGTTGTGACAGCCTGATGGATCTCATCGCCAAACAGATAGCGTCAGACATTTATCAGCAACACAATCGTCTCTATTGAGACAAGGAGGTTCCATCGTGTTGAGACCAACATTCAGTTTGATCAAACAATATCGGGTGGTCATCTATGCCCGGATGTCAGATGAGATGCAGAATCCCAGATCCCCGGATCAGCAGATTGAAGAAGTCAACAGACTCATTAAACGCCAAAAGCTGTCTTGGGAAGTCGTTGCGATCTATCGTGACGACGGGATCTCGGGGCGTTACAAGCGGAAACGACCTGATTATCTACGGATGATCCGTGATCTTAAATCGGGAAAAGTGGAAGCGAACCTCATTCTTGTCGATACGTTTGAACGCCTGACACGTGGTGATGATGCAGACGAATTTCGACGCAAGCTGGAAAAGGTAGGGATCCTCGTATTGACTGTCGACAGCGGTTTTGCTGATCCAACTTCCCGGCCTGGACGTGCTCTATCCAAGATTGAATCGATACGGGCCACTGAAGAAGGGTGGGCGAAAGCTCACAATGTGGTCCGCGGCAAGAAAGATGCCATTCGTCTGGGACACTGGCCCGGTGGTCCAGTCCCGTTTGGATACAAGCTGGAGAACGTGATGGTGCTCCGAAAAGGGATTGAGGAAATCGACCATCGCATTCTCGCTCCTGATACGCTGACCTCACCAGTCGTGCGGAAAATCTACGACCTCGCCAGGGAACGTGGTTGGGGGGGGGTGAGAATTTTCAAGGAGTTGAAGAAGCCCAAGGAATTTGCCGCCAATCTTTTACCCGGCAGTGCGAATGCAGTGACGTACATTCTCAAGAATGCGATCTATAAGGGCGAGTACGTTTGGGGTAAAAATTGCACGGGGATTATCGACGATGTGCGTGTCCTACAAGCCTTGCCTGAGGAGGATTGGGAAAAAAACACGGAGTTCTGCGAGCCAATTATTGATCCAGAAGATTGGAATTATGTGGCTGGGCAGCGAGCGAAGCGGAAGAGAAGCATGGAGGAAAAACAGACAATTTCACTTCCTTCCTCAACTGGAGTTGCTCTGAAGTATCCCCTGTCGGGACTTGTCATTTGTCGTCATTGCGGACGGTCGATGAATGCCTCATCGGGTCCACTCTACGTGACCAAGTCTGGCGAAGAACGCCGATATACAGCCTACGTTTGTACTGGCTATCTGAGCGGCGTCTGCCAGAACTCACATCGGGTTCCGGAGGAGAAACTGCGAAAAATCGTGTTTGATCTTCTCTTATCTCAGCTGTTCCTGTCCAGTGACCAGTTCGCTTAAGAAGCCTGCCGTTGTTTCCATCCCGTTGCACCGAATGTGCTGGAATAGACCCTTTACTCACCTGGATCTGACTTATGACCAAAGATGAACTACTCGCAAACTCCGACTTCCAGAATTTCGTAAACCGAGTTCGAAAACACTTGCAAGATTTGCAACCCAATGTAATGGATGTTCGGTCGGATCTGGAGCGAGAATACTCGGATCTCGAAGATCGAAGTCGCGGTTGGAAGCAGTCGCTTGGCGATCCAAGTCTTGCCGAAGTCTTGCGTCGAGAGTTGCAAGCAGACTGGGAACGGGATCGTGCCAGAATGGATGAGATCCAACAAAAGCTCCACTCTCTGACTTCGCACTCTCGGATCGTTGATGAACTTGTGAATCCAGAGTTGGTCGCCGAGCGTTTTCTTCAACTTTCAGAAACGCTGTCTGGAGAAAATGCCTCTGCAATGAACGTGCTGTTGGCCCAGCATATTGATGGAATCTACTGTGATCAGGACGGCAACATTCACTTGAGAACTTCTAAACTCGGTGTCATTACTGACGCCCTCGAACTCTTGCCACGTGGTGAGCATGCCCATTCAACGGATCGCTCGCATGACATCACAGAACAGCGGGCTGAGCCACGTCGAAGAACTCGTCGCAATCTCTCGGATACGTTTGAAGATGACGATCTGGCGATTTCCCTAAATGATTTCGCGGTGGACCCGACTCGATTCCAGGGGCTTGGTGTAGAATGGTTCAATGTCACGGAGTTCCGAATTCCCTCGGAACCAACTTGGCGTGAAACACATGCCCAGCAGATTGCCGAATGGCGTCTTATGAACGCTGCGACCATGGAAGAAACAGCAGTCCACTTCGGCAAAACTGTGCCAACGATCCGGGCAGCACTGCTAGAAGCGAAGGAGAAGCACGGCATCAATGCGACTGGAAAAGAAGTGAGCGTCTCTCAGCGAAAATGCTGGGCTAAGGAGCATGCATCTGAAGTTGCAAAATATTTAATGAAACCGGGTGCGACAATCAAGCAGGCCGCTGCACATTTCGGAAAATCGGAGCCGACCATCTCAAAGGCGAATCAGATCGCTTCCAAGCCGTAATCTACTGCCAAGATGTGATCATCTAAGATCTCATCTTGGCAGTGCAGTGCGGAACTTTGTAATTCTCTCAAATCGCCATTCGTTTTTTTTAGCTATCACAGAACGGTGGACGACGCCATTTGACAACAAATTAGGAATTTTAGGCAAAAACGCATGCTCTTTCGCTGTTTTTGCTAATCACTCCCTGAGATCTATGATGGAATGCATCTGTACCCATGTTAATATGGACTTATGCAACTCGCCAAATTACTAGTTTACTTCGACACTTCGCCCGCATTAAGTTTGCTGCGGTCGTCGAATGCGCCGTTTATCATTGATTTTCTGAATCAGCAATTCAAAGGGGGTGAACGGCTTGCTTGGGCTCATTCTGATCTCGTCGCTGCCTTAATCGCTTACCAGGAGAATTTGCAGGAGACAGATCCCGGGAAGTTACCATCCCGAGCAGATGCTTACATTGCAGAATGGTGTTCCAGCGAGACCCGCTGGCTCAGACGATTTTTGGAAGCTGACTCGGATGAACCGAGCTATGAGCTGACTGCACATACAGAAGATGTGTTAGCGTTTCTGGATCTTGTTCTTGGTAAGGAGCTTGGGTTTGTCGGGACGGAATCCCGGCTAAAGCTTGTCATTGACACTCTTTCAGATCTCGTTGTTGGTTCTTCAGACGATCCCGAAACTCGTTTGCAGCATTTGCGCAACGAGCAATTCAGAGTGCAGGAGGAGATTGCGCAGATAGAGGAAGATGGTCGTGTCACGAAGTATCGACCCGCACAAATTCGCGAACGATTCATCACTGCGGTGTCTGTTTTGAAACAGTTGCAGGGAGATTTCCGTGCCGTCGAAGAATCGTTTCGAGAAATCACACTCGAAGTACAGCAACAACAGGTCGCCGGGCGAGCGGCACGAGGTGGCATTCTCGAATATGCTCTCAATGCAGAAGATGTCCTTAAGGAAGACGATCAAGGCGTCAGCTTCTATGAATTCGTGAAACTCATTCTGTCCCCCGTGCAAACTGAACAGCTTGAGCGGATCATTGATGAGATCCGCAAGATCCCAGAATTGAGTAATCAACAGGATGGTATGGAAACGGTGCGGGGAATGGTCACTTTGCTTCAGCGAGAGGCTGAGAAAGTCATGCGAACCAACCAACGTCTGTCCACAACCTTGCGACGACTGCTGGACGTTGAGGCTCACGCGGAGCGGCAACGGGTTGCCCAGCTGCTTCAGGAGATTCGAGGGTTAGTGGCTTCGCTGCGTGACCAGGATGATTGTGAAGATGTCGGCCTGATGATTGAAGACAACGCAACAATCGATTCCCCGTTTCGTCGCACGTTCTGGACAGAGCCAGCCCGTCTGGAACTGATGGATCTCACAGAATTTGAGCCAGACGATGAGGAGCGATCAGATGCTTTTAAGCAGTATGCAGCGATGCACCGGTTGGATTGGAATGCGTTGCGAAACCATATTGAAGAGTTGTTGAACTTGCGACCCGCCCCGACCCTGGCGGATGTGCTGGATGAGTTTCCTCCCACGGCAGGAGTGGTGGAGGTTCTTGGTTATCTTCAGATCGCCAAAGATGACAATCACCATATCGATACTTCCGTCGCAATTTCGTTATCAATTCCGCCCATTCAGGACAATGCAAACTGGGTAGAACTCCGTGTTCCGTTGGTCATTTTCCTAAACAAGCGGAGAAACGGGCATGTCTGATGAGTTCCCACAATTTCAAGAGTTCAGTATTCCCGCAGTCTTACTGTTGCGCGGGGTTGTGTATGCTGAGGATGAACGGGCCTGGAACTTACTTATTTCCAATACCTCGCGATTAACCGAGTACTTTGCAAGATTAGGGCTGATTTTAATCTTGAACGAATCCGAAGGGATGGCTTTTCTCCGCCAGATTTCCGACGAAGAAACTCCTGAAGGTTACGACACGATTCCAAAACTCTTTCACACTTCGCGATTGAGTTATAAGCAGTCGATCCTCTGTATTATTTTGCGGGACGAATACCGACGCTTCGAAGAGGAAGAGGCACATGACGAGAAATGTGTGGTCGACGAATCTGTGCTGTTCGACCAGTGGAAAGCATTGCATCTCTCACTGGGAGATGATGTCAAGCAGCTTAAAGAAATGCGATCAACCTGCAAACGACTGGAGGATTTCGGATTCGTAAAACGATTCAGCGATGATCCACCGGCTTGGGAGATTCGTCGAATACTAAAGGCACGTCTCCCCGCAGCAGAGTTGGAAAATTTGAAGGGTCAATTGCTCGTCAAAAATGAGAAACAAGCACCAAATCTGAACCGTGTGGATGAGGAGAGACAATTATGAAACAAGCCGATGCACTCTTCGATAAGACCGAATTTCATTCGGTCAACTTTTCCCAAACATCTGGATATCGTCTGAAGCGACTCGAACTCTTGAATTGGGGGACATTCGATCAAAAAATTCATATCGTTTCTCCAGAGGGGCAGTCGACGCTGCTTGTTGGTCAAAATGGTTCCGGGAAATCGACACTGATCGATGGAATTCTGACATTATTGGTAAAGCCAGGAGTCCGTAATTTCAATGTTGCTGCCGGAGCCAGGAAACGGGAACGAACAGAACGGACCTACTTCGAAGGAGCCTTTGACCGAAACGCAGATGGTGAGAGCAATGGAATCAAGACACGCTGCCTGCGGCCGTCACGAAAGCATTACTCAGTGGTTCTGGCCTGCTTCCAGAACGATAATGAGTCGGCATTTAGTTTAGCGAATCTGCTCTATTGGAATGGTCAGAAAGTTGAACCGGTGTACTGTTTCTCAAATCGAGAGCGATCAATCTCCGGAGATTTTTCGCAGCTTGATACAAGTAGTGGAATTCTGAAGGCGATAACAGATCGTGATTTCAAGGCGACTAAAACTTTTACTGAATATGAAGGCTGGTTTCGCAAGACCACGAAGGTGAAAAAGAAGGCAATGGATGTCTTCAATCAAACAGTAGCCGTCAAGGACATTGAGAATCTCAATCAGTTCATTCGCAATCATATGTTGGAACCATACAACTGGGCCGAACGCCTCGATGCGTTGCTGGCCCATTTCACACAACTCAATGAAGCTCATGCGTGCCTGGTGAAAGCCCGTGATCAGGAAGCCCTACTGCAACCGATCGCTCGACATGGTCTGGAATTCGCCAATTTCAAAGGACAACTTGAGAAAACAATCAGGAAGTCGCAGGGGTTAGATGCCTTCTTCGCACAGAAAACGATTGAGATTTTCAAACCGGCACTCGCAAAATATCAGCAATCGCTCGTTGAAATCCGCTTTCACAAGCAAAGCCTGAAAGATGAGCTTGAGGCTATCGAGGAAGAGCAACGACGTATCAAGAACGAGATCGAACAGGAGGGAGGTGATCGACTCAAGATGATTCCGCTACTCATTGAGACTGCGACTTCCGAGTTAAATCGAAAACAAGAACGCTACGACCTTTACCAACGGGCATTGAAACGAACGGGATTGAATCAAACCGTTTCATGTGCATCGGAATTTCAGCACGTGCAGCAATTGATATCCGAACATCACAATCAACATGAAGCTTCGATCCAAGAGTGTGAAGAGAACAGAATGGAACTGATCGTTCAACGCAGTCAAATCCGCCAGGAACGCAGTGATCTTTCGGTCGAGTTGGAAAGTCTCGAAAGACAAAAAGGAAACCTTCCCGAACGGTCTATTTCACTTCGAGAAAGCATCTGTCTGGAATTAGGGCTGAGTGCAAAAGAATTACCGTTTGCTGCGGAACTCATTGCAGTGCAGGAGAATGAGCGGAAATGGGAGTCATCGATCGAAAAAGTTCTGCACAGCTTTGGACTCAGTCTGCTTGTGCCGGATCGATTTTATCACATAGTGAGTCGTCACGTTGAGCAGACGAAACTTACCACAAGAGGTCGAGGACAACGGCTCATCTATCTGCGAATCAACGAGCAAAAAACCTCACAGGACATGACAGATCAAGATTCGGCCTCCATGCTCAGCAAATTGCGATTCAAAGCAGGGCATACCCTATTGCCATGGGTTAAAGCAGAATTGGCAGCCCGTTTTGACTATCGGTGTTGTGAGACGATTGAGGAACTTCAGCAGGCGACTGGTTTAGCGATGACACCATCTCGGCATGTCAAAACCGGTAGTAAACGCCATGACAAAGATGATCGCGAACAATTACTGGACAGAAGAAACTTCATACTGGGTTGGGACAACAAGGAGAAGAAACAACAGATCATGGCGAGAGTCGTCGAGCTTGATTTCATTGATCAGCAACTCTCTCAAAAAGTTGCTGCCATTGATACGAACCTCGTAGCCTTCCGAAACCGTATTCATGCCTGGAACGATTTGCAAACCTTTGTAGATTTCTCGGAGATCAACTGGCAACGACATCAGCAAGATCTAGTCGATTTGGAAGAAGAGAAAAAGGCCATCGAAGAGAATTCCGATGCCATTCAATTTCTTCGAGAGCAGGCTACGAAATTGTCTTCTCGTCGCAAGGGACTGGAGTCCCACCGTGAAGATTCTATTTGTACAGAAAACGGATTGGAAAGATCAATTCGCGATTCGGAGAAACTCATTGTCAATGCACAGAATGTGATCGACGGATTCACGAAAGAAAATATTTGGGAACAATATCAATCAACATTTAGTGAATTGGAATCGTCTGTTGATGAAAGTTGCTTTTCCATCGAAGAACTCCTCGAAACGCAAGTTTCTCTACGAAAAACATTGGACAAAGAGCAGAAAAGCCTGCGACAGAAGCTCGATCCCATTGAAGAGCATTTGACTCAGGCAATGTCAAAGTTCACCAGGAAGTTTCCCGAAGAAGCCGACTTACTGCCGCACGTTGCTTATCTGGATAGTTTCCTCGGGCTGCTCCAGCGAATCAATGATGAGGATATGCCGCGACATACAGACCGTTTCAAAGAACGACTCAACGACACGGTCACCCGAGAAATTGGTTTGTTCAGAGCCGCATTGGAGAAAGAGCGACGTAACATAGAAGAAAAAGTGGAAACGCTGAATTTGTCACTCAGACAACTTGATTTTCGCGAGGGAACCTACATTCAGCTTGATCCAAAACGGGTTAACAACCATGAAATCGTCGAGTTTCAGCGTCAGCTTCGAGAGTGCGTGGAAGGAAGTTTTGAAGATTCCGCGGAAGCTAACGAAGCGCGGTTCGTGCGGATTCAAAAGCTGGTTCTCAAACTTCAGGATGAAGGATATCGTCTGTGGCGGGAAAAGGTCGTTGATGTCCGCAACTGGTTCGATTTCCTCGCCAATGTGATTGATGCTCAGACACTTGAACAGGTCTCAAGTTACGATGACAGCACTGGTCAATCCGGTGGGGAAAAAGCCAAGCTGGCGTTCACAATTCTCGTAGCAGCCATCGCCTACCAATACGATCTTGATCCCAGCGAACCCGATGCAGAGCGATTTCGCTTTGTCGTTGTCGACGAAATGTTTTCCAAAGTCGATGATCAACATGCGGAGTATGCTTTGAAGCTATTCCGGCAATTCGGTCTGCAACTACTCATCGTCGCCCCCTTGGATGCGAAGGCCTGTGTCACTCAGCCGTTTGTTGGGAGTTATTTGCACGTGACCAAGAAAAACAATCGTTCCGAAGTCTTCCAGATGACTGCGAAGGAATTTTCGCATTACGTTGATGCAGCGGATAAACATCGCACCAGCAGTTCTAAGAATCAAAATGATCGATGATTAACCCAAATGACATTCGACTGAAAGCGAATAATCTCTATGCCAAGTTGCAACTGGCCTGGCTCGATGGAGAGGAGTTCTTTCCCTGTCGTATTCTCGGCAATCGGAAATTGCCTGACGATCCTGCCGCTGCCATTCATGCTGTTCAGTTATTAAAAAGCCAATCGAACGCAGAAACTGGATTTGGCTACTCAATTGAATGGAGAGAACGAAACTCGCAGCGACATGGCAAGAATCTGGTTCCCGAGAAAATCTTATTCGCGACACAAGCCGACTACCTGCGATTCATTAGGAAGGAAGAAGAGTTTGAGAAATTCACCAATGCTGTGGCAATCATTCGTCAACACTATCCAGAACTTGAAAATTGGATTCGGTCGAATCGAAAACTCCTCATCGATTCAGCTGACGATATTGACGGACTGATTCTTGTCGTTGATTTTTTACGAGCCAACCCTCGCCCCGGTCTCTTCGCCAGAGAGCTTCCTCTCAGCATCGACACAAAGTTCATTGAACGGAATCAACGCATTCTTCGCGGATGGCTGGATCTCTTACTGCCTCCAACCTCCATTCGCGCTGATGAACAGCACTTCGCTCGAAGGTATGGCTTGCAATACGATCAACCCCGTCTGCAAATCCGCTTTCTCGATTCTCGGATTCAGCAAGCATTCGGCAGTCCCTGGCCTGATTGTTCAATTCCTTTGGAAACACTGGCAAAGCAAAACGTCGATTCGGTGAATGTACTGGTCGTCGAGAACAAAACCTGTCTAATGACCTTACCTCCGCTGTCGAACACCATTGCCATGGGAGGCATCGGAAATGCTGTCGCGGACTTTCGTCTCATCCCTTGGCTACATGAATGCAACATCTGGTACTGGGGAGACATTGATGTGGATGGTCTTTCAATTCTCTCCCGTTTTCGTGTCCACTTCCCGAATGCGGAAAGCATACTCATGGACTTCAAAACTTTATGTCGCCACCGAGATCATATTGGCCAGCGAAATGAGACGGCTCAAATACCTTCGCCTCCCATCAACCTGACAACTTCTGAACGATCTGCTTTTGATGTTTGTCACGCAGTGTTTCTGCGAATCGAACAGGAGCAGATTCCAAGCACGGATGTCATACAAATTCTTAAGCAACTCTTCTCCACCGCTTGACCGACATTCGCATTCAGCTACCAGGAATCATCTCACAAATCCATCAGAAAGCATTCTCGCATCGCAGGGGATACATGACCATGTCCATGGTGCGATCCGAGAATTCTTTCTGCTGGAGTTCTTGATTGAAAAATCAAACAGAATCCCTGTATTTAAAGGGTTATTTCATCATTGCCAGCAACTGACCACTTTTGAACACATAAAACTTCAGTTGTCACCGCAGTCCGGTTCGTTACATGCGTACACATCCCCCTATTCAATGCCTAGGCTAGGTCCAGTGAAGGCGAACAGAGCGAAGAGTGCGGCGATGAGGAGTGAGCCCAAAGGACACACAGGCCCGACGTGAACGCCAATATAACATCAAGGGCATCTCAAATCCTTCCTGTCGGGCAACCGTCTCTTTGGTTTTCTAAACTTCAGCACACATTGCCTGACAAAAGAAATTCTTTTGTCGGTAGGGAAATCACGGAAGTCTGGATTGTAGGAGACCACAATCCCTCTTCCGAAAGGATTTCATACCCTAGCGAGTAAACTAACGAAAGAAAAAGATTTAATTCTAGATCGGGTGCAATCCTTTCAACCGCAGTGATAATTACTACTGGGATCAAAATTGAATCCACCTATCTTTAAATCCATACCCATTGAGGAGAAGTGTAGATATGAATAATTTTCACGAGAATTATTATTCTTCCAATCCGAAATGTTTGACAAGTCGTTCGATTGTAAACTGGCTGCGGAGTTTGCAGGCGGTGTTTTGTTGGGCAAATAGTCCTTTTTCCCAGTATGCCTGATCTCGCGGAAGAGTTTTGATCCAATCGACGCGGACGGCATAGTTGCTCAGATCGGGATTGTCGCTGTTGTTGCCGAGTTGCTTCCCAATCAGATCGCATTCGAGAATTGGCTTCATGCGGCCATCGACTTCGACTTTGAAGTCCTTCACCATGACTGAAGTTTCTTTCACGATGCCAACACCGACATAGCCAACCTTGGGAATGTTGACGAAAATTCGCGATCCCCGATACAGGTGATTCAACGTTTTTGAATACCAGAGACCACCCCCGCCAGTGACGAAACCATACTTCCGGCAGTCGTCCCAGTTCATGTCGAGACTTTCCCCCTGGTTCACATAGAAATCACGGCCGTTCCAAGACTCCTGCTTTTTCTTGACGGTCGACTTGCTGGCCTTCGTTTCGACTTCCTGCGGGTCGATCAGCCAGGTACGAGTCAGATATTCGGAACCATTATCCGCGAAGTGGCGGAAGAAGACGGTATTGATCGGGACGCCGTAATTGTTGCTCAGATAGTTGATGATCCGTTCGGTACTCGGATCAAGTTCCGAAGCGACGACAATCATCTGATGCGATTCGTTGATGGTGTCTGGCGGGCTGGAACCGAAGACTTCGGCAAAGCCTTTCTCAAACTCTTCCCCGGTGTTGTGGGCTGCGTAGAGTTCCGCAATCTCGTTGTAAGAGAGTCCATCGACCCACGAGGCATAATCAAGAGCCTGCGCGACCACTTCCCGTGGCGTCTTATCCCGCTTGAGTTCAATCACAACGAGATTCCCTTCGGAATCCATCGCGAGCAGATCAATGTACTTACCGAAGGCTGTCGTCACCTGCTGCCCGATCAACATCAAATCGGAACCGAGTAACGACAAATCCGCAACTAGCGTTTTTTCAAGCTTCGCTTCCGAAGCTAGCGGATGAAACTCAATCTTCGAGAGCTGCTTCCCGATCTTCCAGATTCCGACTTCAATTGGCATTGATGAACTTTCTAACTGTTTTGCTCCGGAAAAGTCGCCTCAATCTTGTCAACGATCTGCCTTGCCAACTCTAATTGTCGTCTTAAGTCCAGGTCACTCAAATCAGGTTCTCGACCATTTTTGAATTGGCGTAAAATATCTGCAGCTGGCGGACTATTCTTTTCTAATTCCTTGGCCAATTGTTGGCAAAGTCTCATGAATCGCGGATAACTGGAGAGCCGTTTACAAACTCCCTTCGCCTTACTGAAGGAAGTCTCCAAAACCGGTCCCCTTTCTGCGTACGTCAGAAGGCGTTCACCTTTTTGTGCCCGAACTATCCTCGACCATGCGCTAACCTCATTATCGAGCTGCGAACCTGCTATTTGTAGAGTAGCCTTTCGTCGGAAATAAAAATCTCTAATCCACAGAAAGATGCCTACAACAAGTGGAGCACCGGTGCTGGCGACCCACCAAAGTGGCGAGAATTGGGTCCCGGTAAACAGCGAATATCCGCAGAATACGATAGCAATCGCGAACAGCAGCAATTGTGTTGGTGTAACATGCATATCCAAGACTTCAGCCCCCTATTTATAGAATTCCGTCCTGCTTAAGCAATGTCAGCATTTCGGCCACCTGCTTGCGGTTGAACTTTTTCTTTTCTTCGTGCCAGTTGTAGAAGTCTTCGATGATTTCTTCTTCTGACGGATCTTTGCCGGCTTTTTTGAAGTCGTGGAGGATGGCGTAGAGGGTTGTCAGGAGTTCGGCTTGTTTGGTGTCGAGGGTGTCGAAGAGATTGAGGAGTTCGTCGAACTCTGCTTGTTTGTCGCCGATGATTTGTGGGCAGGCGTCGAGTTGCGGCTGGATGTTTTCGCCGGGGGTGAATTTGCCGGTGTGTCCCTTCCGTGTCGGTTCCTCATAGGTGAACCAGCCTTCTTTCATCGCCGTGTTGATCAGCGGGAACATCCCCGTCCAGAGCGGTCCGTGAGCGTGCCGTTCGAAGGTGATGCCGAGATCGATCCCGAGCCGATGCTGGACCATGTACTGCAGTTTCGCGAGTTTGGTTCGGCCTAGTGGTCGCCGTGGATCGCGTCGCCGGTTAATGATCTCGCAGGTTATTGGAACGACTGGACCGAATTTCGAACTTAAAGACTCGGACGACGACTGACCGAGAACTGATTCGATTGTCGCATAACTAAGTAAGCCGGAAAGCTCTGTCTGTTCAACAAGATCTTTTTCCAACTGATCACAGATTGCCATCAATCGATTCACCTTACTCGCTATCCGCTTCTGTTCCGACAACGGCGGAAGTGGAATCGTAAAATTCGAAATCTCATCGGTCGGAATCCTACATGTACCGTGTGATGACCGCTCGACGCGAGACAACATTCGGTTGCGCATGCCACGACAAGCTATCAGCAGATAGTCTGCGACTTCTGGCACTGCAAAGAACAGTGCCTTCATGTCCTGATTTATCGTGACTTCTGCACTAGTAATTGCTACTGGGAATGAGTGAAGAAGAATCATGCCGCGCACGACCATGAGAAGCGAAGGACTGGGAACCAGTTTGGCAGAAGATTCTTCGATAGCTTCCGGGGTGACATGATCCCTTGCGTCCCCAATGGTCAAAACTTTCATGTCTTTCGGACTTACCCAAGGAATCCGTCCTTTCCAAAATTCCGCGCGTTGTTTTGACGGAGTGCCACCCCCGAAGAAGACTCCAAAGTCTGAAAGTTTCGCTTCTACCCAGCCCTTCGGAAGTGTCGTTAATCGTTCTTCAGATTTTGATGTATTTTGAGATAGTACGCTAACTCCCTTCAATTCCGCTTTGTGCTCATCTCGATGCTTTCGCATCAGGTTCAACAGGTTGTCCGCAGGTTCATCCCTATCATCCTGCGGAACCAGTTTTCCCATAACTGCCAGTTGCAGAATGGTTTGGCGGAGGGCCTGGACGTTTTCGGGGAGGGTGTAGAGGGTGTCGAAGTTTTTTTGGAGGCGGGTCCAGGCGGTTTGGAAGTCGGGTTCGGTTTCGGCTGCGGTCAGCCGGTCGAGAGCCGCGGTATTGAGCCGGACATGCACCGCCCGCCGTTCCTGCTGCCGGACTTCCAACTCGTCGCAGAGAGCCATCAGTTCGTCCACTTTGGCGACGATCTTTTCTTGCTCTGCCACTGGCGGAATTGGTATGGCGATTTCTTTCAGACGCGCGATCGAGAGTCCTTCCCGAGAAACTCCGACCTGGACTTCCATAATTGTGCGTTGAAAGTATGGCGAAATGATACAGAGGTGAATGAATCTCACGAGCCGATCATCGAGCAATCGTACTATTGAAACATGTTGGCTGACGTTTGCCGTCGTAAGCGAAATTGGAACAACGCATGACCGACCTATCGATGCTCCAGTGATGTTCACGAGAATGTCTTTTCCTTGCACCCAAGTTCCTGACATTCGATCGTGTGTGGCTGCAGGAATTCTCGCGACACCGTCGAGGACGAGACCTGTATTCCATACGTTTTGCGAACGTAGGAACGGAATACCCTCGGCAACGTATGTTTTTTTGCCCCCGAGCGGCGTGCTTCCTGCCCCAACTTTACTGCAGAAGTAACCGATCTTGGACCAATTCCAATTTTTAGGAATCGGAAATGGAGTCGACTTCGGAGCAGATGTTTCCCGTTTCGATGCCTTCAAATCACCTTTTTGAATAAGCTCTTGGCGAGTTAAGGCAATGCTCTCTATTAATCTTTGAGCGGAATCTTTGGAACTTTCAGTTGCATCCAATAGACGCCCCTGAACCGCCATTTCAAGTATTAGTGATCGTACTTTCGAGACGCCATTCGGAGAATTGATCAAATCGCCGAAATGTTCAAAGAACATATCCACATTCATTCCCCACCCCCAAGTGCCGTCATCAGTTCCGCTTTCAGTTTGTCGCGAGTGTCCTGAATCTGCGATTGCAAATGCTGGAACTGTTTGAGCAGTTCGTCGGGGTCGCCGGGACCGTCTTCAATGGTGTTGGGGTTTTTGCGGTCGAGGTTGTAGCCGCTGTCGATGATTTCCTGGACGGGGACTTTCCAGGCGAACTCGCTTTCCTTCCGCTTTTTCCACCATTTCTTTTCGGGTGCGAATTCTTCGATGCGGACCGGATTGGTTTTGTTGTAAG
This sequence comes from Planctomycetaceae bacterium UBA2671, assembly GCA_002359185.1. Taxonomy (GTDB): domain Bacteria; phylum Planctomycetota; class Planctomycetia; order Planctomycetales; family Planctomycetaceae; genus Rubinisphaera. The sequence goes on from DEML01000032.1 coordinate 36,123, forward strand.
ACTTCTGCCCGTCGGGATAGGGATGTTCGTAGTACCAGATGTGCTTGGTCGGCTTGCCTTTCTCGAAGAAGAGCAGGTTGGTTTTGATGCCGGTGTAGGGATTGAAGACGCCGTTCGGCAGGCGGACGATGGTATGCAGATTGCATTCGGTCAGCAGTTGTTCCTTGATGCGGGTTTTGACCCCTTCGCCGAAGAGTGTGCCGTCCGGCAGAACGATGGCGGCTCGTCCCCCTTTTTTGAGCAGGCGGATGATCAGCACAAGAAACAGATCCGCCGTTTCCCGCGTACGAAATGCTGACGGAAAGTTCGTTTCGATGCCATCTTCTTCCATGCCCCCGAATGGCGGGTTCGTCACAATGCAGTCGACGCGGTCTTTTGGTCCGTAATCGGTATAAGGACGGGAGAGCGTGTTTTCGTGCAGAATATTCGAGGGAACGTCGATCTCATGCAGCAGCATGTTGGTCACACAAAGCATGTGCGGGAGTTGTTTCTTTTCGATGCCGCGGATCGAGTTCTGCAATGCCTGCTGATCATCAGTATTTTTGACCTGCTTGCGTAAATGATCAATAGTGCAGGTGAGGAAGCCGCCCGTGCCGCAGGCGGGATCGAGCACGGTTTCCCCGAGTTGGGGATTGACCTGATCGACCATGAACTGCGTGACGGCTCGCGGCGTGTAGAACTCCCCCGCATTTCCGGCTGACTGCAGATCTTTGAGAATCTGTTCGTAGATATCGCCGAAGACGTGCCGGTCTTCCGAGCGGTTGATGTCGAAGTCTTCGACGAGTTTGTTGATGATCTGCCGCATCAACTGACCGGACTTCATGTAATTGACGGCATCGTTAAAAACCGACTTGATGACGGCTGCGAGCGGATTGTCGCGGACCTGCAGATTTTTGAGATTCGGGAAGAGAGTGCCGTCGATAAATTCGAGCAATTCGTCGCCGGTCATGCCCTCGGGATCGGCTGCCCAGTTCCGCCAGCGGAGATAAGTCGGCAGGGGAGATTTGTAGCTTTCTTCGATCAGTTCATATTCGTTTTCGCGGTCGTCGAGAACTTTGAGAAAGATCATCCAGACGAGCTGCTCAATCCGCTGCGCATCGCCATTGATGCCGCGGTCTTTACGCATGATGTCCTGAATGGATTTGATTTGTGTGGAGGAGACCATATGTAATTATTTCGATTGTTGTGATTTCATAAAATTCACGAGTTGATTGACTTCGTCGATGTTGAGGAAGTGACCGACGTATCTTCGACCAGATGATGAAGGAGGGCGATATTTTTCGAAGTGTGGCAGATGATTTATGATGATCTCATCTGAGACTCCCAAAAGTTCGGTCAGTCGATCAATATGAGCAATATATCGAATCCCTTTTTCGGGAGAAGCCCCTCGGGGATTGATTCGCAAAAGGTTCGCCAATCGTCCAGACCTGCCCGAGATAACGCGAAAAGTTACCCCATAATTCGCACAGGAACGATCTGAAAAGACTTCTTCAAATGAGTTCATCAATTCCGCGAAGAATTCACCAACACCTTTCTGATCGGCTACCTGCTGCCAAGCTTCGGGAGTCGATCGGACCGCTTTGCCATGACTTCGTTTTCGCTCGCTGGCTTCGATTGTCTGCCCGATCACCTGGGGAACAAGGCTGGAAAGTCCTGCAGCAGTGTAGTGTTTGAGTTCAACACCGAGTACTTCCGTCGGATTCATCTGCTTATTGAGAAACTCGATGATACGACGCAATTCGAGTGGAATCTGATCGGCTACGAATAGAATCCGCAGACGACCACTCTGCAAATTGGCGGTTGCCTGTTGCCAAAATTCGTCTGGTTCCTGATCTTCATCCAGAAATTCTTCGAGGACGGTCTCGGCATCCAGTTCATTATTCAGACATCGACTTTCAAATCGTTCCTGCAATTCTCCCTGCGACCAACTGATCGCTGCACAGGCGGCATAATCGAGCATCTGCCCCACAACTTCCCGACGAATCCGCGTATCTTCTTTCCGTTTGACTTCGACGAGTGTCGGAATAGCTCGCTGATCGAGATAGAGATGATCGAGAGACATGCGTCCTGGTTGATTCTCATCGGCTGAAAGACGCATTTCTCGATCGATTTCAAGCCAGCGGCACGGTTCATCATTATCGAGATGATTGATCGACAATAGGTTCGGATGTTTTTGCAGCAACGATTGAAAATCGGTTTCACGCTCGAATCGCGTTTCATTCATTTCGATCAATTGGCCGTTTTGGATGTGGAAGATCTGGTTCATTTTATACTTTTAAAAGACAGTGAGGATCAGGCCGTTTCGTAAAGCAAAGCCTGCATATCGTGGATGGCTTTCAGATATTTTTCACGACTGCCAAACAATTTGATAATTTCCGTCGGTGTGCCGTATTGACTGAAAGGGGAAATCTTGAGGATTGTCATGTCTTCGAGGGGAGCCGGTCCTTCATCGGCATACTTTTCAAGTAAAGCCTGCAGAACGCCCCGTGCTTCTTCGCCGTAGCGGGTGAAGTAATCCCGCTTGCGAACACCTTCGGCTCGTTCCTGACGCGTGAGAGGCGGCTGGTCGAAGGCGACATGACAGATCAGGTCGAACGGGTCGAAATCCTGCCCGACTTCATCGGCGAGAGCTTCGAAGAAAACACCATGTTCTTCCATCTCGTCGAGAATGACCTGCTTTTTGTCAGCCGCATTCCAGTCCTGCAGAAAGGCGTCGAGAGATTCATAATCCTGACTGACGCGGGTCCGCGTGTAATCTTTGAGGGATTCGGTAATCAGTTTGCCGGTGGTCGGATCGAAATATTGGACACGTTCGGCGACGATGGTTACAGGGATATCGTTGACGTAGTACTTCTTCGGTTTGATTCCAGTAATGTCGATAATTGGTGGATCAACAGGATCAATTTCTTCACCACCCGTATAATCATCGTCGACTACTGTCGAATCGTCTGAGGTTGTCTCGTCTTTTTCATCGTTGTCCATGATTTCATCGGGAGGAACGACATCTTCCCCTTCCTGGGGTTCATAGATACAGATCGGCGGACCATCGAAATCGGGATCGGCAAAGTTTTCGGTTGCCTTTTTGAAGTCCATGATGGTGAAGAAGTATTTGCCGTAGTCTTCATCGACACGAGTTCCCCGTCCGATGATCTGTTTGAACTCGGTCATAGATCCAATTCGACGATCGAGCACAATCAGTTTGCAAGTCTTGGCATCGACGCCAGTCGTCAATAGCCTGGACGTCGTAACGATGACCGGATGATCTCCTTCCGGATCGATAAAAGTATCGAGTTCGGCTTTGCCTTCGGGATTGTCGCCGGTAATCCGCATTACATATTTCCGGTTCGCGGCGACGAGATCGGCATTCTCGTTAACAAATGCAAGCCGCATGCGTTCGGCATGATCGATATCTTCACAGAAGACGATCGTCTTATCGTAACGGTTTGTCCCTTTAAGGAATTCCGTCACTTTTCGAGCAACGGCTTGCGTCCGCTTATCGAGAACGAGCGAGCGGTCGAAGTCCTTCTGGTTGTAGATGCGGTCTTCAAGTTCATTGCCGTACCGATCCTTTTTCCCTGCCTCGGGACGCCAGCCGGAGAGGTCTTTATCGAAGTCGATGCGGACGACACGGTAGGGAGCGAGAAAACCGTCCTGAATTCCCTGTTTAAGAGAATATGTGTAGATCGGTTCGCCGAAATAGTTGATATTCGAAACGTACTTCGTTTCCTTCGGTGTGGCGGTCAGTCCGATTTGAGAAGCGGTACTGAAATAGTCCAGAATTTCCCGCCATTGGGAATCTTCCGAAGCACTTCCTCGATGACATTCGTCGATCACAATCAGATCGAAGAAGTCGGGAGAGAAATCTTTGAAGACTTTCTTCGATTCCTCGACTCCTGTAATGGCCTGATACAATGCCAGATAGATTTCAAAGGATTTGTCCGCGGTTCGCTTACTGATCTTCGTCATAGCCCCGCCAAACGGCTTAAAATCATTAACGCGGGTTTGATCGATCAGAATGTTACGATCGGCCAGAAACAGGATGCGCTTCTTTGCTCCTGCTTTCCAGAGTCTCCAGATGATTTGAAAGGCGGTGTAGGTTTTTCCCGTTCCGGTCGCCATTACGAGCAATGCTCGATCCTGACCACGTGCAATCGCTTCGACTGTCCGGTTGATGGCATTCTGTTGATAGTATCGCGGAGACTTTTTGCTGCCGTCATCGTAAAAATCCTGAGTGACGAGTTGTTCGGCAGGCTGATCGATACCCTTCCATTTGCAATAGCGTGACCAGAGATCCTGAGGGGATGGAAACTGATCGAGCGGAATTTCCTGCTCAACAGAATCGTCGGTCCTGGTTTTATCGTGAAACTGGAACGCGTCGCCATTACTGCTGAAGACAAACGGAATGTCCAGAGCATCTACATCCGCATAGGCGAGAGCCTGCTGCATTCCTGCCCCAACTGGCTTGTTGTTCTCTTTGGCCTCGATGACTGCGATCGGCAGGTTTGGTCGATAATAGAGAATGTAGTCGGCCCGCTTCGGTGTGCCTCGTCTAACGGTTTTCCCATGCACGAGAATCTGCCCAGCGGTAAACGAAACTTCTTCACGGACCTGAGTCGCCATATCCCATCCAGCTTGTTGAATGGCAGGTGTGATAAACTGACTGCAGATGTCTCGTTCGCTGAGTGATTTTTTATTGATCGTCATTGGCAGGTAAAATCTTGGAGCATCTTCGGGAATGATTCTGCACGACAGACGTACATGTCGAGACCTGCCAGCATATCTTCGCAGCGAACCGATTGAAAGTATCTGGTTGAAATCAATGAAGACGTTCAATTTGTCACCACTTTCAATAGAAGTCAGATTTGAAAGTTGGACAAAAGCCGAGTTTCTCGAACTCTTCCATGCAGATCGATCTCACAATCTCAACATATTCAGGTATTGTTACGAGGCTGTCGTGGATGGTCAGAATCAGTTTCTCGGGGGTGCTCAGTTATTAACCGACCGCAAAAATAGCGACTGTCCTAGAGTAGCGTCACTCAAATACGGGAATTTGTTTAAGTTGAGTTGCGTCTTACCTTCCAATGAAGGAGGATCAAACGATGCGTGTTGCTCAACACATTGAACTGACGGACGCTGAGCGAATGCAATTGACGAAATGGTCTCGTGGTCGATCACCACAGTCCCGATTGGTGCTACGGTCTAAGATTGTGCTGATGGCTGCCGACGGACATGAAAACAAAGACATCTCCAGTCAACTTCTGTGTACCAGGCGAACGGTCTCAAGTTGGTGAAATCGATATTCTCAACTGTGGTTGAGTGGTGTTGAAAAAGATGCTCATCGAGCAGGTCGCAAAGATTCGGTACGAGAAACAAAAGAAGCCGTATTTATCAGCAAGGCCACGCAGGAAACGCCTGTCAATGCGACGCAGTGGTCTATCCGAACGATGGCCGCGGACGTCGGGGTGAGTCTCAACCGTTCAGAGAGTCTAGCCGGACAATGGTCTCAAGCCACATCGAATCAAATCGTTCAAGGTCTCTAATGATCCCTACTTTGCTAATAAGCTGGTCGATATTGTGGGATTGTATCTCAATCAACCCGGGCATGCGTTGTTGCTTTCATGTGATGAGAAGAGTCAGATACAGGCTCTGGTTCGAACTCAAAAAAGCTTGCAGATGTTTCCGTGGCGACTGGGAACATTAACGCATGGCTACAATTGTCATGTCACAACGACATTGGTTGCCGCGATCAACGTGATCGAGGAAACATTGACCATACAATGCCAGCAGTTTCATCGTTATCAGGAATGGATTTAGCCTATGCAATCATGCAAAGAAGATATTGCTGCTGGAGCAAATTGATCGGGAAACGGCTCCCGGCCTGATGCTGCATTTGATCGTCGACAATTACGCAACTCACAAACACGCCCACGTAAAAGCCTGGTTGAAGAAGCATCCCCGCTTTCACATTCACTTCACGCCTAACAGTAGTTCCTGGTTGAATTTGATTGAGAGATGGTTCGCCGAGTTATCCCACAACCGCCTGAAACGAGAGGTGTTTAACAGTGTGAAACAATTAGTGAGTGCAATTGAAGAATATGTCGAGTATCACAATCAAAATCCGAAAGGCTATCAATGGAATAAGTCCGCCGAACAGATTTTGGAAAAAGTGAAGCGTGTCAAGTCGGCCCTGGATAAATGCCTTTCTGAATGAGACATTACACTAGCTTATCGTCTTAAGCAGGTGGTATTTTAGTTAGAATTTCGACCGATTGTCAGTGAATATCGTTTAAAAACTTTTGAAGTGAGTTGCGACCGAGTCAATGTTTTGACATATTCAATTATCCACCAGTTGGCATGGAAACATGCTGAACTGAATCCGTACTGTTGAACTGAAACTGAATGAAATAATTGAATTTCAACTGGCTTTTCAGACATCCAATTTAGGACTTTGCCTGGAATTCAGGAAATATGTATTTGTTATGATTATGAATTTATCATCTCTCAAGATGAAAAAGCGGCATTGGGATCGTTTGCTGAATGAGATTAAGGATCAAAAGATTGTCCCTGTAATTGGTCCTGAACTCCTGCAAGTTAAAGTTAATGGAAAGCAGTGCGAACTTTATGAGTTCGTAGCCAATAAACTCATTGAAGAGTTAGAACTGGATGAGTTTGACTTTCAGGAGCCGATCTCCGTAAGCGATGTTGCGTTTGCATTTCGTCAGATCGATGGTGATTTGCTGGATGTCTATTATCAGGTGGGAGAGATATTGCGATGCCAAGAATGGGAAGCACCTGCCCCACTGAAGAAACTGGCTGAAATATCTCATTTTGATTTATTTATTTCGACGACGCCAGACAATCTGCTTGCACAAGCAATCAATGAAATTCGATTTGATGGACGTAAAGAAACGTTAGAGTTGTCTTATTCTCCACGTACAGAATTGGCAGACATCCCTGATGACTATCATCCTTCACCAAAATCTGGGCCAATAGTCTATCAACTGTTAGGTAATGCAGATATGCCGCCAGACTTTATGGTTACTGAAGATGATTTGCTCGATTATGTCCATCGTCTCCAGGGGTATGACCAACGGCCTGATAATCTGTTTGATACCCTTAGCCAAAGGTCAATTGCATGGATCGGTGTCAGCTTTCCAGACTGGCTAATTAGATTTTTGTTGTGTTCGACCAGTAAAGATGCATTATTTGGCTCGTTTGGAGTACGAGGCTATGTCGCAGATCGACATACTCGCAATGATGGAAAACTCCTAAGTTTTTTGAACAGAAATAATTCTTTGTTGTACACCTCGGGAGAAGCAGTTGATTTTGTAGAAGAATTAAATGAAAAGTGGTTCGAACGTTTTGGTGAGACTATTCAAAAATTACCGGAGATTCCAATTGAAGATGAATTTCCCAAGAATGGCGTCTTTATTAGCTATGCAAGTGAGGACCGTGAGGCGGCAGTCAGGCTTCGTAAATTGTTTACAGATCAGAAAATTCATGCATGGTTTGATGACAAAGATCTGAAGGGAGGAGACCTCTGGGAGGAGGTGATTCGGAGTAATATTGAAAAGTGTTCAATTTTTATACCTCTGCTTTCTCAACATACATTGACTATCGATCGACGTTATTTCCGGATGGAATGGAACTGTGCGATTCGAGAACAGGAAGTGCGTTCCTCCAGCTATCCATTCATTCAACCACTTCTAATTGATGACGTTGCACCTGATCACGATTTAGTCCCCCGAGAATTTCGCGCACGCCACTGGACAAGACTGACAGGAGACGAGGCGGATATAGATATCATTCACAGGGCTCAACAAATCATACGAAACCTGAGCCGACAGCAAAGGAGAAATGTCTAATGATCTCCGAAAGCCATAAAACACAGGCTACTTCAAACCGCTGGCTAGGCTTACGGTCTTATGAGGAACAAGATGCTTCCTTGTTTTATGGTAGGACTGATGAAATAAATAAACTTTTCAGGATGATTCGTCGTGATGTCCTAACGACAATTTTTGCTCCTTCCGGAACTGGAAAGACTTCTCTACTTCGCGCAGGATTATTTCCCAAATTGCGAAAGAATGAATTTTTACCTGTCTGGATTCGATTAAACCACTTAAGTGAGGACGTTTCTCATGCCAGGAATATTCGTGAAAGATTGGAGCAGACGGCTACAAAAGCCGGTTTAGAAATTGGGAGCATCGTCGATCCTCAGACTAGCACTGAGCAGGAATCTCTTTGGGAGTATTTATATAGAGTCGAACTTTGGAATCAAGATAATGAGCTGGTTACTCCCGTTTTGGTGATCGATCAGTTTGAAGAGATGTTTACTCTTGGTCAGGGACACTTTCAAACAGAAGAATTTCTCACTGAATTTGCAGATATCGTTGAAAAACGCATACCTCTCTCAGTTCGCAAACGCTTACAGGATCGCGGAGAGAAGCTGAACATCCCGCTAGAAGCTCAAGGCTTTCGAATTGTTCTATCATTGAGACAAGATTTTGTTGCTGACCTTGATGATTATAGAAAAAAAATTCCATCACTGATGCGTAATCGGTATCCACTGCATCAATTGAATGGAGAACAGGCATTAGAAGTTGTGTTAGGTCCTGGGCAAGGAATTGTTTCTGAAGACGTTGCCAGAGCAATCGTTTGGATCGTTTCAGGAGAAAACAACAACACTGAACATGCTATTGAATTTTCCAGTCTGCAGGTTGAGCCGAATCACCTATCACTTGTTTGTCACGAGCTTGATCAGCAAAGAATTGAAAATGGAGAAAACGAAGTTAGTGCCATAGGACTGGTTGAACAAAGCCAGGATATCCTTAGGAAGTTTTATGAACTGAGTATCGGCGAAGTCAGTTATGAAGCACGAATTTTCGTTGAGGATAATTTGCTGACGGCAACAGGATATCGAAAGTCCCAGCCTCTCGATGATGCTCAGTCCTTGGGATTGAAGGAAACTGATCTTAACCGATTGATTGATCGACATGTTGTAAGGCTGGAGGAGCATAAAGATATCCATCATGTTGAGCTGACTCACGATCTGCTCACTTCAGTGGTTCAGGAGAGTCGCGATCGAAGACATCTTGAAGAAGAGAAAGATGCATTATTAATTGAGCAGATTCAAGATCGACGGAAAAAACAATTCTATGCCTTTATTTCGTCCGTGCTCGTTTGCTTTGTAGTAGTCGCATTCTTTTTGGCTTATCATGCACAGCAATCTGCAAAGCGAGCTAAAGCAGCTGAGCATACTTCCGTTACCAAAGAGAAGGAAATGGAAGTTCTCTTAAATTTTATGACGAATGACCTCTACGAAAAATTAAGTCCTATCGGTCAGCTTGATCTGTTGCAGAAAATCGCTCAACGAGCAGTGACTCATTATAAAAGTATAGATTTAAGCAAAACTACAGGGAGTGATTTATTCAGCCAAGCTCAGGCCTTGAGTCGTGTGGCAAATGTTTTGGTAAGAAGAGGCTGTGCAGAAGAAGCTCTCAATTCATTTCAAATTTCTAAAGATCTGATTGAGGAGGGACTTAGTAATAACAAGTTTGCTGCAGATGATAAATTTATCGTTTTCAAAGCGGAACTCCTAATCGATTTTGCTGAAGCACTCAATAAGTGGGGCGATTCCAAAAGTGCCTTTTCAACGTGTCAAAAAGGACTGGATCTTTTCGATACGTTAACTGATGAAAATGATAATTTGGAATTGGAAAAACACCAGGGGTTGCTGACACTAATTGATATTTACCTGAAAAGAGGAGAATTTACCAAAGCAGAGTCGCTCCTGCGGCGTATTTTACCCCATGCGAATTCTCAACATTACGAGTACAGCAATCTAAAAGATAATACATCAAACAACAATCTAATTCTGCTTTCTCATTTCTGGGAACGATTGTCTAAAGTTCATCTAAAACGTACGGAGTTACCTAAAGCGTTCAGATGTGTTCGCAATAGTCTTAAGATCATATCAGATCTTAACGATAGATCCCCAGGAAATGTCGATTATCTTCAAAATAAATGTTGGTCGCTGATTTCTCTGGCGAAATTGCATCTCTATTTAGGAGATCATGCTGGTGCTCGTGATAAATTTGAACCGGTCATGGTTATCGCAAAACAACGAATTGAAGATGAAATCAGATTTTCTGGTTTGATTGATCGTTCAACGATTAACAAACAGCTCTCAGAGCAAGTTAATCCCGTGTGGCGTCTGTTGTTAATCGAAGTTTACAGAAGTCTTGCGTCAGCACAAACTTCGAAAAAACACTCTAGTTCCATGCAATTACTAATTGATAATAGGGTAACGGATATTAATCCCAAATGGTTATATCTAGAGGCAATGAAAGAGGTCGATCAACTGCCTGAAAACTTGAAGACATTGCTTATTAAGGCGAATCTTCTCGCAGAATTTGGAGCCTATTATTTATCCGTGAAACCTGCCGAAGAAGAAAATGATTCTTCACTAATAAATTGTCTGAAAAAGGACACATCTGATTCGGTGATAACAAGAGATGATAACGCACTTTTCTTGTTAGAAAAATCCAAATCAACATTCGAAAATATTCTTGCTCGAAACGCAGGAAGTAAGGCTGCCACAAACTTTGCATATGCCAAAACTCTTTTTTCTACAATTGATTTGTTGAAGCTTTACGAATCGGAAAATCTGGTAGCCGAAACGCTTCAAAGAGCAAAAGCAGCGGCCGAACAAGCCATGAATCAAGACTCTACGTGGTTAGCTTGTCTTGATTTGAGAATTTCGATTAATCGAGAATTGGCTTTAGTTTATGAGAAGTTGGGCCATACAGGTCGGGCAATTGAACTGCTTAGAAATACTGAGAAGCTGTGCCGTACGTTATGCCAATACGACAATGTGTCCGTTTTCAGGCAGCGCAATCTGGCTAGAACTTGCACCTCACTAGGAGAGGTCCTTGAATGGGCAGAGCATACTCCAGAATCTGACCAGGAATCCTTATCTCAATATCAAAATGCTTTGCAAGTCTATAAGACTATCAGCGAAACTTCTCGTTTAAGTCTAAGGGACCAGTTACAAAAGGCAGAATCTCAATACTGTATTGCGAAATTGTTACAAAAAATGGGACAGCATGATAGCTCTCTCGCTTATTTACAGAGTGCTTCTGAAAACGGTTGGGCAACTGCAACTCTCGAATTGCTAAAGCATGCTAAAGGAGATACCACAGAACAGTTCAATGAGAAATCCCTCGAATTATTGGCCGGACGGCAGCAATTTCAGATAGTAACTCTGAAATTCCAATTCAAGGATCAACTGCAAAATGAGGCCGATCAGATAGTTAATCGAGAAGTGCCAAAAGAAATTATTGTAACTGGTCCTTTTTCTGAGCAGTCATATGAAGACTCCGCAATCAAATCTGAGTTGGACCGGATCAAGCAAGAATTAGGGTTGGAAATTGCCAGTGAAACGGAGCAGGAACTTAAAAGTTGGTATCAAAATATGTTGCAGAATCAAAGTTCACGCTTGACATTGGCGGAATTGCTTGAGCTTGGGTTCCAGCCACGAGAAGAGGAGTCTATTACACCTTCAACTACAACTAAAGAAGTCATCACTCTTAACTCACCGATACGCTCGAATTATCCAAGTCGTACACCAACTGTGATTGGCAATGAGTGCTGGTTTAGTTGGGAATTTAATGGTACCGCTCGTGAGCTTAGAAGCTTTCATCTGCAAATCAGTCTAAGCGAGAATTTCGATGAGAAAAGCGTAATAGTTAATACACGTGTCAATGGGACGAGTTTTCGCCAGCAGTTCGGTCCGGAGATCCCAACTCCGAATCAAACAATCTATTGGCGGGTGCGGCAATTAAGTAACAATTACCCTGAGCGATTAGATTCTTCAGATTCCATAAATTATCCACATACTTGGAGTGGCACTCATGCTGTTGAAGTTTATGAGTCTGTTTGGAAACGAATCGCCATAACAAAAAAACTGAGAATCGGAATCTCGGAATATGAAGGAGACTTACTGACCTGGGAGACCAGAGATATCGTACCATCCAATTTTGATGGAACTGTAATTAATCATGTTCAAGATTACCTTTCAAATTTACTTTCAGATACAGAGGCTTCATTCAAACTCGAACTTGAGCCTTATCGTTATAGCTGGTTAGGAATGTTTCAAGCTGTGAGCCGGAATGAAATTGACCTTGCCATTTCTGCCATTACCAGGACACGAGAGCGTGAACATCGTTTTGGGATTCGCTTTTCAGAACCATATTACGAGACACAGTTCGTTGTTTTGACATCTTCTAATAATAAATTGAAAACAATTGAAGAGATCACTGATAAAAATATAACACTTGAAGTTACTGAAGGAATGCGTTGGGGAGAAATTAGTTCACTTATCGCCCCCCCTGACCTTACTAAAAAACTAACTTATCACAAGTTAGATGTTCTCTTCGGACATGCCAGTAAAAGAGATGATCTGGCGACACTAACGGACTATGCTTTCATTTTCAAACATCTACAGGATCATCCTGAAGATCATGATAATCTCAGTATCATGACATTGACTGAACAGGATTTCCAAAAAGTTCTCGATCGAGAATTGGATGAAATGAAGAATGAAGGTAAGGTCGCAGATATTCTCACTTTGTTTAGGGACTATGGTGGGGCGGCTAATGAGCAATATGCAATCGCCATGAGTCTGCAGTCAACTGGATTGCGCAATAAAGTCAACCAAGCTATTTTAGAATTTCGTAAGAATCAGGCTGTCCAAGAATGTCAGAATGCTGGTATTCCAGTAGCGAAACGACTTTATGGTCCGGGGCAAATCGAGGAGGAAAAGAGGCAAAGAGCGTCAATAGTACCTGAAAAACCAAGTCGACAATCTGAATCTTCCACAGTCTTCGGAGACAAAATTGTTTTCGAATGGTATCCCATCAGTGAATTTGATGAACGTTACCGTTTTCAGTTAGGAAAACATCCCGAATTCTTTTCAAGACGAGCAATCCAAGTTGATGCGATAACTCAGAATCCAACATATCAATTTGATATTCCGAAAGAATTTCCAGCCTCACAAAAACTCTATTGGCGTGCAAAGCAAATTGACCGTTCAATAGAAAATCCTGCTGACGATCCATTTCCTGCAGATGGGTGGTGTGAACCTGTAGAAATTCAATTTCACAGAAACTGCATAGAACGAATTCGTCACGATAAAAAATTACGAGTAGCTCTTAACATTTCAAATGGCGATAGTGTTTACAGAGATAAAAAAAGGAAACTCAATGGTTTTGATATTAAAATTGCAGAGAAACATCTGATTATTGACCTCGCTCAATCATTGAAATGTGATCATATTGAGTTTGTCCCAATGGAAATGAAATTTACTGAGATGTTCCCTTCGGTTCAACAATTTAAAGCAGACATTGCCATTTCAGGTATAACTGCGACAAAGGAACGAGAAGAAAAGTTTAACTTGAAGTTTTCTATACCTTATTGTCGAACCCGGCAAGCAGCCGTATGGCTGAAAAATTCTAATATAAAGAATCTTCAGGACTTGAGCGGCAAGCACTTTATTGTTTTTGAACAAACTCGAGCCTACACGATCGCAAATGCATTTACTGATCCCAGCAAGGTGATCACGATTCGATCTAATCCAAACGATTATCTTCTTGAACAACTCTTGGTCGAGAATGCTGATGTCACGGTATTGGATCACCCCGCTGCTATGAAAATTGTTCAGCTTAATGAGAACTCAGATAGATTTCATGTTGAACCATTTGAGCAAAGTGATCTCCCGCCAGATCATGATATTCAATTAGTGGATAATTATGCGATAGCAATTCAAATGGACCAGAAAGAATTGATTAAAGAGGTAAATAAGACAATCGAACACCTGAAATCTGGAGTGGAGGATGAATCGTTGGAGCAGATATTTGAACCGTACCAGAATGAATACAACTCGGCTCTATTTGATACTGATTATTGAAGTATGTGATTACATCATGAATTCGAAAGTAATTGAACTTTAGGCTTTGTTCAAATTCAAGGAACCGGTCATGGTACACTATATCATTGAATGCCATTCATTGTGATACGATAGCCGAAATTCGCATGTGAACTTGATACTTCAGCATTAACCAATTCTGCTACTGGCGTTGTTTATGTAAAAGTGAACACAAATTATTGATTCATTTGATGCGACTCCTGGGTGATAGTACAGCATCGCTTAATTGTAAAGTCCTCGAAATCTTCATAGGGGATCGCCGTCCTAATGCGATAATCAGCACCAATCGCTTAGGATGTATTATCCGGTCTGCATCCTGTTAAGAAATTATCTCGGAAAGCCACGAATATGTCACTCGTATTTTTTTCCTATGCCGAGGAGGATCAAAGGCTTGCGATTGAGATTTCAAATCATTTGAAGAAGAAAAATGTCAATTCGTGGTGTTTTACCAGGGATTCGATTCTTGGTATTGAATACACGGACCAGATACCCGATGCGATGGCCAGAGCCAATCTGGTCGTACTCTTGATCTCAAAGCATTCTTTAGAATCTCCTGAAGTGAAGAGGGAAATTCAACTCTCGCATATCAAGCGACTTTCGATTGTCCCGATACTCATCGGCCTAACTTCTACCGAGTACCAACTTCAAATCCCTAAGTCCTGGGAGGGGATTCTGACGACAACAGTGTTTGGAAATGCTGAATATTCTACCGGTAACGAACTGGCCGAACGCATTCTGAAAACGATCGATACACTCAATCCGCCAACTCCGAAAGCACTTGCCATCGCAGGTGACTGGCCTTCTGATGGTCTAAAAATCAATATTGATTTATTGAAATCGGTATTATTCTGCACCCCAGAAATTACCCGGTTTCTTGATTCAGGAAATCAGTTTTTTATCTCAGCAAACAAAGGGATGGGAAAAACTTTATTATTGCGTTACAAGCGTGCCAAACTGATGAAAGAATACGCGTCTCAAGACTCGAATTCTCATCATGCGACAGTTTGTTTTGCTCCTGAAAATTCTCCCTATGTAGACATGATTGAGGGCAGTATTCCAGGATTAAAAACTGGGCATATCAAGCTGCTCAGTGATATACGCAGCAGTAAAAGGATCTGGTCGTTTTCATTAAGATTGTCGGCCATCTCCTATTTTCCAGATATCGCACAACAACTCGATCAGGAGGAATTACGAAATTTGACAAATATGTCTGCTAACTTTCTTGTAAAGCCTCGAGTCAACCCTACTGATATCTTTTGTTCTCTTTTGAGTTTGACTCCGACCAAATTGAATAAGCTGCTCGATCAGTTCGAGATGCAGCTCAGTTATCTCTACCAGCAGATTCACAGCGGAATTTTTCTTTTCATCGACAGCATCGACTTTGCGGTTGCTCATTTAGACCGCAGGGCATGGACATACACCCAGGCTGGCTTAATTGAAGCCGCCTGGTCCGCGATGGGCGCGAATAATCATATCAAAATTTATACCTCGATTCGTGAAGAAGCGTTTATTAATTACGAATCCGATGCCAAAGCGAACATCCATACGACGATTTTCCCCCTGAGATATTCCATCAAACAACTGCAAGGGGTCATTGATCGACTTTGTAAAGTTTATGAGTCTCTGCCTAATTTCAAAGCATTTGTTGGAGTTCATGAAATTACGGACATGACTGGTCAATCAGCTGAGGACAGCTTTCGATTCATGCATCGCCACACAATCGGACGGCCACGTGATCTCGTTCTGATCTGCCATCAATTATCAAAAAGCAGACTCGAAATGGATCAGGAGCAATTTCAGAAAATCGTTATGGAAACCAGTTCCCGTAGTGTACTCAGACCCATCTTTAAGGAGATGTCGATCTTTCTGGATTCCCTTCAAAATGAAAGTGAACGACAACGATTTCTTCGTATGATCTCCTGTAATATTCTCACTCGAAAAATGATTGAAGAAATCTGCTGCAAGTTCAACGGCCTTGACGAAAACCATTACAATACCGTCAACAATTCTGAGATTCAGTTATCCCACCCGTTCTGTGAACTCTATAACTGTGGACTGATTGGCTATGTGCAATGGGACAATAAACATCAACATGCGACCCAGAATTTCAAGCAGCCCGATGATGTCATGAATTTTAATATTTCCTGTCTGCCAGCAGCGGAATACTACGTTTTGCATCCCTCGTTGTCTTCCTTAATCAATACGGCCCGTCTCAATGAATTTCTAATTTACCCATTCATTACCGTCGGACACCATTGCCAGTGGTATTCCTGGTACGGACAGCTGATCGAATTACTGCAATATCTCGATACCATACAGGGACACAAACTTTATCAGCAGAGTCTGCAGGAACTCAGTTCCGTCATTTGCAAGTTGCATGCGGGACTTACCGTCGATCTCACGGAATTGGAGAAAATTGCCGATTTGCTGGAGCTTGTTTATGATGACGCTTCTCTGGCGATGTCGGAATTAATTGAGGTGATTCCACAATGAGTGGCTGTGTGCTCGAGGATTCAAGGCTTGATTGGTGACTCGTCAAAATCCAGAACTCTCTGCAAAAGTGAAATCACTTTATTCCAGCTGCTCCTGAATGGCATCGGCAATGGCCTGTACCTGGGGGGCGAGTTGAAGATAGCCATGTTGATTCACCAGTTGGACAGCTTCCGCGATCAAGGGCCAGGCCTGTTGCGGCTTGGAAAAATCCTGAATCAGGTACAAAGCCTGATTCGCTAATGATCTGATCAAACTCTCTGGATTGTTGAGTCGTCGGCAAATTTCCTCTTGTTGTTTGAGCAGATTCATCGCCCCAGTCGGGTCCCCCTGAGCCTGCAGAATCACGGCCTGGTTCCCAAAACAGATTCCCAAGCCATCGGGATTGTTGAGTCGTCGGCAGATTTCCTCTTTTTGCTTGTGCAGTTCCATCGCCCCGCTCAGGTCCCCCTGAGCCTGCAGAATCAGCGCCTGGTTACCCAGCGTGCGTTGCAAGCCGTCGGGATTGTTGA
>DEML01000032.1:53272-53570 GCA_002359185.1 Planctomycetaceae bacterium UBA2671
GCCTTCAGAATCAGGGCCTGGTTCCCCAGACTGATTCCCAATCCGTCGGGATTGTTGAGTCGTCGGCAGATCTCCTCTTCTTGCTTGTGCAGTTCCATCGCCCCGCACAGGTCCCCCTGAGCCCGCAGAATCAGGGCCTGGTTACCCAGACTGATTCCCAAGCTGTCGGCATTGTTGAGTCGTCGGCAGATCTCCTCTTTTTGCTTGTGCAGTTCCATCGCCCCGCTCAGGTTCCCCTGAGCCTGCAGAATCAAGGCCTGGTTACCCAGACAGGCTTGCAAGCCGTCGGGATTGTTGA
>DEML01000032.1:53718-68732 GCA_002359185.1 Planctomycetaceae bacterium UBA2671
GCCTTCAGAATCAGGGCCTGGTTACACAGACAGGCTTGCAAATCCTGCTCGCGGTTTTCAGTACCTAAACAGGAGATAAGATACGACCATGCCGGGTTGGCCAGTTCACCTTCACCGACATCCATTAAAAACAATGCCAGATACCAAATTGCATGTGGATCATGATGTTCCGGTTGGAAAAGAGAATCACGGTAAGCCTCGGCGGGAGTCAAGCCCCCCAATTGATGCAGCATGGACCAGGCTTCCTGGACTTCATATTGATTGGCTTCCCAATTAAGGCTGAAGAAGTCCAGATCGGAAAACAGATCGAACAGGTCCTGCCAGCTTCGTAATTGCAGCAATTGCCATGGTAATTCTTCGACCGTGCGGATTGCCAATCGATCTTTCTGGAAATGCTCGATCAGGCGGTCCCGGGCCTCCATCTCGGGTTCGCTGGGGTCAGCGGCGGGTGGGTCGCGATCGGGATTCCAACGCAGCCAGGGATCCTGCTGATCCTCTTCGAGATCCCATTGCAGATAAAGAATTTCCACTGCCCGACGAATTGACATGTGATAAAAATCATAGTGTCCTGCACGCCGATGCAGATACGGCTCGAGTTGCCGCAACAGCGGGAAGACATCAGCCGTCTCTCCCAAATCAACCGTCAAGGCTTCAAACTCAGCTGCTGCCAGGCCATTGCGGGCACAGGAGAGCAGCGTAAGTGTCCGCTGGACGAGTTGTTGTCCAAATTCTTTTTCCAGCCGCTGAAAAACCCGTTCGAAAAGAGCCGTCAATGTATCCCCTGCACTGGGCAGCCGGGCAATCATTCCGTTCAGATTCTCATAGGAACCATACCCGCGCAGCTCTTCCAAGGCGACCATCAAATACAGCGGATTCTTGGTAGCCGGGTTGGCGAGCATCATGTTGATCTGTTTGTCATCCAGCGTTTTTGCCACCACCTTAGGTACGGTACGAATCATTTCCCGTCGTTCCTCTTCGGTCAGCGGTAACATCGGCAGGTCGACGAATTCCCGTTCCCCGAATGCACTTAAGACTCGTGGTGTCTGTTGAGGTCCCGTCGCAGCACTGCACAGAATGCGGACATTTTCCGGAAGGGATTCGGGTAACCAGATTAAAGTGTCGGCTCGTTCATCGGCATCGATCTGATTGAGTGCATCAAACACCAGGACAACACGTTCCTGCTCGGGAATGGAGGTGATGGCAACTGTAAAGTTTTGAATGATTGCTTCGACGGATTCTGCCGGCGGCAAAGTGAGTTCAAAGCGTCTTACCAATTCTGCGGTCAGTCGACTTAACATTGTCGGTAAAGAGGTCGTGTCTGGACTGGCTCCCACAAAGTGGGCAATGGTGCAGACGTCAGGATGCTCTTTCCGAAAATCGCGTACAAACCGGGCCAGAGCCGCCGATTTGCCCGATCCACTTTCTCCCGTTAGCAGCAGCAGGATCACTCCGTCCTCGAGGGCAAAGGCTTTGAGTTGATGATAGAGGGCATCCCGACCAACATAAATGCGTGTTCGCAATTCCAGAAACCGTTCGTGCAGATCGGACTCTGCATCCTGCGGATCGACTTCGGCTGGTTCCTGCGGAAGTTGCAGTTCGGTCTGGATCGCATTCCAGAGCCACTCTTCCACCTGTCGTCCAAATTCTTCGAGACCTTCAAATTTCCCACGCGTGCGATTCACGCGATCGTAGGTTTTGCCATTCCACCTGGCGGAGTAAGGTTGCACAGGGTAGGGACAAGCCTGTAATTCGGATTTGAGTTGCTCCAGTTTCTCGCGAACTTCGGGAGTCTCTTCCGCAAAATCCCGCTTGCGGATTGGCCCAGGAACCGATTCGAGAGCATCCTGATTTCGTAACAGAACCAGGGAGTGTCCCTGCTGATCCTCAGTCAGGACTCCGTGCCTGAGTTCGAGTTCTGTGACACTCACACCTGTAAAGCGATCCACCCAGGGAAACCTCTGGCGGGTTTCTGCATCGATCTCATCCGGAATCCAGCCGTAACGGTCTCCCAGGAATGCCAGAAAGAACGGACGACACTGATCCACCTGATCCAGACAGAGGGAGATCACTTTTTGATTTTGTGCCTCATCCTCGGTAATTCCCCAGCGGAGATCGATATCGTAAAGTTCCACGCGATGAGGCAGCAATCGCTCCCGGAGAGCCGGAAACGTAAACCGGATCAGATAATCCCGCTCGGCATGCATATCCCGAAATGTGGAAGACAGAAAAATACGAACGTTTCGCCACCTGGACATGATTAGCCTTTGAACTCAAAACTCAACAAATACTTAGTGAATTCAGGATTAGCATTTTGAGTAGCCCATCCACGAATAAAGCCGATTATGTTCATGACTGTAAAGAGTTAGTGGACAATATTCATCCGTCTTTCATTTTTAAGTATCAATTCGATGATGGTTCAGTTCTTTCCAGTCCCATGTGACTTTCGCGAAATTTCCAGGATGGTTTTGTCTTCGGCGAAGCTGAATTTTCGTTTCATGAAATGTCGGACTTCATCGGTCGGTTCTCCCTCTGCTCGCGCCAGGACGATACAGTTGAAGTCTTTGGGGTTGAATGGCTTATTACTTTCGAGGTGCAATCGAATGCTGTCGAAGTCTTTGAGAAAGACTCCGAAATAGCAGTAGCCAGCTTTTCCATTCGTGAGTTGGCCTTTAACCAGGATGCAGGTATAAATGTTGTTGCGATGCAGCTTTTCAGTAAAGGAATATTTATTCATGAGTCAATCCTGAATCAAAAGAATTCGTTTCAAAAGGGATTAGTACATCCGTTTAATTTCCACGTCCTGTCCGATGGCCTTCGGCTCGTAAATCTCTGCGACAGCGTCTCGCACACGATAAAGAAACTGCTGCAATGACTCTTCGATTTCCGGGCTTGCTTCCGCGTGAGCCGAGCCGATTCGCACGAAAGAAACGGTCTGCAACGGGAAGTCGTTTTCTTCTTCCTTGATCGTGATCTCCTCAGAGTGATTGTTTGTTGTCATCGTCTTGTTCCTTTTCAGAGGGTTCAGGATGAGGGAGTTTGCGTTCTCGAACTTCAGGTCGCTTGCGGATACGTCGCGTATGGCTGTATCGAGGATTCTCATCGAACAGCCCTGCATATTCAGGATCGCATAGATAGTTGAGCCTCTGCTGGATCTCTTCGGTCCCATCAGGAAAGATCAGCAGGTGTTCGTTATCAGCCAGCTTAAGTAACTCACGAGGATCATGTTCCAGAATGGACGCCCACTCCTGAGCCATGAACATTCCGGAGATGCCGAAGAGCTGTTTGATGTCACAATTATTGAGAATCGATTTCCAGGTCTCTGGATAATGCTCCTTCAATTGCGACAGGTCCTGCCAGAAACTCCAGACCTTCAGGCCATATCCCCGGCAGAGGGTGATCGCCTGCTCCAAGAGCGGAAAATGCCCCAATTGAGCCGCTTCATCCAGCAGGAACAGCGTCGCATGTTCGGGGCGATTTTCCCGTGTCAATACAGCTCCCAGCAATGTCGCAATCAGCAATCGCAGCAGACTGCGATGACTGACCAGTTTTGATGGAGGAATGATGATGTAAATGGAAATTGGCTCGCCGTCCACAAAATCCTGGAGCGAGAAGGACGAGTGCTTCAAGACGTCCGGAACCTTCCCTCCCGCCAGACATTTCAGGTAAGACGCCACGGTCGATTGCACACTCGGACGCGTCTCTTTTTCAGGATGTTGTAAAAATGCGGCGATCTCGTGATAGGCAAACTGAGGCATCTCGTCTTTATGATTGTCTAGCAGCACAGCCAGTTGATAAACCACATCGTCCGCATGAAACTGTTCGTGGATCGCATTGACGGTACGAGTAGAATCGTCGGTTATCGAGCCAAAATAAGCAATCAATCCCGAGAGAACACCACAAGCCGAATTGTCCCAGAACGGGTCTCGGTTAAAGCGATTACCGGCTGCAAACATCTGGGCCAGCATCTGAGCATCGCTTTCAATGTCGGCTCCTTCGAGCTGCAATAAATCGAGAGGATTGAGGCTGTCGGTCTCATCGCTCAGCACATTGAATGGGTTCAGGACGATCACCCGTTGCCCCATTTCTTTTCTGCGTCGAACAGTGATTTGATAGTTTTCACCCTTCGGGTCAAACACAATGACTGAACCAGGATAGTCGAGTAACGTTGGGACAATAGAAGAGACTCCCTTGCCTCGTCCCGTGGGAGCCACTGTAATAAGATGGCTATCACCGCGATATTCAGTGATAGAGGTATGCGAGTTCTCTATCAGTGAACTTTGGGGCTTAGGATTTGAAAATCCAAAGGGAGAAGCTTGACCAAGCGGGCGGCCCAGTTTAATTGGCGCAGCCGAATACGTCTGCAATTCCTGTGACATGGGAGACTCCTGAGTGAGGGGATTTCTTAAGGAGAGAAATGCGGGCCATCCCTGGTTTTGTCACGGGCGGACATCTTGCCGCCCAACCCAACTATACAGAAACTAAAAGGAATTGTGCAGCCCAATAATTTAGGATTGGGATGTTTTTTAGAAAATAGCCTGCTCAGCTGAAATCCCACGCAGTCTACTATTGTGGGCTCTATACTTCGGCAGACTGCAGGCACATCCATTTTTCAAAGAGATTGCTCATCAATAGCAATGAATGGAATCATTAGCCTCTGAGGATTGAACTTCTTCAATTCCCGTAAAGCGAAATGCTGAAGCTTCTCAGAATAGAACTGATCACAGCGAGTCCAGTCGGAAAATATTTTTGATTGTTCCCCGGACACTTGGTTTGACATTCTGCGGAAAATCATTGATGTAGTTCTTGAACTGCGTATGAACTCCTAACCACGCACTACTTCGGAGAAGCCTCTTTAATGAGTTCCGTTAATTCTTGGAGTGATGTTGATTCCGTTTGGTCATCATCAACGGGTCGTGAAATCAAACGGACGGCTGCCGGTTGCCAGTCCTTTTCAGCCTGCAGCTCTTTGGTCATCAATTTCTGATTCAAGCTCGATTGACGACTTACAATGCCGACCCCCCAGCCATCTTTGACAAATTCGAGCAGAGTATTCCAACCACCCAATTCCATGCGGACGGAAAGCTTATCCTGAAGTCCCGCCGCGATGACCGCTCGGTCAAACTTCTTTCGCATTCCCGCATCGGGCTCAGGCAGAAGTAACGGAAAGCCAACGAGGTCGGCGAATGAGATTTTGTCGGGTAGATCTTTAAATTTCTGTCGTATCTCATGCGGGGCCTTATTGCTGCAAGTAGCCACCCAGGGATCTTCAAACAGATCTTCCACATGCAGCGGACGTTTGGCGATATTGAGAATATCCGCCTCATCATGCGTCACGATGGCGATATCGTAATGACCGGTCGCAACGCCCAGGATGCGTTCTTCTCCGCGGGGAGTGCTCACCCGAATTCTTAATTCAGGATTCCGCTTACGAAATTTCAGTAACGCATGCCGGACAAAAGTCTGCACTGCGAGTTGACCGCAGGCGATCGAAATATCGGGAGCCCGTTCGACACGTTCATCGAGATCTTCCTGCAGGTTCCGGGCAGTCCGCACAATATCGCGAATCGCCGGCAGGTTCCGTTCTCCCTCAGGAGTCAACACCCACAGCTTCCCCTGCTTTTCCAGCCAGGGATAACGGGCCAGAGGATTTGAGTGCTGCAAAATCCCGAGCCGCTTGCTCATGCTCGGCTGATTGATCTCGAGCATGTCCGCTGCCAACGATGCATCCCCCTCGCATTCAAAAAGAATGACGAGTGTTTCCATCATATCGAGAGAGAGTCTGGGTGGTCTTGGCATTTTCTTGAAAATCTTCGATTAATAACGTGAACCAATTGATTACATCTTGCGTTCATTCTGATAGGATGATTTACAGGACGCAAGTGTTCAACCTGCAATCCTCTCAAAATCTCGTCTGTCCTGCAATTAAATTCCATTTAGAAAGAGCATGCATGCCTAAGCCATTTCACTATCCGGAAGTCAATCTCTCAGTAGCCGTCATTCTTTGTGAAGGTCGCACATTGCTCACCTGGAATGAAAATTGGGGGGCCTTTTCTTTGCCTATGACAAAAATCCGCAGCTGGCCAGGCCCTTCGGGAAGCGTTGACGAAAACAGCGAATCTGCACAACAGGCCGCCATCCGAGCAGCAGCCGAAGGCTTGGGGCGACCGTTAAAGGGCTCGGAAATTCCAGAGCAATCTGTCGAACTGGAGCTGCAACCTTACAGCCATCGAAGTCATCGCGACGGACAATGGAAACGATACTCCCGGGAAGTTTTTGTATTCCAGATCGAAGGCGACTTGTCATCGTTCTCCGGCAAGGGTGTCTGGCTGACATCGAGTGAAGTCAGTTCCATGCAGCCGATTTCCCAGACGGCTCAGGAAATCTTGTCAGTTCTGGAAACACAACGTGGCTGAGTGATATTGCTATTGTTATCAGAGCGGGAATTGCACGAACGGGAGGAAGTTATGAGGGAGTCGATTGGTGCCATCGTCTTCTACGAACGCAGGTCGGCGCGTGGCCTGGAGTATCTGGCTCAGTGGAACGCTGGCTGGAAAGCGTTTCACTTTGTCGGAGGCCATCAGCGGGTCGAGGAAACCAGTCTGAACTGCGCGATTCGGGAATCAACTGAAGAACTTGAACTCTCGGCAGATCAATTTCAGATTGATCCCATCCCCATTGGAAGACTGCAGTATCGATCCTTCTCTCAACGGGCACAAATGGAGACGGCTTATCACACCACACTATTTGCAGGCCATTTACCGGAGACCTCTCAGAAATTGATCGAGCGGAACCCGGAAAATGTCTGGTTGACATTTGCAGAAATTCAGCAGGGACAAACCGAAGCCGGCCAATTGATCAGCCCGACCTCTGCATTGCTGCTTCAGAAGACGGGACGGATGCCGTGTGCACGAGAGGAGAACGTACTCACGATTGGCGTCACCGGACATCGCGATTTGCATCCCGATCAAATCCCCGATTTGAAAGTACGCTTGCACAATCTGTTCGATGATGCCGAACAGATCGCCGAGGGACGATCGCTCCACTTACTCTCCCCGCTCGCAGCCGGAGCCGATCAACTGGTGGCCGAAATGGGCCTGGCCCGCGACTGCCGACTCATCGCTCCGCTCCCGTTCCAGCTGGAACAATACGAACAGGATTTTGCCAACCAGGAATTAACCCGCTTCCATCACCTGCTCGAAGAATCCCAGGAGTGGTTTTCATTGCCAGAGGCGAGTGATTCCAGCGAAAAGACATCGAAACCAGGCTCCAGCAAATACGCAGCCGTCGGAAGATATGTCGTCGATCATTCCGACCTGCTGATCGCATTGTGGGACGGCCAGAGAACTCACAAACTCGGCGGCACAGAGGCCACGCTGCAATATGCTCTGCAAAAGAAGCTGGAATATGACTCACCCATCAAAATTGGTTTATTTCCAGTGGAACGCACCACTAAGTGACTTTTGTGCATGGGGCAGAAGGATTAATCTGATCAATTATTCACTAAATTTATTTCACAGAGAACGACAACTTGAAACCTCGAATTTTCATCTCGGCTGTCAGCAGCGAATTTCGTTCGACCCGGCAAACAGTGGCCAACATTTTGCCCCGGTTGGGATATGAACCAGTCGTTCTGGAAATTTTTGGAACGGAGGCGGGCGACTTACGGACGATGTTGCGGGAGAAAATTGATTCCTGTCAGGGACTCGTACAAATCGTCGGAGATGCTTACGGATTTGCTCCTCTGACTGATGATCCCGACTTTGGTCCCGTCTCCTACACCCAGTACGAATTTCTGTATGCCCAGCAAACGGACAAAAAAACCTGGCTGATTTTTGCCGAACCGGACTGCTCCCGCGATACAGAACTTGAACAACTCGATCTGCCTGATGCTGCTGAGCATTCCGATCCCATAGCAGAACAAAAACGCCGGCGGGAGCTGCAGCAAAGTTATCGCGAGAGAGTCAAAAAGAGCGAACATGTCTGGCATTCTGCAGCAGATAATGCACGACTCGAACTGTTGATTGAGCGACTGAAATACAGCCATGCGGAATTGATCTTGGAATTCAGAGACTGGCTGAACTGTGTTAAAGAGACTGGCCAGAGGATTGAAGCCAAGACAGAACAAATCCTTGAATCATTGGAGAACAATCCCCAGAAAATTCGTGATCAATTACAGAAAACTATTGATGAGACTTACCAACGAGAACTCCTGCAGGCCAATGATCTCAAGGAATGGCGAGATCGGGATGAGGCTAAAAAACAGGCAGAAACGCGACGCGACAAGCGATACCGTGAGATGGATGCATTCCTCTCGTCCATCACCGCAACAATGGAGGCAGGTGAAGCCTCCCCTGAGTATCTGGAGTTGACTCGAATTTTGGGTGATCAGGGTGTTGACGAATCGCTCTGTTATATTGAAAGCCGAAAAAAAGATCTGCTGGCTTTTGCTCAACTGGAAAAAGCGGATGCCGAACAAAAACTGCGACGGTTACTGGCCCCGGTGCTTGAAGAGGCGAAACTGTTCCATCTTAAAGGTAATTATTCCGCTGCGTATGTGACATGTGGACAGATTTATCTCACAAATCCGGACTGGCCGGAAGCAGTTGAGACAGGTTGGTTGGCACTTACGGATGAGGCTGACAGACTTTTTGAAAAACATGGGTTAGGGGCTGCTCTCCCATTAATCAAACAAGGCTATCAACTGGCACTACATTACGTGATAAAATATCCAACATCGTCTCAGGCACGCCGCAATCTATCGGTCTCGCATGACAGACTGGGGGATATGAGTGTGAAGTCGGGAAACCTGATGGACTCCCGCCGCAATTACGAGCAGGGGCTTGAGATCGCTCGTCAACTTACGGAGGCGGACCCTAGCTCAAAAGTGGCCCGCAATGATTTATCAGTATTTTATGAAAAGCTGGGCGATGTGAGCATTGGGGAGGGGATCTTGCTTGACGCCCGCCACTATTACGAACAGTCACTGGAGATCCGTCGTCAACTTGCGGAAGCGGACCTCAGCTCCGTGCAAGCTCGACGTGATTTGTCGGTCTCGTGTGAAAAGCTGGGTGATGTGAGCGTGCAAGAGGGGAACTTTGCGGATGCCCGCCGTTATTACGAACAAGGATTGGAGATAACTCGTCAGCTTGCGGAAGAGGATCTCGACTCCACTCAGGCCCGCCGTGATCTATCAATATCATATGAAAAGCTGGGCGTTATGAGCGAGGAGATGAAAAACCACGTAGACGCCAGACGTTATTATGAACAAGGACTGAAGATCCGTCGTCAACTTGCGGAGACGAACCCAAAATCCGCATTGGTACGTCGCGATCTGTCAGTCTCATATAACTGTTTGGGCGATGTGAGTATGCAGGCGGGAAACCTGATGGACTCCCGCCACTATTACGAACAGGGACTGGAGATCGCTCAACAACTTGCCGAAGCGGACTCAGGCTCCGCACAAGCCCGCCGCGATCTGTCAATATCGTACGAAAAGCTGGGAGATATGAGCGTGCGTACGGGAAGCCTGAATGACAGCCGCCGCTATTATGAACAGTCACTGGAGCTCCGTCGTCAGCTTGAGAAGGCGGATCCCAGCTCCGCTCAGGCTCGACGTGATTTGTCGGCATCTCATACCAAAATAGGTCTAGTGGCAGAAAAAAACAGCGAATGGAATATTGCAATGCAGTCCTTTCAAAAGGCTCTAGCGATCTTTGAAGAATTGCATTCTAAAGATCGACTGGCTCCCGTTGATCAGAATTACATCATACTGTTTCAACAGAAGATTACGGAAATGCAACAAAAGATTGATACGAAAGAATGAAGAGTTTCGTTGTCATCAATGCCCAACGACTCCTCAATCAGAAAGAATCCTGATGTATTCCATATTCTTGTCCTACCGTCGAGGCGATGTCGAAATCGAAGTGGAACAAATTGCGAGGATGATCCGCATTTGGTTTGGTTCCGGTTTTGGTTACGTGGATCGCGAGCGGATCGCCGGCGGAGCCGATTTTGTAAAAACGTTGCAGGTGGAAATTGAACGGGCGGCTGTTGTGTTGCTCATTATTGGGCCGAACTGGGCGGGGCGAAATGGTGCTGACTCCCTACGAATCGCAGAGGCGGATGACTGGGTTCGTTTCGAAGTCGAAACGGCTTTAAAGGCATTTCCGCGTGTCAGAGTGTTGCCGGTGTATGTCGGCGGTGCTGCTCCGTTCGATCCCCGGCGGCTACCGGAAGAGTTGGCGAGGCTGCCGTTCATGTCTTCACTTGCTAAACAAAACGGGATCGTCATTCGAGAGTTCTCGGAGACTGACCCCGGCATCGTTTCCCTGCAGAATCATCTGGAGCAAGCCTGGAAATCGACCAGTCAGAATCGCCCGGCTCACCTGCCGCCCAATCGAACCAATGCCGAACTGGTCAACACTTTAGTCCATCAGGCCGAGTTCACGTTCCTGCAATTCAACAGCACCGGCTCGCTGGTTTATCAGACCGACAGTCCGCACTATCAGGGTTGCCTGATTATCAAACCACCCCCGGTTGTCGGAGGCACCCTCTCGATGGGCTTCAACCCCAACAACGGCGAACACTCGCCGCCAATGTCGCTCTACACAGCATTACAACGAGAAGTCCCCGACTGGTCCCTGGATCAATTCCAAAACCCGCCGCAGCAGATTTCGGTTCGGTATTGAGAAAAATAATTTGTTCGCTTGATGAATAAAAATACTATTTCACTGACTTGAGGAGCTACTGATGATCCCCCACATCCTGGCGAATTATTGGCAAAACTTTCTGTGGAGCTTATCGACGTCCAATGTTCCAGTCGTTGTTTTGTTGTTCATCTTTATCATTTTTTTGTTGACCAAATTATTTCCTCGTCAGCTATTCGGGTTTCGTTCCCGACGACGTCAACGATTCTTTGAAAGCGTGTTCGTCATTTTTCTTGGCACGTTCGCGATCGGTTGTGGTTTTTGGGGGCATTTCTCATCAACTGAGAATCCGGCTGATTCCGTGAATCCGACCGGTGTCGAGTCGACGGCAGTTGCCCCGTCGAGTGGAAAATCTGAGGACGACTTCTGGAAGATTGAAACGGCTTTCTATCAGGCATTGCAGCTCATCAGTTTTGACGGAGATCTTAGTTCGCCGAACCCTGCGATCATGTTCGCAGTCGTTTGCTCGGTCCTGTTGGCCTTCATTGTTGCTTCGGAAGCGTTGCAGAAACTGTTTCATAATTCGTTTCTGACGCTCTACCTCAGCTTGTCGTTTCTTCCCAGGACGGTCATATGTGGTCTCGGGCATGTTGGCTCCCAGTTGATGGAAGATCTTGGCAATCGCCGAACGCTCGTGATTGTAGAGAAGAATCCAGAAAATATTCATCTGGAACGTGCCCGGGAGATGGGGGCTATCATCATTCAGGGAGACGCCCGTTCGGAGAAGTTGCTTAAATCCGTTGGAGCACATTTCGCGAAGGAAGTCTTTCTGACAACCGGCAACGACGAAGTCAATGCGGAAGCGATCCTCGACATCGCTGACTTACTGAAGCAGCAACAGAGTTCAAACTGGAAACGATTGTCAGCGTTTTTGAAACGAACCCCCAAAATCTATATGCAACTCAATCATGCGAATGTTGCAAAAATGTTGAGGGAGTCGAGTTTGATAAAGGAGAGCGGGCTACAGGATCGGCTCAATGTATTTAATGCGGTGGAAGCTGCAGCGGAAAATTTTGTGACAGAAACGGTGATCCAGCATCGCCCTCAGAATCATCAGGTGAATCATTATGTGTTCTACGGATTCAATCAGATGGGGCAACGGTTAGCGTTGAAGATTGCCGAACTGGCTCACTTCGACAATCTCAAACGATCAAGAATGACCATTCTTTATAGTGAGGAAGAGCAGGTGCAGGTTGATGCGTTTCGTATTCAGTACCCACATTTTGGACCATCTGAAAGTTCCCTCAAAGCGGCAGGTGTTGCAGGCTGGGAATTCCCGAAAGAGGCGGACCACTGGGGAAGTCAATGTCTGCGACCCGAGGATCAATTTGAAGATGGCCATGTAGTGGAGTATGCGATCAATGCCGATTTTTGGCCTCAGCCAGTTTCGATATTGGAACAATCATTTCTCAATCAACTCAAAACTCTGAGCGATGATCCTTCCATCGTCCCCATGCTAATTCTGTGCATCGAAGGAGATACCGCTTCCACCAGCCAGGCGGATGAACTGCAAAGCGAGCTTTTGCAGCAGAGAATCGATATGCCACTCTTTCTGTGGATACCTAATCAACCACAAATTGCCAACATGATTCGGAGTTGTCATCGAAACCGTCCGGGCGAACTGGCTTCATTGCAACCTTTTGGTGAATGTCATACCTGTTGTTCTTACGATGCAATTTCTAAAAATCTGAAAGATGAATTAGCCAACGCATTTTACGTTGCCTACGAAGTGAAATATGGCACACCGGCAGAACGTATCCCACCGCTGAGTTCGCTGACGGATGACTTCAGTTACTGGTCGAACTTCAGCGCGGCATTACACACGGTGTTCAAGCTGGATGTGCTGGGGCTTGAAGTGATGAAACTGAAGCAAGCGAACCAGGACCAGAGAACCATTTTGAGTGAATCGGAAATCCAAACTCTGATTTCGGAAAAACCTCATGAGGTCATGATTGCAGAGATGGAACACAATCGCTGGATGGCCGAGCGGCTGCTACGGGGCTGGAAATATGAAGGAGTTCCAGAAGGACATGATCCTTATTCAAAAGACGAACAAACTATGGAAAAGTGGAAGGCTTTCAAAAAACAAATGACGGCTCGCAAAACCCGACATCTCTTCATTCCTTATGACGACTTGCACGAAAATGAAGGTGTCAAAGATAAGACACAGGTTGAAGTGATGTTGAAATATTGCTCCGGTCAATACGACAACAAATTCGCTAAAGAAAAACTGTGTCTGGTGAAGAAGGTTTGAACATATTGTTGCATAGGGTTTTAGACATTTCTTGATACTGGCAAAAGTCAGTTGAGAGGGGAAATGAGATGCCGCAGGAGTACGATTTATTTATCAGTTACGCTCACAAAGATGATTATGGCAATCCCGGGGATGATGTCAGTCGGATTCTGGCGATCAAAGCCGCTATTGAGCGCGAATATTATGAAATGACTGGCCAGGAAGTCCGGATCTTTCTCGACCAGACTGGCATTCTGACTGGCTCGCAATGGAGAGAGTCGCTGCTTACGGGACTGAAATCCTCGAAAATGATGCTCGCTGTACTTAGTGAAAATTATTTCGCCAGCACATATTGCAAACGCGAATGGGAACATTATATCGATACGGAACTCGATATGGCGTTGCCCGGAGAAGGAATCACCCCGATTTATGTATTGCCTTTTATCGAGTTTGATAACGATACAATCGATGTTCGACTCAAACGTTGGGTACGCGATTTGAAACGACGGCAGATTGATGTCGATTGGCAAAAATGGTGGCCGGAAGGTCAGGCGGCCCTGGAGCGGGACGATGTTAAAAAACGACTGCGAGATTTAACGTCGAATGTCAATCATCGGCTCTCCCTATATGAGGCGCGCAATACCTCACCAACGAATCAGATGCCGCAGTTGACGCGACATTTCAAAGGGCGACGTAAAGAATTGCACGAGTTGCGGCAATCCCTCGTGAAAGGCCAAATAGGGGCAATCGCCGCCGTCAACGGAATTGCGGGAATTGGTAAAACGGAACTCGCGTTGGCTTATGCCTGGGGTTACGGCGGGCATTATCCTGGGGGGCGATTTTACTTGAACATGCCGGGAAAGTTCGACAACGCATCGCAGGCATTGGAGAAGTTGCAACAGCAATTTGTGGATATCGCGGCCTGGAAAGGGATCGAACTGAATGACGCCGAACGCCAGCAACCTAGTGTGGCGTTTGCAAAAGTCTGTCGTGCTTTCACCCTGCATCCCGACGAACCCGCAATGTTTATCGTTGATAACATCGATGATGCCGTTCTGTTGCAACCCGACATCTTGCAACAGGGGCTCCCTCGTGGGGCACACATCGATATTTTGCTCACGACCCGTTGTGCGAAGTTACAGCAGGATCGGCTCGACTGGGTCAGTGTCGATGCACTCGAGACCGAAGATGGTGTCGATCTTCTCGACAGCTATGCACCCATTCCTGAGGTGCCGCAGGATGCCGAGTGGAAGGCCGCTTATCGGATTGTGGAACGACTCGGTGGCCATGCTCTGGCCTTGAATATCGTGGGAGTTTATCTCCGCTGGAAAGAAGATTCGTATGTCCGTTTCGAACAATATCTTATCGCTGAGGGAATCGAACTGGTTTCTCAGATTGGGACGGAATTGCAGGCGGGCAATGTCGGAATTGGCAGCGAATATCAGGAAAAAGTGTTGGCCCAACTGCTCGAACCGACACTTCAGCATTGGCGGGAGACGGAACCGGCTGCCTTTCGGGCTTTGCAATATGCAGCGTTGTGTCCTCCCGATCTGGTGCCGCTCCCCTGGTTGACGGAACTGTTGATTGAAGAACAACTAGAATGGGGCCGCGATCAACGCGGCGGAACGATGGCAATACAGGCGGTCAATTTGCTCGTTGCCAGCCGTATGTTGGCTCCTGTGCGAAAACAACAGGCAGGATTGACTGCAGAAACAATCGACGACAGTAACCTGGCCCGCATGCACCGCGTCTATCAGGATATTTTACTGAAAGAGCTGACAGAAGCCACGTGGCAGGAGTTGCAAAACCGATTGAATCAATTGGTCGATCGACGCGCCGAATGGCTCAGAGAGCATTGGGGAGGATCGGAATTTGCCTGGGAAATCTGGCCGTTGCGAGAATTGGCGTTCTCACGATTTGATGAAAGAGATTATCGCACGGTCATCTTGCTGGACCATATTGCAAACATTTTGCAGCATGTCGGCCAGCTTGCCGATTGCAAGCGTATTTGCATCCAGAACAACGAAATATTGCAAGCATTGGGCAATGTCTCTCCCGAGAACGCCGACTACCGC
>DEML01000090.1:0-1240 GCA_002359185.1 Planctomycetaceae bacterium UBA2671
CGCTGACGCGTCGGGTTAAGATGTTACCTGCGGCTTTCCGCTCTCCACCTTCCGCTTTCAATCAGCAAGCCACCCGCAGCTGAGCTTCCTCAGCATTCAAAGAGACAATCGCGATTCCCAGTTTATCTGCCAGTTCGAGAACTTCGGGTTCATCGATAATAATCGTCTGCCCGGCTTCGACGGCGAGCACTCGTCCACCGGCTTCCTGCATTGAGCGGAGGGTTTGAACGCCGATGGTGGGGACATCGAAACGATAGTCCTGTTGCGGCTTGGAGACTTTCACGACGGTGAAGCCGCCCCGTTTACAAAGTTCTCCTGCTCGCAGGATCGCTTTGTCGGTCCCTTCAATCGCCTCGACAGCGATGACGGCTGTGTCGTTCACGATGACGGTTTGACCAATATCGAGCCGACCAATTTCTTTGGCCATTTCCCAGCCAAAGCAAATGTCTTTCCACTGAGATGTGGTCGGTTTACGGCGAGTCAGAAATCCATGTTGCACGAGTAACTCCGGACAAAAATCGAGAGCAGAGGCAAAATGAATACGATCCCGTTCAAACTCGCGGATGACCGCCAGTAGAATCGTATCATCCTTTTTATTATCACTGGCATATCGCAGCCACATATGCATTGTTCGCAAGTCTGGCATTAGCCGCCAGAGCCGGTTCGATTGAAACAGCACCGTCTTTTCAATCTTGCCAGCCATCACCACATGATCGACCTGATGCCGTTTGAACCAGCGAATCGCCTGACCAATGCGGGCCAGGGGAACTGTCGAATAATTATGGCAGTAATCAGAAAGTTCGTCGGGCACCATGCCGACGACACCCAGACCATGCAGTTCGTAACCCTGCTTTTGAGCAGCCTGCGCAAAGACGATTGGGAATCGTCCAGCACCAGACAGCAACCCGACTTTCGTGCCGGGAGGCGGGGTCTTGTGACCAGCTTCAAAATGTCTCAGAGGAATGATATCGGCCATGATTATTTACTGGCTGGGATGTGTGTATTGTTTCCGAATGGCTGATGATGCGACTTAAGCAGCAGTGCGAAGTTTGATTGACTCGGGCGTTTCGGCTTGCTGATCCATTTTTTTCTGAACCGCATCCATCTCTTTCTGCAGTTTTCGCAGTGCCTGTCGCATCTCGGGAAGTTTTGTTTGGGCCATCATGATTTTGGCCTGTTGCTCTTTAGGCAGGGCAGGGGCTCCCAATACGGTTTGACCAGCTTCGACATCCCGGAAAAC
>DEML01000090.1:1391-2353 GCA_002359185.1 Planctomycetaceae bacterium UBA2671
CCCGCCTGAGCCATCAGACTGGCACCATCTCCAATGTTGACATGATCGGCGATTCCGACCTGACCACCGAAACGACAATAGTTTCCGGTTGTCACTGATCCCGCTAAACCGACTTGAGAAACGATGACATTGTGCTGACCAATACGACAGTTATGAGCGATCATCACATGGTTATCGATTTTCGAACCACGTCCAACAACCGTCGGCTCGAACATGCCCCGGTCCACTGTCGTGCAGGAACCGATTTCGACATCCTGTTCCAGAATGACTGATCCATAATGTTCGATTTTGTGAAACGCACCTTCACGAAACTGATAGCCGAATCCATCAGCTCCGATGACGGCTCCCGCATGAATAATCACACGATCCTGCAGTTCGCAGTTTCCGTAGAGGACGACATTGGGATAGAGCTTAACATCATTTCCCAGAGTCGTGTTTTCGCCAACTGCAACATTGGCATGTATCTGGCATCGGGCACCAATTCGACAATTCGCAGAGATCATCACATGCGGGCCGATATAGGCATCGGGACCTATGACTGCGGAGCAATCGATCACTGCAGTCGGATGAATCTGGGGAGCAGGCTGTGTGGTTGAATTTCGAAAATTCGGAATCAATGAAATAAACTGTGTGAACGGATCTGAAGTCACAATGAGAGCTTCACCGGCAAATTGCAGCTTTCCGGGATCACATGCTTCGGGAATCAAAACAATGCTGGCTGATGTTTTCGCGAGTTTGTGAACTTCCCGGGCATCGCCAAGAAATGCCAAAGTGCCTGATTTTGAGCTGGAAATTGCAGAAACATCATCGGCAATCGCATCCGGATTTCCATGCAGGATTCCGGAGACTAATTCTGCGATTTTCGCGGCTGTTAAACTCATCAGGCCCATCCTTGAGCATTACGCGGACATCAAAATCCGCTTGTGAGGAACTCACCAGACCTTATCCAAGGCCCTATTGGG
>DEML01000090.1:2490-2737 GCA_002359185.1 Planctomycetaceae bacterium UBA2671
CTGTATAACAGGAAATCGGTAAAAATTGCAAGACAAAATCCAATAGGGGCGAAATGGAGCCGGAACGGTCTGAAATTTGTAAGAATGACAATCCTTAATCTAAATGACCGTGCGTAATTTTGGACACTATAAATATGACTTCGTGTTGATCTCCCATTCATCGACTCGTACCCATGATCCTCACTGGAAACGTGTTTGTTGAATCCGGTGTAGGTCAGGCACTACCTGACGACTTTCAAGGTCGCAC
>DEML01000090.1:2951-3111 GCA_002359185.1 Planctomycetaceae bacterium UBA2671
TCGCACGCACATTTCGTCAGGCAACGCCTGACTTACAACTGAAGTTTTCCAAAACTCCAGTTACAAGTTTTCCAATGAATTCAGGATTGTCCAATTATTGCGCACGATGATCCAGAGCATGTTCAAAGATTACCTGTTGCGTTCGGCAGGAGCAAACACA
>DEML01000120.1:0-75560 GCA_002359185.1 Planctomycetaceae bacterium UBA2671
AGACAAATTCAACGGACTGTTAGACGAAAATTAAACAGAAGTGCATCTTGGGAAGATGCGACCTCACTCAATTCTTTTCTCAATGATAACCATTCATCATTTGAATTAAGGTCATCAGTAGCATTCAGTTGTCGATCACTTGTGTAAAGATAAAAGGGCAGTCCAAAAACCAGTATAAGCGAGACCGTAAGTAACCTGTGTTTCAGTAGTGTCATTGATAAGTGTCCTTAGCGACGGTTTCTAGCAGATCTGAAATTCCCGTTTTCCAACAAGTCTTCGCCAAAATGGCCGGGTGTAAGTCCTGGAAATCGAAATGGAATCTGATTGGGTTGCTCCCTAGCATTAAATCGTTTAATTGCCCAGTCAGAATCAGTAATACTAAACACAGATTCATCCACAATTGACACAATGTCTATTGCCCAGTTTACACAATTGTAATTAGAAACATCATAATCAGGAGGGTTTTCAATATCTTCTTTCACTCTTTTTTGAATATATTCCAATTCATTAATGTCAATATTCCACTCTGCATATACTTCATATCTTTTTTCTATTGTACGTACTCCATCTTCATTAACTAGGATTTTACCTTTTGATGTTCTATTTAATAAACCAATTGCATTGGGGTCAAGAGGATAAAAGCCTGCTGCCCCAGGTAGCTTATTTCCATCAAACACACCAATCCAAACATGCCCATAATCATCTCCAGACTCTACTATATCTCTACTATATCTCTATCTCTGCCATTGCCAGGTTGGTCAACAAATATTTTCAATTTATAAATGTTATTACGTTTTAGATTAACAGATATTATCACACTGGCAATAGCGTTTCCTCCCAAACCTCCAGAAGTTGAATTGACAATTGTAGAACCAATTTTATTTGCCACTTGCGGAATCTGATACTCCGGCTCCTTCGGTTTCGCCTGCGGATTTTCAACTCCAGTTAGATTTGCGTTTGTGCTCCGCAGGTCTTCGACGTGGACAATGATTGCGTAGTCGTAGCCGATCGAGTCGACTTCGTTTCCGTCGGCATCGAAGAGAGTCGTGATCACTTCGCCCGGATCGTAGATCTCCGGGGCATCATAAATTTCTTCGATGATGTAGCCGACCAGAATATCATCCGAATCATCTTCCGGCGTGTCATTGTCATCATAAAGTTCGGAGACGCGAATAAAATCCAATTTGCCAGTAACTTCCCCACACGCACAATCACATTCATCGCCTGCGGTTGGTTCTGAAGCGGGTTCTTCATTCGAGGTGTATTGCTGGAATGCTACTGGTGCAGCCTGAGGGATGGTTGCATTGCTGGGAGCGGAACTTTGGGTGGGGCTGGATCGATTTGTAGAATAGCCCGAAAGGTAGCCAATTTCGTCATATGCGGCTTCATAATTATAGTCCCAATAGGAAATCGGCTGATGGGACTGAGCAGCATCGTCGACATGGAATATCGGACTTTGTGCTGTTGCCGAGAAGGGATCAACCGAGCCGCCGGGGGGCTGGATCTGTTGATTGACATCATTGCGAAATGGCGTAATGACAGAACCTATGGTCTGCTCCATCTCTGGCAAAATATGATTGCCCGTTACATCAAAAGGGGTGCCCCAGGTATGGCTGTCTGCTGAGTAAGGAAATGTATCGGGATCTTCAAAAATATATCCATTTTGCAATGGCTCGAATGAGCCTGGATCATTTAACGCCCCGACAAAACCTGACTCATTAATATTTGTGGTTGGATTCGTGGCAGAAAAACTATTGACTGTCCAAGGCTCCAGATATCCACCTTCACCATATTGACTTGTTGCTGTGATTTTGAAGCCTGCGTCCACATCATTTCCAAGCGTCTCCACTTGCGTCACATAGTGATCCGAATCATAGTAGGGTCTGGAATGATAATAATCTCCCCGTTCCTTGACCGCCTGCTCCAAGGTTGATTCAACCTTATTCTGCCCTCCCGTGTAATTCGACATCTCACGATCGAGCAGGAAGTAAATTTTGGTACTACGATCTCGACTTCCATTTGTGTTGTAAGTTCCACCTGTTTCAGTAAAGCCAACATTATAACTGAAGTCCGACTTATACTCACTATCATGACTGACTTCATTTTTTGTCGTCGTATCAACACGTCCCTGATTCGTTCGGGTTTCCTCAGAATCGTACCAGCTTACAGTCGATCGCGTGTAGAATCCGAGTTTCGCATCCAATGGCCCCGAAAGCAAAAGGATCGTGTAATATTGCCGATCACTTCCTGTTCCACCTTTTGTATCGGAATAGCCTGTCGTTTCTGTCTTAGATCTTCTGAAATCAGATGTGGAGACTCCTCCAGGAATTCTGAAGTTGGTCGATTGATAAGAGTCTTCACTCCAAGTCGTCTTCTCTGTTGTGTACTCATCATAGAATGTTGAAAATTGGGGACTGTAAGAATCCGATTTGACGGTGGTATCCCCATAGGAAATTGTGGTATAACTCGTCATTCCATCTGAGGAGGTAATATTTGAGGACTGTGTGTAGGGTAGTCCCAGAGAATTCTTCCCTCGAATCAGTTTGTGAATTTCCTCCTCTTTAGAGGAGTCGTTCGTCGTGGTTTCTGTATGACTTTTTGAACTGACAGTATTACCATCACTGCTGGCATCGGATTGTATGTCATGACTGCTGAAACCCGTTGAGAAGAGAATTTCGTAAGCCGACAGACTGTGAGACGTTGAAAGATCATCGGAGTCCGTCTGAGAGGCAATTGCCTTTAACGAGTAACTCTCAGTGCCGTTGGACCAGGCGTTTTGTGTCTGATGAGATTCTCCGACAATCGGTTGAATGACGCTGTTTTCATCAAAATCGTAGCCGCCGCTGCTGACCAGTTCGTAGTGGTCTTTTTGATATTTCTCCTGAGACTGATAACCCGTCGTGCCCCATTCCAGGACGCTGGCCGAGGATCCTGTGGTCGTTTCGTAGACATAGCCATCGGCATCGGCTGCGGGATCCGGTTCCAGTTCGCCGGTGAGCTGATTGACCACCTTGGGAGGCTTGCTGGCGACGGTGTGAGCGAATGAGAACTGATTTTCGCTTGAAGTGAAGCCAGTCGAGGTATCGAATTTGGAACTCATCACGACCCGGTCACCCGACTGGTAGTTGAACGTGATCGCGGTATCGGGAATGATCAGCGATTCCTGTGTGCGGGAGTCTTCGACGGACCGCAGTGACTCACTGGAATTGCGAACGCCGGTCGTGGTGTAGGTGACTCCGCTTTCGGTGTAGGCATCGATGGTTTCATCTTCATCGACTGAGAGCGTTTCCAGGTACCAGCTGTGCGATTGACTGTTCAGTCCGGTTTCTCCCTCGCCGGTCGCGTAATGCACTCGATCCGAATTGTCGACGCCCCGTTCAGTATAGCTGCTACCGGTGACGGATTCGTAGCTGTAATTGTAGATGTCATCGAAGCGGTAGTAGTCGTCAGAAATCAGGGTGACGACAGCCGTGTCGGATGGCTCAGGCTCGGGATTTTCGGGATCCGGTTGGCGCAGGTTCACATCTTGGGCAGCAGCACAAGGAAGCTAACCCGCCCGTCGCAAGCGACGCAGTGCTGTTGAACAGAAGATTGGGCATCTGAAGAGCGACAATCGGATGCGATGCTGTTTTTTGAAAGGTCTGCCGGGAGATGAAATCAACGCGGTGCTGACAGCAGCGGGATCAAACTTACAGAAACTGCTGAGGGCGATTGCGCCCGCGCAGATTTTGTGGCTGTGGTGTGTGTTTACAGGAGGAATTTTCGGTATTCAAGCTGGCCCACAACTCGCAGCAGGGTCACAATAAGATCAATTCTATACCCCGGAGTTGGTAATTTCTGACCACAAAAATGACAGCGACTTATTCAGGGACGACTACTTATTCCGTACTCGTCTCTGTTTTAGCGGGTTCGATCTTCAAGAATTTTGCTGGTTCAACTACGAAGGCATATTTAAAGGTCCCTCTTTGCGGTCCGTAGAACCATTCACTGGCCTCGAGTCCAGAAGCATATTTTTCCCATTGCTTCGTATGAGTGGGTTCGATTCTCCCTCTCACGGGACTCTCCGTGCTCTGAGCAATAGCTTCAGCATCAATATCAGGCACGTTCAGCTTGGTGACGTTTTTCAGTTCACTTTTAGTAATGGGGAGATATGACGAGCGGTCGTCGGAGATAAATGCAATTCGAGCTGCACGGTAAACGAAGCGACATTCCACCTCGACAACAACGATATCCCCTTTTCTGAGCGTTACTGTCTCTGAAGCGGGTACTGGTTCTTGAACTCCAAAATATGAGACCAGACGACCATTGAGCCATATCTTTCCCGAACCTTTAATCACTCCAACAAAGCTTCCAGAAATTCCGTCTTCGATTGTTTTCCCATCAATTGTTGCTGGTGGCTTGGATGCGAATTGAGGTATCATTATCCAGCGTGATTCGAATTCAGTGACTCGAGATTCCAGGAGACTCTTTTTCTCACTGTCCTGCTTGGTCAGTGCTGTGCGGTACCAGAACACCGCACGATTCTGCAATGCAAGACGGACATACCCTGTTTTACGTTCGGCATAATTCCACCATCCATTACCAATCTCAAACGCATCTTCTGAAGTTCCACTGATATCCTCCTGAGCCAGTTTACTTAGCGTTGAATCTGATCCAGCGGCGATCAATGGCAGCCCTGTTCCCCAGTCATTCTTCCATAAACAGTTAAATCGTCCCGAGACCAGGGAGGCTGTAGAATCATCAGGCTTACTGGATAAAATGCTGCGGGCTTCCTGGGCTTTGGGGAAATCGCTTTTGTATTCCTGTAAGTATTGTTGATATTCCTCAGTACGTTCTTTAAGGGATTCCAGATTCGCAACCATCGAAGCTGAATTTGCTAAAGCGGAAAACTTCTCTGCGAGATCGAACTTGTCTGCAAGCACAGCATTGTCAACCAGTTGTAGACATTGTTCCGACATGACGACTGCCTTCGTATTAGCATCAGGATCGAGAGTAATACGCTCCAGTAGTCTCAAATCCAATTCGAGTTCATCAACTTCGAATTGTTCTGCAAGTCGATTTACGGTCGCCACAACTTTTTCTGACTCTGCAGTACTAGCAAATATCTCCGAAGCCATTTTGAGAAGAACATATTGTAAGTCGCCAGGAACGCCGGGCCTCTGAGATTCATCTAGTAGTTGTTGAGCCAAAATGAGTTGTTGACCAGGAGTCTGATCATCAAATTCAGCTTTATAAAGTTTACGGACTAGTTGAGTGGCCGCAGCGAGATCATCTTCTATGGGAACTGGAAGTTTTGCCTGGCCTGCGAATGTCCAAGCTGCACTGTTTCCAAAGATCAAAAGAACCATGCCAATCAAGAGGGAGAACAATCTTTCCCTATGCATGAGTCTCGCCTTTCACAATCAAGAAAGAATGGAACAAATAGAAACGAATCGATTGACGTTCTCATTTACCGATAATGAATTAGAGTCGTTCGATCAGTTCTTCGATCCGGAAATCCAGGACATCCACATTGAGACCGAAACTGGCAAAGTAAATGCCAATATTATCGATATCATCAGACACCGGGACGTACAGCAGTCGTCGGCCATCAATATATATTTCTCCTTGACCATCCACTTTCACGAGGCGGATACGAAGCTCTCGATTTAACACAGAAGGCTTTCGCTCAATCGGAGGAGACGATCTATAAGGATCTCCTACGGAAGCGACTAGCTCGCCATTAAAGTAAACTTTCGCATTCAGGAAACACGAACTGCTATGATCATACAGATCGAAGTTCTCCCAAAAGTTAAGGTCGAAAAACGAGAGGCTCACTCGATCAGTAAATCTTGTCGATGTTTGTGTTGGCTCTTTGATTCGACAAAGGATCTGACAGTCATAATTTTCCCCAGATAACTTAGGCCTAAAACGAAGCGGATCATAATAATTGGTGGGAGGATCCAAATTGAATTGTGGTGATTTCCGTAATCGCTCGACATTGAAATTCGATCGCTTGTCTTCGTCACTAGCGACTACTTGATCTCGAATGTCATCCCGATACATCAACTCAGCACGTTGGCTAGGCGGTGGCACACAGCGTTTTTCCAAAGAACGCTTTTCGTGCATCGCGATTAGATTTTCCAGTTCCTCTACTTGTTCAGTAGAAAAGACTGTTGTCATCCGCTCGGTAAGTCTCAGGGCATCATGCAGTTTATAGTTGGCAAGTGCTACCTGACACAGAATCATTGGATGCACAGCCTCGTCAACTTCAATCTCTCGTAGAGGATAAGCAAAGTCCGCTGCAACCTCAGGGCGACCGGAATACAGAGCAATAAATGCACCAAAGATTGCCGACCGATGATCTGGGATGTAGCCAGCTGCCAAAGCGCGAGCCCAGCATGTCTCGGCAAGTTCCGGATCTCGTGAAGCCATCATCAGCCCAATAACGACATCTTGATCCCATTGGGGACTGCGGTGTTTGCTGCGGAGGTATTCCATCTCTGGGTGCCATATGGATGTTCTGACTATCCCGATGATCCCTGATGGAACCTGGAGAGTCCGTTCGATTCCTTGCGACGTAACTATTCTGATCTCCCGGCCTTCGTCAGCGTCAGATTCGAATGCTACTTCTGTCCACATGATGTTTCCATCAAAATGAGTGAATACATCACCTGGACGAATTCCCAAAGACTCAGCTGGAGACCCCGGAGATACATTCAGGATTTTTTGCCCGCCGAACGGTGTATTTGATGCTTCCAATATTCCCAGCGATCCGATTTCCTTCCAGGCAGCATCAAAACGTTTTTGGTATTCATCGTCATCGAGTATCAAACGAAACTCTGGTGAAGTGGCAGGTCCCTTCCAGACAATGGGATCCACGGCAGGTGACTCAGCTCGCAGAATGGAGATCGTACCGTTAAGGAACAGTAGTATTACACAAGCGAGTGGGAACTTTGTGTGTTGCACAGTCTTACTCATAATGAAACCAATTCTGGAGGAACAACGCTTGTGAACATCGCCTGCATGGAAGTATTGGACTAAATAAGATTGCGTCTGAAACATCGTGCTATCAACTGTAGTAATATGAAATCTCTCACAACGAAACTACTCGGGATTTCTGTACTCATCTTGAATACATGATTGAATCATTTAGCTCCCATAGGCAAGTAACCGACTTGAATACCATCACCTGCTACATTCAGAGATGCCCATGACCCGTCAACTCCATCAATTCCATAGTGGTGGTTTTGTCGAACAATGATGGCGTGAATGCCGGGAGTAACGGATATTTCCGCCTTCGCTGCTACCGGTTCAAAATCCAGGTAGACGTCCACCGAATTCAGATTCTTGAGAGTCAGCGTTGATGCTTGCCAGCTCATCGGGACTTCCTTTTCGGCGTGAATTAGATACAGATAGTACTGACAAGTGCGGTCATTCTTGGGCCCAGGAAATCGACCTCGTCCGAGTTCATCAGGGTGACTAGGAACCAATGCACGGCCAAGAAACTCTTTGGTGGAGTCCCCAAAACTTGCGAGAAGACAAAGGGCATCCGATTCGCTATGCAGTTCGGGAAGTGGCCCCAGAATTAATGCATGATCCAGCGGACGATTCGCTGGAATGTCGTCCCAGACCACATCAGTCATGTCGCTTATGATGAACTGCCTGAAGAGTGATGCCGTAGTCGGGGCCTCCACTGGAATCTTGGGAGAAAGGGCCGTCTGTTCCGAAGCAGACAGATTCGCCTTTTCCATATCTTGCTTATGTGGCAGAACGATCTCACCAGGAAGAGTATCCCTATCGGAAAAGAATGAGGCTGTTTTCAGTTCCTCTCCTTGAATGGCAAATTTAATCCAGGAGCGGTCAGGCTGATCACTGTGATCGTGTTTCTGTTTGACGATAATGATGTGATTGCCCGTTCCCAAAGGAACAGTCTCTTTGGAAGAATTCAATTTCCGAAAATCGAGATACCCTTCAACCTGGCTGTGGTCCGATTCTGTATAGGTTTCGAAATAAGTGACTGATTGTTGAGGCTTGGGAGAGCGGATGTAAAAGACGTAATACATCGAAGTATTATTCTCCTGTGGGCCTACAAATAGTTCTCCTTCAGCCTTGGCAGGAACCATCCGATTACCTTCCAAATCTGCCGATATGTCGCCTCGAGCAATAAACTCTAGAACGGTCTGATCGTCGATTGTCTCAGAAAATGGGCCAAGTTTGAGACACTCATCAGGGCGGTAAAGCCACAAGGGTTTCCATTTGTCTTTCGATTCAAGTTTCGCCTGCGCCATTTTCCATAAGCGTCGAGAGGGAGTTTCCTGACGCCAGAGCCAAGCCAAGCCTCCGTCCAACTCTGACTCTGCAGCCAGGTTCACTGTTTTTGGAAAAGCATCTAATTCCAGATCCCAATCCAGGCTGGCAATAGTTTTGTCTGCTCGTTGAGCCTCAATCTTGAGTTGCACATGCGATTCGAATCCATACTTCCCGTACACTTGAACCTCGTCAGCTCTCTCTAGAGTAATAGTCTGCTTTGTCTCGCGGTCTTCCACCAGAGGCAGCCCCTGAACGTGTCCTGCATACTTGGTTCGATAAATTGTTGTCACTATTGAGAGATCTGGACGCTTCTCAATACGACTGATCTCACTGAGCTGAAATGTCCGCCGGCCGACTCGAATCGTTGAATCTTGAACATCGCCTGCATACACAACGCCATCTCTCAGAAGATAAACTTCCAGCAATGGTGGTGTATCTGTAGGTGGAAACGGCTGGAGTGTAACGCTGAAACCTTTATCCGTTGCTGTAGCTGAATACGAATCGTTTTTTCTTCCCACGTTTTGCTTAATCACTTGAAGTGCCAGCGGGTTCTTATGTTCTTGATACTCAAAGACTTCGATATGAAAGGTCTGAGATTCAGAACGTTTTAGAAATGGAATTTCATCCACCCTCAACTGGATGCCTGGCTCACTCAGAAACATCTTCACAACATGAACTGGAATTGCAAAGCTGACTCCGGCTCCGAGGACAGCCGAAACAACAACCCCAATGACTTTGCCGTCTTCATCTAATACCGGTCCACCTGAATTCCCAGGATTCACGTTGGCATCAATCTGAATTAACGCCAACTCACGATCTTTACGTCTCAATGCTGAGATCTTTCCGGTGTTTACAGAAATACTGGGAGCATCTTCATGGTCGGGAGATAAAAATCTGCCAAATGGATACCCGAATACGATAACGTCTTGAGTTTCAACAAGATCCTTGTCGCTGCCAAGATTTAATACCGGATATTCTCTGGCGTCATCCACCTTCAATAAGGCCAAATCGTGTTCTGAATCCACTTTGATAATTTTCGCTTTCACTGACTTTTGCTCGTCAGTAGACGGATTCATGACCAACGTCACTTCTTCACCAACATCATGAGAAGACACCACATGAGCATTGGTAATGAAGTAGCCATCAGCTCGAATACAAAACGCAGAGCCGCTGCCTAATTCTTCGAGGTCAACCAATACGGTTGCAGACTTACCGGACCTGATTACATCGGCACTCGAGGCTAGCAGTAGTGTGGGGATATGAAAACTATGCCAGAACACCACTAGGAAGAAGACGCGAAACCAAGATTGGGTCACCGTTTACTCCAAAATCTTGTGAACGTAGTGTTGTGAAGGATGCCCCAACGTAAAACACAGTTCATTAGAGAGATCAGCAATAATTAGGTAGAAGTCCGAATTACCAAAATGCAAGTTACGCAAATATCAGACAAGCTCATTGTTCTATACATTCAACTCAAGTGAGGATTACTGAAATTCAATCATTTTGACTTACCATATTAATGATGGTAATAATCGAAGACTTCAATAAAACTCATGATATCGCGACAGACGCTCCAAGGCAATCGCATGAGATTATGCTAGGGTTGCTCAGAGTTTGGGTTTACCCAGCATGGCGAATAAGCGTAGAGAATTCCATGAGTTTCGACGGAGTTCTGCGGCGAATTGGATGACTTTGCAACTGCGTAGCCTATTGATTGCGGAATTTCTCACCGCGGCATGAACCTGTG
This sequence comes from Planctomycetaceae bacterium UBA2671, assembly GCA_002359185.1. Lineage (GTDB taxonomy): Bacteria > Planctomycetota > Planctomycetia > Planctomycetales > Planctomycetaceae > Rubinisphaera. Next base: position 10,040 of record DEML01000120.1, read on the forward strand.
GAGCATGGCCTGTTCGGACTTGGCAGCGGTCTTCGCCGAATGTTTCGTCGCGAACCCAGTGGACTGTATTTTTTTCAATGCGTGCTCGAAACGCATCTGCCATTCTCAATCCCCCAATGCCCCCGCACCTTACCCATGCACATTCAATACCTAACACTGCGTAGCCCTAGTTGGTAGTTGGGTGGGAAATGAGGGATTGAGCCGAATCGATTTTCAAAGTCAGCTGAAACCAGGAAATTTCTTTACAAGCGTTGGACAATGTCTTTAAGGCGGGCGAATTGTTCGACGAGCCTTGGGATGGTGTCAATGCCCATCACGAACATCATCAAATAGCGGAAGACGGCGAAGATGTCGCCGGCGAGGATGCCGGGGATGCGGCAGATTGTCAGTAAGGCAAACGCCATCAGTCCCATGACGAAGAATTCTGTCAGGCCGGTGGTTCGAGCTTCGAGATCCGACATTTTCACCCAGCAGTTGGTCATGCCGTTGTAATGGGCGGCGACTTCTTCGTCGCTGGCTTTCTCGATGATTTCCACTTCATCTTCCCAGCGGTCGTGCAACACTCGACTGACACCTTTGACGCTGTGGCTGTAAATGTAATTCAACACAAAGACGGGCAAGGCGATGACGAGGCAGGCGATGACGATTCGCCAGTCGTAATAAAAGAGCATCGCAATCGCACCGACGCAGGAGAACAGGGACGAAACCAGTTTCGGGACCTGCTGTTCGACGAAGGTGATGAATTGACGCGATAAGGAAGCCCGGGCAGCGACGCGGGATGTCGGGATATTTGCTTCTCGTTGATTGCAAACGAGATTTGTGACACGCTTCGCATACATTCGGGAATAGACGCGAGTATCATACATTTGCCGTGCGAATTGCACGAACATGTGTCCGGCATGACCGGCAAGAAACCACCAGAGTCCGAGATAGGAGCTGGTCAACAATCCATTGACGGCTTGTCCCAGCAGAAATGGTTGAGCCAGCCTCAGCAGATTCTCGACGACGAGCAGCACATACGCCAGAATGACCGGCCAGCGGTTCTGATGGACCAGTCCGAAGAGTTCGCCGAATACGGTCGATTGTGGAGGCGGTGGTCCATCGGGAAGAATCGCGGTCGGGGACTCCATGAGGGTGTCGATCTAAGAAGAGGGCACAATGATCTTGACGATAACCGATTCAGTCATGACTCGGCTCGCCTCTTGAATTGTTAACTGAAGGCGATCAAATGGAGTTGCGTTAATCCCTTGGCGAATTCTTTGAGTTCTGCGGGATCAATTTCATCGGCCAGAGCCGCCCATTGCGAGAAGTGGCAGGGGGCGAGGTCGATGAGCCGATCCAATAAATTCTGCCCGGCTGGTTCGAACATGGCGGTGCGAACTTCGTCATCATCGGCATAGTACAAGGCTGAGACTGGCGGGTTCTCATCTTCATCGAGATACTTCTTCGATTTCAGATACGACCAACTGACAGCCGGGTTGACGTGAATTGTCAGTTCATCGTTCTCACCAAGTTGATCCAGAAGTTCAACCGCGACGGTCACCAGTTCCTGAAAGCGAATGTGCTTTGAGCGATTGGCGCGTGCCTGATGTTCGACCTCGTATCGAGCCCGTTGACAGGCGACTGTGTCCTGCTGTTCGAGTGTCAAATTCTGGGTTTCCTCGAGCCATTCGAGCATCGCGTCACACTCTTCAGTGCTCCCCTCGTAAGAGCGAACCTGTTTCGAGTCGGCAAACTGCATCGCCAGTTCCTCGAAGTTATCGAAGTCCTCGTCCTCTGAAACAAAAGGCATGAGCCTGATGAGCACATCGATTCGCTTATCGTAGTTTCCATCGATAAACATTTCGACGTGCTTCGCTTCATACTTTTTGCCGAGGTAGGGTAGAACATCATCGGTTCGATTTTGAGCAATCGCACGTGCGACTTTCTGAATCATATCCCGATACTGCATCTCAGCTGCTTCAGGTGATAGCGGCTTCGGTTTCTCGGTCACATCGTTTTCAGTTGTCTCTTTCTCGGGCGAATTCATCCTGCACTCCCTGCGAATGTCTGACCTTTCGAGGAGGCATCTGCGATGTCGTGCATTTTATGCAGTTCACGACGCCATTCTTCTTCACCCGGGAATTCGGCATCCCGCTCGATGAACACAGCATCGACTTTGCCTTTTCCTAGATTTAATGAGTATTCGTACAACTCCCAGACATCATCGGGAATCGGTTGTGAATGCGTATCGAAATACAGTTGTTGTTCTTCATCCCAGAAGCCACCGGCCAGATGCATCTGCACACGCGAAGCATGAGGCATCACTTCGGCGACGAATTCTTTGGCATCAAATCCGAAGTTGCGAGCATTGGCATAGACATTGGTGACATCGAGCAACCAGCCACAGCCGGTTCGTTTGAACATCTCGATCAGGAACTCCGGTTCTGTCATTGTCCCTTCCAATTGAAACAGATACGCGATCGTTTCAATATAAAATGGAAATGGCGCTATGAACTCCTGAACATAATTGATATTCCGGCAGGTCACATCCAGAGCCGCGGGGGTTAGTGGGACTGGTGCGAAGTGTCCCATTTCAACGCCGTCGTCTCCATCGCGGGTGAAGCCGAGATGATCGCTGATTGAGGTTGCGTTATTTTCAATCGCCACCTGCTTCAATGTTTCAAGATATTCGCGTCCTGGAGGATCGGGACTGCCTACGGAAAGCTTCAGGGCATGAACCGCAATGTAGTCAATTTCATCTCCACCAATGAAGTTTTTCGTCCAGAGGGGAAGGTCAGCATGTTCAAATGTAATTTCAGCGGCGTTCAGTTTCGGGTCGGTCAAAATGAACCGATTCTCACGGCGAACGGCATATCCGATGGCGGGCATCATGGTGGATCCCTCCTCAATCATTGAGTTTGTGGTGAAAAAAATGGCTACCATCACATTATTGAAATGGTAGCCGGAAAAATGCAAACCTGTTCACTCTTAACTGTAGAATTTCTCGAATTCATTCAGTTCTTGCGAATTTCTAAACAGATCACGCAAACACAAATTGAATTTTAAGTTCACTCAACGATCAGAGAATATCTGACTGTTGAGCGAAAGATCATCTGCATCCACAACCGCGACAATTACGGCATGAACGACACCGGCGGCAGTTACGACAACCGCGGCAATTTCGACATCCACGGCCTTGAGGTTGAAACTTGCCCGAGCGAAGCCCGGGAATTTCGCGAACCAGTGATGCAGTACGAGTTGATGTGGTCAACATAAATGTCTCCTCATTACTGAGTCGAGCGTTGCAGCCAAACAACTTGATCGGATGCATTCACATTTTGAATTGATGTTAAATTCTGTGAACCGCTCAATTATCTACGCGTAACTGGTTGAGCAAAGGGGACACCAATTTCAAGAAATCTGTGAATTATTTTTAAGTGTTTTCATTCGGTTATATTTGAGGGTGAGTTCCACTACAAGAATTCTCAGGAATCATGTTTTAATTTGAATTAATTACTAATTTTCAAATTGGGGTCGTTTTCGAATCATGGCCGAATAAAATCGAATTAAAATAGACAACATAGCAATTCAGGGAATCTCTGAGTTGATGATATTGAAGTGAAGGAAGAGAAACATCGACACATCAACTCTTAATCAGACTGCGACTGGAGTCACTCCTGAAAAAACTTTAATTCAGCGATATCTTTCGATTCGAAATCAATCCGCCAAACTCTGTGAAGGATTACTGCCCGAAGATCTCGTCGTTCAATCGATGCCTGATGCGAGCCCGCTCCGCTGGCACCTGGCCCACACTACCTGGTTCTTTGAGACCTTTCTGCTCAAGGAAATACTGTCAGATTATAAGCCTTGGAATGATCATTTCGAGGTACTCTTCAACTCCTATTATAATAGTGTGGGTGAGCAGTTTCCGCGTACAAATCGGGGGTTACTAACCCGGCCGAGTGTGCAGGAAATTTTCGAATATCGCCGAGAAATTGATGAGAAAGTTCTGCAGTTGATGAAGAGCAATTCGTGTCAAAACGACGCAATGCGAATTCTGGAGATCGGATTACAGCATGAACAGCAACATCAGGAGTTAATGCTGACAGACCTCAAACATCTGTTCTCCTGCAATCCACTTTTTCCGGAGTATCATCCTCACATTCAAGTCAACGAATCGGCGATTTCTTCAGAGCAGAAATGGATCACTCACGAAGAGGGACTTTACGAAATTGGTGCCAGAGAAGGGAATGGATTCAGCTATGACAACGAGCATCCTCGTCATCGAAAGTTTGTTGAATCTTTCTCACTCAGCAATCGTCTCGTGACCAATGCAGAGTATCTGGCATTCATGAAAGACGGAGGTTATCAGCGTCCAGAGTTCTGGCTTTCCATGGGATGGCAGGCTGTCCAGTCTCAAAATTGGTGTTCCCCTTTGTATTGGCATAAAACTGATGATGGATGGTCACAGTTCACACTGTCCGGTTTGCGACCAGTCTCCGAGCAGGAGCCTGTCACGCATGTCAGTTATTTTGAAGCGGATGCCTATGCTCGATGGGCCGGGTGTCGTTTGCCGGAAGAGGCCGAATGGGAGATTGCAGCCGAAGAGTCCATTGACAATTTTCCCGATTTAATCTCTCAGGGAAATTTTGTGGAGACAGAGAATTATCATCCGCGAATCTGCTTAAATGAGGGTGAAAAATCCACATTTCAGCAGTTATTTGGCGATGTCTGGGAGTGGACTCGTTCTCAATATTCGGCTTATCCGGGATACCGCACTCCTGAAGGAGCGATTGGGGAATATAATGGAAAGTTCATGTGCAATCAGTTCGTGTTGCGGGGAGGTTCGTGCGCGACACCGATGAGCCACATCCGCACTTCATATCGCAATTTTTTCCCACCCGAGGCCCGCTGGCAGTTTTCTGGCATACGGCTTGCAAAGTAATCAGCAACGAATTTCCGCTTGATTCCTTGAGGACACCATCGATGACAGAACTTACTCAAAATCTCAATCTTGAATCCATTGACTCCACCGAATTTTATCTGGATGTCATATCTGGGTTAAGTTCAAAAGCTAAGACTCTTCCCAGTAAATACTTCTACGATGAACAGGGAAGTCTGCTTTTCGATCAGATCTGTGACTTGGATGAGTATTACATCACACGCACAGAGAGTCAGATTATGGATCGCTATGCCCATGACATGGCACGCACACTCGGAGAGAAAATCGCTCTCATTGAATTGGGCAGCGGAAGCAGTCGAAAAACGCGATTACTGCTCGATGAGGTCTCTGAAAGTTCTGTGTATATGCCCGTCGATATCTCGCGAGAGCATCTTTACAAATCCGCTGAACAGCTGGCGTTTGATTTTCCGGATTTGACCATCAAACCCATCCACGCGGACTTCACTCAGCCGATCAAACTGGATAACGAGGTGGATAAGGATTATCGGAAAGTCGTCTATTTTCCAGGTTCTACCATCGGGAATTTCGAACCTGATAAGGCAGTCCAATTATTAAATAACATTTCAAATCTGGTCGATCCTGATGGAGGCCTGCTCATTGGGTACGATCTCATCAAAGATCTGAACATTCTCGAAGATGCCTACAATGATTCCGCTGGTGTGACGGCAGCGTTCAACAAGAATTTGCTGCAGCGAATCAATCAGGAACTGGAGGGGGATATCGATCTGGATGCCTTTGAACATCAGGCAATTTATAATCCTGAAGAACATCGGATCGAAATGCATCTGATCAGCCAGGAAGAACAATTGGTCCATATCGGAGAATCAACGTTCCATTTTGAAAAACAGGAGTCGATCTGCACCGAATATTCGCATAAATATTCGATGGACAGCTTCCGGCAAATGGCTCAAAAAGCTGGTTTTCATGAAGACCGCTGCTGGACGGATCCAAATCAGTACTTTGCGATCTGCTATTATCGACTTTAGTTGTTGAAATAATCTGTAAAATTTGAACCACGGATGGACATGGATTTTCACGGATATTTTTATCTGTGCTAAGAATGATTCCAGGTTTGGGGATTGCGCAAATATCAGGCGGGAAAATTGCTGAGTATTCGGGTCTTGGACGCTTTGGCAGCCAGTAGAATGGTAATGCTTTTGCGGTCTCGACACACTCACTTTCCTGATCATTATGCACCGCAGATAAACGCGGTTATATTGCATCCGGGTTTATCTGCGTCCATCTGCGGTTCAATTCCAAAATCAACTAAAGTTATGAATTAAGAAAATTGACGAACAGTTTTTTACTATTTCTCCGGTTTTCAAATCGAACGCGGCACAACTCCCTTTGTGTCTTCGTGACTGCGTAGTTCCAAAATTATTTTTTGAAAGAACTTCTTGCTTCCCTTGGCGTCTTGGCGGTTATTTTTTTTTAATTGCTGGTGATTTGGTTGCTGATGCGCCGCGTCAGGCTGATGTCCTTAAGGATGTTTATCCGGATGAAGCCAGTTGTTGGTCGTTTTTCTTTTGCTGCTGTGCCTGGAGTGCGGATTGCTTCCCCAGTGCTCCCATGCCGATGCGGCAGGAACTCGTGAGTTGCCACTCGGCCAGATTGGGTGTAAACACCAATAGGCACATGCCACAGACGATTAGACAAGCGGTTGAAGTGATGGCAAAATTTTGCCCACGATTCCACCATTGTTCGGAGGCCAAAGATACAACCGTCAGAATTCCAAGTGCGGGACTGTATACTCGATCGTAACTGGGGATGAGCAGGCGTCCTGTTCGGAGTCGTCCCAACAAGCTCAACGGTGGTAGATGATTATTGGTCATCGTAACGAGATACACTCCAAATGCGACGAAGATCATCATGCACATCATCGGAAAGTTACCAAAGGCGATATCATCCATGACACCGGGCTGACCAGATGCCAGGCTGATCACAGATAGTCCACTGTAGTAGAATGTGCCAATTAGAAGACTAATCATCACTCCATGCCAGCGCGGTAACTGCCAGGGAGGCAAATCGGGACGGAGTTGATCGAATGGATTGCCGAGCTTATTGGTGTATCGGGCTTCGGTTTCCGCATCCATTAAAAAGCTGTAATTGAAATTTGTTGTAAAAGTATCAGCCTGTACGGGTAGATTGATCAGAATTTCTCGAAACCCCAACCAGGCAACTGTATACAGCAAAACGATTGCCACTTCGGCATAGCCGAAAGGCAGGAACAGGAGCAGGGGAGTTGAAGTCAGTCCGAATGCCAAAACGTACATGACAAACCAGTGCCTTGCGACCACGAACGAAAAAATGGAGCAGAGGGTATATGCGAATAAAAATACAAACGGGATTCGTATGATCAGCTGGGGTTCAGGTGGTCGATACAATCCTAATATCACAAGAAACAGAACGATGAAAACATCCTGAGGAATGAGTCGCAAGGGCCCGAGCGGGAGAGGTTTGCCATATCGCCAGGGGGTTGTCAGTAACCAGTCGCGGTATTCATTCCGCAAAAACGGACTGAACGCAGATGCTCTAAAAATACCGTAAGCAAATGCACACGCAATCAGTAAGAAATCGCGAGGGTAATGGATTTCAACGACCGGATTTCGCCAGTTATTCATCAACTGATCATACATCGCAAAGGCTTCTATCGTTAGAATTGCCAATACGAAAAGACCAACATATTGAGAGGAAGGTAGAACCGTGCGCCACCAGCGTATCATGGTTTTAACTCCTCTCTGAGATAGTCTTCCAATCGAGAAAGTGATTCCGGATGCGTCAAGTTCTGGAGAACATCGTTCAAGCTGCCGTGACAATTGGCTAGTTTTCGCAATCCGACCAAAGAATCGTAAGCGACGACTTCGCCGCCATGCAGAATTAAGATTCGATCGGCCACTTCTTCCACAAGTTCCGCGACGGGTGTTGTGATAACGACTGTCGCTCCTTGAACCTGGACACGATGCCGCAGAATTTTCTTGAGCGTATGAATTCCAGCAGGATCCAAACCGCCCGAAAACGCTTCATCCAGAAGGAGTATTGGTGCATCGGAAAGCAGTGCGGCGATCAAAGCAATCTTGTGTTTCTGGCCATTCGAATAACTTTCGATGGTCCAATTGGCCTGTTCATCCAGATCGAATAGTTTCAGCAATTTCTCCAGATGCATCATCAGTCGTTCATCATCAACATCGTACAAGCGGGCGACACTCAGAGCAAACTCACGCCCTGTTCTTTTGATAGGCAGCCAGGGATGATCGGGAACATAGATGACCCGGCTGCGAATTTCGAGTTCCTCATCCACCGAACCTCGTCTTCGGTTCCCTTCAATCCTGACACTTCCCTTGAGCGGAGAAATTGTCCCGGCGATCACGCCCATCAAGGTCGATTTTCCCATTCCATTCGGGCCAAGAATCGCGACGAGTTCTCCTTGATTAATCGCGACAGAAACATCCTTTAAGACAGGACGGACTCCGTAATGCTGCCAGACATGTTCAAGTTCTATCATGAGCGGTCAGTTTCTAATGACAATGTCGAATGATAAGCCTTAACGTTATTTTAAGTGAGAGGGTTCATGGATAATGCTAATTTCTACGATGATTGAAATCTGCAGTGCATTTTATACGGAATTAAAAAACTCCCTGCCAAAATCGACAAGGAGTTCATATTTCGATTATTGATGAATTTCACGAAATGATTACAGGATTGCAATCTTTTTCATCTTGGTGAGACTGTCATTAATTTCCGCCCAGATTTTATCTCGGCTGGATTGACCTGCAATAACAGCAGCGGCTTGTCGTTCACGAACTTCCTGCAGATTACTAGTCCAATTGACGGTGGGCTGACCATACCCAACTCCTCCCCAGATATTCGCGTTGATATAGCCGGGATTCACTTTGTAATCGTAGACAACCGATTTATTTTCAGCTCCAATCTGAATTTGCTCTCCCCGCAAAGAACGTGTTAATGTTCGAAATTTGGCTGCAATGTCCAAGCCCATGTCAACAACTTCTTTCGGAACATTTCTCGTTGAAAGTTGTTCGATTTTCCTGGCATACGTTTCATGCCAGGCGATCGTTTTGCGATAGTTGTCCAGATTCATGCTGGCTCGCTGAAGATCATCAACCATACCAGAAACGGCACGCACGTAACGCTGAGTTGCGTTCTTCTCATCCTCTTTTTGATTGGCTGCTGATTCCTCGGTTGTCTGTTCCGGAGCTTCCGAACTGGCAAACAGTTTTTGCTCAGGAACCCGGGGAGGAACAATTAACGACAGAATTCGCTGCAAGCTCTGATCGGAAAGCGAGCAGGTTAATGTGACCGAATTTCCCGCAGGTGTAATGGTTGCTTTACTGAATTCTTCGATACTCGCGCCGGTATCATCTAAAGCCGTAATGAATAAGGTTTTAACAATCGCGGCTGAGGGACCGACTTCGTCTCCGAAATCGATAGTCACTACACTGTTAATCTGATCGGTGACGGAAATCTTCAAAGTCACGCCCTGCAAGCTTGTCAGCAGAGGTAACAGTCGTGGAATCAACCCCTGTTGAGAAGCGAATCGCTTATCCTGCTCCAAATGCGTTTTCACAAAATCGACATCAAACATATCGATCAGTTCAATGCTCATCACAACATGCTCATCAGCAGCGGCCGCTTTCATCAGGTAAGGACTCAATGAATTCGTGCCTGACCCTAGAGAACGAATCCAGGCAGCCGCATCCTGGCGATGACCGGGACGATAACCCGCAAGCTTATGATCGGGCAATTCGACGACATAGGCTCCTGTGGATGTCTGGAAGGCTGGTTGATCGGCCAGCGTGACCATAGTGGCATTCGTCTTGCTGGCAATCTGCTGAATTGTCATGTCCTCTGGAATATCCATGATTGCCGTCGCCCAGACTTCTTCCGGAACAGCCGGATGCACAAGAGAGGCCAACACAAATGTTTTCAACCAGGGGGGCAAACCGATATGTCCCTCAGAAAATAATTGATTCTGTTTATCGGTCCAGTCCTCTTGATTAGCCCGTTGTGAACTCAGAATCTTATCCATATGGACAACCGAAACGGAGTTGGCATCATTCGGCAGGAAGGTGGCATAGACCGCGGCTGTTTTGTCGGCTCGCGCAGACGCTACACAACCAAACAGCACGACAAGCGTCAGACAATATCGAATCACGGGAGTTGCTTTCTGTAAAAATCATCAGGAGTGCGATTGAACTCTCAGTATGTACCGGAAAAGTCATGTTTGCAAGCAGTTGACAGACATTCCAGAATTCCATTTTCCGGCATTGACTCGACATCCCCTCGGGAACGACTATTCTTCTACTATTCGTAAGAATATCTCATGAAATTTTAATTGAATCCCTGGGAGAAATCGTTCCCGTGCCCGCTTCGATCACTACACCACGCATTCTTGTCAATGATCTCAATAGCCAGATCACTTCTGCATTGGAAGTGACTGAGACTTATCTGAATCGTATCGAATCTATTAATCCCAAAGTCGGTGCGTATTTACAGTCAGATTCCAACGCGGTTCGAAACAGAGTAGGGGAGTTATCTGCAACTGATTCCCCAATGTTCGGAATGCCGATTGCCATTAAAGATAACATCTGCAATATCGGCTCTGGAACAACATGCGCTTCGCGGATGCTGGAAAACTTTCGCTCTCCATACGATGCGACGGTCATCAGGAAGTTGAATGAAGCTGGTGCTGTCATTCTTGGGAAAACGAATCTCGATGAATTTGCGATGGGATCGTCCACCGAAAACTCGGCTCTGGGTAAGACAAACAATCCCTGGAATCTGGAATATGTCCCTGGTGGCTCCTCGGGAGGTTCAGCCGCTGCTGTTGCTGCGGGTTTAGCACCTGTCGCATTGGGAAGTGATACGGGTGGTTCGATCCGTCAACCAGCTGCCTTTTGTGGTGTGGTCGGAATGAAGCCAACTTACGGTCGCGTCTCTCGCTATGGCCTGGTAGCGTTTGCCAGTTCACTCGATCAAATCGGCCCCTTCTCGCGGGATGTCTATGGAGCAGCAGCCGTGCTGCAGACAATCGCCGGGCACGATGAACTCGACTCGACATCACTGAACGAGCCTGTCCCCAATTATCTCGAAACGCTCGATCGACCACTGGAAAATCTTCGACTCGGCTTTATCGAAGAATGGTTGGGTGAAGGAGTGGAAGATTCGGTGAAAGAATCGGTCACTAAATCGGTCGACACCTATCGAAAACTAGGAGCTGAGATTGTCCCAATTGAATTGCCTCACTCGAAGTATTGCGTTGCAACATATTACATCATCGCTCCTTCCGAAGCCTCCAGCAATCTGTCACGATATGATGGCGTTCAATATGGACATCGCGCCCAGGATTTCGGCAGTCTGCAGGAGATGTATGAAAAAACACGAACTGAAGGATTCGGCGAAGAAGTCAAACGCCGCATCATGCTCGGGTGCTACGCGCTTTCCAGTGGCTATTATGATGCCTACTATCTCAAAGCGCTGAAAGTTCGCCGTTTGATTCAGCAGGACTATGTCAAAGCCTTTGAGAAAGTCGACCTGCTGATTGGACCAGTCACTCCTGGCCCGGCTTTCAAACGAGGAGAACTGGTCGACGATCCTCTGCAAATGTATATGGCCGATATCTTCACCATTGGAGCGAACCTGGCTGGAATTCCCGCCATGTCAATTCCTAGTGGCTTCACCGATGATGGTCTGCCCCTCGGCACTCAACTACTTGGTCCTGTCCTGGGAGAAGAAATGCTCCTGCGTGCTGCCCGCATGTACGAGCAGGAATGCAGCTGGCATGAGAAAATGCCAGCTCTGTAACTTCAAGTCCGTTATACGGCTTCAAAATATTTCACGAAACTGCTCTTTGCTTCGAATCGTTATGGTTTAACTTGAAATAAGGCCCACAAATAGTGGCCTGAAAGTTAGACACCACTAAACCATTCGCAGTAAAGGGACCGTCGAGATGAAACGAAAATGGACGTTACCGAATATTTTTGCAGTCGCTTTAACATCAAGTCTGCTACTTCCGCTCTCTCTTTCTGCAGAAGAAAATCCGGCTCTCAAAAAAGATGCCAATTCTTTTATGCCGATCAAGATTACAAAAGCATTTGAAGAGATCCTCGAAAAAGGCAGTGCTGACAAGTCGAAATTCAATCAGCGACAACTGGATCTGTTGCAGAGCCGTTATGACCTGAGTGACAATCCTTCCGAGACAATGATGTCCGGAAAACGCAAGCCTGTGCAACAGGGTGTTCGCGCATTACTTCCCGAAGATGTCTCCTGGAAACAACTGGCGGAGATGACGCCCGATCAAATGAAAGAGGAGGATCTCTTTCCGATGGGATTCCGACCGCTGCCGCATTCCAAACATGAAACGGGCGGGATGGTCTTTCCCAAGGAACAAATTGAAGCGATCATGAAAGCCGAGCATCGAGATCTGGAACGCTTTGATACCACATTCGATTTGCCAAAACATTTAACACCCGAATTTCCTCCTCCAATTTTTCTGACGACTCATCCCGAATTGGGCGATGTCTCAAATGGGGAAGTCCTGACGATCAAAAACTACTTTCGGCTCATGAATGGGAAACTGACACCCGTTCAAATTGAAGGTCTGCGATTGCTGCTCACACCGTTCCCTCAGCAGCAGTTCAATCAAACAGACGACCGGAAGGTCAAAGAGGCTCAACTGGGGGTGACCTGTCTGGATTGTCATGTCAATGGTCATACAAATGCCACGTTTCATCTGAATCCGGATACGCGTCCTCAAACCAATCGTTTCCGAATTGACACGGTGAGCCTGCGAGGGATGTTCAATCAGCAGATTCACGGTTCAAAACGTTCGCTCCGTTCCGTGGAAGATTTCACGGAATTCGAGCAACGAACTGCCTACTTCGATGGCGATCACATCACCGCTGCGAAAAAGGGAGTGCATCTACCGGATCGATCGGATTCTGTTTCCATGATGGCTCAGATGCAGAATATGTTCGATTTCCCACCCGCTCCCAAATTGGATCTCTACGGCAAACTGATCCCCGAGGAAGCCACTGAGCAGGAATTGGCGGGGGAGAAATTATTTATGGGAAAAGCCCGTTGTGCCGAATGTCATCCTGCTCCTTTCTTTCTCGACAACCAAATGCACGATCTGAAACTGGAACGGTTTTATCGCGCCCAGTCGATCAATGGGCAATACAACATTTCCGATGGACCCATCAAAACATTCACACTCCGGGGAATTAAAGATTCACCACCATACTTACATGATGGGCGTTTGTTGACACTCGACGATACCGTTGAATTCTTCAATATCGTACAACAACTCAAATTGACAAGTGAAGAAAAAGCAGATTTGGTTGCTTATATGAAATGTCTGTAAATCCATTTCCGTTTAATAATAATTTATCACAATAATCATAGGAACTTCAGACCGGGTGAGTGTTAAACTCAGTCGGTCTGTTTTCATTGCCATTCGTGAAACATTGCCTTCCAAGAGAACAAGCCGGTGCCTCCATATTGCCCATTATGCAACTCGATTTCAGAGTTCTATCATCGTGATATCTCTCGACTTTACTTTCAATGTCTGACATGCTCTCTGGTTTTTGTCGACCGGGAGAACCTGCCGACTCCGGAAACGGAAAAACGTCATTATGATCTGCATGAGAATCGTCCTGAAGATGCCGGATATCGCAAATTTTTGAGTCGCTTGTTTACACCAATGAATGAACAATTAAATCCATCCAGCAGAGGACTTGATTTCGGCTGTGGTCCGGGTCCAACGCTTTCGCTCATGTTTGCGGAAGCCGGTCATTCCATGGAGATTTACGATCCTTTTTATGCCCCCGATCAGTCAGTTCTCAATCGACGATACGATTTCATTACGGTCAGTGAAGCGGTCGAACATTTCCATGAGCCTCAACGAGAGTTGAGTCTTCTATGGTCGTTACTGAAGCCCCAGGGCTGGCTTGGCATCATGACAAAACGCGTTCGCGATTTGGACTCCTTTCGCAATTGGCATTACAAACAGGATCCGACTCACGTCTGTTTTTACTCACTCAAGACATTTCGATGGCTGGCTGATGCGTGGAAGGCCGAACTGATTATCACCGGGGATGATGTCATCCTGATAGGAAAACGACAAACTCAAGAATATGACATCAATTCACTTAACAATGTATAACCACGAAGTCACAAAGACACGAAGAGATTTTTGAAGCGTAGGACACCAAATAAAAAAAGTTGAGAGTTATTAGATGCAGAAAGTCAGATCTCTCTTCGTGCCTTTGTGTCTTTGTGGTCAATAAATTTTCCATACATTATCAATAAAAAGCTTGGAACAAAATGGTCTCTTCAATTCGGCTTCTTCTCGGAATGTCCTAAATCCCGTTCGGGTGCGATGACATCCCGTACGATCTGCTTGAGTACTTTAATATCCGGGAAGCCACCTTGTTCTGCTCTTGACCAGAGTAACTGGTTATTAATCGTGATTTCAAAGATTCCACCAGTTCCAGGTCTCAAAGCCACTTCGGTCAACTCATTTTCGAATGTTGTCAATAATTCCTGAGACATCCATGCCGACCTCAATAACCAACGGCATTGAGTGCAATACGTGATCGTGATTTTGAATTCCTGTTTCAAGAGCTGTTTTATCCTATGCGAAAATTATGGGTTGGTTCAATCTTCTGTATTGAAGGAATCGGAACGGGCAGTTGTCGTTTCGAAGTCGACCTTCACATTCGCTGACTGTACAGAGACTTCAACAGTTTCATAGACATTGGAACCGAGTCCACCGCCACTGACTTTAACTCGATAAACCCCATCAGGAACCTGGATACCATAGCCACCAACTGCGTTTATTTCTCCGTGGAATTCCTTTTCAGTTTCTACATTCACCGCAATTACATTTCCCCCGTTGACTCCTTCGCCAATCGAATAAAAGTCATCATCTTCCGCAGATCCATCTGAAGCATCGGTATAGACGACACCAGTAACGAAATGACCCGTCCGCAAGTTCGCTCCAAAAAGTTCCGTGACCATTGAAGCGTTGTAAGTAATTTTGTCTTCGTGTTTGTATCGTCCAAACAGAAAACCGATGCCGACTTCGCGAAACTCTTCTTTGAGAAGATTCTTACGATGCCCGGCACTCAGGAAGAGGCGTTCGTGTCGTTCGGGGACTTGCTCGTCTTCATCGATTTCTCCGGTAGAGCCTCCCCAGGAAATATTTTCTCCGACATGATTCCATTCATACCCGGCTTCTGTTGCACGATCACCGGGCTGGCTTCCTTCTGGACTTTCATGGGAAAAATAATCGTTAGACAGCATGTCTTCAGAGTGAGCGCGAGAGGCATTTGTCAGCAATTGATTCGGCGCTAAGGGCTGTTTTGGAGATGCAGAAATCGTGTTCTCCTCGAGGCCCGCGTTCAAATCAATACTGAATCGCTTCGCTTCTACAGTCGGATTAAGTCGGGCGCGGTTAATCAACTCCAGCAACAATTGTTCTTTAGCCGTGAGATTGACCGCTTGTCGAAACTCGACCTGGTTGGTCTGCTCAGTTTCAAACTCCTGAATAACTTCACGATATGGCACTGAAACCTGACGATAGATTTCTCGTGTGGGAGCAACCTGATTGTGCAGTAATGTGTCCAGCGTCGCCACAAGACCGAGAAGCCAGGTGACAACAACCAATCCAAGTTTTAAGAGCAAATTCATCATTTCAAATGCCTTATGAGCGATTATTCCGTACTTAAAATATCAAGGCGATGAAGAGGTCGTAATCAGATATTGTAGACATCGCAGATGTTCATGAGGAGATGTTCACAAAAAAACCGTTTCACATTTAAATGTGAAACGGCTCATTCCATTAAGTTACCGTTCATTCTCGAATTAACTTTTCAATGAATCACGGATATCTCGAACATTGTCATGTATCGACTTCACTTCTTCAAACTGTCGAAGCAGAATGTCGTTCATTGCTGAGCCTGGTTCTTCTTTTAAGGCATCTTTATAGGCGTCCTTAATTTGGTCTTCGCCACGCTCGACCTCGGCCATGATTGCATAAGTATCGCCGCCCGAAAATAATGATCGCGTTTTCATCCAGCAACGATGAACAGCAGCCGCATAGGAACCTTCATCCACGGGATCTTCATTGTTCACACAGACATATTCCTGCAGTTCACGAGCCTGTCGGTCTCGCTCGTTTGCGATTTGAATCAACTTTTCACCAAGAATATTCTCATCGAGTTCATCAGCAGCTTCTCGAAATCCTTTGGCACTGTCGAGGTTAATTCGAATCAATTCCTGTAGCTTATCGATGGTATTCTGATCAAGATTCAATTTTGACTCAGTAGACATTATTATTCCCTTTCATTTTGAAAATCAATTTGTGATCACTGAATAAATTCAGGAAAGACCACGTTTTTCATATCATGAAGCAATTCCAACCGTGTGATGAGTACGACGGGAAATCGCGGAGTTTGATTAATCGCTTGAAGTGGTTACTGGAGGTATTTCAACATCCTCTGGATCATTGGGATCATCTGTCAGTTTGTCTGTTGCCTTTTCAATCTCATCGCCAGCAGCTTCGATCATCTTTCCAGATTCTTTAGCAACTTCGCCAGCGACTTCTTTCGTTTTCTCAACTGCTTTCTCTACAGATTCCTCCGTCTTATCAACATTCTCTTCCACAGTGCCTTCACATCCAACAATGATGGTGGCTGTGAATAGTGACAACGCCAATACCAATAATTTGCTCATACTAGTCTCTCCCTGTGTATTACCATTTCCCAATAATTCAGATTAGCTAAGTGGGCAAAACATGTACCAAAAGTTCTTGTTCTCGTGATGGATCCTTTTTCCATGTCAAAAATTGAGGATTTGAGCCTTTGCAAGCTGATGATTGGGGTATTTATAATTAGGGGTTTGATCTGATAAGAATCCTTCTGACTGCTTTTCAACCAAATTGAGTCAAAAATTTGAGTGGATTGCAGTCGGCACGGTATTCGCTCTTTCCTACTTATTATTTTAAGAAAGGGCTGAAATGTCAGATGTCAATACGTTGACTGATCTACTCGATGATGTCGAAGAGGGTACAAACGGAGATCAAATCACGATTGGTGAGATGCTTGATACGATCGATACGCGCAGTTTCGGTCCTATTTTACTGTTGCCTGCTGCGATCGCGCTCTCACCCATTGGGGCAATTCCAGGAATGTCAATTGTTACTGGGACAATCATCATTCTGTTTGCAGGTCAACTGCTGCTTGGCAGAAGACATCCCTGGCTGCCAGGCTTCATAGAATCGGTTGAATTCCCAAGAAAAAAACTTAAAAAAACGTCGAAAGAGATGCGTCCTTGGGCAAAGTATGTGGACAGTGCATTGCATAAGCGTTTGACATTCCTAACCCAGCGACCGTTTGACAGCATTGTGGCCGGAATTTGCATCGTGCTATCCTTATTGTTTTATCCTTTGGCATTGGTTCCCTGGGGAGTGGCATTACCCAGTGGAGCGATTGTCCTGTTCTCGCTGGGGCTAACGTCTCGCGATGGACTCTTTGTACTTGTCGGATTGATTCTGACTGCAATTTCTCTCTATCTCTCATACACTTACTGGCCATTGTAAGTCAAAAATCAGTAATATTTCTGAGTTGCGCCGAAATCATAGATACCTCTCAAGTTCAACAGGAGAATTCTCCGGCAGCTTGTTAGAATCCTGATGAGGTTTCACTTGAATATCTCCGCAGATGGTTGCTCCATCCTGTGGAAATCATTAATTAGAATTAAACAATCGTTTTAGAAGCGACACTAGATGGATAACCAGAATAAAGAAAAATCATTGGTCCTGGTGATTGATGATGATCGTACAATTCGTCATATGGTCTCTCGATCTCTCGATCAAATTGGCTGCGATGTCATTGAAGCTGAAGAAAGTCAAAGTGGACTGGCTGTCGTGCTCGACAAGAGCCCGGATGTTGTGCTGTTGGACATCATGCTCCCTAAAATTTCGGGCCTGGATGTCTTTCAGCGGATTCGCGAAATCGACCGCAAAATACCGGTTATTTTCATCACGGCTGGGACCGACAGTGCCACAGCCATCAAGGCGATGCAACTCGGTGCTTTCGATTATGTGACCAAACCACTCGATCTGCCCAAGCTCAACACATTAGTGCTCTCAGCTATCAGATCAAGACGTTTAATGAATGTTCCAGTCGCAGTCGAAGCACTGGAATCTGTCGAAATGCAGGGTGATTTGTTTGTCGGCAGCAGTCCACAAATGATGGAAGTTTTCAAGCAGGTTGGCCGGGTTGCAACACAGGATGTGACTGTCCTGATTCGAGGTGAAAGTGGTAGCGGTAAAGAGTTGGTTGCCCGGGCGATTTATCAATACAGCAACCGTTCCAATGAACCCTTCATGGCGGTGAACTGTGCAGCAATTCCTGATCAATTGCTCGAGAGTGAATTATTTGGACACGAAAAAGGCTCCTTCACCGGAGCAGACAAACGTCGTATTGGAAAGTTTGAACAGTGTAACGGTGGCACCTTATTTCTCGATGAAATTGGGGATATGACACCACTGGTCCAGGGTAAAGTTTTGCGACTTTTGCAGGAACAGCATTTTGAGCGAGTTGGCGGCAACGAAACCATTACCACAAACGTTCGCATTGTAACCGCGACCAACCGCGATCTGGAACAGATGGTCGAAGATGGCGAGTACCGAGGAGATTTGTACTATCGCCTCAATGGAATTACGATCAATCTTCCACCGCTTCGAGAACGGGGAGAGGACCTCGTTAAGTTGATCGAATATTTCTTCTCAAAAGTACGTATCGAACTGGGAAAACACGAAGTTGTTGGCATCTCTCCGGATGCACTCGAGATTTATCGCAAACATTCCTGGCCTGGTAATGTGCGTGAGTTGCAAAGTGTGATTCGCCAGTCGTTGCTGAACACTACGGGAACGGTCATTGTTCCAGATTCGATTCCCGATGAACTCCTCGATGATGAACCAGTCATAGTCAATTCTACAGCCTCTCCCGAAGTGGAAAACGAGAACCAGGTTAACATTGAGCGGTTCATTAAAAAAAGGCTGGAGGAGTCGAGCACTGATTTATATGCAGAAACCCTTGAAGTCATGGAAAAATTGCTTCTGACACAGGTACTGCAACACACAGAAGGAAATCAGACACGAGCCTCGGAAATTTTGGGAATTACCAGAGGAAAAATCCGTGATCGTATTCAATCGTTTGGGATCAAGTTTGATAAAAATGTTCATGTCGACGAAAATACCACTCCTTCTCAATAATCACATTACTTAACCAAATTGCCCTATTAGATTACTGTTATTCCGACAGGTACAATATTTGCGTCAGTAAATATTTTTTAAGCCAATTTCAATTCAGCATGCAGGAATACATGCTGAATTGAAATTATGATACCTTCTAACATAGCCGTTTCTATGAATGTGTATTGAGGGGTTGACTGGGAATTCAGGATTCAAACCATCAAAAAAGTCGCAACAGGAAACTGCAAGCTGCAGCAATTTGACACTCCAATTGTTCGCTAAACAACCAACGTGATCGTTTAGTGGTCAATAACAACATTCCCTTTCTATTTCTTCCAGGAATTAAATCAACTTTTCACGCATTTTCCTTTTTATGCTGACTGGGTCGCAATCGAAACTACTTTCTTTCTATGACTGATCCCCTTGGAACTACCGTACTGGCACCTGCATATCCACTCTGGAAGGGTATTGTGATTGGGGTTACTACGGCTCTCATCGCGATTCTACTCAGAGAATTATTGGGATATGCGTATGACCAGGATGAAACACCGTTTCTTTTATTTCCTGCTTCAATAATTATCGCGGCTCGAATTGGGGGATTGCGGGCTGGTGTGTCCGCTCTGGCTTTGACATCGTTGTATTCTCTCTTCCGATTTTTACCTGCAGGGACCGCCACAGATCCCAATTATATTACACCTTTAATTAAAACGGGTGTTTTTATATTTGAGGGGGGGATCATTTGCAGCTTGATTGGCGTGTTACAGCAAACTCGCAGGTCAGCTGTGACCAATGAGGCCAAGGCAATTTTAGCGGAAAAGTTTTCCCGGGATTACTACGAACAGGTTCTCTCAACTCAGGAAGAACTCAATGCACTCGAGACCACTTACCGGGATTTGATTGATTCCAATGTCATCGGGATGATGCTTTGCAGTTTTGAAGGCAAATTTTATGAAGCCAACGATGCCTTTCTTGATTTGCTCGAATACACCAGAGAAGATTTAAATAATGACGAATTGAACTGGATTTCCCTGACTCCCAAAGATTTTCGAGACCGCGACCTGCATGCCATTGAAGAACTCAAAAAGCATCGTCGAATCCCTCCCTTCGAATTGCAGTTTATCTCAAAGACAGGGTTAATTCGAAATGTCCTCATCGGAGCAGCCTCGACAGGGACGGGAGATAAATTCATTGCCTTTGTTCTCGACCGCAGTGAAAATGCTCAGTTTCAGAGTGAATTGCAAACCGCTTTGAATCTTGCTGAAACTGCGAATCGTACAAAGACTGAATTTCTGGCAAATATCAGTCACGAGCTTCGCACTCCACTCAATGCAATTATCGGAATGACTGATCTCGCACTCGATGAAGACATTTCCGATGTGATGCGAGACTATATTCAAACCGCGCGCGATGCTGCTCAAACGCTAACCTTTTTAATCAATGACATCCTCGACTTCTCTCGGATGGAAACTGGACATTTCGAATTGGATCTCGATCCCTTTGAACTTCCGACTTTGGTCGAGCAGACACTTAAAACACTTTCTTTGCGTGCCCATCAAAAAGGTCTGGAGTTAATTTCCCATATTTCTCCTCAGGTGCCCCGTTATGTCAACGGTGACAAAAACCGGATTCGACAAGTCATCGTGAATGTTGTTTCCAATGCAATTAAATTTACCGAGCAGGGAGAAGTCTTTGTTGATGTCTCACTGACTGACGAAGCGGCCGAAAATGATCAGATGAACTGGATCAATATCAGTGTTCTGGATACGGGTATTGGTATCTCGAAGGAGGATCAAACCCGAATTTTCTCACCGTTTACCCAGGTCGATGCTTCCACAACTCGGAACTATGTCGGGACGGGATTAGGACTTGCAATTTGCCAGGAAATCGTTTCCCGCATGGAAGGAAGAATTGAAGTCAGCAGTGAACCGGGAGAAGGGAGTCGATTCGATATCATTATTCCTCTGGAATCTGCTGTACAAAGCGTGCCTCCGCCAACTCGTTCCATTACAATTGATGATTTTCATGGTGCCCGGGTGCTCATCGTCGACGATAATGAAACCAGTCTCCGCACCCTCAAATCGACACTCGAAAACTGGAGTATGAATCCTGAAACTGCAACAACGGCAGCAGAAGCAATCCAAAAACTTAAGAATTCCCCGCGTGAAGATTCAGAAGAGCAATTTCGGGTGCTGCTCGTCGATGGCTTAATGCCTCAGATGGATGGCTTTGAATTTCTGGAAAGTATCAAGAAAGATGGTATCCTTCCCGAAGCCTCCTTAATGATGCTGTCTTCAGCAGATCGAATGATGTTTGAAAGCCGCTGTGAATCGGCTCCTGTCGATGCCTTTATCGAGAAGCCCATCAGTCAGTCAACATTGATGGACACACTTGTCAATCTGCTCAGTGGTCGGGTACGTCCAAAAACGTTTGAGAAGCGTATTCGTCCCACCAAGAATGAACCGCTCACGATCCTGGTTGCTGAAGATACGCCTGTGAATCAGAAAGTTGTTGAACAGATTCTCAAAAAACGGGGGCATAATGTTGTCTTGGCCAATAATGGTCGAGAAGCACTGGATCTGTTTTTTGAGAACGATTTCGATCTGATTTTGATGGACATGCAAATGCCCACCATGGATGGGTTACAGGCCACTAAAGCAATTCGCGAGAATGAAGATCCTAATGTTCCCCCGATCCCGATTATAGCTTTGACCGCGCATACCATGAAGGGGGATCGTGAACGTTGCATTGATGCTGGAGCTTCAGATTATCTCTCCAAGCCAGTCGATGCCGAAGCCTTACTCGATATGATTGAAACATTGGTTCGGAGTTCCGGTCGAAAGTCGACAAGAATTCCAACGAAAACAGATAAACCTCGTGATGAATTTGCAATCCCGGAAAAGTTTCACGGCGCCCTGCAACGTATGGGAAACGACGCTGTGTTATTTAGCGAGATGATCACTATGTATTGTGACGATTATCCCTCGTTATTGGAGCAACTCCAGTCCGAAGTCGTTGCTGAAAACTGGGAGGAAGCCGGCCATCACGCCCATCGACTTAAAGGACTGGTTTACAGCTTCGGGACATCCCTTCCTCCCTGTGAAACGATACTGGTCATTGAGCAAAAGATTAAAGACCATGGGAGCCAACTTCTCGAATCGCTGCTCACTCGCTACGAAAATGAATTAAGTAAACTCAGTGACGAACTCCAGGATGTACGCGTAAAAATTCTGACCATTAAATCGTAGCTTCATTCTTAAATGATCCCGGGACGAGTGTGACAAGATAAGATGCCTGCAATCCGCTGAAGATTGCTCATGTCACTTTCTCAGTCAATCAGAACAGAACCCTGAGCGTTCATTAGGAAGTTGTTAGTGGTTGATCAACGACCACATATTGCTCAATTTTCTACAAATCACACAAGATCCAGCAATTTCAAGCCGTTTCGACTTTTTGGCACGCCTTCTGCATTAACTTAATTTCAGATGCAAGAGTTGTTCTGGCATCAGTCAAAATACGAGTTATTCAATGAAGGAGAGAGCGATGTTAAGCTGGGCATTGACATTTTTGGTTATCGCGTTGATTGCAGCTGTTCTTGGTTTTGGTGGAGTTGCAGGGACTGCTGCCAGTATTGCAAAAATCCTGTTTGTTGTATTCCTGGTGCTGTTTGTGATCTCATTGATTATGGGGCGTCGTACTGCCGTCTAGTCGCAATTCATTAACGATGAATTTGAATGACAGATTTGAACACGACAAAAACGAGGAGAATGTTATGAGTACAGCTTCTAAACCAGACTCAGTACTGGGCGACTTTGTAAAATTATTATTTTCGATTCTGCTACCTCCGGTAGGTGTCTTCTTTGAAGTTGGCCTGGGGATGCATTTTTGGCTGAATATTGTTTTGACTCTCTTAGGATATTTCCCTGGTGTCATTCACGCTGTTTATATTATTGCCAAGAAGTAAAGTAGGGGGATTGCTGTGAAATCATTCGCATTCATTTGTGTCACAGCAATCCCAATAAGTTGAGGAAGGAAATCAGGTTGAGCAATGAATACCATGCAAACCGATAATCTGGCCTGTAGAATACGTTTGCTTGAAGACCAGATTGATGTCGTCAAGAAAAAAGCAGAATACGCAAGTCGAGATAGTCGTTATGAATGGGAGCTTCTCATTGAAAAGATGGTAGATCGCCTAAACGATCTGTTGGAACTCGCTAATACAACTGCCCCTGGGCTGGTTGGATCCTCAGACGATGAGGGTGAAGATAATAAACATCATGGTCTGAATCCAAGTCGAGTTTAAATTGACTTAGTGACTATGAAATTACATCAGGCTGGTTTGTCTCATTCGATGAGACTCTCCAGCCTGGTGTTTTTTAATACCGATTTCATGTAACTTCTAGAGTTGGGCCGACCCAGAAATAGGGATTGTGAGCCACTTCCCATAGAAATCCATCAGGATCTTTAAAATAGCCAGAGTAGCCTCCCCAGAAAACTTTCTGCCCCGGTTTTACTAATTTACCTCCTGCCAATACTGCTTCCTCCAAAACCGAATGAACTTCAGCTTCGGAGGAAACATTATGTGCCAACGAGAAACCAGGAAATCCGTTTCCGTCTGCAGAGACCATCGCGTCGGCTGCCAGTTCCTGTCTTCCATATAAACTCAACCAGGTTCCATTTAAAGTGAAAAATGCGACCGTTGGTGGAGATTCCATTCGTGGGAATTTCAGACCCGACTCATAAAATTCAATCGAACGTGATAAATCACGAACTCCGAGAGTAATCATGCTGATTCGCGACTGCATTCTAAAATTCCAGTTCAATTAGATTTAATCGTCGAGAAACTTCTTGATTTCGACCAGCACCAAATCACAACCCGGGTTGACCATCGTGCCATGGTTGAAACCGTCCAGTTCATACAGCTTCGTCTGCTGATGCCCGGCTTCTTTCATCAAACGAGCCAGCAATGCATTTTCTTCATATCGTCCCCAGAGCTCTAACTCACGATCGCCCGTAATCAGAATCAGCGGAGGGCAATCTTTTCGGTTATGAAAAATCGGAGCGAACTTGTCACTGATTGGTTGGGAACGCGGAAGGCCTCGTTCCTCTCGGATTGTCGTATGCGTAATGGTCTGACCACTCAAAGGAAGTAATCCCGCAATCGCATTGGCTTCGATCCCGTAGACCTTGAGATAAGATGGATCTAAACCAATCATGCTTGTTAAATACCCACCAGCGGAATGCCCTGAGATAAATATTTTCTGGGAATCTCCACCATAAGATTCAATATTCTTGAACGTCCAAGCAACTGCGGCAGCGGCATCGTCAATAAAGTCTGGATTTTTAGCTTTAGGAAACAGTCGATAATTGACGGCTACGATCGCAATCCCGTGATTTCTCAATCGCTCTGGGAACGATCGCTCGCCCGACTTCAATCCTCCACCGTGAAACCAGACGATGGTCGCAAAACCAGCATCATTTGAAGGATACTCGACATCCAATCGACAGCGTTCCTGCATGTATTCTGTCAATACCTTGTTCGTCTTATGATCACGATAAGGAATATCCTTCACGATTATCGTCTCTGCAGAATTTCCTGTTTCTTCGGAGTAAAGCGAATGCTGATTTGATGTCCCGCAGCAAACAATAATAAGCGCGATTGTGATCCACTTTGTCATGGTTACTTTTCTCACTGGGATTTGTTTCGTTAAAGTGCTTGTCAAACTGATATTCATCTCGGAAGAATTGTAGTGAAACAGCAGGGCGGTCAAAACGGACATCTCTAAGCCGATCAACTCAAAATGAATCTGCTTTCGGTTGTGTGGTTTCACAGAGAATGATACGGTTCACTTGCATCAAACTCTACTTATCACACCCTGCTGAAGAGATCTCACAATGTTGCGTACGGTTAAGCTCTGCACTCTCTCTCTTTTCTGTCTGGCATTCTGCCATATTGCTGGAGATATTACTCCTGCAGTTGCTGCTGACGAATCGAAAAATTCTGTCTTTATAACACCTAAGGAAGCTGCTGAAAATTCCGACTTTAAAATTCAGGGAGAATACAAAAAAGAGGGGCAGGGAATTCAGGTTGTCGCGTTGGGAAAAGACGACTTCCAGTGCGTCATTTATGGTGGAGGTTTACCCGGAGCCGGTTGGGACTTGAAAACGAAACGAGTGATTGAACTCGATGGCGACACAGTGCTCGATCTCGTTGAAGATCATGAGAAGGTAGATCGTAAAAGTCCGACGATGGGAGCCAAGCCTCCCGCATCTGCTGTCATGATGTTTGATGGGACAAAGAAATCTGTCGAAGAACACTGGAAGCCGGGAGCCAGAGTCACTGACGATGGCTTACTGATGGAAGGACTCACCAGTATCGACACCTTTGGCGATTGCAGTATCCATATCGAATTTCGACTCCCCTTTATGCCAGAAGCTCGTGGTCAAGGTCGGGCCAATAGTGGAATCTATGTTCAAGGTCGCTACGAATGCCAGATGCTCGATTCTTTCGGCCTGGAAGGAAAGCACAACGAGTGTGGAGGGATTTATACAACGAAAGATCCTGACCTCAATATGTGTTTTCCTCCGTTATCCTGGCAAACTTATGATATCGATATTCGCTCCGCGCGTTTCGATGATGCCAGCCAGAAAACTGAGAATGCTCGCATCACAGTTCGGCTCAATGGTGTGATCGTTCAAAACGATGTCGAATTACCGAAACCGACTCCCGGCTCCCAAATTAAAGAAGACCCCTCTCCCGGCCCCATCCATTTGCAGAATCATGGGAATCCCGTTCGCTATCGCAACATCTGGGTCCAGCCTCGCGATTTCACTTCCTTGACATCCCGCCCCATCGTTCCAGGCTTTGAACGGTTTCATACAGGTCCGAATGCCGATCTGGCAGCAGGTGGAAATTTATTGCTGGGAGAATTGAACTGCACAGCCTGTCATCAGGTCGATGGACAGCGGAAGCAACAGATCTTAACTAAGCAGGCGCCACGTTTAAATGATGTTGGTAAACGGATTGATGCCAATTATCTCTTGAAGTTCATCGCCGATCCCCATGCCATTAAACCGGGAACGACGATGCCGAATCTGTTCGCAGATCTTTCTTCTGAAGAGCAGAGAAAAGTTATTGAACCGATCACTCATTTTCTCGCTTCAACTGGAAATATTGCACACAGTCCGATTGATCGAGCCTCCGTTAAAAAAGGCATGAAACTGTTTCACGAAACAGGTTGTGTTGCCTGCCACGCTCCTCAGGATGGTGAGTCGAAAACTCCCTCGGGCACTACTATACCGCTAATCCATCTGGAA
Source organism: Planctomycetaceae bacterium UBA2671 (assembly GCA_002359185.1). GTDB lineage: Bacteria > Planctomycetota > Planctomycetia > Planctomycetales > Planctomycetaceae > Rubinisphaera. Next base: position 36,574 of record DEML01000120.1, read on the forward strand.
GAAAAATACAGTATCAGTTCGCTGGCCGAGTTCTTGAGAAATCCCCATGCGATCCGACCATCAGGACGCATGCCTATTTTTAATCTGGAAAAAGAAGAACCTGTCGACCTGGCTCATTATCTTCTTAGAGACCGCGATGAGTCTTTGGATGATCCGCGCTGGCATTACGATCTTTTTCATGTTGCCATCCAATCCCTGGCTGATTTCCCGAAAAAAGAAACAAAAGTCAGCTCAGGGAAGTCCTCCAGTCTGGATGTGTCTGTTGCGGATAAGAAGGATCAATTTGCACTGCAATTCAGCGGATTTCTCAAAATTGAAAAGGAGGGTGACTATCGATTTCACCTCGGCTCCGATGATGGCAGCCAACTGATTATTGATGGCAAATCAATCGTCGAAGTTGATGGCATTCATCCTCACAGCGTGAAGTCGGAATCGACAAAGTTGACAGCCGGGATGCACAATATTGTCGTCAACTATTATGAGTACGGCGGAGAAGAATCTCTCGGCCTGGAAATTGAGGGTCCCGGGATTTCTCGACGCGATATTACTCCGCTCGTGTTTCTGTCAGAAAACCCGGAGGAAACCAAATCGTCAGAGGATGAAACGAAGAATGATAACCGTTTTGTCTTCGACTCCAATCAGGTAGAACAGGGCCGCCAGTTATTCTCCAGTGTCGGCTGTGCTGCCTGTCATGAATTGAAAATTGACAATAAAAGAATCGACTCCGAACTCAAAGCTCCGTCACTGGCAGCTATGGACTCGGTCAAAACAGATGCAGGCTGTCTGGCTGCTGAACCCGCTGCAAAGATTCCAGCTTATAATCTGAGCGATCCTCAAAAACTGGCTCTGGCCTCAGTCCTCAAGACAAAACCCGATCCTCAAGCAAATGAAGATGTCCAGAAGATTCATCAATCCATGGTCGCCTTTAACTGCTACGCATGTCACAGCCGCGGTGGAATCGGGGGTCCGGAACAATCTCGTAACCCACTGTTTCTGACAACAATTCCAGAAATGGGTGATGAAGGTCGTGTCCCTCCTCCACTTGATGGAGTTGCGGATAAACTGACCGAAAACTGGTTGAAGCACGTGTTGAATAACGGGGCCAAAGATCGACCTTATATGAAAACACGGATGCCCAAGTTCGGTGGTGAAGTTGCGAAGTTGACGGAATCTTTTGTCGCAGCCGATCAGAAAACAGAAGCGACAATCCCGGAGATTCCAGAAGCTGTGCACCGTGCCAAAGCAACAGGTCGTGAACTTGTCGGTGGCAAATCGCTGGCTTGTATCAAATGTCATACATTCGGCGATATCGAAGCGACCGGAATTCAGGCGATTGACCTGCTGACGATGAGTAAACGATTGCGGGAAGACTGGTTCTATCGCTACCTGCAGGATCCCATTAAGTATCGTCCAGGCACACGGATGCCGAATGTCTTTCCGAATGGAGTGAGTGCTGATCGTAAGATCTACGAAGGCGATCCTCACAAGCAGATTTCTGCGATGTGGCTCTACCTGGCTGATGGCAACAAGGCTTCTGTTCCTTATGGATTACTGCCAGATCCCATTGAGCTGATCGCTGAGAACGAGCCAATCATCTATCGCAACTTTCTTGAAGATGTCAGCCCACGGGGAATTGGAGTCGGCTATCCGGAAAAAGCGAATCTGGCTTATGATGCCAATCACATGGCATTACGATTGATCTGGCACGGTGCCTTTATTGATGCCGGGAAACACTGGCGAGGTCGCGGTCAGGGAAATCAAAGACCCCTCGGCGATCATATCATCAAACTGGAAGAAACCAGCCCACTGGCAGTTCTGCCTGCACCAGACGCTCCCTGGCCACAGGAACCTGCAAAACAAAGAGGCTATCAATTCCTGGGATATCAACTGGATGAATATCGTCGTCCGCAATTCTTGTATCAATTCGATAATTATCAGGTGACTGATGCTCTGCAGGCCGTCGCGAATACAGATCGAGAGTCTGACTTTCGCCGCGAATTGACGCTCACTCCCAACTCCAACTCATCGACAAAGAATTTGTATTTCCGGGCAGCAGTCGGCCAGAAAATCGAATTGGTTCGAGACAATACCTATCGAATCTGGTACGGACCAGACAGCAGTTACCAGGTTCGCATCGTTATTGATGGCGTTGAACCGACAATCAGAAATATCAGCAATCAAGCAGAATTGCTATACTCTTTGCCGGAACAATCGGGGCCATTGAAAATCATTCAGGAAATCGTCTGGTAACAACTTATCATTTCGAATTCATTCCGATTTCAACTACAAATCATTATTCACATTCCGAGTTTAAATATGTACTTAAAATTCCTTTTTTCATTCGCTCTTCTTTCTGTGTTCTCAAGCAGCTTAATGGCTGATGAAAAAAAACTGCCCACAGAAGATGACTATTATCCACTGACGACTTTTGAAGTTCCTGAAAATGTGGTACTCGAAGCCGGCGCTTTTCAATTGATGCCGAATGGTCAGCTGGCTGTCTCTTCGCGTCGGGGTGAAATCTGGATGATCGATCAGCCCTTCGCCAAAGAAGTCAAAGCCAGTCAATTCAAACGCTTTGCTCATGGCTTACACGAAGTTTTAGGACTCGCAGAAAAGGATGGTAGCCTGTTTGCGACACAGCGTGGAGAATTGACCAGAATTCAAGACCTCGATAACGATGGCCGTGGTGATTTATTTCAAACCATTAATGATGGATGGGAGATCAATGGAGATTACCACGAATATGCCTTCGGCTCAAAATTCGACAAAGATGGAAATCTCTGGGTGGTGCTTTGCTTAACAGGCTCTTTCAGCAGCCAAGTCCCTTATCGCGGCTGGTGCGTGCGGATTACACCTGATGGCGAATTACTGCCAACCTGCAGTGGTATACGTTCTCCAGGTGGGATCGCAGCCGATGCAGAAGGCAATATGTTCTATACCGATAATCAAGGTCCGTGGAATGGAACTTGTTCACTGAAGAATCTGATTCCCGGTAAATTCATGGGACATCCCGGCGGAAACACCTGGTATGACATCACTAACGGAGCGATTGGCTCCAAGCCGCAGGAGCCGGAATCGGGAAGTCGTTTTGTTGTTGAAGCGGATAAAATCCCTGAGTATGAACCACCCTGTATTCTGTTTCCCTACAAAAAAATGGGACAATCCGCCAGTGGTATCACTTGCGACACCTCCCATGGAAAATTCGGACCATTCGCAAAACAGATGTTTGTTGGCGATCAAACCAACAGCACGGTCATGCGTTGTTATCTGGAGAAAATCAAAGGACATTTCCAGGGAGCCTGCTTCCCGTTTCGAGAAGGTTTCGGCTCCGGAACATTGCCGCTGGAAATGACAGAGCAGGGGGTGATGTTTGTCGGTGGTACAAACCGGGGTTGGGGCTCCCGCGGCACAAAACCATTCGCAATTGAACGATTGAACTGGTCTGGGAAAGTTCCCTTCGAAGTGCATGAAATGCATGCTCTACCCGATGGATTTGAATTGATCTTCACAGAACCTGTCGATCCCGAAACCGCTGGGAACACTGACTCCTACAGTATGACAACCTACACTTACATCTATCAGGCTTCTTACGGAAGTCCGGAAGTGGATCATACGGAACCGAAAATCACTTCAGCGACAGTTTCCCAAGATGGCAAAAGCGTCATCCTGAAAATCGACAAACTTCAACGAGGCCACGTTCACGAACTCCATCTTGATGGAGTCCAATCAGCTAAGAAACTCCCGTTGTTACACAAAGAAGCATATTATACTCTCAATTACATTCCTGAATAAATGAGATTGGACTGGACCGGAAGCCATTTAAAAATGGTCTAATGCATATTCAAGAATTAACTGCAGCGTACGGCAGGAGCAAAACCCGCGTATTATGGTCATTTGATGCTCATGCGACTGCATTAAACCATTTTCAAATGGTTTAATGCAAACCGTACCGACTCATTTTATAATGAAGCGTTCTCACACTCACACCAAGAGCTTTGGCAGTTTGTTCTCGGTGGAAATCAGACGCGGCTAATGCGGCCTGGATCGCGTCCTTTTCGGCGAACTCGGTCACTTCAGCCAGCGAACGCACGCTAGCCGTTACCGTACCGTCAGTCTGACTTAACTCGACGGGAAGGTTCTCATGTTCAATTGTTTCTTCGCGAACGGTGACGACAAGACGTTCCATGACATTACGAAGTTGACGCACATTGCCTGGCCAATTCGCAGCGGTCAGAACATGCATCGCTTTCGAGGACAACTGTTTGGTGGCACGATTATGTCTTTGACAGAAATGATTTAGAAAATGATCTGCGAGCAAAGGAATATCTTCACGCCGTTCACGAAGAGCTGGAATTCGAATGGGAATGATATTCAATCGATAATACAAATCATCTCGAAATGAGCCTTCTTCAATCAAATGCTCGATATCTTTATTGGTTGCAGAAACGATCCGAGCATCGGATGCCAGCAATTCTTCTCCACCGACACGGGTGAAACGGCTGGTTTCCAATACGCGTAATAGGTCGACCTGGCTTTTGGCTGGAATCTCAGTCACTTCATCCAGAAACAATGTTCCTCGACGAGACTGCTCGAAGCAGCCCGGCTTCTGACGGGAGGCGCCTGTAAATGAACCCTTTTCATGCCCGAACAATTCACTTTCGAGCAAAGTTTCAGGAAGTGCTCCCAAATTAACAGCGACAAATGGTCCACTGCTGCGACTGCTCAAATCATGCAAGGCACGCGCGATCAATTCTTTCCCTGTGCCACTTTCTCCCTGAATAAAAACGGTTGCATCTGTACTGGCGACCTGACGAATTTGCTCAAAGACATCCTGCATTGCCGCACAATTGCCGATGATTCCGGAAATCGCTCCGGCATCAGCCAGTCGATCTTTCAGAACTTTATTCTCAGCACGTAGTCGATGATGCGTTTTCGCTTTACTGACCTGCTGTCGAATCAGGTTCAAATCGACGGGTTTCGTAATAAAATCGAATGCCCCACGTCGCATCGCATCAACAGCCGTCTCAACCGTCCCGTGTGCGGTTATCACGATGACTGTCGTATCGGAATTGCGTTCGAGGATTAGCGATACCAGGTCCAATCCATTTTGATCACCGGGTAATCGAACATCCGCGATCACAATCTGATAGTGCCCGGCATCAAACTTCTCGAGAGCTTCACTCACATTTCCCGCTGTCGCGATGAAGTCGACTTCATTTGCCAGACCTTTTTGCAAACCAGAACGGATATTCGGTTCATCATCGACAATCAGAATATGGAATTCGTCTTCCATGGAAGCAGTGAGTTTTCGAAATAAGAAGTGAGCGAGCCAAGTAATTTAGGATCATTTACTGCATTTTGCAGATTACTGTAGCGGCTTTTTGATGGATCGAGCCCTATAATTCCAATCAATCACCCGCTACACATTCACGGAAACGGCTATAACTCTGTACTTTAGCACCTGACTAAATGAGGAATGTCAGGAAGCAATAACTGTTCCACAAAGTACGGATTTACTCCAGCAGATCTATGAATAAACACTCCCCTGGTTTCGTTTGCGTCAATCGATTGTGATCAATCTGCGAATCAGAAAAGGTTTTTACCAAGGGCTAAGGATGCTATCCTTCGACCAGTATTACAAATAGTTTCTGCTACTGTCTGAAATATTTTCCTTGAAAATGATGAATTCTCTCAACAAGTTTTTGCATTTCCATCTTCCCAGCAAATTCAACCCGAGAAAGCATGCAGGTTATTGCATGTATTCTGCAAATATCTGCAGAATACGGCAAGGCTTTTCAGTAATACACAGTGGAATATCTGATAATTCATTGTATTAGCCTCCCTCGCAGCGAATTAACGAATTGCGGTGGTGACTCGTCCAAAATTTGGTAATTGCAAGTTATCAGCGTTCTCCCCATTTTTCGTCTGAACTTTTCAGTTTTTCAGTATGGACCAAACCCGACAGAGGAACTATATAATAAATTGAGACACTTTCGTTGTATTTCTCTTGAATGAACACGCATGGTTCGCAAACTTTTGATTTTATCAACCGCCTTTTCAATGCTGCTGCACGCATTGTTAGGATGTTGTGCGCATCATGCCCATGCCTGTCACCACGAACACATTAGTTCTCAGAATTTGAAAAAATTGGATGCTGACCATCAGCATTGTCATCACAAAGTTGAAGTCAATAGCTGTGAATCGGAAACATCTGAACAAGACAGAAAATCGAATTCAACAACTCATTCGCAAGAGGATTCAATCCCTTGTGATGAGACAGACTGTGCTTATGTTTCTGTGGCTCCAGCGAATGAGTTCAAATCTGCTATTGCTTTAACATTTACCGGATTATTTGAATTGAATCCTGTGAATGTTCATATCTCTGATCCCTCTCTGGGCATAGAGTCTCTACTCAGCCTGTATCAGCCAAATACGTTGCGGCTGCGCGCTCATTTACAGGTCTGGTCGCTATAAATCCCTTAGAAAACTCATTGCTTGAGAGTTTTCCTGTCCATCTTCTGTGAAATGATGTCACTTTGCGCCGTCATTTACGCTCGGCAGGATTAACGGCTTATTTATTAGCCATGATTTGTATTGCATTTCAGAAAATCATTCTGAATATCATATCGGAAGAATTACGATGCAACATCGCATATCTCGATTTCCCATACGCTGGATTTGGCCACTGGTGATCATTCTTATGATTGGAGCAGGGTGGCTGACGAGTTCCATCTGGCTGCCCGCATTAAAGGGGTTTGTGCAAAGTTCGGTTGCCGGTTTTCGTTCGTCAAGTCCCGAAATGGGGCATGATCATGAAGCCGGCGCAGATGAACATGCCGGTCACGATCATGCGTCTCATGCCGGGCATGACGAATCGTCTTCGCTGGAACTTTCTGAGCAGGCCATTCGGAATATCGGTCTCTCTGCAGAAACGATCCGCCCTGTTAAACTCGAAACTTACCGCAAGTTCATCACTGTGCCAGCTCTTGTCATTGAACGTCCTGGACGAACGCGAGTGCAGGTTGCGACTCCTATGACAGGAGTTGTTACTCATGTGCATGCGGTGCAGGGAGAAGCGATTGAGTCGGGTAGTTTATTGTTTCAAATCCGTCTGACGCATGAAGATCTCGTTCAGGCTCAAACCGATTTTTTGAAGTATCTCGGGGAACTGGATGTCGAAGAACGAGAAATCAAACGACTGGCAGATGTCACGAATAGTGGAGCCATCGCCGGAAAAGTATTGCTGGAACGTCAATATGCCCGGGATAAATTATCAGCTCTGATAAAGGCACAAAGAGAAGCGTTACGTCTGCATGGACTTTCCGATGAGCAGGTGGAACAAATCGCTCAGGAGCGACGATTACTTAGTGAGTTACAGATCTTCGCTCCCTCTCACGATCATCATCCACAAGATGAGTTCAAACTGACGAAAAATATCTTTCAACCAGTTTCTCTCTCAAGTGTAAACTTAATGCACACCGCTCCATTGATCTTGAAAGAGTTGAATGTTCATAAAGGGCAATCGGTCAATGCAGGAGAAACGCTAAGCATCCTTGTCGATTATGAGGAACTGTTCATTGAAGGATTATCTTTCGAACAAGACATCAATCAGTTGCGACGTGCTTCAGAACAGTCTTGGAAGGTCGATGCAATTTTTGATCAGCCGGGTTCGAAATCTCAAATTGTCGAAGGACTCGATATTGCCTATCTGGCCAATCAGGTCGATATGAATTCGCGGACACTTCCATTCTATGTCCGTCTTCCTAATGAAATTACCAAAGACCAGCGAGCTGATGGCAATCGCTATATCGAATGGAAATATCTACCAGGACAGCGTCTGCAACTCAGAGTACCGACGGAAGAAATGCCCAATCAGATTGTATTGCCAGTCGATGCCGTTGCTCGCGAAGGAGCGGAATCGTTTATCTTTCAACAGAACGGAAATCACTTCGATCGCATTCCCGTGCACGTCAAATATCGCGACCAGTATTCCGTAGTTATCGCCAACGATGGTTCGATCTTTCCGGGCGATGTCATGGCGATGCGTGGAGCTCATCAAATGCAAATGGCTCTCAAGAACAAAGCAGGAGGAGGAGTCGATCCTCATGCCGGGCACAATCATTGATGCCCGATTCTGTTTCAGCTTGAGCCTACTTTGAAATCACAGCTTTTAGAGGTCATTTGATGTTAAACTCAATTATCCGCTTCGCCTTGCAGCAACGCATGCTGGTGATTGCCATCGCTATCTTTTTTGTTGGCTATGGCACATGGCAGGCGTTGCATGCGCCGATCGATCTGTTTCCGAATTTGAATCGCCCGCGCGTCGTTATTATGACAGAAGCCCCGGGGCTGGCGCCTGAAGAAGTCGAGGCGTTAATTACGTTTCCGATTGAAACAGCTGTCAACGGAGCAAACGGCGTTCAGACTGTTCGCAGTTCTTCGGGAGTCGGTATCTCGGTCATTTATGTCGAATTCGACTGGGGTACTGACATTTATAATGACCGGCAGATTGTCAACGAGCGGTTACAGCTCATCACGGAACGGCTTCCGACTGGCATCACTCCACAACTTGCACCTGTCTCTTCAATCATGGGACAGGTGATGATGCTCGGTGTCTGGAGTGACAATGAGGAAACTGAGCCGATGGAGATGCGAACCATTGGTGACTGGGTCATTCGTCAACGGCTGTTGACCATTCCCGGTGTCTCTCAGGTTTTCACGATGGGAGGAGGACGCAAACAGTTTCAGGTCTTGGTCGACCCCGATGCGATGCTGCGTTATGGCGTCACTTTGCATGATGTCAAAACTGCCGTCCAAAACAGCAATGAAAACGCAACGGGGGGCTATCTGGATGAACAGGGCCCCAATGAACTGCTCGTCCGGGCACTCGGTCGCGTGCAATCGATCAATGATCTGCAAAAAGTCGTTGTCACAATGCGCGAAGGTCGTCCGATTGCACTGGCACAAATCGCCAATGTCGTCGAAGGCCCTCAGGTAAAACGGGGTGATAGTTCAGCCTTTATGCGTGAAGGAGAAGGGGAGTACACCGGAGGTCCAGCCGTGGTGCTGACTGTCAATAAACAACCTGGCGCAGACACACGGCGGGTGACAGAGGATGTGTTAAGTGCTATCGAGGAATTACGTCCCTCACTCCCCAAAGATTTGCGAGTTGAAGCACTTTATATGCAGAAATCGTTTATCGATCGCGCGATCGAAAATGTGATCGAAGCGTTGCGAGATGGCGGCATCCTTGTTGTCATCATCCTGTTTTTGTTTCTGATGAATATCCGCACGACATTCATCACTTTGACAGCAATTCCACTGTCCATTTTGATGACTGCAATTGTGTTTTCCATCTTCGGTTTGTCGATTAACACGATGACGCTGGGCGGCTTAGCGGTGGCGATTGGAGAACTGGTCGATGATGCCATTGTCGATGTTGAAAACATATTCAGACGACTCCGGGAGAATCGAAACAGAGAGTCTCCTAAACATCCATTACTGGTTGTGTTTCAAGCGAGTATCGAAATTCGCAATTCCATTGTCTACGGCACCATTATCGTCATTCTTGTTTTCATCCCTCTATTTGCACTCAGCGGAATGGAAGGACGTCTTTTCGCACCACTGGGAATTGCCTACATCGTTTCGATTTTGTCTTCCCTTCTGGTTTCATTAACGGTTACGCCGGTACTTTCTTACTGGTTGCTGGCAGGTCAGAAACAGAAAGATGAGGAAAAAGATAGCATTTTCCTGAGAGTTCTGAAATGGTTTGGAGACAAAATCATTCGCTTCAGTCTGCGACTGCCTGGACTGAATCTGATAGTCACGCTGCTGCTGGTTGCGATGGCGGGCTTGTTTCTCGTTAATCTCGAACGCGATTTCCTACCTCCTTTCAACGAAGGCACGATGCAGTTGAATGTCGTGCTTCCTCCCGGCACTTCACTGGATACTTCCAACGATATCTCTGTTCGTGTTGAAGATCGTTTAAAAGAAATAGAAGACATTACCTCTTTCATTCGTCGCACGGGACGAGCGGAACTCGATGAGCATGCCGAAGGGGTCAATATGAGTGAGTTCATTATCGAACTCGATCCCGAATCGCCACGGACCCGCGAACAGCAACTCGAAGAAATTCGCGAAGCGATGGCGGATATTCCCGGAATTGTCACAGCTGTTGAGCAACCGCTCGCTCACTTGATTTCGCATATGCTTTCCGGAGTGAAAGCTCAGATCGGTATCAAAATTTATGGAGATGATCTTGATGTTCTCCGCCGTAAAGCCCAGGAAATGCAGGCGGCGATGCAATCTGTGCCCGGAGTGAAAGACCTGCTGGTCGAGCCACAGGTGATTATTCCACAACTCCGCATTGAACTCGATCGCGACAAACTGCTGGTTTACGGCTTGACTCCCGTTGAGGTCAACGAGTTCATTGAAACCGCTATGAATGGTCAGGTCGTCTCTGAAGTTCTGATCGGTCAACGGACGTTCGATTTGCTGATTCGTCTGAGTGAAAACTATCGCGAAAACCTCCAGTCACTTCGCCGTTTGACCATCGAAATGAAAGATGGCGGAAAACTGCCACTGGAGGCGGTCGCGAAAATTTATGAATCCGGGGGACCAAATACGATCAATCGGGAAAATGTCCGCCGACGAATAGTGTTGCAATGCAACGTCTCCGAACGCGGCGTTGTCGATGTCGTGCAGGATATTCAACAACGAGTTCTACCAGTGATTGAATCCCTCCCCACGGGATACTTTGTGGAATACAGTGGTCAGTTTGAAAGCCAGCAGTCTGCTTCCCGCGTCATCGCGGCTCTGTTTGCGGTTTCACTGGTCGGAGTCTTTCTAGTTCTGTATTCCATGTTCCGCTCAGTCAATCTTTCCCTGCAAGTGATGGCGGCTTTGCCGATGGCCTTTATCGGTTCGGTCGCGGCACTGGTCCTCACAGGACAAACTCTCACTGTCGCTGCGATGGTCGGTTTTATTTCGCTGGGTGGAATCGCCTCGCGAAACGGAATCCTGCTGCTCAATCACTATCTGCATCTGGTGAAGTACGAAGGAGAAAGCTGGTCGAAGGAGATGATTGTCCGAGCCGGCCTCGAACGACTCGCCCCCGTGCTCATGACGGCCCTCACATCGGGCATCGGACTTGTCCCTCTTGTTCTGGCAGCTGGCGAACCGGGCAAAGAAATTCTTTATCCCGTTGCAACTGTCATCCTGGGAGGATTGATCAGTTCAACACTCCTCGACTTTTTCGTGCACCCCGCCTTGTTCTGGATATTTGGACTGAAAGAAGCTCAACGTGTCGTGGGAGCTTCACATTCTCAGATCGAATTAATTGAAGAATCCGAAGAGGAACTGACCCGCAATTACGCGACTCAAAACGAAAGGAATTCCGAGTAGCATAAAATCTTTAAATTGACATCAACTATGACCTGTTAAAATAAAACTTAATTCTGAATCAAAAAACGTCAGGAGAAAATAATGAAGTTTCACACAACAAACATGATGATCGCTGTCTCTGTCCTCGGTTTCGGAATTACGGGATGCGATCGTCCGCACGGAATTGATCACACTGAAGGCAGAACAGTAATCGGTTCCGATGTAGAACATGATGACCAAGACGGACATGATCACGGCGATCATGCACACCCGAGCGAAGGTCCCCATCATGGGAGCCTGATCGAACTGGGTAATGAAGAATATCATGCCGAGCTTGTTCACGATGATGAGGCTGGCACCGTCACCATTTATGTTCTGAATGCGGCGGCTACTGAAGCCGTGCCTATTGAAGCAATCGAAGTGACCATCAATGCTAAGCACGATGGAACTCCCGAACAATTCAAACTGGCTGCGACTCCCGATGCGAATGACCCTGAAGGCAAATCCTCAAAATTTGTTTCCAGTGATGCTGAACTGGCTGCTCATCTCGACGAAGAAGGAGCAGAGCCGACACTCGTCCTGATGATCAACGGAAAATCATTCCGAGGAACAGTCGCTCACGACCACGACGATCATGACCATGATCACGCTCATTGATTTCTGAGCAAACATTTCGGAATCGACCAAACAGAGTCCATATTATTGGGCTCTGTTTTTTTATTGCTTTGCTGATTGGATAATTTGTCCCATAGTATCTTCATCGAAGAGATGAAATTGTGAAGTCGTTCTATTACTATGCAGACAATCATTGCATCAACAAACCCCGATTCATTCGCTCTTTTACAGATCGAAAAGCAATCCAAAAGAAGTCTGCACAGATGAAGTATTTAAAATCTTTTCTGCTGATTACCTGTGGTTTTTTCGTTTCAGGTCACATGCATGTTCAAGCTCAAAATGAATTGAGTGAGAATCAATATGATCGCTTTGGCATTTACGCCAACACCGCTCCCCGCCCGGAGGAAGCGACGCCGGTTGAAACGTCACTTCCTCTCAGCCTGAAACCTCAGACTTCAATTGCTCTGATCGGCAATACACTTTTCGAACGCAACCAGAACTTCGGGCATTTTGAATCGATGCTGCATCAGTACTTCCCGGAGCATCAACTCAAAGTTCGTCATCTGGCCTGGTCGGCTGATGAAATTTCGCTCCAGCCACGTCCCGATAATTTTGCCGACACCGAACAGCATCTGCTTCATGAAAAGGCAGATGTCATCTTTGCTGCATTTGGATTCAATGAATCTTTTGCCGGTGAAGAAGGTCTCAACAAATTTCGCGAGCAATTAACAGAGTATCTGAAGAATCTCAAGTCGAAAGCTTACAACGGCCAATCGGCTCCAAACATCATTCTTGTCTCACCAACTGGTAACGAAGACGTATCTACAGTCAAAGCCGCCACCCTGAATAATGACCGTCTCCAACAATACACCGCCATCATGCAGGAAGTTGCCACAGAGCAACAAGTCGGGTTTGTGAACCTCTATGCAAAATCGACAGAGGCGATGTCAGATCCTGAAACCGATCTGACGATTAATGGAGTGCATCTGAATGAAGCAGGTGACAAATTCATATCTGGCCTGCTCTTTGAAGAAACCTTTGGAATTGATGCCCCGCAAATCAATGAGTCTCTCAGGCAGGCGGTAATTGATAAAAACCGTCAGTATTTCCGCCGCTTCCGCCCTCTCAACACCTTCTACTACACAGGTGGCCGAAATAAAACCTACGGCTATCTCGACTTTCTCCCAGCGATGCGAAATTTCGATTTGATGGTCGCGAATCGAGATCAGGCGATCTGGGATTTCATGCTGGGGAAATCTGAAAAGATCACTATCGACGACAGTCAACTGCCGCAACTACCTCCCGTTGATGAATCTCGTGGAGCAAACCAGTGGATGACCGCAGCCGAGGAAATGAAAGCCTTTCAAGTCGATCCCCGCTTTGAGATTAATCTGTTCGCTGGAGAAGAAGAGTTTCCAGAAATCGCCAATCCCATCCAGATGCGCTGGGATGCACAGGGTCGATTGTGGGTCAGTTGTTCGACGACTTATCCTCACGTTTATCCAGGGCAGGAGCCAAATGATCGACTGGTTGTTCTGGAAGATACTGACCACGATGGACGCGCCGATAAATCCAGCATCTTTGCCGATGATTTGCATATCCCGCTTTCATTTGTGTTAGGCAAAGAAGGGGTGTATGTCTCGGAGCAGCCGCATTTATCCCTCTTGCGGGATACCGATGGAGACCTGAAAGCAGATATAAAAGAAATTTTACTCACTGGTTTTGGCACAGAAGATTCCCATCATTCTCTGCACGACTTCATCTGGTCACCGGAAGGGGATCTCGTTTTTCGTGAATCGATTTTTCATCACTCACAAGTGGAAACACCCTATGGACCAGTCCGACAGCAGAACAGCGGCTGGTTCCGGTTTCAGCCGCGGGATCATCGTTTAACCAGTTTCGGAACCTATCCCAGTACAAATCCCTGGGGTGTCACCTTTGACGACTGGGGACAACATGTCGCCAGCCATCCGATTTACGCAGCTGCTTTTCATGCGACCGATCCTGAATATCCCCAACAGCATCCAAGGCCAAAGGACCTGCAGGCTTACTCTGGAACCTGCGGACATGAATTTATCGATGTTCCTGGCTATCCGGCTGATCTTCAAGGCTGCTTTGTCAAAGCTCGTTACAAGCCAACGAATCGCATCGAATTTTTGCGGTGGCATGAACGGGACTTTGGCTACGAAGAGGAATACATCGGCGACTTGCTCTTCTCGACCAATCTGAGTTTCATCCCGGTCGACCTCCGTTATGGCCCTGATGCCGCTCTCTATATTTGTGACTGGTACAATCCGATCAAAGGGCACATGCAATATTCTCTACGAGATGAACGCCGCGATCGAAACTCGGGACGAATCTGGAGAATCATTCCGAAAGAGATGCCGAAAGTCGATACTCCTGATATCGCCTCCTCGACGATTCCAGAACTTCTGGAATTACTCAATCGCCCGGAATCGCGACTTCGTTATTGGGTGCGTCGGGAGTTACGCAGTCGTGATGCAGAGGAAGTTCAACGGGAGTTGACCGCATGGCTGGACAATCTCGACCAAAGCGATCCTCGTTATCGCCACCATCAACTTGAAGCACTTTGGATGAGTCGTAACGGCAGTTTCGATCGTTTCGATTTATTACGGGATTTACTCAGCTGTGACGATCATCACGCCCGGGCGGCAGCAACTCAGCAGTTGCGATATGTCAGTTCTGATATGGAGGATTCCGCAACCTTACTGAATAATGCGGCCAATGATGCCAATGCGATCGTGCGAATGGAAGCAGCTATCGCAGCCAGTTATGTCGGCACAGAAGAATCGTTTAAAGCGGTACTCGATGTTTTCAAACATCCGATGAAAGCCCATACAGAATATGGCATCCTCACTGCAATGGGGTCAGCAGCATTACGGCCCTATTGGGAAAATCATCCTGAATATGATATTGCTCGCCTGATGAGACAGGCCGCTCGCGAGAAAGTCATTAATGAACCAAAGCCAACCAAAGCTCAGAGACAGTTTGACCAGCAGGAAAATCTGAAGTCCCTCACGATCTCTACGGTTCCCGAACGCATGCTGTTCACAATAACGGATTTTACCGTCCAACCGGGGCAACCCGTCAAATTAGTTTTCACAAATCCTGATGCAACCGATCACAATCTGGTTATCGTCAAACCTGGAGCGCTGGCTGAAGTCGGCATGGCAGCCAATGAAATGGCGAAAGATCCCCGCAACGCCAAGTCCGACTTTATCCCACGTGAAAAGATGGACCTGATCCTGCAAAATACATCTATGGTCGGCCCTAACCGCTCCAAACAAATCGATGTCTTGCGATTTAACGCTCCCGAAGAACCGGGCGTCTATCCCTATGTATGTACATTTCCGGGCCACTGGATTGTGATGAATGGCTTAATGGTCGTCGCTTCGAACGAAACCGAGGCTCAAAAGATGCTGGCTGCCAGCCAGCCTAAAACGGTTAAAGAATGGAAGTTCTCCGACTTTGAAAACGTCCACTTAAACCGTCCGGCTGAAGCAGCTACCGATATTCGCGGTATGACGGCTTTTGTCAAAGCCAAGTGTAATCAGTGTCATGTCGTGGCAGGCCATGGAGTGAATCTGGGGCCGGATTTACTGGAATCGGTTAAAAAACTGAAGGGGCATAAATTGCTGCAACAAATCATTGAGCCATCCAGTGAGATTAATGAAAAGTTCCGAAATACTCAGTTCATCACAGACGAAGGTCGTGTAATTATTGGCGTGATCATGCAGGAAGATGACAAGGCTTATCATATCGCCACAAATCTTCTGAATCCTAAATCACTAACGGTGCTCCCCAAAAAACAAGTCGATCAAATGATCGTTTCCAAGGTCTCGCCCATGCCAGTCGGATTGGTCAATGTGTTGACACAGGACGAGATTCTGGACTTACACGCGTTTCTGGAATCGGGCGGAAAACATCTCCCCGAGCATATGAAACATCACCATGGAGAAATGCACGATCAACACACTCCTCCGAAATAAATTATCGAATGCGACTGCCCATAAATTCATATTCCCTTCAGCGATTTCAATGACTGATGCAGAACAGATGATTTTCTCCACGAATGAAAAGTTGATCGTCAACCGGGGAGGGCGTTGCGTCGATTGTTTCTCCAAGATTGTTCGTTGAGAGGATTTTCAATTCCGGAGAATTTTCAATCACAACAGTCGTGCCATCGCGATCAGAAAGATAAATGTAATCGGGAGTTGCCACAGGTGAGGCATAAATGTTAGTCAGCCCGATCCGTTCTGTGCTGTAATACGGTTCGCCGGTTTTCGCATCGACGCAGGTGAGGAGTCCGGTTTTTGCTTTGTAGTAGTAGAGTCGTCCTTCGGTCAGGAGTAGTGAAGCAATATCGGGCGTGTCACGATCTCTGGACCAGACAACATTTTCGGTCCCGGCGATATCTCCCGTTCCGTCAAGTTTAAAGGCTCCGACAAATGCGCCGCGAAATCCGCTTCCCACAATAACCAGGCCATCCTGATGAACGGGGGAGGCGACCGGACGCTGAGTCTGACCTCCACAGCGCCACAATTCTTTGCCAGTTTCAAAATCGTAAGACCGTGCATAATTCTCGCCGTTCATGATAATCTGTTTCTGGCCATCATGTTCAACAATCAGCGGCGTCGCCCAGCAGGTTGGCTCATCACGTTCCACTTTCCAGATTGTTTCGCCTGTTATTTTATCCAGCGCAAATAAATACGATTGCCCTTCGTGATCCCAGGGAACAATCAATTTGTCGTCTTCCAATGTCGGCGAACTGCCTTCCCCGAACATATTTCGGGTTTGCATTTGTCCCAGCATTTTTTTCCAGACCAACTCACCATCCAGTGTGTAACAGTACAAACCCCGCGAGCCAAATGAAACATAGAGGTGCGTTCCATCAGTGCAGGGAGAAGCTGAGGCAAAGCCGTTGGTTTGATGTGTTTCTTCGTGAGGTTGAGCTTCGATGGCTGTTTTCTGCCAAATCAACTCACCATTGCTGCGGTTATAACACAGGGTGATAAATCGAAACATCGGCAAGCCAGCTGCACTTCGATCGATTTCCTCAGCGGAAGTTATATAGACCCGATCCTTCCAAATAATCGGAGAGCTCGAACCACGACCGGGGACAGCCACTTTCCAATGGAGATTTTCGTTCTCTGACCAACTTGTCGGAGGCGTTGCAGTTGTTGAGACTCCATTGCCAGATTCTCCTCGCCAGTGAGGCCAGTTCTCTGCCATCGTTGTTGTCTGGAAACTCAAAATGAATGTCAGAAACAAGAACTTCAATCCGTAAGACATGCAAAACTCCGTTGAATTTATTGCGATCAGTATTAGTTTGCTTAAATCGGCTCTCTTATCCTAGGAATGATCAAGCAGTTTTTCCAGAGGCAATTCAGCCAAAGCGATCAAAGTCTTTCTGGATTGACAGGAATTTTCGGAGTTTTTCCAGAGGCTCGTGCTCGCAATAATGGACGAAGTTTATTCATGACTATCTGGGATTGAGCATCTGGCTGTATCGCCAGATTATTGAACTCTCTCGAATCGGCATGATGATCGTATAGTTCGGAACCGTACTTACCTTCACCCCATTCGGTAAATCGGTATCGTTCCGTTCGAATACTGCATCCCATGACTTGCTCCGGGAGTCGATCATCGGCTGGCCTCAAAATCTGTGTAATCGCATATCCTTTCCAGTCAGAAAGCGGATCAGACAGGAGTTGACTCAGGCTTCGACCTTCCAGCCCCTCTGGAGACTGTATTCCTGCAAGTTCAGTCAATGTCGGATAGAGATCCACAAATTCCACAATTCTCTGACACGGGCCGCTGCCTGTTGAAGAAGGATCTCGAATAATCAAAGGGGCGCGGGCTCCCTGTTCAAACAGAGTTCGCTTTTGCCAAACACCGTTATGCTCACCAAGATGATATCCGTGATCACTCCAGAAAACGACAATCGTATTGTCGGTCAACTCAAGTGCATCGAGAGCGTTCAACAATCGCCCGACCTGAGCGTCGATAAAACTGACGCAGGCATAATAAGCCTGCGTTGCTTTCAATAATGTGGCTTCATCAAGATTGTAATTGGGGACTGGGCAATTGTGTGCAAATGCAGCAGTGGGAATATCGTCACGGTCTCCTTGAGGAGCATAAGGCAGTCGGAGTGTCTCCACCGGATACATGTCAAAATACTTTTTGGGAGCGACATAAGGCGTGTGAGGCCGAAAGAAGCCAACCCCCAGAAAGAAAGGTTCCTTCTTATTTTCCTGCATGAGCTTGATCGCTTCAGTCGCAATCATGCCATCGGTTTGTTCGGCATCAGTTCCTTCAGCAGCCAGCCAACTCAATGCGCCGCTAATTTTTCGATGCGGTTCTGCATTATAGACTAAAGCTTCCTCAGCTTTATCACGACCTTTTGGATTGACTGTTTGATTCCAGGAAGGTGGATCATCAAAACCATCCGTCCCTATTGAGGCAGGGACATTGTAGTGATAGATTTTTCCTACCCGAGCCGCAAAGTATCCTGCGTTTTGGAAGGACTGGGGAAGGGTGACGACATCCGGAACTTCATCCCGAAAATGTCGATCGAGATCGTAAACCTTGATCGTGTCAGGACGTAATCCCGTCATGATCGAAGCCCGGGTCGGATTGCACAACGGAAGTTGATTATAAGCCCGCTGAAAAGAGACACCACTGGCCGCTAATCGATCAATGTTCGGGGTTTTTGCAATCAGATCCCCATAACATCCCAGCGTGCAGGCCAGATCATCAACTGCGATAAACAGCACATTCGGTGGACGCTTTGCAGCCTCTAACTCCTTCGCAAGAAGTTGACTAAAAGTGGAACAGGACAGGGAAATCAACAACAGAAAAGCATTGAAATAATTCATACAGATCGTTTAACAAAATGATTTTTGAGTGGTGGTGATGTTCGCTGATTACTTCTACTTTAAGCAAACAGTTCCGTCACAACCTTACCACCTTCAGGACCTGTCAAACGATGATCTCTGCCAGCATGCCAGTATTTCAGTTCATTTGGCGGTAATCCCAATGCATTCAGAATAGTTGCATGCAGGTCGCGGAAGTGTACTTTTCCTTCGACGGCTCTGGCACCCGTTTCGTCGGTCTTTCCATGCACATACCCTCCTTTGACTCCCGCTCCAGCCATCCAAAATGTGAAACCTCTCGAGTTGTGACCGGTTTCGTCTTTTTTATCTCCGGGGGTGATACCGGGACGTCCGAACTCTCCACCCCAGACGACCAGAGTCTCGTCGAGCATACCTCGCAATTTAAGATCATCGAGCAGAGCGGCGACAGGGGCGTCTGTCGCATTGCAGTTCGCCGTTAAATCGCGACGATGATTTTTGTGTTGATCCCAACTGCCATGATTCACTTCGATAAACCTTACACCAGCTTCAGCGAAACGTCTGGCTAACAGACACTGCCTGCCAAAATCGCTGGGCTTGCAAGTTCCAATCTGCTCTGAGTTCTGGCCGACACGATAGCGCTCCAGGGTCGCTTTCGTTTCTGAACTCAAATCGAGTAGATCAGGAGCGGACATCTGCATTCGGAAGCCGAGTTCCATCGATTCAATCACACTTTCGAGTTGCTGATCTCCCGGTCGCTGAAGAACATGTTGATGATTCATCCTTTGAACGAAATCGAGTTGCTTTTCTTTTGAAGAATAAGGCAGATGCGAACTCGTGACATTGCTGATGGTCGCCTGCGCCATACTTTCGCCATTGACGCCGATTGGAGTTCCATTGTAAATCGATGGGAGAAATGAACTGGAATAAACCGAACTTTTCGACGTGTTAAAACTGAGAAACCCCGGTAAATTCTGATTCTCAGTGCCGAGTCCGTAGGTAATCCAACTTCCCAGACTTGGGCGTTCTCTTAGACGATCGCCCGTATGCAGTTGCAGAAAAGACTGGGCATGAATCGTGGTGTCGGCATGCATGCCATTGATCACACACAAGTCATCTGCATGACGAGCCGTCTCGGGAAGTAGTTCGGAAATATGAAGCCCACTTTCTCCATACTGTTTGAATTCAAATACAGAGCCGGGGTGCGGTTTGTCCCCGGTTTGCGGTTTGTAATCGAATGTATCCATATGAGCGGGCCCACCACTCATGCAGAGGAAAATGACACGCTTTGCCCGGGCTGGCAACTGGGGAATCCTGGCCGAAAGACTTCCATCTGAACTTTCAGCCTGAACAGGTTGCCCGCACAACGCCTGTAACGCCAGATATCCAAAACCACAGGAAACAGTCTGCAACATGCTGCGACGAGAGTGTGTCATATTGATGGCTCGATTTCATAATGGTTTGAAAAATGTATTGTCACTTTTGCCCGCTAATCAATGTAGCGAAACTCGTTTGTCATCATTAACGACTGACAAAAACTGCTCCAGGACTTCAGTTCATTCTGGGTTTCTGTCTGAGTGAACTCAATCAACTCGAGTGAAGCCTTCTTTTCATCTGCCGTAGGACTGCGGCTGAGGATTTTTTGAAACGTGAGGTTTACACGGTCTTCGGAAGTTTTTGCGGAGTCTTGAAGAACCTTTGCCAGCTGCTCAGCTTGTTCGATCACAAAAAGATTGTTGTAAAGATACAATGCCTGCCCCGGCACAATGCTGTCATCTCTTTTCCCGGTTACGGTCGTGAATTCAGGCAGATTAAAAGCAGCCAGTTCTGGTGGAGGCGAATTTCTCAAATAGCACAGATAAACACTGCGATGCCGACTGGGCTGATGGAGATTGCCAGCTTTATTCACCAGGATATCTCGATGACGAATTATTGAACCGTCTCCCGGAGTCAAATCGAGTTGACCGCTGATAGCCAGGATACTGTCCCGGAGTTCCTCGGCGGTCAGTCTGCTGCGATTGTGACGGGCGAGCAACTTATTTTCCTCGTCACCTTTAAGAAGCTGAGAATCGACACTGCTACTCAACTGGTAAGTTCGACTCAAGACAATTTCCCGAATTATTTGTTTGACCGACCAGCCATTTTTCTGAAAACGAATTGCCATATGGTCAAGTAATTGAGGATGAGTGGGAGGTTCTCCATACTTGCCAAAATCATCCGGTGTGCGAACGATACCCTCGCCAAAAAGATGCTGCCAGATCCGATTGACCATGACCCGCGAAGTCAGGGGATGATTCTCATGTGTAATCCATTCAGCCAGCTGTAGACGCCCACTATTTTCAGCTTCAATCGACAAATTCTCGGCTTCATCAATCTGACAAGCCGATAGAAAACCGCGAGGTACTGACTCGCCCAGTTTTTTGGAATCACCATTGATATTGATTTTACAGTCTGCCGGCTCTTTCTTGTCTCGAACGCCCATCGCCAGAGGGGTTCCAATTTCCCATTTCGGTTTTGGAATCGCTTTGGGTTTTCCAGTATCTGATTCCAGTAGGATGACTGTCTCAACAAAATCCTCAGGCGGTAAAACTTTCGCAGCTGTTTGCAGTACATGCAAATCGGTTGGAGGGGCAGTCAACTTTTCATTTCCAGCTAGCCCCCACATCGTTTCGCTGCTTGTGAATAACCCCGCCATGGCATAGTAATCTCGTGTCGGTATCGGATCGAATTTGTGATCGTGACACCGGGCACAGGCTACACTGATCCCCATCAATCCTCGTCCGACCACATCGATTTGATCTGCCACGACATCCATATCAAAATCGTTATTCATGGCCTTGGCGGGCTTGGCTGACAGTGCCAGAAAACCAGTCGCGATCAGATAGCGGTCTCGAAGTTCAGGTGAGTCAGTCGGCAGCAGATCTCCTGCCAGTTGCTCTTTCAGGAACTGATTGTACGGCGTGTCTTGATTGAAAGATTCAATCACATAGTCTCGATACCGCCACGCATGAGGAAAAGTCGGGTTCCGGCTTAACCCATCATTTCCATTCGACTCGGCATAACGCGCCACGTCCAACCAATGTCTACCCCAGTGGACACCAAACTGAGGACTTGCCAGCAGTTCATCGACAAGGTCAGATACTGCAAGTTGTCCACGGCTCTCAAAGTCTGACACATATTCTTCAATCTGCTCCAGCTTTGGAGGCAAACCGACTAAATCGTAATAGAGGCGGCGAATCAGAAATCGGGGAGAGGCGTCTTCAACAGGTGAGAATCCTGCAGCTTCGATGCGAGATAGTATAAATCGATCGATATCATTTCGTGGCCAATCGACAAGTTTGACGTCTGGGACCTTATGATCGATAATCGGCTGAAGGGACCAGAGGTCCGATTCCGTTTTTTCCTGTTTCGGAATTGGAGCTTCTTGGGATTTCCGTGGATCGGGTGCATTTCGGGAAACCCAATTCACAAAGTCGTTGATGATCGCTTCCGGGAGAGGTTCCTCGGGCGGCATTTCTGTGCCGTCGTAACGGAGGGCCTGAATAATCAAACTTTCGTCCGGCTTCCCATGCACCAGAGCAGGGCCAGATAGTCCTCCGCTCATCACTGTATCGCGGGTGTCGAGCCTGAGGCCGCCCCCCAGTTCTTCGGAATCAGCGGAGTGACATTCGTAGCAGTGCTTAACGAGGACAGGACGAATTTTGCTCTCAAAGAACGTCACATCTTCTGGAGAGAGTTCTTCTGCTTTGAGAGTTGAGAAACTCCACATCGATGTAAGTAACAATATGCCAATAAATGAGCGTGTTCTCAATGAATGCACGGCAAGGACTTCACGGCAGGAGTAAACGGGGGGGGAGATTCCAATAAGCAAAAGCTTATCAGTCGTCGTATGTCGACTCAAGCCTAATTTGCCTGTGAAGAGGCACTCAAGCAAAATATTCCATTACACACAGTTGAAGGTCAGGCACTGCCTGACGAATTGTGCGATCCCCCCTGTTTGTCGTCAGGCAGTTCCTGACCTGCAGTTTATTGATCTGCAGCAACCTATGGAAAATCGTCTAGAATTTGGATTGGAGTTCGAATCGAATTCCATGACCTGGATCGGTGGATTCTCGTTTGGATGCAAAGGTATCCATGATTAAGAACCAGTGTTGGTTGAGGGCTTTCTGGTAGCGAATTCCCGTCGCAATGGCGGCATCATTAGTACCGTCAGTATCCTGACGTCCGCCGATCTCCCAGATGATCTGTTCGCGGGTATCGCAGAAGAAGAGTTGATAGCCGAGGCTTGCGCCGATCACGTTGCTCGCGTTGTTATCGAGCGGGGCTCCATAGTTCCCCAGACCGGCAGCTGAAAACAGAAGACCCGTTTGTCCCAAAGGTCCACCGTTGAGAGGACCACGGGAAGCAGAAGTGAACTGATCAATTCCCCAGAACGTATTCAGAAAGATCAAATCATTCGTGTGATGGGGAGTCCACGAGAGTTGATGAAAGAGCAATTCTCCTTGACCAGCCAGATTCGTTTCTCCGTTTGTCGGAAACGAGGCAAGAATATGGGCTGAAGAGTTGTAAGTGTTTTCAAAGCCGTGAATCCGTTGAATGGAACTCAGACCCATCACCGCCAGATCATCAGCTCCACTATTTGACCAGACATAGGCAAAGTCGGCATTGATGGTACTGGAGCGAATATCGGTCTCCGTA
Organism: Planctomycetaceae bacterium UBA2671; assembly: GCA_002359185.1. GTDB lineage: Bacteria > Planctomycetota > Planctomycetia > Planctomycetales > Planctomycetaceae > Rubinisphaera. Next base: position 60,144 of record DEML01000120.1, read on the forward strand.
AAGTATCCAATCATCTGATTATCATTCCCGAGAACATTCGGGCCCGTCAAATTATCTCGATTGATTTCATTCCAGGCATACACGAACGTACCCCGGTAGTTGAGGATGCCATTGCCGTTGAGAGTATTTCGCGTAATCGTCAACGCATCGATACGATCTTCATTGAGCAATAATCCCTGCTGAAAAGACATCGGCTGGCGTCCGATCGAAAATCCGTAATCGAGTGCCCGTCGATCATAAGGGTCGAGATACGGAAAGACTTCCCCGAAGTCGCCTTCAAAGAATAATGTCTGTATTTGATCGTTCAGACCATCGAGACCATTACTGTTGCGGAAATCGTAGCCAGAAAATTGTCGTGTGCCATTATTCTGTTCATCAAGTGGTCTCAGTCCAAGCAGAACGCGTTCGGTGCCGGAGAGATTCAATTGGGTGAATAAGTCCAGCCGATTTGCCCACTCAGTCACATCTGGTGATGTACCATTCTCGAATTGATTGATGCCCGTTCGAAATGTACCAAATACCCACAACGAAGGTCGCCAGATTGCACCTGTTGGTGTAACAATCCCCTGTCGTAAAAAGCCCGGTGCCAAAAATTCTTCATTGAGTTCAAGCAACAAAGGTGGTCTTTCCGGTACAGGTTGAATACCAATGGCATGTCGATCCAAATCGGTATGCGGCTCGACATGCTCTGAACACAGCAGATGCTCAAACAGATGGGCCAGGGGTTCAGCAGGGGTCTCCAGTGCATGAAGAAAACCTTCGCTCAGTTCCGAGAACAAAGGAGGTTTTTCTTCGACGACTGAATGATCGTACTGGACCGGCGGGGCGAACGGGCTGAGGCTGCCTGGTCCCGAGTAATAATGATAATCGTGGAGTTGATAGCATTCTTCATCAGGAATAATCAACTCACTGGCACTCTCAGCAGGTAAGGGAAGAGGCAAGAGTTCCAGTGAATCTTCAGCTAATAAATTTGACTGTAAAATCAAGATACTCAGACAACAACCACACCCGCGCAGCATTACATTCAACGCTAATTTGCGAAAGACTGAATTCCATTTCTGAGTATCACGGCGATTCATATATTGAACTATTTCACCTGCACCTGCTTGGTGCATTCATGCAATACCAGATGTCCTTCGACGACACCTCGTGCAACTTCACTGGCACTCATGCAGTAATCAAATCCGACATCTGAAATTTCATGAACCAAATTGACAGGAACCATTCCGGCTATCAATTGCACACGAACTGTATATGTTCCACAGCCCTGCATCTGATGATGCCCCAGTTCATAATGGCCGCGAGTCACGCCGTAGACTTCAATATTCTGCTTGTGCTTTCTCGCCCCCTGAGGCCGACCAAGAACTGTGAACGGTCGAGTTTCGGGACGAATATAGGGCAGGGGATCCAATGAATAAGGCACATTGAGAATCTGCTCCCGTTCTCCTCCACGAATGTTCCGTGTGACAAAGCGAGATTGAAGAGTAAGCAAACTTCGATCCAACGGCAGTTCGCCATTGTGGACATAGAAAGAATGACTGTCGCGAACGTCGCCATTCGGATCGAGATCGCCTGATTGAAAGACGAGACGTCCTTTGGGATCCCAGACATGCACTCTCAAGAAGACGAGCCGTTCCGCATCGAAACCCGTCGGCACGCCATGGCCAGTCGTTCCGTTCATTACGGGAACTTCAAATTCAAGATGATCATCATCGCATTTCAGCACTTCGACATTACCTAATTGATAACCGACTCTCAGAAGGTGTAATCGGGCTGAAGTCGCTTCGGCTAGAAGCTGATATTGATCGTTAAGAATTTTGCGAGCTGCAATTCGCTTTTGAGGATTATCCCAGGGTGCCGGGAAATGTCGATTTGCAGAGACCGTTCGCTCAAACTCAGGCTTGCCCCAACCAGCTGAATCGTCGAAGCAGAGCCACTGCTTCATTGTCGCCAGTCCGGTTTCCTGAACAACTCCCTCGGTCGCTTTGTCTATGAGATCGACTTCACCTTTTTCCTTAATCGCATGGAGGTGATGCGGAAACAAGCCGCGATGAATAACTGAATAGTCGGGCCCCACCATCATGTGATTAGAATGCTTTCGAGGCGGAGTTGCCGTATTTCCGACAATTGCTGCCGGACCATAGGTGTACCCCTTGGCCTCGCCCGGAACCTTGCCCATGTGACAATCCTGGCAGTTCTGCCCGTCAACCTGAGCAGCGGGGGAATGCTTAAATTCCGAAAATGCATCCTCAAGCCGAAAGCCGTTGGGGGCGAATACATCATGACACGTACCGCAGAACCCAGGTGTCGTCAACTGGAAGAAGCGATACGATTTGGAGTGAATATCACGCCCCCGCACTTCAGGCTCTTCTCTGGTTTTCAATACCCCGTAATGATCGGGATTCGACAGAACTTTGTTCAATTCGCGACTTCCAATCGGCCCATACACAGCCTGATGAATATCGCCCGGCACCAAAGCCTGTCGTCCAGCACCTTTACCCCATGCCTGATTGATGCGATGGCAAGTCACACACGTCACTCCTTCCCGAGCCGCAGGATGACGATGCAGATTACTCATATTCATCGGCTCGTTGATCGCCATGCCAACTGGAGTGTGGCAACGAATGCAGAAATCGCCCAGAGTTCCATTATTGAGCTTATTCAGCTTATTGGACATTGCATTAAAGACTGGACTCAACTGGGCGTAAGCGTGTGGTGAAACAGACCATTCCCGATAATGCTGCGGATGACACACCGCACACTGTTTTGCGGAAGGGAAGCAATCATTCTTGAAACAGTCAGCATGTGCCTGATCAATCGCCTGCTTGAGCACTTCATCTTTGTCTTTTACAACATATTGAGCGAGTGCGGCATAATCCTGCTGCGTTAACTGCTGTGGCTCAGCAATTTCAGATTGAGCAGCAACAGGAGTGCTCCCAGTTCCGACGAGCACTAATAAACAGATAACGCCGATGGCAGGGGCGCAAGCACGTGACATTTGAATTTTGGTTTTCATTGCCGTCATGTAAGACCCGATAAGACGAACAATGTGACCAGTCCCGGACTAACCACAAAATATGCCATAGTAACGTAAACTGCATTACCGGTTAATAAAGAGTTAATTGCAAAATCGGTTCATCCCGACTTACAATTAACAAAAGATCACGCATCCTGGATTGAGTTTCGAGTATTCAAGCTTCTATGATGAATGGTCTAGCCATTCTCCGCAGTTTAACACCTCGGCTTTCTCTACTTTTGGAGATTATTCTAACTTTCAGTCTCCTGTTTTTTTGATGCATGGATTCAGTCTCTAAATTCCGATGCCTTAGGAATGCTACGACCAAAGTTGCAGCCACTCTTTTCATGCAAGTATTGCAATGCTTACATGTTATTTCGTTGTCATGTGATGATTACACAATTGAGCAGTTTTTAGATGATCCGCCTCACAGAAATAGCCTTGGAATCAAACCACTTTTTCTCTGCCAGCCACATCTTCTGATATTTACGTACAACACTGTTTTTTTATTTTTTGTCGACTTGTGTTATGCAAATCTTAGGTCTCATTCTTATCGTTCTGGTTGCAGTTCGAGTTTTGCAGTCAATCTTCTTCGCCTGGCAGTCTCACATAAACGCGAGACGCCATGTTCAACTCTCGCTGAAAATGCTTAATGAGCAGATTCTCTCCGTTCAAGCTCAACGAAAACAAATTGAATCTCTCCAGATGCACTGGAATGGATATCGAAAGTTTCGAGTGAGTAAGAAGGTGAATGAAGCAAACAATATTTGCTCTGTTTATCTGGTCCCTCACGATGGCAAACCGTTACCTCGCTATCTACCCGGGCAATTTGTCACCTTTCGATTTCAAATGCCAGATCTTCAGCATGATCAGGCCAGATCTGTTGTTCGCTGTTATTCGCTCTCGGACGCTCCACGGGAGCAGTATTATCGAATCACTGTTAAGCGAGTGCCAACTCCGACAGGAACTCAACATCCTCCAGGAGTTATCTCCAATTACATACACGATCATGTCAAAATTGGAGACCTGTTGGATCTGCAAGCACCGCGAGGAGATTTCGCACTAGATCCAGCAGATTGCAAGCCAGTCGTTTTGATCGGAGGCGGTGTTGGTTTAACGCCTGTCTTGAGTATTGCAAATGCCATACTTGAGGCTGGATCCGATACGGATATCTGGTTTTTCTATGGTGTCCGTTGTGGAGAGGACCACGCGATGCGGGATCACTTACTCCGACTCGATCAGGAGTATGAGAATTTTCATTTGCATGTTTCCTACAGTTGCCCATCAAGTAACGATCAGTATGGGCGAGACTATCATGCCTCGGGGCACATCGATATTGAGTTGATCAAAAAGACCGTCAAAGTCACAAATCTGGACTTTTATATTTGCGGCCCGGCTCCGATGATGGATTCTCTGGTCTCCGGTCTACGTGAATGGGGAGTCAGTGATCATCATATTCATCGAGAAGCATTCGGCAGAGCCACCATAAGTAATGTCAGTCATTCCCAAAAGAAACCTGATCAGCAGACTAATCTCAATCAGAAAACAACATTCTCAATTCAATTTAATCGGACAAACAAGAATTTAACCTGGGATGGAACGCACAGTTGCCTGCTCGACTTAGCCCTGGAGGCTGGAATCAATATTGATTCCGGATGCAGAGCAGGGAGTTGTGGCTCCTGTGAAATCGCAGTAAAATCAGGCAAAGTCGGCACTCGGATTGAATCAGGTTTAAGTATTGATAAAGGATCCTGTCTCGCCTGCATTTCCTATCCGAAATCCGAACTTATTCTGGATGCCTGATTGCTTTTTCTGAATGGTCACTGAATTTACGAGACATCATTTGTATTAAGACGAATTGGAGACAAGACATGCCCACAACTCTACAAATTCTTTCGGCAAAACACTTACTCTGGTTCGGAGGAATTCTGCTCGTCATTGGGAGTGGTGCAACGCTGGCAGTTTCTGATGAAGAAACCGACTCCTCAGGTCAAACTCGAACCCAGTCAGGACATCTCATAAAGGATCCTGCTAAAGTCATGGGAGCCGAGTCTTGCAAGGAATGCCATAAATCAGAACATGCGGCCTGGTCTGCCTCCAAGCACGCAACAAATTATGAGCGGATCGATTCAAGCTCAGGCAAGAAAATTGCAGAAGCTTACGGAAGCACTAAAGTCTGCCTGAACTGTCATTCGACTCCGCATACAGAGAACGCAAAATTTGCGGGATCGGTTGGTGTCTCCTGTGAATCCTGCCATTCCCCCGCTGGTGGCGATGACGGCTGGTTTAAAATCCATTCCGATTATGGCGGGAAAGATGTCAAACGAGAAGACGAAACCGCAGAGCACCTTAAAGAACGACTCGCAAAATGCGAAGCCGCTGGCATGGTCCGCGCAGCTGATGTCGGTGCACTCGCAAAAAACTGTTATTCCTGCCATATCATCGCCGACGAGAAACTTCTGGCCGCCGGTCACAAAACGGGGCAAAGCAGTTTCGATCTCATTCCCTGGATGCAGGGTGAAGTTCGCCACAATTTCCAGGTCGATCAATCCGTCAATGCCGAATCTCCTTCTTTGCTCAAGGCTCGATTCGGGATCACAACGGAACAACGGAAGCGTAAGTTACTGGTTGTTGGGAAACTTATTGAACTGGAAACCTGCCTGAGAAATCTGGCTTCCATTGAAGCCGGAAATCTGAGTGAAAGCTATGCTGGACGTCGTGGATGGGCTGGACGAGCAGAAGATGCTTACGAATTTCTCGACGAAGAAATAGGGGAAGTAGTCGAGAATGACCAGATCAAAGCCGCATTGAAAGCTGTCAAAAAAATCGAGCTTGGTCGCAAGTTCGAAGATCAAGCTGGAGCCAAAGCTGCTGCCGATCATATTTCAGAAATCGTAAAGTCGTTTGTTGAAGATGCAGACGCAGAAGATCTTGCTGAATTGGATAAGTTAGTCAATGATCTCGACAAGCCCGTGGGAACTCCTTATACCCCATAGTTAAATAGGGATCGCATGTTTCGGACAGAATTCTCAAGACGGGGAGTCTCAGGTGACCGTGAGGAAATACTTGGGTAACAGAATCAGGACGATTTCAGTTATCTGTTGTGGATGCCTGCTGTTTATCCTCACCGGTTGGATAAACCTGCATGGTGATGATGGTAATCCCTCGTCCAGCATTAAGCCTGTTTCAGCAACGTCTCGCAATGCTTATCACCGATCAGCGGACCGTTCGTTATTTATGGGCGCCCGTGCCTGCCTGGATTGTCATCGTTCTGAATTTGCATCCTGGCTTTCGACAGAACACTTCAATAATACCATCAATCGTTTTGAACTGGATAAAGACACTATCGCGAAACGATATCTGGAGAAGCATGGTTCGCTCGACCGATGTTATCAATGTCATGCTGCCCCCAAACAGAAACGTTTTGGCCGCAAGTTTGTTGAAACAGGAACCTCCTGCGAGTCCTGTCACGGAGCTTCCGGCGGAGAAGGAGGATGGTTAAACCGTCATGCCGTTTATGGACCGAATACGACTCACTTAGAGCAGGAAACACCTCAGCATTTCCAGAATCGAATCGATTTTTGTGATCAAGCGGGCATGATTCGGCCAGGACGCCAATACCTGATGGCTAAACAATGCATGAGTTGTCATCTGATTGGAGATCCCGAGTTGATCAGTGAAGACATTGGTCATCCTGTCAGTTTCGACAAGTTCGAACTGCTTCCTTATTTGAATGGAGAAGTCCGTCATAATTTCCATCTCAATCAAAGGAATAATGCGAAATCTCCGACCTTGGATACGTTGAGACGAGGTTTATCACCTACTCAGCGTCAGCGTGTTTATATGATTGTTGAACAACTCGCTAAAATCGAAGTTGCCTTCAATTATCTGGCAAATCTACCGAACGAAGAAGCATTTGAAGAACGTTATGCAGATGAACTGATTGGTATCGTTGAGGATGGAGCTGACTTTTTGGATGAGTATGTCGAAGTCTTACTGGAACCGGATGACTCCGATGTTCCCCCCTTGAACGAAGCTGCTGTCGAATCGTTAACAATCGTACTTGAAGAGTTTGAAAAGTTCGATGACCTTGATGAACCGACTCGTGCCGCAGCCGCGGATTCGGCTCGTATAGTTTCTAAAGCCGCTAACCAGTTTATGACAGTAATGGGCGATGGTTCCAAGCTCGAAGCACTGGATATCTTTTTTGAAGATTTCGGCGATCCCGTAGGGGATATTCTGCAGCCGTAATTATTCGGAACGTAAAACGAAGGGATTCCAGAAAGGAATTCGAGCGGTATGAGTGAAGTGAAAATCAATCGTCTGGAACGCTGGGGGATTCCCTTTTGCGATGAGATGACTGATCGCGATGTTCAATATCTTTTGCAAATGCCGCTGTTTTCAAAAGGGATGATCGATCCTGAAAACTTCAATACCCGGTTACCGCTTGCAGGAATTTTGAAGAATGATTCTCGCTTATTGAACTGCAAAAAAGGTGAAATTATTATTCGTGAGGGAGAGTGGGGAAATTCCGCATTCTTTCTCCTCTCTGGCTCTGTCAGAGTCGTTGTTGAACGTGCAAAGAACAGCATTCCTCCGGATTTGCTTGGGCAGCCACAAAGAAAACGAAAAAGTGTACTGGAAGTTCTCAAGCAGTGCTTTAATCGTTCACCGGAGATCGAACAGCGTGACCTATCTGCTTTTGCCCCCCAATCGAGTAATGCCAATACTAAATCGGCTCGTACTTACCTTCATGACTTTGATCAGATTGTAGATTGTTACAACACCACGCGCGTCGATGCGATTGATTTTTTTGGAGAACAGTCAGCTTTGGGGCGACTCGAGCGCACCGCAACCGTATTTGCCGATGGAGACTGCGAAATCCTGGAGGTTCGCTGGCAGGGGATTCGGGATTTGATGAAAAAAGCTCCCTGGCTCAAAACTCAAATCGATATGCGGTTTCGTGCATTCGGATTATATTCATTTCTGAAGAGCTCACCTTACTTTGAGCATCTGGTCGATCCCGGTCAAGCATCTCCGTTAGAAAGTGAACGAAAAAACTCTCTCTTCCAGAGTATCCTCAATGATGCAGAACTTCGAACATATGGGAATTACGATAAAGTTGATTCTTTCCTGAGTCTTGTCGAGCACGGGACGGCCTCGAATCTCGCCCATGAACCGCTTATTGCCAGAGAAGAAGATTATTCCGAAGGCGTTTATGTGATTCGCAGCGGGATCGCTCGCGTCAGTCATCGGTATAACAATGGCCATCGAACAATCAGTTATCTCACCCCCGGGCATGCATTCGGTGTTGCTGAAGTTGTCGAAAGCTGGCGTGATGGCAAACCTGCTCATCTTTGTCATTCTCTTCGCGCTGTTGGATATGTCACTGCAGTATTCATTCCCAGTGCCGTTTTTGAACAGGCGGTGTTAGAAGAATTATTTGATCGCCAGGTTGTCAAAACTTCTCGTTCAGAACTTCAGCAGTCTTCCAAACAGCAAAATTCCAGCCAGCTTGACGATGGCCTCATGGAATTTCTGGTTGAACGACGAATTGTCAACGGCTCTGCGACAATGGTGATTGACCTGGATCGTTGCACTCGCTGTGACGACTGTGTCCGCGCCTGTGCGGCTACGCACGATCAAAACCCCCGCTTCCTGAGGCAGGGCCCAATTTATGATAAATATATGATCGCCAATGCCTGCATGCATTGTGCAGATCCGGTCTGTATGATTCAGTGCCCTACTGGTGCGATCCATAGAAATTCACTGGCAGGTGAGGTGATTGTGAATGATCTCACCTGCATCGGGTGTGGTACCTGTGCGAATAATTGCCCTTACGATGCCATCCGGATGGTGCAGATTCGAGATTCAAATGGAAATCTTATTTACCCGACTCAAACTACGATTCGTCTGCCCGATGGAACTCAGGAAGTCCGCACGCTGACACCTCTGCACCCGGAATGGCAACCGATCGAAAAAGCAACCAAATGCGATTTATGTTCCGATCAGATCACTGGACCTGCCTGTCAGAATGCCTGTCCCCACGATGCCCTCATAAGACTCGATCTCGAAAGTCATGAAACAGCTGCTCAATGGTTCAATCGATGAAATCATTTACGTATCGCCGCACAGTCAGTCTCGTCTGCACTTTGTTTATTGTTGTGATCATCATGCTGATCTGGTTTGTTAACGAAGCCACGATCGGAGGCCGCGGCTTCGTTTCCGGCTGGACATTGTGTGGCATGATTATCTTTCTGACACTCTACAATCTTCGAAAGAAGTGCCCCTATCTTCCCTTGGGAAGTTCCTCCCTCTGGATGCAAATTCATATCTATTGTGGAATTCTTACCATTCTAATATTTCTCATCCACATTAATATTTCAGTTCCCACCGGGATCTTCGAAAGCATGCTCGCTCTGATCTATCTGCTTGTGTTCTCAAGTGGAGTCATTGGATTATTTATGACTCGCACATTCCCGAAACGACTCACGAATTTGGGAGATGAAGTCTTCTTTGAATATATCCCTGTCTTACGACGCCAACTCAGAGATCAAATAGAGACTCTGGCACTCAAGCCCGGCTCTTCAACCGAACAGACCGCCATCCCTGAATTTTATCGCAACGACCTTCACCAATTTGTTGTCAGTCGACCTGCAGTATTTTCACATTTGTTTGGTGGAACTAGTAAACGCTGGCGAGCTGTTCAGCAGTCAGTTGCAGATCATCGTCGTTACATGAATGATGACGAACAGAAATTGATCAACGAAATTGAAATGCTGTTAAGGCATAAATATCTGCTCGATAACCAGTATGTCTTGCAGGGGGCTTTGAAAGTGTGGCTCTTTATTCATATCCCCACCACATATGCCTTACTCATTTTCATGTTCTTTCACAGTCTGCTCGCGCATGCCTGGTCGGGAGGGCTCTCATGAGTCGGAAAAGATCATGGGAGATGTTTAATCCCGCGAAATATCAACACCCACAACGCAACTGGGATTGTGGCCATCTGGCAGACGGACACCCTTGTGAGATTGGCCCGAATGCGAAAGGAGAATGCTGCGTCCAGAAAATCTGCTCTCCTTTTTTCGATGGAAAAACGTGGCATTGTAATCGACCAAATGCTTTCGGTGGTAAATGTCACGATGGTCCGGCACTGGACCTTAACTGTCCTGATCAAAATGCAAACTGCCCGCACACCCCCACGCCTTGCCAGCCAGTGCGAAGCCTGCGAAGTAAACGACGACTGCTCACCGGACTGACAATCGCACTCTCTCTTGGGTTTTGTATTTTCGTCCTGGGTGGCAGTGGTGTTGGAAGTGGGAAACTTCATCAAGTGTTGGACACTACATCAATCATCTCTCCAGGTCCATTAACTTCCGCACATGCGACTATTGAGTATGGCTGCCAGGCCTGTCATACCGCTGCAACACAATCTTCAGAGAATTTACTGAGCTTCGCATCAGGTGGACATCATGGAATTCAGGAAAGCCAGAAATGCCTAAAGTGTCATGATGAATTCGGCAACCACGCTTTAATGCCTCATAGTCTTCCCCCCGAAACAACCGTTGCTCTTACCAATTATTTGATGAGTCAATCTGCAGAACCCCAGCACACAACTCGTCAAAGCCTGGCTCGTTTATTGACATCTCATGAAACGACCGATGCTGGTGAACTGGCATGTGCAACGTGCCATCAGGAGCACCATGGAAATTCGCACGATCTTACCAAACTGACAAATGCCCAGTGTCAAAGTTGTCACCAGCAAACATTTCATTCTTTTGCAAACGGACATCCCGAAATCAAAACGCCATTACGGGCGGGCATTCATTTCGATCATGTCACGCATTTGAAGCATCACTTCCAGAATTTCGAACGGTTGATGCCGAACGGGATTCCCCTCGATAACTGCAATGATTGTCACAGCCTCTCTTCCAATCGATCGACTCTCGATCTGGCCAGTTACAAGCAGATGTGTGGCTCCTGTCATGATTCCCAAATTCGAGACTTCAATATGCCCAGCCCAATGCGACTGGATCATTTCGAGTTTCTGAAATCGAAACCAGAAATTGAGGAGATGCCTGCAAGTCTTGCAAAAACACAACTCTCACCACTCAGTAAATTACTCGGCTTTGAAATTCCGGTCTTTCTGGAAATGATGCTCGCAGCCGATGAATCTACAGGACAGGTATTGCAATCGCTTCCACTGGGGACGAATGAACAAGAAACTGCTCAAATCAATCAAGTCCGCACTATCATCGTTTCCAACTGGAATCGGTTGATTGAAGAATTGAATACAACAAAATCAGCAGCCGTCTTAGATCGGTTGCAGGTTGTCTGCCGGCCAAACACGAATCCACAGCAGATTCAAGACTGTGTCGACGCATTGAATTCCTCTCTATTTTTCCAGGCGATCGAACGATACCAGTCCATCCAAAATTCAGACATTCCTGAATCCGACGAAGAAGTCATCGGAAACTGGGCAATCGTTAAGAATCGATCCGCATTAGTTTACCGAGCCAGCGAGCATGAAGACCGCTTGCTGAAGACCTGGCTCGATTTACTGGCCAGCCAAACGTCTCTGTCTGATCAAAAATCATCGTCGTATTCACAGAACCTTTTCAAACGTATGTTTCAAGAACGTGTGACCCCTGGGGCAACAGGGCGCTGCATGAAGTGCCATACGTTCGACAAAACTTCAAAAGGTTCCTTCGCCATCAATTGGGAAACCTCTCATGAAAGGCAGACGACAAAGGAATTCACCTTTTTCTCACATGGACCCCATCTCACTTTCATGAATAAGGAAACTCAAACGTCCAATAATGAAACGAGAAGAATTCAAGATTGCCAGTCCTGTCATCCACTCAATCCAGCCGAACCTCAATTCGTCAACGAAGCCTTCTCTGATACCGATGGGATGCCACACGCGAACAGAAATTATCACTCCACTCTCGGACTCATCTCTCCCAGCAAACAAAATTGTGCACAATGCCATCAAAAACAATTTGCTGGCGATAACTGTCTGCAATGCCATAACTATCATATTCATTCCCTGAATCAATGATTCGCTAAATGATTGAGGGACACAAAAGTGCTGTAAAGGGATTCCTTTCGGGGGATGGTTTGATTTTTCTCGTCTTCATAATTGCATCAGACGGTTAAACTTGATCTCATAGTGTGGATAAACGAGAGATTCTGTGTTGATGTGAGAAAATGAATTGCAACTCCACAAATTAATCTCAAATCGTCAGAAACAAGTGAATGTGACTTCATTTGCATTAACTTCATACAATCTAAGGATTTTTCAGATGACAATTTCTCAACAATCACGTCGCCAGTTTCTTCAGGGAATGGCTGCAGCAGGGGCAGCAGGTGTTCTATTGCCGTCTACTAACCGAGCACTGGGATATGAATCCCCCAATGAACGTCCGGTCTTTGCCACGATTGGTCTACGAAACCAGGGCTGGGGAATTACAAATAAGTCATTCAAATTCGCTGACTTCGCCGCACTGGCTGATGTCGATGAAAATGTGCTTGGGGAAAATATTGAAAAAGCAGAGAAAGCTCAAAAGAAGAAACCTGACGCCTACAAGGATTATCGTAAGGTTCTCGATCGTAAAGATATCGATGCGGTCATGATTGCTACGCCGGATCACTGGCACACTAAAATTTCCGTCGAAGCGATGTATGCAGGCAAAGATGTCTATTGTGAAAAGCCACTCACGCTGACCATCGATGAAGGCAAATTGATTGAGAAAGTCGTTAAAGAAACTGGCCGAGTCTTTCAGGTCGGCACGATGCAGCGAAGTGAATCTGGACAGCGATTTCTGCAGGCCGTCGCTTTAGTCAAAAATGGGCGGATCGGAACCGTCAAGAAAGTGACTTGTGGAATTGGCGGAATGGAAGCTTCGCCTGTTATTCCCGCAGTGGCCGTTCCTCAAGGACTGGACTACGACTTCTGGCTCGGACCAGCTGCCGAAGTTCCTTACCGAGCCCTTCCAGAAATGCGCCAAGGCTACGGCGGGGGAGTTCCTCTTTATAGCAACTGCCACTATTCATTCCGAAACTGGCACGAGTATTCCGGCGGAAAATTGACTGACTGGGGTGCTCACCATGTCGATATCGCCTGCTGGGCACTCGGTGCCACAGAAACTGGACCCAGCCGAATTGCACCTCTTGAATACACGTTGCCTGTTGAATACAAGGACGGATATCCTGTCGTCAACGATCAATACAACACGGCTACGAAGTTCAAAATTCAGGTAGACATGCCGAACGATGTCGAGATGATTATTACCAGTGAAGGGGATAACGGAATTCTGTTCGAAGGGACCGAAGGACGATTTTTCGTCAACCGCGGCAAAATCACAGGAACTCCAGTGGAAGATCTCAAAGAAAATCCTCTGCCAGAAGGCGCTATTGAAGAAGTTTACGGCGGTCCTGTCAGTGAAAACCACACCGCGAACTTCATCGAAGCAATGCACTCTCGCAAGCAACCAATTTCCGATGTCTGGTCTCACAACCGCATGTTGGAAATTTGCCACCTTTCCAATATCGCCATGCGATTAGACCGGGAACTCAAATGGGATCCCGCCAAACGCGAAGTGATCGGCGACGATGAGGCCAATACTTTCCTGGCACGAGAAAACCGCAAAGGCTTTGAAATTAATATGTAAACACTCAATGAGAGCTGACGTCCAAGTCTACTCATATGCTTGAAGAAACTTAAACAGCCGGGCAAAAGCTCCGGCTGTTTTTTATTGATACCTCATTCTTGTGCAGGCTCAGTCAGTTTTCTTCTTATCATCCTTTCTCACTAATTCTGTCATCGATGGTCCGTTCTGAGCAATCAGTTCATCACAGCGCTTTCGCAGTGATAGCAGAGCTTTTTTCTGAGACTCAGTCATCTCATCCACAGAAAATTTTGCAAGATTATTGAGCTCATCGGGATCAGTTTTCAAGTCGTGCAGAAATTCGTAGGGTTCGTGACCGGGTCCCTCGACATAGTATCGAGCATAAACCCAGTTTTTATCTCGAACACCTTCCCATTTCGGAATCGTTTGCGGGACTGCCAGAAACTCGCAGAGAAAATCCGTTCGCCAGTCTTGGGGGAGATTTCCTTGGATCAAAGGCACAAGACTGCGACCGGTATGCGATGCGGGTGGTTCGTTTCCGGAGAATTCAATAAATGTCGATGCCAGATCGCTATTGAGAACCATTTCGGAACGGACCTGACCTCGTTTATTTTCGGGTAAACGGGGATCGTACACAATCATCGGAATTCGCAGTGATTCCTCATAATGAGTCCACTTCCCGGCAAAACCACGATCCCCCAGGTAATATCCATTATCAGCTGAATAAATAATGATCGTATTATCCGCCAGACCTTGTTCTTCGAGCTGTTTGACAAGACGTCCTACGACATGATCAATCCCACTTAACATCCGAAAATAGGCCCGCATGTTCGTTTGATATTTTCCGGGCGTGTCCCACCGCCAGAAATATCTTTGCCGATTGATCGACTCCTTTAAAAAATCTGGCTGGGATTCATAGATCGCAGGATCGTTCAACCGGGGTAGAGGCATCAGCTGATTTTCATATTTCCCATCCATCACTTTAGGCCACGGGTAATGCCCAATCCCTGGCCGCTTGTCTCGATCTTCAGCATGAGTCGCATTGAAACTGATCGTGAGACAGAACGGTTGATGGTCACGCTGCTCCTGCAAAAATTCAGTTCCCCAGTCTCCGAGAATCTGAGTCTCATGTCGCAAACTGCCATCCGGCTGTTCTTTGAAGTAAGGATTGCGTCCGAGTTGCCTTCGCACATCGAACATTTGAGCTGCAGATTCTTTGTCGATCTGCACATGTTCTTTACCGATATGTCCGGTTCGATAACCAGCCTTTTTCAACACACTGAAATAGGATGTCTCACACAATTGCGGATTTAATGGCCCCGGTTTGACGCGATAGAGATGTTTTCGTTCGTAACACCCCGTGAATAAACACGCGCGACTGACCCAGCATGTCGATGTCGTCACAAATGCATTTTCAAAGCGCACGCCATTGTCGGCAAGCCGATCGATGTTAGGCGTTTGCACAACGGGATGCCCTGCACATCCCAGGGTATGATTTCGCTGATCATCGGCAAAGAAAAACAGAATATTTGGACGTTGTTCAGCCAGAAGATTGGTTTCGAGTAATTGCGAAAATATGAATAATGCAAACAGGCTGACGAAGATATTTTTTCTCATTAATCGTGGCGTCTTTCATTTATAATATCGTCGAATGATTATTTGAGTTCTAAAGTGTGTGGTATTTATGGTGTACAGGTCAAATCAGTGAATTTTTATTGTCCTTGCGATGGGTCTAAAACCCTCGCCTTCAGGCGAAACCTTCAGGTT
>DEML01000120.1:75655-128680 GCA_002359185.1 Planctomycetaceae bacterium UBA2671
CTTCAGGTTCTTTTCAACGTGGGTTCAAATTTGTCCAAGGACAATATAATAAAAACCTGGCATGTGAGCGAAAGGACTTGAGTCCGAAGCTCACGGCCAAAATACCTATCGGCTTCAGCCGATAGTAATTCAGTTCACAACAGCACTCAATTCCATCTATGCACAATACGCATAGCTGCTATCCCTCGAATGCATTGGACTATTTTTATGGTTCAACTGATAATGCTATAGATACAACGATCAAAATCGGATCGTCTGCGACGAATTTCATTTAACTCAGGAGAGAACATGAACACCAAGCCTTACTTGATTCGAGCTATGTCGAGCTGTGCGGTGCTTTGCATCGCAGCCTCGGCATTTGCTGAAGAAACCGCGAAACAGCCGGCGAACGGTCAGGACATCAGTAAGTGTCCTGTCATGGGGACACAACAACCTCCCTCTCAAAGAATTACCGCTGCCGGCACGATGTCGAATGGCGACTGGTGGCCGAATCAATTGAATCTGGACATTCTTCACCAGAATTCTGCCAAGAGCAACCCGATGGGGGACAATTTCAATTATGCCGAGGAATTCCAGAAACTCGATCTGGATGCCGTCAAAAAAGATATCAAGGAATTGATGACAACATCCCAGGATTGGTGGCCAGCTGACTATGGGCATTACGGTCCACTGTTTATTCGCATGGCCTGGCACAGTGCAGGAACGTATCGCGTTTCCGATGGTCGTGGTGGCGCTTCCGATGGTACTCAACGTTTCGCTCCGCTCAACAGTTGGCCCGACAATGCCAACCTCGACAAGGCCCGCCGCTTGCTTTGGCCGATTAAACAAAAGTACGGCCGTAAAATCTCATGGGCAGATCTGATGATTCTCACCGGAAACTGTGCGTTGGAATCGATGGGATTTGAAACATTCGGATTCGCGGGCGGTCGAGAAGATGTCTGGGAAGCACAAAAGGATGTGTACTGGGGACCAGAAAGTACGTGGCTGGGAGACAAACGCTACGAAGCCGATGGGAAACTCGAAAACCCGCTGGCCGCAACACAAATGGGACTGATCTACGTCAATCCGGAAGGTCCTAAAGGCAAGCCGGATCCCATGGCAGCAGCGATCGCCATTCGAGAAACCTTTGGCAACATGGCGATGAACGATGAAGAAACCGTAGCCTTGATTGCTGGTGGTCATACGTTTGGTAAAGCTCATGGTGCCGCCAGCCCTGATGGAAATGTCGGTCCTGAGCCTGAAGGAGCTGGTCTTGCCGAACAAGGCCTCGGCTGGAAAAACTCTTTTGGCAAAGGTAATGCTGGTGACACGATCACCAGTGGCCTGGAAGGTGCTTGGTCTGCGACACCTACTCAATGGTCCAACGGTTATTTTGATAATCTGTTCGGCTTCGAATGGGAATTGACCAAAAGTCCGGCCGGTGCGAATCAATGGGTACCCAAAGATAAATCGGCAAAAGGATTGGTGCCCGATGCTCACGATCCTTCAAAAACTCACGCACCAATCATGTTCACAACAGACATCGCACTGAAGATGGACCCAGCTTACGCAAAAATTTCGAAGCGATTCCACGAAAATCCGGATCAGTTCCAGAAAGCATTTGCCAAAGCCTGGTACAAGCTGACTCACCGCGACATGGGACCTGTCTCACGCTGCCTTGGTCCGCATGTTCCGGAACCACAATTGTGGCAGGATCCTGTCCCGGCTGCTGATTATGAATTGATCGACGAACAGGATATTAGTGACCTGAAAGCGAGCATTCTTGATACGGACCTGACGGTTTCTCAGTTGGTTTCAACCGCATGGGAATCGGCTTCCACCTTCCGTGGTTCAGACATGCGTGGTGGTGCCAACGGGGCACGTATTCGTCTGGCTCCGCAAAAGGACTGGGCAGTCAATCAACCTAAAGAACTGGCACAAATCTTAAATGTTTTGGAAAAGGTCCAAAAAGATTTCAATAGCTCACAGTCTGGCAACAAAAAAGTTTCCCTCGCGGATATCATTGTTCTGGGGGGTTGCGCGGCAGTTGAGAAATCTGCCAAAGATGCCGGTCATGAGATTCAGGTTCCATTCTCTCCAGGACGTACCGACACCACTCAGGAGATGACTGATGTGGAGTCCTTCGCTCCACTGGAACCGATTGCAGATGGCTTCCGAAACTATCTCGATCACAATCGCGAATATCACAGACCTTTAGAAGAGTTGCTGGTCGATCGAGCAAACCTGCTCACACTGACTGCTCCGGAAATGACAGTTCTTGTTGGTGGTATGCGAGTTCTGGGAACAAACGCCGGCGGTGGACCAATCGCACAACTGGGCGTTTTCACAAAGAAACCTGGCACTTTGACCAACGATTTCTTTGTCAACCTGCTCGATATGGACACTCAGTGGCAAGTCTCACCAATGTGCGAGCATTTCTACGAAGGACGCGATCGCAAAACTGACAAAGTCAAATGGACTGCCAGTTCCGTCGACCTCGTATTCGGCTCAAACTCACAACTTCGAGCCATCTCAGAAGTTTATGCCAGCAAAGACGCCAAGAAAAAGTTTGTCAAAGACTTCGTGGCCGCCTGGGATAAGGTCATGAATCTCGACCGTTTCGATCTGGAACGACCTGAGTCAAAGGAATCGAAACCACTGGCTAAGAACTAACGATTTGATTGAGTATTATTTCTTAATGTCAAACTCTCACAGGCAAGATGGAATCATCGCGATTCCATCTTGCCTTTTTGATTGCACTTATCAGAACTGTGAATCAATATCTGAATTTGCTTTTGAACCCTGTACCACTTTCTGGAATTTTTAGAACCGCGGTTGGACGCAGATAGACGCAGATTTTTTGTATCTGCGTTTATCTGCGTCCAACCGCGGTTCAATTCGTAGGTTGTGTTTGCTGAAGGCATAACCCAACACCACGGTATTTACTTCAACGCTTTCAGAATCGCTTCTCCAACTTGCTGACCGAGAAACTCGTAACCTGCACCATTGGAATGGATGTCATTAGAGTTCTGCGTTTCTTCCAGATGAGGAGTGATCAAAGTGAAGAGGTCATCCGTGGCGACGCCATGTTTGTTCATAATCTGGGCAGCCGCCTCGTTTCGATCGATGATTGACTGTGCAGTTTGTTTTTTTTCGATTCGTCATCGGGAATTGGGGTTGTGCTGGCCCAGATAATTTTTGCACCTGTCTTCTGCATTCGTTCAACAAGTTGTCTCCACACGACACCGTCATGAATGAATTATTGATTAAATAATCGCTAAGGTTACACACTATCGAAATGCTTCGTGGACTGCCAGTTTGCAGACAGATATGATCATTGAAAGAAAACAGCTTCAGATCACAAATATGTAATCTGAAAAACACACAAAAGGGTAAAAATGAAACAAAAGACACTCGGAATGGTCATGCTCTGTATGTTTGCCACAATCTTGCAAGTTAGAGCCGAGTCACCGGTAAAAATATCTCAGGTACAAGCCAACTGGTTCAAGATTGACTGTGAAGGAAACTACCCGCACCATTTACAGGGAGTTTGCACTGACGAGAAGTCGATCTATTGGTCCTTTACGACGACTATCGTCAAAACGGACATGAACGGGAAACTGCAACATAAAATTCCTGTTGCCAATCATCACGGCGACCTCTGCTTCCACGACGATAAACTTTATGTCGCTGTGAACCTTGGCAAATTCAACGATCCCAAAGGCAATGCCGATTCCTGGGTGTACGTTTACAATTCAGATACTCTGGAAGAACTCGCCCGACATGAAACGCAGGAAGTCTTTCACGGGGCAGGGGGGATCGGTTTCCGCAACGGGCACTTTTTCGTTGTCGGAGGTTTACCAGGTGATATTGAAGTGAATTACGTTTACGAATACGACGGCAAATTCCAATTCCAGAAAAAACATATCATTGAAAGTGGTCAAACCTTACTTGGAATTCAAACTGCCACCTTTGCACATAACCGCTGGTGGTTTGGCTGCTACGGAGATCCCCAAATATTACTTGTCACCGATGCTAACTTTAGGATGCTTGGAAGACACAAGTTGAACTGCTCGTTAGGCATCGAAGGAATCTCGAACGGACGGTTGCTTGTCGCAAGTGGACGATGCGATAAAGAGAAGGGGTGTCGCGGAAGTGTCCAGACGGCAATCCCCGATGAAGCAGCCGGCTACCTATTGAAATCAAAATAATTTGAGGAGTCACAATGAGTATAGTTAAACATCCGACTCAACTTGGAAGACGAGCATTCCTCAAAAACGGGGCACTCGTCCTGGCAGCGGCTACTCTGAACCAGGGACAATGGTTGCATGCAGAAGAGAATGCTAAACGCCTGAGATTCGGACTCGTGACCGATCTGCATTATGCGGATAAACCACCCGGGGGATCACGACATTATCGAGAAACTCTCCGCAAGCTTGAAGAAGCCTCCAATCAGTTTCAGCAGGATCAACCAGCGTTTATTGTTGAACTCGGTGATTTAATCGATGCAGCCAGTTCAGTCGATGTCGAGCTAAGTTATTTGAAAACGGTGAACCGGGTATTCTCGGCTATCTGTAAAGATCGTCATTACGTTTTGGGCAACCATTGTGTGGACACACTGAAGAAGGAAGAATTTCTCGGAGAAGTTGGCCAGGAGAAGTCCTATTACTCGTTTGATCGCGACGGATTCCACTTCGTCGTGCTGGACTCCTGTTTTCGCAGTGACGGCGAGCCCTACGCTCGGAAAAACTTTCAGTGGACTGATGCCAATATCCCAGTAGTAGAACTGGAATGGCTGAAGGCTGATCTCAATGCGACGGACAAGCAGGTCGTGGTCTTTGCTCATCAACGACTGGACGTAGACAATAATCACGGCGTGAAAAATAATGCTGCAGTCAGAAAGATTTTCGAATCGTCCGGCAAAGTCTTAGCAGTTTTTCAGGGACACAGTCACCAGAATGATCTCAAGGAAATGGAGGGCATCCACTATTGCACAATGGTCGCAATGGTCGAAGGTTCTGGTTCTGAAAGCAATGGCTATTCGATTATCGATATCCAAGCAAATGGAACAATAATCATCAATGGGTTCCGCAATCAGAATGATTACAAATGGGTCAGGTCGACTTAAGCAATCTAAAGCATATTAAAAAATCATCTGCAGCGTTCGGCAGGAGCAAACACAGCGATTTAGGATCATTTGGAGTCCAAGCGACTGCAGAAACCATTTAAAAATGGCCTACAATGGTTTCACTTGAGAAATCGCTTGCCAACGATTTCGATCGATCTTGACGGGTGTGATTCAGCCGAGCAATTCCGGAATTGGCGTTCCTTCTGTCAATGGAATTGGGCGACCATCGACGGATTGAAATGTAATCCCAGAGGGATCGTAGCCTAATGCCCAGTAAACTGTTGCATGGATGTCCCCCGGCGTGACGGGGCGCGTATCAGGATAAGCCCCGATCTTATCCGAGGAACCGATCACTTGACCTCCCTTTATCCCACCTCCTGCGAGAACCACCGAATAGCACCCCGGCCAGTGATCGCGACCAGCATCATTATTGATTTTCGGCGTCCTCCCGAAATCACCCATCCAAATTACGAGTGTTTCATCGAGCAGGCCACGCTCATCCAAATCATCTAGCAAAGCTGCATATGCCTTCTCCATCGGGGGAACGAGGCTATTTTTCAGTTTATTGAAATTGTCTTTGTGAGTATCCCAGGTAATGCTCGGTCCGTTGACCGTCGAAACAAACCGGGTCCCCGCTTCAATCAATCGGCGGGCCAGCAAATGAGACTGGCCCCAACTGTGCCGCCCGTAACGATCCCGCACTTTGTCTGATTCCTTTGACAAATCAAACGCATCTCCGGCTTCGCCAGACGAAATGACACGTGAGGCTTCATTGTGAAATGTGTCCATTTCAGTAGCCGTCGTAGAGTGGATTGGCTGAGCCATTGAGCCAAGTTGTTGCATGATGTCGAGTCGCCGTTCAAATCGAGTCGATGTCATCCCCTCCGATAAAGTAAGATTTCTCACTTTGAAATTGCTGGAATTGGGATCATCATTCACGACAAACGGATCGTGCTTGACCCCGAGGCATCCCCCAAATTGTCCTGGAGTCAGATAAACGAAACTGTCGCAATGGGGCTTAGGTGTGATCACATATGGAGGAACCGCTTTGCTATAGCCGTCACGTTTGGCAAGCCAGCCAATTAATGTGCCAAAACTCGGCAAGTCAGCAGGACTGGGATTAATCAGTGTAGAATCCTGCTTGTACGGTCGACCAGCAATCGACCAGTACATCCCGGAATTGTGAGCCGAATGCTTGTGATGCACACTGCGAATAATTGCCAGTTTGTCCATCCGCTTCGCCATTTCAGGAAGCAACTCGCTGACTTGAATTCCTGAAACGTTCGTCTCAATAGGCTGAAATTCTCCACGAACCGTCGAGTCAGCCAGCGGCTTGGGATCCCACAAATCGTGATGACTGGGGGCACCACAATTGAAGATCATGATGACTCGTTTAGCGGTCCCAGAGCGTACCGCTGCTTCAATTCGAGATTCGGTAAAAGTCAGCGGCGAATAAAACGCAGCCAACCCGGCCCCAATTGCCTGGAGCGACTTTCTTCGCGATAACGACTCAATACCCAAAGCATTTGTGTGGGGAAGGGGAGCGTAGAACTCCATAGTGGACTCCAATTTGGCGGGAATGCTTTCAACGAAACCATAGCACCGAGCACGTGATATCACTATACATAGTGGGAGACATCTTGAATAGCCGTAGTCTTTTATTCGACGTATTTGCCTTTCTGCATGTTTCCTGTCAAACTGATCAATTCACAGACAAAAGAGAAACATTATTGTCTGAGGATTATTGTTTGAGTTTGTCCATGAAAATAATGATCAGAGAAAGAAAAAGATAAAATGATCAATGCACATCAACTTCTTCAATGCGCTATGCTGTCCTGTCTCGTTTTTTCAAACGCTGCTTTTGAAGCTGTCGCTGAAGACAAAAGTACCGATACCGGCTTTCATTTGAATGATAGTGAAGGCGACCACCTGGATGTCATTTACAATGGCAAACCGGTCGGGCGATACATGTATGCTCTCGATCTCTCCAGCGATGAGAAGCGTCATGAAACCTACAAGCCGTTTCTGCATGTCATGAATCATTCAGGAGAGGCTCCGATTACTAAAGGGGCAGGGGGACAGTTTACACATCACCGCGGCATCTTTCGTGGCTGGGCAAAGCTCAAACTGAACAATGAGCAATACGATACCTGGCACATGAAAAAAGTGGTGCAGGAACATCTCCGCTTTACAGGCAATCAATCCAACGCAGAAGAAGCAACCATCACTTCTGTCATTTCATATCGAACCGATGATGGCAAGCCTCTTTTTGAAGAGGATCGCACAATGCGTTTTCAGGTTCCACCCAAAGGGAGCTTTGCGATGATTGATGTCACTTCGGTCGTCAAAGCAACGCAGGGAAAACTCACACTTGATGGCGACCCCGAACACGCCGGCTTGCAGTTTCGACCTGCCAATGAGGTCGAGAAATCAAAAACCCAATACTGTTTCCCGAAAGAGAACGCAGATCCTAAAAAAGATCGGGACTATCCCTGGGTGACGGAATCGTTTGTCCTGGACGGCAAGCGATACAATGTGATCTACCTCAATCATCCAGAGAACACGAAAGGGGCAATCTTCTCTGCCTATCGTGACTATGGTCGTTTCGGAGCCTGGTTCAAGACGGACATTCCTGAAGGGGAATCGGATAAAACTCAGGTTCGCTTTGTCATCACGCAAGGGGACATGCCCACGCCGGAATTCATCCAGCAACAGTACAATGCCTATACCGGGAGTGATGCCCCCGTCCCGAATGTGACCATTAAGTAATCTAACAGAGACACGACAGAGTCTGGATTTGCGTTTCGCCATATCCAGACTTTTTGAATTTATCAACATGAATTTCGCAGGTACTGAGTGAATATGAATACGAAAATGAATCGACGTGACGCAATTAAAGCGACTGCTGCCATTTCGGCTGGTCTGTATCTCGGAACTCAAACGCAATCGAATTTTGCCAACAGTGCTAATGAGAAGATTAACATTGCCTGTATCGGTGTGGGAGGTCGAGGCTTCTCGAATGTGAATGGATGCTCAAAAGAGAATCTCGTTGCTTTCTGCGATGTCGATGAAAATCGAGCCGGTAAAGCTTATGAGAAATTTCCAGGTGTCCCTCAATTTTCCGATTTCCGTAAGATGTTCGATGAAATGGAAAATGAGATTGATGCCGTTGTTGTCAGCACTCCAGATCACACCCACTTTCATCCTTCGATGTGGGCTTTGCTTCGCGATAAGCACCTGTATTGCGAAAAGCCATTAGCACACAATGTTTGGGAGACACGTACCATTACTGATACTGCTCGTGAACGAGTTCTGGCGACTCAATTAGGGGCTCAGCGGCACGCGAAACAAAATATGCGTCGAGTCGTTGAAGAAATTCAGGCGGGTGTGATCGGTGATGTGCTCGAAGTTTACAGTTGGGTCGGCAGCAGCCGGGGAATGCCAAGCCCGATTACAAGTTCTCAGCCTGTGCCAGACACTCTAGATTGGAATCTCTGGCTCGGCCCGACAACAGCCGAGCGTGGATACACCGATAAGCTATGTCCGTACGAATGGCGTTTCTGGTGGGATTACGGCACCGGCGAAACGGGCAACTGGGGATGTCATATTCTCGATATCCCTTTCTGGGCTCTGGATCTCAAATATCCCACGCAAGTCGAAGCCTCCGGCCCGGAAGTGGATCCGGAACGCACTCCTAAAAGTATGACCACTCAGTTTGAGTTTCCCGCGAATGAGAAACGACCTGCGGTCACCCTACACTGGAGTCAGGGGAAGCCGGAGTTTGCAGAAAAGAAAAAGTATGATGTCAAAGGTCTGAATACTATTTTTGTCGGAACAAAGGGGAATTTGGCCTGCGGTTTTGATAATCGCAAGCTCTTTCCAGCTGATCAGTTTGAGGATTACAAAGCCCCTGAGAAAACGATTCCCGACTCGCCTGGATTTTATCAGGAATGGTTCAATGCCATTCGAGGCGGGGAACCAGCCAGTTGCAACTTTGACTACACCGGCCCCCTCAGCGAAACCGTCATGCTTGGCAATGTTGCCTATCGCGGTGGTGGATTTGTATGGGATTCCCAGACGCTCAAAACTGTTGGCAACGAACAAGCTCAACAATTGATTCGTGAAGACTATCGCAAAGGCTGGGACATTTAATGGCACACGATAATGCTTCAGGCTGAATGATTAGGAATGGAGAATGCATCCCGAGATCAGCGTTTTGAACTCAGTTTGTAATCGATACTGATCGGTTCGGATTCAACCGTCAGCATGTATTTCATGTTGTCGGGATTGACGGCCGTCAGATGCGGTGGCAAGATTTCCAATGCGCCGACATCAGCTGCCGTCTGTCCCTCGGGAATCGGGTTGCCATCGGGCATCGCAATTTTTGAGAACGTTACGTTATAAACTCCAGGCTCAATACCTTCTGCCATGGAATAATCTTTTGCTTCGAAATTACCAGACGCATCCGTAATGGCATAGCCTCCTTTCCCTTTCGTATCGCCTTGTGGCAGAAACTTGACTGCAGTTCCCCCAAGGGGCTTTCCATCCATTTGCACTGTTCCTGTGACTGGAATCAGCAGTTCTGGTATGTTGTCTGACTTTTCTGCACTGCATCCAACTGCAGTTATCACAGCCAAGCACACAATAAAGTCTAAAAAGTTCATTTGTCGAGAAGTCGAATACAACATGCGGCACTTTTATAGAAAGTTTAATTTGAAGTAATGTGTGCATTGTCCAGAAGGCAATGCACACAGTTTCAGGCAGGATTAATCAATTCTGATGAGTTCCGTTTAGAGTTCGCCAAGTGGCTGGCCATCACTGATCCAGGCCAGTCTGTTGCGAAGGGTGGCATCAATGTTTTCGGAGATGAAACGGACTGCTCCATCACCCATAACGACCTGAATCCCACCTTGATGCAGGGAACCTGGCTCACCCCACTCTCCGTTGCGGCCATACTGATACTGAGCATCAGGTGGTGTCCGCCAGGCACAGCAGCGAAAATTGTTGATCCCTCGTGAAGCTGTCAGGTTGATACCTTGCCCGACATGCGATGAACAGCCCCACGACTGTGTTTCGCCATCATCAACATCGAGTGTCGTTTCGACCATCGCTACTGTATTGGAAGTCCCATCGACTAGATCACGCATTTTGCTGCGAGAGTTGACCCCGAACATCGCTCGTGTTGTTATGCCGAGGGCTGTCCACATAGTACCACCATTCCCCTGAGTAACACTGAAACCATACGAAGTGCGGACTGAACCAGTGACACCGCAACCATAGGTTGCGTTGGCAGAACCGTAAGTTTGAGGACCATTATCCGAGGGGCAGAGATAGACACTAATTAAAGTGCGAGATAAATTCAGGTTTGTGTTGATATTCGGATCCGTTCCTCCAGCGACAATGCCACCAGTTAACTCGTTGCGTGTTCCGTACGCCCAACTGTGATTGTACTGATCATATAAAGCTGCCTGCTCGATATAGGGCAAAAGCTGGACATGCCCGGAATGGTTGAGCACGTTCGTGCCAGCTGGCGTTCCACCATTCGACGAAGAATTGGCCGTTGAATACGGAAACACGCTGTGCACATCGTGATAGTTGTGCAGAGCCAGACCAATTTGCTTCAAATTGTTTTTACAGGAGCTGCGCCGAGCCGCTTCCCGGGCCTGTTGTACAGCTGGCAGTAACAATGCCACTAAGATAGCGATGATCGCTATGACCACTAATAGTTCAATCAGCGTAAATCCACGCTGATAAATCTTAGCTGCTGGACGATTGGAATCAGTCAACATCATTTTGAAATACTCCTAAAAAGATTGGAAAATAAAAAACAGAATCCAACTCAGACTAACCATGAGAACTCTCGTTCAGTTCTCATCAATGCAAAATTGCCTAATCAACAAGCAGTGTGCACAGTTAAAATTGAACTCGAAGGGCTTTTCATCAATTGCATACCTCATGTTCTTGCGGGATATCAGTCTGAAACTCAACAACATCGATTTTTACGAATGTGATATCTCGAAAAATCTCATTCTTTTGAATAGCCAACTGCATTTCATATGCCAAACAGGCAACACGCAGTGATTTTCCCGGAGAGCATATTATTGACAGAACTTATCAGCAGTCTGACTCACTGGGGATTTGACCAGAGCACTCGTTGACATCGTTGAATCAATAATGAATCAGGACTCATCTGAATCAAGACATGCTGCATTATCTGGCCCAACTTCTAACTTGGGCGTAAGCAAGGGAGAGGGATTGATATTCTCAGCGTCCATCAATTCGACAATTCTCTCCAGACGGAGTTAGGGTTACGCGTTCCGTTTTCCGCTAACCCAACCTGCAATCTTGGAGATTTAATTGATTCGCAACGAAATCCACTCTACCGACCATCTTTGCCCGATGTCTTCAACTCAGTCAGCATCTCTAGAAGATTCTCCGTCAGTATCACGGAAGCATCTTTTTGGACAACGTTGGTGCCGAGCCAGGTTTCATATCCGCCGAGGCGATGCTGTTCTGGAGGGGGCAGGTAGCCATGTCGACCATTGGCCAGGCCGATTACCATTGTCTTCGAAAATGGACTTCGGTCTTTGATTTCCAATCCAATTTCAACAAGAGTTTCAAAAGGGATGCCGACAATTGCGAACTCTCCCACTCGAATCGCCTGAATGGTGACTGTCAGGAACTCTTCTTCCCGCTCGTGAGCCTGAATTGTCTTTCGTGCGTAATCCTGTGCTTTCTTTGGCAATTCGGAAATATCGACTGGATCTGTCAGTGCAAGTATTTTTTGTGCGTATGCCAAATCATCTTCGCTCGGCCGTCGATATTTGAGTTCGATCTCTCGCTCAATCATCCCGAGCGTAATATTACTGTCATGAAAATCGATTTTCTTGTATGCAAAATAGGCGGTATCAGCTGCCTTGGTGGCAACAATTTGAATTTGCTCGAATGGTTCCCGGGGAGGACGATTGACGAGAAAGGCAATGTTGTTGATATCTCCCGAAGCTCCGTTGGACATCATGGCGACAAACTCTGGACTTGCACGCAGACGACTGGGCATCAACCGTGAAAACTCGCCAAAATAATCTGATGAAGCATGTTTCTCCTTCACACCGCCCACATAATGCAATGCATAGTTCGCAAGTAATCCAATCGGCTTTCGCTTATTGTTTTGAATTGACAGGATCATCAACTCAGGATCTATCGGACCAGCTGGTCGATCAAGGACGTCCGGACTGGTTCCCGGGTTCATCTTGACGATATCCATCTTTCCAAAGGGATTCGCTGGCATTTTTCCAGGCTTCAAGTGCCAGCGGCGATTAAAGACTTCTTCTGGAAGGTCATGGGAAGCCACGCCCACAGAGGCCAACTCTCGTTTTTCGTAGGCTTCAATGATCGACTGAGCGAGTCCATTGACCAGTAATTCCCGATACGCCACATCGCCAGGTGAACCTTCTGTGCGATTGGACGGCGGAGTCGAATGAGAATGAGTCGACGAGATCAACATTCGCTCGACAGGAATTCCAGTTTTCTCTGCAGCAATCTGCTTGGCTTCATCAAGCATTTCCGGAGGAGCCCCCAGGGCATCCAGAACAACAATCGCGAGAGTCATCTCACCATCGTCGAGGACAATCGCCCGGGCATGCAAAGGATCATGCACTGCACTTGCATCCATCGCTTTACCGCTGCGTAAGCTGACGGGAAACTGCTGAGGAGAAACATCCACAGCAGATGCTCCCGCTCGAAACTCTGCAGCCATTCCTGCTGAATTCATCAACGGAATCGCGATCCCAAAAAGTAACACGAGCAGAGAAATTGTCGAACGGGTCATCAAAAACACCTTTCCCAAAAAAACGCATGAAATCATGACTGTTCCATCTGAGTAATCACTGAACTGAAAATCATTAAGAATTGATTCTTGAGTCAATGTGCAACTCGGAACAAATATAAGCAGACATTAATGCAACACATAATACAGATTGGGTTCATCAGTTCCAATGTCACTCGGGAGATCTGATCGTGAAATCGCAGGAGCATTAGGAGCAGATGAAGTCCTGTTGAGAGAATACTTTGCTCTTTCACGCGGAAGATTCCCGCGATTGTTGATACTGGAGTAGCATTTTGTGTTGCTCTCAGGTCAATTCCGAGTCAGCTTGTGATGAATCGTCTGGCCCGACATTTAATTCAGGCGTCAGTAGAGGAGACGCATCAACATCCTCGGCGTCCATCAGTTCGACGATTCTCTCCAGCGATTTTAAGAGTCCCAGACATTCGACGGGATCGAGAGTTTCGAGGCGTTTTAAGAATTGTTCGTGGAGCGGTGTCGGCAGATTATTGATCTGTAGACAACCTTTCTCGGTGAGTGAAACGCACACTCGTCGCCGGTCTTTGCTGTTTCGTTGCCGAGCGATGTATCCGTCATTTTCCAGTTTATCCAGAATTCGAGATACGGTTGGAGCTGAAAGTTGAACAGCGCGTGCAACCATTACGACCGTGATCTCGGTCTCCGCCGGAAACTCAGAGACAGCTTTGAGACAGAGCACTTGCGGGACACTGATCCCACCATGTTTTCTGACAATGCGTGAGTGCTCGGACGTTCGACGAATGATTCGCCGAATCGCTCTCAAGATCTGAAAGCCAAGTGAGTCTTCGAGGTCCAATATTGCATCTCATGAATTCAGGGCGGACTGGCCGCATTCCAAACAGGCTTACGAGTGCTACATTTTATAATACTCAATACGCAACGGTAACCACAACCAGCTCTTTTCAAAGATCACCCGCTGATTTTGATTAGGGAACGAAAACGATATCGATTTATCACCTGTCTTTTCCGAAGTTGGCATCATTGTATTTCAGTGCCCAGTCGTAGTCAGTCCTGAAAGAGGTATTGGTTACGAAGATCCTACGAGTGATTGAACAGGTTCAACGGTTCGTTCTGCGAGATATTCAGGACGAGGCGAACGATCACAGAACGGATCGACAACTGCATTCTCGACACTGTTATAAACAGCAAACAGATTAACACGTGGCGTTGGACTCAAGTTGCCGTTGGAACCATGCATGGTGTTGCAGTCAAAGAACACGACCGAACCGACGGGACCTTTCGGAGCGACGATCTCTTTGCCTTCAAGCAACGTGTCCAGAGCTTCCCGTGTCGGCACGCCATATTCCTGACGTCGCAATGAGTTTTCGTAGTTCTTTTCTGGAGTCTCTCCTGCACAGCGGATGAATGTTTCATGCGATCCAGGGATCAACATCAGTGGTCCGTTGAACTCGTGGCTTTCCGTTAAGAAAATCGACACACTCAGTGCCCTCATGCGAGGCATCCCATCTTCCACATGCCAGGTTTCAAAATCTGAGTGCCAGAAGAATTCTTTACCATTCATAGCTGGCTTGTAGTTGATTCGTGACTGATGAATATAAACGTCAGTCCCAATCAACTGTTTCGCCCTTGCAAGTAACCGCTCGTCTGCGAACAGTCGCTGATAGACGTCGCTGATCTTGTGCAAGCGAAAGATCGAGCGAACAGTCTCCGAACCTGGTTCCCGCACGATTCCTGGCTGAGATTCCGGCCACTCTTCAGCTAGCGAAGTTGCTTCGACTAACAACTCATCGATTTCCTCCTGAGAGAACAGCCCTTGTGCAAACAGGAATCCATCGTGTGCGTAGTTCCAAACTTCGTCGGTGGTCAGGGGACCCGGTTTATCAGAGGCCGTCGGATCAACCCGCGGTGCAGCTTCCCATGTGTCAGATGTGCGTGAATGGTAGGGATCTATTGAGCGATTCATAATATATCCTGGAATTGATTTGCGCTTTGTGATTATCTTTTTTGAAAGGTCAGTGAGTACACTCCCAGAGAAATCACTCCATCAAAGGATACACGCCGTTTTCGTCGTGAGTTTCTGCGCCGACAATGGGTGGATTGAAGACACAAACCATTCGTAATTGCTCATCCGCAATCAGGATATGGCGTTCATGACCACTCAGGGCGTACACCGTACCCGCTTCAATCGGATACTCTTTATCATTGCTCAAGTCTTTTAAACGACCTTTGCCCTCAATGCAGTACACGGCTTCTAGATGGTTCTGGTATTCCATCTCGGTCGTAGTCCCGGCATACAGAACGGTGTCGTGCAGCGAGAAGCCCATGCCATCACTCTTGAGTAACAGACGACGACTGGTCCATGTTTCAGCTTGTGTTTCCCGTTCGGTTCCGCTGACTTGTTCGAGCGTATTTACAATCATTCTTATTCTCCGGTTTATTTTGCGCAAGTGAGTTCAGGAACAGCAGCGGCCGTGCTTTCGGCAAGGATCTCCAAACCACGCGTCAGTAATTCATCTGAAATCGTAAGCGGTGGCAGGGTCTTGATGACTTCGTCGTCGGGACCAGCAGTCTCAATAATTAAGCCACGTGTAAAGGCTTCTTTCGAAATTGCTGATGCAATCGAATGATCAGCGAACTCGATGCCCTGAATCATGCCTCGACCTCGAACTTCAGCATCATGTTTGGCCGCAATGTCCAACAGCGAATCACGAACCTGACGAGCGTTGCGGTTCACTTTTTGAGTCAGCTGGTCATCTTGCCAGAACTCTTCCAGTGCGGCAGTCGCGGTGATAAAAGCGGCATTATGTCCTCGAAATGTGCCGTTGTGTTCGCCTGGCTCAAATACATCCAGATCCGGCTTCATCAAGGTCAATGCCATTGGCAATCCGTAACCGGAAATTGATTTCGACAAACAGATGATGTCAGGTTGAATGTCGAACGGCTCAAAACTGAAGAATGGCCCGGTTCGACCACATCCCACCTGAATATCATCAATGATCAGCAGGACATTGTATCGACGGGCAAGTCCCGCAAGAGCCTCCAGCCAGCCGCGTGTTCCAATATTAACTCCACCTTCCGCCTGCACCGTTTCAAGAATGAAAGCCGCGGGCAAGTCCATGCCACTGCTCGAATCTTCGAGGTAGCGTTCCAGTGCAGCGATGGTATCCGCCTCTGTTCCGAGGTAATCGCAAAAGGGCATGTGAGTGACATTATTCAGCGGAACACCCGCGCCAGCTCGCTTTCCGCCATTACCAGTCAAAGCCAGAGAGCCCAGGGTCATTCCGTGGAAACCATTGGTAAACGAAACGATGTTGTGACGACCTGTGATTTTGCGAGCCAGTTTGAGTGCCGACTCCACAGCGTTTGTCCCCGTTGGTCCCGGGAACATCACCTTGTAATCCATTTGTCGAGGATTCAGGATTAATCGTTCAAATGTTTCAAGAAATTTTCGTTTAGCAGTCGTAGACATATCGAGGGCGTGCAGTACGCCATCGTTGGTCAGATATTCAATCAATGCAGATTTTAATTCAGGGTTATTGTGCCCATAACTCAAAGCTCCCGCACCGGCGAAGAAGTCGATAAATTCTTCGCCCTGTTCATTCAAGAGTGTCGCGCCCTTTGCCGTCTTAAAGACCGTTGGGAAGCTGCGACAGTATCCGCGAACATTGCTTTCAAGTCGTTCAAAAATATCCATTATCAATCCTTCATTAGCGCTTGGGTAAATTTCGTCGCCTGTAAGAACAGGGCTGAGATCACTGGAATAATGCTTCAGAGAACAAAAGTCAGTTCAGAGGTCCAATCCGAATGCGAGGTTCCACTTCATGGTCGCCGGGCGGAAAGTCCGCCGTGCTGAAACCATCATGAGGAAGGTCAATCAATGGCACATCCAGTGTTCGTGCCAAAGACTCAAAGAGTCGCCGAGAGGCGATGTTCGATGGAGAAACGGTTGCTTCGATTGCCAGGAGAGATTTCTCATCACACCGCATCACCAACTCGCGGAGCAATCGAGATGCGACTCCCTGCCTTTTCACTTCAGGAGAGATTCCCACCTGCCAAATGAACAGCACTGTGGGATCTCGTGGCATGCGATATCCAGAGACAAATCCAACAACATCTCCAGCACGGCACGCCACCAGACATGTATCACTGAAATCGCGACACAGAAGCAAATACAGGTAGGCCGAGTTGGCATCGAGGACTCCAGAGTCTCTCACTAACTGACAGATTTGAGCGGCATCATTCGTTTCAGGAGTACGTATTTCCAACTCCGGCGTCTCAGATTCCTTTGAAATAACGGGACTCTCCACACAAAAAACAGCAAAATATTGAAACAATCAAGATAAATGCAATGACAATCGTTAGCTATGAATTCATTGTGATTGCAAGTATACTGCTTGAGTTTCTGACGTCAACCGCTTTTTTCGTTCGCAAAATTGAACAAGGATGCTCCATTGACTACGGTCGTTATCAGCTTTCTCTTTTTTCTCGGTGTATTTGTTTTGATTGGCGTCTCTTCGGCCCGAGCCTGCAAAAATACGACGGACGATTACCTGCTGGCTGGACGGAATGTGCCTCCGTGGCTGGCTGCTTTATCGGCTGTGGCTACCAACAACAGCGGATTCATGTTTATCGGTCAGATCGCATACACATACCGGGTTGGCATCGAATCCGTCTGGATGATGATAGGCTGGGTGATGGGGGACCTGGTCGCATGGTGGCTCGTGCATCCGCGTGTTCGTCGAGAATCGGAGAACATGGAAGTCGCAACCGTTCCCGCGCTAATCGGAACGACCAAACAAGGCGAGAAACGAATCATCATAATCCTTGGTGGTTTGATGACATTCGTATTGCTTGGCGTTTACGCGGCTGCTCAACTAAAAGCGGGAAGCACCGCACTGCAGACATTGTTTGGATGGCAACCGCAGATTGGGGCCATCATCGGAGCCGTGATCGTTGTGCTGTATTGTTTCTCAGGCGGAATTCGAGCCTCCATCTGGACGGATGCCGCTCAGTCCTTCGTCATGATTATTGCCATGGCCACACTTCTGATTGCGGCTAGCTTTGAAGTCGGCTTACCGGCTGATGTTTGGATGAATCTCGAAAGCCAGGATCCCGAATTGGTGCGATGGTTTCCGAGTGATCTTAAATTCGGCTTCGCCATGTACTTATTAGGAATGACATTTGGTGGATTTGGAGCGATCGGTCAACCGCATATCCTTGTTCGCTTCATGGCAATACGATCGATCGACGAGATTCAACGTGCCAAATGGATCTACTTTCTCTGGTTTATTCCCTTTTTCATTGCCAGTATTGCAGTCGGACTTTACGCACGAGCCTACATGCCGGACTTGCTAAGTATTCCACTCACCGAAGGAATGACTGCGACTCAGGCGACCGAATTAGCAATGCCGGAAATGGCCAGACGTCTGTTACCTGATGTGCTTGTTGGATTGACTCTGGCAGGTTTGTTTTCAGCGACTATGTCTACAGCTGATTCTCAAATCCTGGTTTGCTCTGGAGCAATCACGCAGGACATCAACCCAAACTGGAAAGGATCCTACGTTGCATCCAAACTTGCAACGCTTGCAGTGACAGCACTGGCACTGTCTGTGGCATTATTCGCAGGGCAGGGTGTATTCTCTCTTGTATTGATTGCCTGGTCCGCACTCGGTGCAGGCCTTGGTCCACCACTATTGCTCCGTCTGTTTGGAGTCCAACTTTCGTCTTTGACAATCACCCTGATGATGACTGCAGGCGTTGGAACGGTCATTGCCTGGAACACGATTGGTTACGATGGCGATGTGTTCAAATTACTTCCGGGAATGGCAGCATCGTTTCTGATGTGGCCTATAGGAAGAATTCTTGAGTGATTGAGCCCTCAAGTATGAATGATGCTGCCCCAGTCATGTGATTCCTGAGTCAGGACTCGCTGGCTTTAAATTAATGCACGCCTGAATTTATTGACAATTCCTGCCTGCCCCCAATTCAACCAGTCGACTGGCAATTTCAATCGTTGTTCCGACAAAATCGCACTCGACTGACTCCAATGCATTTTTCGGCATGCTGTCGAAGGTTGCATCTTCAGGTGTCTGGACGATACAGGTTCCGCCTGCTTCCTTAATCGCCTTTAATCCGTCGACTCCATCCCACAACATCCCCGAGAGAATGACTCCGACTGAATTTTTACCCGCAGCATTGGCAATGGAAGTAAACAGGTCATCGATTCGATCCAGGTTTCGAATGTGCTCTGGATCTAAGTCAATGTGAACCTCACCGCCTTCAACTGTCAACACTTCGTCAGGACGACCAATATAAATATGAGTGCAGCTGAGTTTGTCGCCATCGAGCGGTTCACTGATTCGTAAACGTGTATAGTTTTGCAGAAGAGATGGCAAGACATTGGGAGCAGTTGAAGAACGATGCGTCGCGATCATCAATGCCCCCTGAAAATGTGTCGGCAAAAGATCAACAATTTCAACAATGGCCTGCAGACCACCAGCAGAAGCACCAATACCAATTAGCAGATTGCCATAGCTGTTTTCATTGGATTTTCCTGCAATGGAATTCATATCGCTATCTATCAGATTTCGATATCGAATTTAAGACCCTGTCCAACTCGACTGGATCAAGTGGTTTGACTAAGTGTGTATCGAAACCTGCTTGAGTAGTCGCCTCCCGATCTTCAGCACACCCATATCCCGTTAAGGCAATTAAGTAGACTTGATTGCCTAGTTCTGCACGAACCTTCTTAGCAACTTCGTACCCGCTGATGCCGGGCAGGCCAATATCGACAATAGCAACATCAGGGAGTTGATGTAAAATAACATCGACGCCCTGGCTTCCGTTTGCAGCCGTTGAAACAAGATGCCCTTTCAATCTGAGCAATGTTTTGAGCATAGCCCGGTTATCATCATTATCTTCGACGAGCACGATATTCTTTTGATCGGAAGAATTCGCATCGTTCTTAACGGGCAAGGAAAGTACAGGAACTTGAGAATCCTTCGCGAGCGGCAATCGCACAACAAACTCACTTCCTTTACCGGCACCATTACTATGAGCACTGACATTTCCTCCATGCAGTTCGACAATATCTTTAACAAGTGTCAAACCAAGTCCCATCCCTCCCTGAGAACGGTCAAGTGTCTCATCCGACTGTACGAATAATTCAAATATTTTCTCCAGCATATGGGGCGGAATTCCGTTTCCGTTATCACCCACACGCAGAATTGCTTCTCCATCTTCTTTTGCGAGCGAGAGTCGAATGTGACCTCCTTCAGGTGTGTACTTGGCAGCATTGGCCAGTAGATTTTCCTGGATTTGTAACAGTCGTGAAGGGTCACCTTCGACAATGACCGGTTGCGAAGAGACCTCAACGGTTAACTTATGATTCAACGCGTCGATATGAGGTCGGACAGCTTGAAGTGTATCTTCAATCAACTGCGTCATATCCACGATTTGTTTTCTGATTTCGATTTTGCCTTGTGTAACGCGAGAGACATCGAGCAGATCATCCAGCAATCGGGCAACCTGTAATGTCTGCCTTTGAATAACTTTGCAAGCTTCCAATAATGGTTTCGAAAGGACTTTTTCATCGGCCCCATCCAGTAAGTAGGTTGCATTCAGTGCGGCTCCGAGTGGATTTCGGAGTTCATGCGATAGCATCGCCAGGAACTGATCCCGTTTTCGTACGGCATCGCGAGCTTTGTCCTCTGCTAACTTACGATCAGTAATATCCTTCGCAATCGAAGCGATGAAGGCAGGCTTTCCATTCTGATCGGTTAATAAAGAAAGCGTAAGTAATACGGGAAATGTATTTCCCTTAATATCGTGCTTAACCGTTTCAATATTGCGTAAGCCCAATTTCTCGATGCAACGCATACGCCATTCTTTTGCCCGAATCTGTTCGTCTTGAGGAACAAGCTTTTTAAAACTTTGTCCCAGTAATTCTGCACGACTCCATCCATAAATTTTTTCAGCTTCAGCATTAAGATCGACAATTTGACCATCAAGATCTTCCAGGATGATTGGATCCGCACCGTCCTGAAACACTTTGGACATAAGCTTTAACTCAGACTCAGCCTGCTTCAATCGACTGATTTCGATGAGCGTCAGGACGACTCCGTCAACTTTATTTTTTGATCGGTAGGGCAATATTCGCATTAAAAACGTCTGGGAATCTCCGCCATGAACTTCGATTTCAAATGGAGTCTGCTCAATTAAAACTCGCTTCAAATCATTGACAAGATTCGGATGATCGATGTTGTGGGCGAAACTGTCGACCCGACGTCCGATATCCATCGGCAATAAGTGAAAGGTTTCGCCTATTTTTGGAGTATACTTTCGAATGCATAACTCACGATCCAGAAAGATGACACCAACTTCAGTGCTGTGCAGCAGATTGTCCATATCTGCGGTCAATTCCATCAGCTCCGCAATCTTTTTCTGATACTCAGCATTGACGGTATAGAGTTCTTCATTGACGCTATGCAGTTCTTCGTTTGTGCTTTGCAACTCTTCGTTAGAAGCGACAAGTTCTTCATTTGTGGCCTGCAATTCTTCATTGCTAGTCTCCATCTCTTCAACGGTCGACTGCAGATTTTCCTTGGTGTACAGCAACTCCGATTCCAATGCCAGCAACTGTTCTTTAGAGGCCTGGTCAAGATCCATATTCAAAGCATCATCATTTTCTTTCACCAATGCTTTCGGTTTTTCCATCGGTTCCAGAGTCACAAGAAACTGCTGTTCGTCTCCACTACGTGCCTGAAGGGGTCGCACGGTCAATCGCAGTAATTCTTCAGTTGTCTCGTGAGTGACTCGAACTCCTTTAAAAGTGACTGACTTCTGATTTTTAACGACTTGTTGAACTGCTGTGGTTAATGGAATTTTCAGATCCGGCAGTAATAAATCGAATATGTCTGTCGATGGTCGCCCATCACTCAGTTTGATGTATTTAGAAGCACCACTGAAAGACTGCACCAATTCTCTGGAATTGTTGATGAGCAACGTAGGCGGGGCATATTCTTTAAGCAATTCATCATAGGCTCTTAATAGCGCACCATTGGCAGGAGCATGGGGCTGGCTCAATCCCATTCTTGGAATCCGCGAACTGGCATATCCAGCAGAAAGCGGTAGACGCATTTCGACCGGCAGTCGTTTATCTCGACGTTTACGGTAAACCTTCCAGCGTTCATCAATCACATCAAACTCATCAGCCAGTTCTCCAGGACTTTCACTCGGCCCCATAAACATGACACCTCGAGTATTCAAGGCAAAGTGAAAGAGGGAGATCGCTTTTTTCTGAGCCGGAGGTTCCAGATAAATCAGCATATTGCGGCAGGTAATCAAATCGATTTTCGTAAATGGTGCATCTTTTATAATATTATGAGGCGCAAAAACGATCATTTGCCGCAAGTCTTGAGAGACCTGAAAACCTGTTTTCACTTGCTTAAAATATTTTTCGAGTCGTTCCGAAGAAACCTCGGATAAACTTTCCTCGCTATAGATACCTACGCTGGCCGTCTCGAGTGAGGTAGGATGAACATCTGTGGCAAATATTTTGACATCCAGAGGCTTTGCCATCTCTTCCATATGCTCCCGAATGAGAATTGCCAGCGAATAGGCTTCTTCACCTGTCGCACACCCGGCAACCCACACACGGAGTTCATCCTGTTCTCGATGATTTGCCAGAATCTCTGGTAACACATTCTGGTCTATTAAATCAAACGCCTCAGGGTCCCTGAAGAATTTTGTGACCCCAATCAATAAGTCTTTATAAAGCGAATTCAATTCGCTCGAGTCATCCCGAAGTCTTGTAACGTATTCATCGAGATCCGTAATCTGATGCATCAGCAATCGACGCTGCACACGGCGAGTTACAGTTGATTGTTTATAATACGAAAAATCTATGTCATAATGTTTCCGCAACAATTGGAAAATTGCATCAAAGCCTTTCAGAAGAGCTGGCTCCACAGGCTTGAAATCCGTCAGATTTTTGGAACCTGGTTGCTGGATATACGATGAGAGCGCCGCTCCCATGCGTTCTGGAGGTAAGATCAGGTCGACAACTCCAGTTGCGTTTGCACTCTTGGGCATGCCGTCAAATTTTGCAGATTCCAAATCCTGAGCAATAACAAAGCCTCCGTTCTCGTG
Organism: Planctomycetaceae bacterium UBA2671; assembly: GCA_002359185.1. GTDB lineage: Bacteria > Planctomycetota > Planctomycetia > Planctomycetales > Planctomycetaceae > Rubinisphaera. The sequence continues at coordinate 98,734 of DEML01000120.1, forward strand.
GATATCCTGAATTCCCTGCGATCCATCGCTTCCAGTTCCAGAGAGAATCACAGCTATCGCCCGAGAACCAGCATCTTGAGCCAGCGAACGGAAGAAAATATCAATCGGTAACGTGAGTCCGGATTTCGGATCCTTATCACTGAGCAGCAATTTACCATCCGAAATGATCATTTCTTTCTTGGGTGGAATGAGGTAAATCGAATTGGGCTCGACTTGCATCCCGTCAGTCACCCGATGGATTTGAATTTTTGTATGTCGAGCCAGCAACTCATCCATCACACTCTTAAAATCGGGTGATAAATGCTGAACAACTACAAAAGCGAGGCCGGAATCAGGGCTCATATGGTCAAAGAACGCTTCCAAAGCTTCCAGTCCGCCCGCTGACGCACCAACACCAACAATTGGAAATTCCTGTTTCGTTCCCTGGTAGGGCAAAGAATCTACTATTTCGGGATTTGCTTCAGGTGTTTGATCTTCCTTTCCGGAAATTCTCAACTCTGGCGAATCCTCGCCATCTTTTTGTTGAAATTCCCCAGAAGGCTTGACCGGACACATAATGACACTCACTTCCTAATAATTCAGTTCAAATTGACACCTGCTTTCTGCTTGAATATCCGCTCAAGCCGATTAGGGAAAATTTGAAAGCAATTTTTATGCCAATTTCAACATGCTTGAATTTCATAACTGGATAATAAATTTTCTTTAACGAGGATGCAGGCACATTATATTTTACAAACCACTAATCATTTTCCCATACTATACGAACCAATTCTGCAATCATAATTTTTTGAGACAACGCATTAACTGAGTTAAAACCAGATTTAACGAGACCGCCAACAGAAGCAGTTTCTCATGAGAAAATCTCTACTTATGACTACGTCACGTCGGCCTCAGAATGTGGGCTAACCGGCAGGAGTTCTTCTTAATCGAGTAATGCGAATCGTTGCTGAGACAGGACCGTCAGAAAGAGCAGGGGAGACTTAAGAAGACAGACACAGGTCGCCACAAAGTCTCTGGCCTTAATTCTCTACACTCTACAGGATAAAATTATGAAGCGACTCAGTTTACTTTTCCTGCTTGCAGGTTTACTCAGTGCTCATCCGCTGGTCGCAGCCGACTGGCCAATGTTTCGTGGACCAAATCTAAATGGCGTGGCTGACCAAGGGACTGCTCCGACGATCTGGTCGGAAGATGAAAACGTTTTATGGAAGGCGAATTTGCCGAGTGCCGGAAATGGAAGTCCCATTGTTTCACAGGGGCATGTATATATCACCGCATTCAACGATTCCTCAGGTAAAGAACGAAGCCTACTCTGCTTCGATGAAAAAACCGGTCAGCAATTGTGGTCCCGCACTGTCGAAATTGATCGGGAGATGCCGACTCATAAGACAAATCCTCACGCGCCCACGACTCCAGCGGCGGATCAGAAGAATGTTGTTGTCTGGCATGGGTCCGCTGGAATTCATTGCTACGACCACAATGGAAAAACTCAGTGGTCTCACGATTTGGGTGAATATCGACACATGTGGGGATATGGCAGTTCTCCAATTATCGTTAGAGATAAGGTCCTTCTGCATACCGGCCCTGGTAGCAAAGTCTTCGTAATCGCATTCGATCTCAAAACGGAAGAAGAAATCTGGCGGGTCGAAGAGCCCCAACAGGGGACTGGCGAACGGAACGACACTGGAGAATACATGGGCTCCTGGAGTACGCCCGTGCTGATCGAGGAAAATGGTCATACAACTGCCGTCGTGGTCCACAGTACTCGAGTCGTTTCGTACAATATTGAGACTGGCTCCATTCTATGGTTCTGTGAAGGGGTAGGGCACGATCGAGGCGACCTGGCATATTCCTCGCCAGTTATTCACAATCAGATCTGCTTCCTGACCGGCGGATTTCAAGGGCCGGCACTGGCAATAAAACTGGGAGGAAGTGGCGATGTAACTGCTACACATCTCCTCTGGCGTGAGGAGCGTCAGCCACAAAGTATTGGAAGCGGAGTGTGCGTGGATGGATACATTTATCGCCCCAATGCCGGCCCGGGGACTTTGGAGTGCATTGATATCAATACCGGAGAATCACGTTGGAAAGATCGCGCAGCCGGGACTCAATGGTCCTCTGTTATCATGGCGAATAACCTGCTCTACGCAACAAGCCAGGATGCCCGGACGACTATCTTCAAACCGAATTCGAATGAATTTGAATTAGTCACACAAAATCAACTCCCAGGTCACACAAACGCCACACCCGCCATTGCGAATGGTCGACTCTTTATTCGAACTAATGATGCACTCTGGTGTGTTGGAAACTGAATGCTTATGGTTGCCTCAGCAAACGATTTCTAACTGAAGTTTGCAAAATCCCAGTGATCAGCACGTAGGGTCCGTTGTGCGGACCAGATTGCGGTATCGTTTGATTTCAATGCGTAGTAAGTTCAAAGCAATGGTCCGTACAGGGGACCCTACTGGTCTGCAAACATCACGCCCCAATTCCTGCGATCCCTATCAGCAAACCAAGAATGACAAAACAAGCGACGACAGAAACAAGGAAACCAAGCATATCTTTTGAACTGGGTTTCATAAATTCCCAGTCGGTACCGGGCAACAGACGGCGATCATCAAAGCGAGTGGGGTTCGCATAGGAATCGGCCAACTTGGCAGCATCTTTCTCGGGATCAGGATCGACTTCCGTCTTCATCTTGGCAAAGTAACGATCCAGTTTTTCGGCGTTGCCTCGTGGTGTTACAAAGCTGACCAGCATCAGAAACACGAACGGCAGGATCACGCGTGGAGGTAGTCGCAATGTTTCCAGCGTGGCTTTCGAAGCAGTTGATAAATCGATAACTCCCAACCACTGATAGATCAGGAAGTCGATCTTGAGCGGGCCCTCACCCTTAAATGCCCCCGTCTTCTTCTGAACGACGATATGTGTCCCGTCTGCTGATGTTTCTTCACGAACAGTTGTCAGTGTGGAATTTTCTGCTCGAACATCACTCCAAAAGATCGACTCCCCACCCGTTGTCATTGAAAGTTGAATGGTTTCACCCACTACAGCATCAGGTGGAGCAGATCCCAGCTTCTTCAGAGCTCCCTCCAGCTTTGCAGCATCATCGACGTATTGTTCTTCCGCCTGAGCCTTAGCTGTTTCCCAGGCTTCTCGTCGAGCCACATCGACTTCCGTTGCAGCTCTCTGGCGTGTCGTCGTGATCACTTCCGTACTGACTGTGTAAGCCGGGTCGGTTCTCATCGACGGATTCAACACTGGCAACAGATAAGGCATCAAAAAGAAGACGATGCCCACAAAGCCAATCGTCAGCCACACGGCCATCGCATTCGAACGTCGCCAGAAAATGCCCAACCAGAATGGCGCGGCAAACAGCAGCGGAAGTTCGATCGCGAGTTTAAATTGCCCAAACACATCTCCCATGGCCAGCGAAACAACCGTAGCACCAACGATGATGGTCAGTCCCGATAACCGTGCAATTCGAACGCATACCTTTTCAGACGCATTCGAGTTAATGAACGGCAAATACACATTTCGCACCACGAGTGCACTCGTCACAATCATGTATGCATCAGCGGAACTCATCATCGCGGCCAGCAAACAGGCAAGCATCAAACCGACGAGACCCAGATTCAGCGGGCCAAGAATCTCTCTTGCTGCCACTCCCCAAACCTTGTCGGGATCGGCAGCGATTTCTACGTTGCCCGCCAAAAGAGCTAACGCAATCAAAGCGGTAATCGCCCAACCAGCCGTGCAAAGACGTTTCAAAAAGTTGCCAACAACCAGACCAATTCGAGCTTCATCTTCACTTTTAGCTGACCCCCCACCCGTTGCAATGAAGTGTGGCTGAACAACTATGCCCACAAGAGCCAGTAGTGTCAGTGATAGAATATACTGTGGCGGAAATTCTCCAGCACTTGGTCCCGTGAACAGTCCGAAATTTTCGGCTGAAACCCGTTGATGCAAAATCGTGAAGCCATCGAGCAACCCCTGCGTACTCGGGTCACCAAACTTTTCGACCAGTTCCCAAAGTCCGTAGGGAATCAGCAGGACTGAAAGCAAGATAATAAAAATGCCCTGAATTAAGTCCGTCCAATAAGCGGCAGTCAAACCGCCGAGGACTCCGTACGCAATAACGATCATAGAAATCAGTGGCACAAGCACATATTTCAATTCCATGCCGAACATCATTTCCGTACCCATCAGCGGCACAGCAAACTTAGCAATCGCCGAGAGCATCGTCGACAGATAGAACATATAAAACAGAATCGCGAACGCTGTATACGCAGCACCTAAACTCTGCGATTGATAGCGTTCGACAAACCAGTCGCCGAGCGTCAGGTGCCGCATTCTTCGATACCATACCGCCGTGAACCAATACACGGGCGTGACAAACAGCCACATCATCGCCGACCAGACGCCGGAGAGTCCACTCGTCCAAACGGTTCGTCCTACCTGGACGGGTTCATGAGCTCCCGTTCCAGCTCCGAAAGCTGCGAAAGTCTGCAACAACTTTCCAAACCCACGACCACCCATAAAGTAGTCTTCCTGCCCTTTGACTCGCTTCATCGCCCATACGCCAATGGCAATCATGGTGAAGAAGTAAACGAATAAAACTACAAAGTCGGTCGTGGTCATGCTGTGTAACTAACTAAGAAGAGACGAGACTGGACGTTAAGACATTACCAATTAAAAGTCAGAAATGTCAAAGAGGAATCGTTTCAATAGCTGTTTGATCAATTGAGTATTGGCTAAGAACAGGATTATTTTAAGAGCAACGTGCGCAGGCACTGTATTCCGTATGGAGTTTGTACTCGTGTCAGAGGAATGCCCGATCGAACTAAAATACCCGTGTATCAATAGTAAACGCTAATTGGTATTCCCCAGCTCACCAACCGGCTATTGTTCAAGCAGCGCACATATCCTCTTGCAGGCCGCACAGTGGGCCAGAATGTTATGTCATACTGTAGAGTTCCGTGTCATGAAATATGGATGGTCATCGATCCCGATTAGCTTGTTTCCAATTTCGAACGACGATGAATCAATGAATACACACACGGCACAAGGACTAACGTCAGCACTGTAGAGACAATCATGCCTCCGAGGAGTGCTCGGGCAAGGGGAATCATCGCTTCGTTTCCAGGAGCCAGTTGGAACGAGAGTGGCAGCATGGAAGCGACGAGAGTTAACGAAGTCATCAGAATAGGACGCAGGCGGATTTGAGCCGCCGAAAGGGCAGCATCCCGTGGACTGAGCCCCTCACTGCGGCGTCTGTTTGCGAATTCAACGAGCAGAATCGAGTTATTCACAACGACGCCGATCATCATCAACGTTCCCATCAGCGATTGAATGTTGATGTAAGTGTTTGTCAGGTACAAAATGACCAGCACACCTCCCAGTCCGAGCGGCACAGCCAGCATGATGATCAGAGGATCGACAAACGAGCGGAACTGAGCCATCAGAACCAGATAGACCAGGACGCCTGCAACGATCAGCCCGATGCCGAGCAGTTTCATTCCCGATTGCATCGTTTCCACAGGACCACGAATCGTAGTGGAGACGCCATTCTCAAATGTCATACCCGACAGCGCCTGCTCGACTTCTTTCGCGACAGAACCGATATCGCGTCCAGAAACATTCACGTGCACATCGTTGACGCGGGAAATATTGTAATGAGCAATTTCCCCCGGGATGTTGACTCGTTTGACGGTGGCGATATTCGAGAGCGGAATCGTAATCGGGCCAGTTGGAGTCTCCAGCGAGAGCGGGATATTACGAATTTCATCAAGTGATTGAAATTCGTTATCCTCGTACTGCACACCCATAAAGAAGTCGACGCCCGATTTGGGATCAATCCAGATGGTCGGTGAGTATCCGACACTGGAACCGAGAGCCGTCAGGACGGTTTGAGCGACCTGTTCCTGATCGACGCCGAGATATTTGGCTCGCGTTCGATCGACCTGCACATCGAATTGAGGATAGTCGAGCGATTGTGCAATCTGGACATCACGCGTGCCGGGAATCTTCTGCACCACATTCACAATTCGCTCAGCCGCATCGCGACATTGAGTTAATGTTCCTGCCGAAACCTGCACACTGATCGGCGTTGGCACCCCTTCATTGAGAGCCATATTCACGATCCCTCCCGAAACAAACAGAAACTCTTCCAGCGGATACTCCTCAGCCAGTTTCTCGCGAAGTTGATTCACGTAAGTTTGCGTGCTGGTCTGACGACCGGACTGCTTGAGGTTCACAATCATGTAAGCGGTATCGGGGCCGGAATTCGAGCTGAGAACTGTCGAGAATCCAGCACCTTTCCCGACGGGAAGGCCGATGTTGGAGATGATCGTATCAATCTCATTCTGGGGAATGATTTCCTGAATCGTCCCTTCAATCTGTTCGACAAGTTCTTCGGTTTTCAGCAGGTCTGTTCCTGGCAGAGTTTTCAGTCGAATTTCAAAAGTTCCAGCATCGACATCCGGAAAGAGTTCAGATCCAATCTCCGGCAGAAGCAGAAATGAAGAACCGACGACAAGCACAATGACCAGAGCGCTTAACGCGGGAACTTTCAAAGCAATATTCAGAGAACGTCCGTAAAGTCCGACCGGTTTTGTTACTTTTGAATCCTCTAATGAATCCTCAGTCGCTTTCGAGTTCAGCACTTTTTCCCGGACAAAAGTCGCACAAAAAGCCGGGACGACTGTCAGTGCGAGAAAGTAAGAGGCACCAATCGTGAACGTTGCAGCCAGTGAGAGCGGTTCGAATAGATACTTGATCATACCCGAAAGGAATACAGCGGGAAGAAAGACCGCCAGAGTGGTGACGGTTCCTGCAAGAATCGCACCGGAAACTTCTTCGGTCCCTTCCCGGGCAGCCACCATCGGAGTTTTTCCCATTCGCTGATGACGAATCACATTTTCAACAACCACAATACCTGCATCGACCACCGTTCCAATTGCAAGTGCGATTCCCCCAAGTGTCATGACGTTAATCGTCTGACCGGTAAAGGCGAATCCAAGTCCTCCGATGAGAATCGCCAGAACAATAATCGAAACAATAACGATCGTAGGCAGCAAACGTCGCAGGAACAAAAACACGACAACAGCAACCAGTAAGGCTCCCAGGCCAATCTGACTGTAGAGATTCGACATCGCATTGCGGATATAATGCGACTGATCCGAAACGAGTGTCACTTCGGTCGCTTCAGGAATGTCGCCCCGTTCTTTCATTTTGGGAATCTCTGAAGCAATCCCGTCGTAAATTCGATCCACAACCGCAATAGTGTTTTCCCCAGGTTCTCGGAGCAGGGGACAATATACCGAACGTTTTCCATTGACGCGAACGATATTGTATTGCAGAGCGGCATCGTCAACGACACGTCCAACATCCCGGATAAAAACGGGACGTTCATCTCGAACCGCAATCGGAATCGCTTCAATCTCTTCGACGGTTGGCAAAGTGTTGCGAGGATGAACCTGATAATCGGTCCCTCCAATCCGAGCAGAGCCTGCGGCAAGTACAAGATTCGATTTCTGCATCGCTTCAACAACATCGCGCGCACTGACGTTTTGAGCCTGAAGCTTGGCAGGATCGACATAGACCATCATCTGCCGAAACTTGCCGCCAAATGGATGTGGAATCTGCACACCTTTGAGGCCACCCATTTTGTTTCGCACCGCATAATAGCCGATGCTGTACAATTCTGATTCGCTCAAGCCTTCGCCGGAAATCGCTGCTAATACAACCGGAAGATTCGCAGGCTCACTGCGTAATGTAAACGGCCATTCAATTCCCGGAGGCAAGTGAAACATATCACTGGCTTCGAGATTGACGATATCGTTCATCGCAGAACTCGCGTCTGCTCCCGGCTGGAAAAACACTTTGATGACAGCTGCTCCAGGAATTGTTCGCGATTCCTGATGCTCAATCTTTCCCGCCAGAGTCAAAGCTCGTTCGACACGCGAACTGACAGACTTCTCCATATCGAGCGTTGGCAAACCAGGATACGAAAAAAAACTGACGACAACCGGCTGCTTAAAGTCGGGAAGAATATCGATCGTAATTCCCGGAATGACTGCTGCTCCAAGTAGACAGAGCGCGATCGAGCCAGCCAGTACTGCAAAACGATTCTTCAGAGAAAAATTGATCAGACCCATAACAGTGATTTCTAATTGAGCGAAGGACAATGAGAGCAAGTGATTGTGTTTGTGGATCTCTCCATCAATTTGCTATCAACTCCACTTTTTGCCCGGTTTTGAATCGCTTGAGATGAGCATCGATCACGACCTGACCAGCATCCAGACCTGACTGAACTTCAATAAAGTTGCCATTATCGATTCCCGTCGTAATGTCGGTGACAGTGACCTGTTGATTTTCATCAACGACATACACGTAAGCCTGACCGGCTTCATCAAAACGAATTGCCCGGGCAGGCAGCATATTGGCGGCTACTTTCGTGTTGAGGGAAATCGAAGCCTGACCAAACATCCCCGGAAGATATTTTCCCTCTTTATTCTCTAACTCCGCTTCAACCAGCATGGTGCGTGTGCTGGGATCAAGATTGCCAGAGACTCGTGTGATTGACAATTCAATCGATTTTTCACCCGAGAAGCTTGGTAATGTCAACGTGACTGTGTCGCCTCGGCTGGCATAAGCGGCGTCGGCTTCGGGGACTGGAATCTGAACTCTCAATTTATCAACCTGACTGACAACAAACAAAGGTGCCCCCTGACCCACTTCATTCCCTTCGCGAACAAGATCGCCCGGATCCACAGTCCGCTGGGTAACCACACCCGCAAAAGGAGCTTTCAAATTGGAATAGGCTAGCAGGACCTCTAACTCTTCGAGTTGCTTTCTTGAAATTTCCGTTTCAGCTTGAGCAGCTTTGAGGTCGGCTTGAGCGGATGTTGTTTTTGCCTGGGCGACATTGACCTCTGCTTCTGCTGAAGTGATGGCTGATTGCATGGCCTGTATATTGGCTCGTTCCGAGTCTCGCTTTTTACGAACTTCATCGAGCATGCGGCTTTCGAGGGATTGCCTGTCGACAAGATCCTGTGTTCGACTGAACTCAGCTTCGATCGCTGCCAGAGCCGCGTCTGCCCGAGACATTTCCGACTTTGCCTGTTCCAGCTTCGCTTGAGCCGACTGGACATTCGCCTGAGCCAGTTGAACACCGGCGGAAGCCCGGGCTTCTTCGGATTCGTTGCGTGAAATGCGAGCCTGGTGAATCAGTCGCTGTTTCTCCATCTCTGGTACATCAATGATGGCCAGCGTCTCTCCTGCCTGAACGACATCTCCGATATCAACTTTCAATTCTTTGACATAGCCGCTGATTTTCGCACGAATTTCTGCACGATAGTAAGCATGCACTGTCGCAGGTTGAAAGGTAGTCCGGGGAACATCTTCCTGCATGACCGCAACCGTTTTTACGGAAACGGGCTTGGCGGGCTCTTCGTCCAGACTGATGGCTGGGCTGGTCGTACATCCATATCCTGCAATCAAACTGACTTGCAGTATTAGAATGAAGTGAAACAATCGACGATGAAGATCAAACATTCTGGGGGCGCTTTCCGATCAGGCAAAATAGAGAAGCATGAAATATAACTTGAACAGGTTCTTAAATACAAAAGTAAGGCCTGTCTCAACGGGGATTTTAAGAACCCCAAGTGACACAATCGATAAACTTTACCTGAATAGAACGATCCTTCTGATCGCTTCGAACCACGTGATCAGAGCTTCAAAACGGTCTAATCATTACTTTCGACATATCTGTTTCAGCCGACATGCCGATGACAATCAGGAGAATGCTCTAAATCTAACCAGAGCACAAAGATGATATCGTAATGTTACCAAGGATGGTCGTACATGCGCAGTCGCTCCTACTCCTATTGGCTGATTCATGGAATCCTCTTCGGACTGTCCGGTTGTGCAGGCTCCCAACAGTGGATGTCCAATCAGATTGAGAATCGACCTGCTGCTCCACAAACGGCTCAGACTTCGTATTTCGCCAATCAGGCAGAGGCTCCCGGAAACTCACGATACCTGACAGGTGGCAAAGTTTCTCTACCTCAACTTGCCCAGACTCCTGTCGAACCCAAAGTTCCTGCCGATCCTCTTCGACCTGCAAAATCCATTAAGTCGAAATGGGGCCAGTCGAGCAATAATCTTGACCATCCTCAATCGAATATCACGCAGATTCAACCCGTCGGGCATCGGGATGCAGCAGAAGTCGAATCGGGAACCTCTGAAGATGCGACACTCACAATTAATGGACAAATCTACCGCTTAGAGCGTATTGAGAAATCTCAGCTGCCTGAGGACGAAAAATCTGAATCCGAATTTCGACAACAGATTCAACTCGTTGGTAAAAATGCCCAGGTCAAGGCTGCAGCTCAGACGATTCCCACTCCCGCTCCACTACCTCTTGATGTGACAGAAGGGAATCAGCTGGAGTTGACTGGCTATTCGAAAACATCATCTGCAAATTACATGCAAATGAATCTGCCCACGGCTCTGTCGATGGTGGGCGGACAGCATCCGGCAGTCGGTTTTGCCCAGTGGCGGGTTCAGGAAGCTTACGCTCAACTGGATCGTGCGAATGTACTCTGGCTGCCTTCGATTCAGCCTGGCTTCAGCTTTCATAACCATGATGGCAACTATCAGGCGAGCAACGGTGCGATTGTCGACGTGAATCGCAACTCGTTTCAGTTTGGCTTAGGTTCAGGAGCCACTGGAGCAGGGACAACTCCCCGCCCGGGGATCGTTGCTCAGTTTCATCTGGCAGATGCACTCTTTCAACCGGAAATTGCCGAAAAAACTGCCTGGGCTCGAGGCCACGCCGCAAATGGCGTAGTCAACGAACAGTTACTTCGAGTCTCACTCGCCTATATGAATCTGCTGGAAGCCGAGCAGGATTTGAGAATTGTTCTGGAGTCACGAGAAAGAACACTCGGTCTTTCCAAACTGACAGAAGATTTTGCTGCAACAGGGCAGGGGTTACAGGCGGATGCGGATCGTCTGCGGACGGAATTGCAGTTGATTGAGAATCGTGTCGCGATGGCACACGAAAATGTCGATGTCGCCTCGGCTCGTTTAGCTGAAGCGTTAAGCCTCGATGCCTGCCAGCAGATTGTGCCGATGGATGTCACCGTCCTTCCAATCGATCTCGTCTCTCTGGAGACGGAGAAATGCTGCCTGATCAGCACTGGACTCTCGAATCGACCTGAACTCAAGGAAGCTCAGGCTCTTGTCGCTGCAGCCAACGAGCAATACAAACGACAGAAATATGCTCCCTTTGTCCCGAGTGTCTTATTGGGATTCAGCACCTCCGGTTTCGGTGGGGGATTGGGGAACAGCATCAACAACAATGACAATCGATTAGATTTCGATGCACTGCTTTCGTGGGAAGTACGGAATTTGGGATTTGGAGAAGGAGCCGCTCGCAGAGAGCAGGAGTCCCGTTATCAGCAAGCAAAATTCAGTAAAGTCCGCATCCTCGATCAGGTTGCCCGCGAAGTCTCCGAAGCCCATTCTCAAGTTCTGCATCGAGCAGGGCGAATTCGCATTACACAGAAGGCGATTGAGTCCGCCCAGAATTCTTACGAGCGTAATTTGAGCCGTATCCGAGATGGTCAGGGCTTGCCTCTGGAAGTTCTACAATCTGTCCGCGCCCTCGAAGATGCCCGACGAGCTTATCTGGAAGCAGTGATTGAGTATAACGAAGCCCAATTTCAACTCCAGTGGGCACTCGGCTGGCCGATCCACGCACATGACGTTACATAGGACGACTCAGCTGATTCATGGATAGTGAGTACTGAATGTTTGAAAACGAATTTTATTGAAATAGAACCTCGCATGGACCCAGAGCGGCGTAGTTGCAACCAATCATCAACAACGGAAGAAATTAACCGCCAAGATGCCAAGGGAAACAAGAAGAGCGTTCAAAAAATAATTTTATTGAACCACGAAGGCACAAAGAGATTGATGACTCTTGTAAATCAATAAAAAAACATGCTGATGGATTAGTGGTGATGCGGTTACAGAACTCTTCGTGCCTTTGTGTCTTCGTGGTAAAACAATCTGATCAACAAGATCCTGTTTAGTGATACTCCTCCGCCTGAGTGAGAATCAGAAGGTCGCCAGGACAATTAAAAAGACTCCAATAAGCACAGTGCACAGGTTAGCCAGTATTGCTACGAATTAATCAAGTTTTAACTTGCAATTTTGAACTCTCTCTGTCAGAATCTTTGCTGCCTTGGTCGGGTGCAGACAATAACTCACGAAGATAATATGCACCGTGCTGTTCGACCATTCCTGATCTCTCTACTCCTGCTGGGATTGACGTCCCTGTGGGTCGGTGGAAATGCCTGGCATAGTTTGACGTGCAGTCACACCGAATGTTGTCATGATCATCATCACGACCAACTTCTGCATTTGGGGGATGATGTCCCCGAGAAGGACATCCCCGAGAAAGAGATTACCGAGCAGCACGTCGCAGATGATGAATCTCATCCTCCTCAGGATTCCCCACTTGCTCCCGAACATGATGACGAGAATTGCCCAATCTGTCAGTGGCATTCACTTTGTTTGTCAACGGTCTCACTTCCGGTTGCTCTAGTCTCCAATGAATGTCTGACGTTTGCACTGGATTGCTATTCTTCGGTCCTGCTGATTGACCGACTGGCCAATGCTTTACAGCCTCGTGCGCCACCAATGATTTCTTTACTCATTACGTGATGTTCGATGTCGCACGGATGTTTGGAAATAGTCCAGGCTTACTGCGGCGGTTGACTGTTGTTGTATATGCCTGAATTTAGGGGTACTGGCAGCAGTCTCGCATGGCGTTCACCGTACCACATGGTGTTCGCACATGTCGTCAAATGCATCACGTCAATAATCGCAATGTTATTGGCAAAGCGGACTAACCAAATCTCGGGGATATTGCCTCATCAGATTCGGGTAGTCATGTCTGGTCGAAAATCCCTTCGTCCGTAGCGCATGATCCATAACCGCACCCGACCAGTCCGAGGAGGATGGTGCGTTGCGGCGAAGGCTTTTTTCATAGAATTAGATGACTTCGATTTTCAGAATTTAAATAAGAGGGAATATTCATGTATAAGTACCGTAAGGCTTTCACTTTAATCGAGTTACTTGTAGTCATCGCGATCATCGCGATACTAGTGGCATTGCTGTTACCAGCCGTTCAACAGGCCCGGGAGGCGGCCAGGCGTTCCAGTTGCAAGAACAATCTCAAGCAGTTGGGACTGGCATTACATAATTATCACGATACGCACTCCGTGTTTCCGAATCAGGCTTTCGAATCACTCTACTCCTATTCGGCGATCGCCCAATTGCTTCCCTATATCGAGCAGGGGAATCTTCAGGATCTGATTAACTTCGATCAGCCAGTTAATACCGGGATGCCCTGGGCTCCTGTTCAGAACCCCGCTATTGCTCAAGTGGCACGTCAGCCTATCGGGGTGCTGATGTGTCCGAGTGATGCAGGAGAAGTGATGTGGACTGATGACAATGGACATACCTGGGCAGGCAGTAACTACCTGCTCAGTGCAGGCTCTGGACGCAGTTTCAACTATTGCAGTAGTGGTAATGATGGCCTGTTCTGGAGAGGTTCTCGAATGAAATTTCGCGATATCACGGACGGAACAAGCAATACTGCTTTCATGGCTGAAACACTGTTCGGATCTCGTCAGGCCGATACGACATCATTGGTTGACTCTCAACGTCAAATGGCACGTATCAGCGGAGGTGGGGCATGTACGGTTGATGCTCCAGGGATGGTATCAAGTTCAGCAGCATCGACAGATTTCGAAGGCAGACGAGCCGGGGCGTGGATAAGCAGCACCGGGTATCACACGTTGATTCACGGATATCTGAATCCCAATTCGAACACTCCCGATGTCACTCATCACGGCGAGGTTCTTTCAGGCCCAAGAAGTTTACATCAGGGAGGAGCACAACTTTCGCTGTGCGATGGCAGCGTGCGTTACATCAGTGAAAATATCGATACCACGACCCAGCATAACTTATTTACCAGAAATGATGGTGAAGTGCTTGGGGAATTCTAGAGCCGTTTCCACGAAAGTGTAGCGAGTGGTCGCCTGAAAAATAGGCTTCAAACCCACAAAAAGCCGCTACATTAAACTGCAAACCGCAGTAATGAGTAAAAGTATGACACATCGAAACTATGGATCCATTCTAATGCATTTGCTCTCCTTCCCAGTTTGCTTGGCTCCATTCAGCCTTTTTATGACGGGATGTGAATCGAACACTTCCAGAAATGGAAATGAAACCCAGGCTGTCTCTTTGCCAGCATCGATAGTCATTGAAGATGAGGAGTGGACCAGAGAGCCGGAATTCTCTGCAAAATTGCAGGAAAGGTTGGAACAGTATTTACACCAGCATCCATCGCTCGCGGAAAATCCAGTCATCTCTGGTGAGCCTCAGATCTATCGAAATCCCAATGATGCGACCCGCTTTTATTGGATTGAAAAAACTGAGAATACGGAACCGAACTGGTGTTGTCTGGAATCGAAGAGTGGGAAATGGACGCTCACCGACGGAAGTGGTAGCCCTTTTTAACGACGACAAAGAATCGAATTATCAAAATCAAATTCAATAGGAAAACTTCTCATGAATAATTTTTTAAAAAGTAAACTCTCTCGAAGATATTTGCTGCTGATTTTGTTCTGCGCCATGACAATGAATGGCACATTTTCGGATGCTGCTCCTCCCGTCCCGCTGAGTCAGTTTGATCTGGAGGACCGACCCGAGAAAATCGTTCGGCTGTTCTGGCAGGATCGTGAAACGGCAGAGCTGAATTGGGCGGATGTTGTTCGAGGCAAGGAATGGGAATTGGCCCCTGCAGAAATCTACGAATTTCCGAAACTGGATTCTGAGCGTCAGAACCTTGTACAAATGGAAATTCTGGATCATAAACTTCTGGTCGGGGTTCGGGATGATGACAATGGCAATCATCAAAGCGGCTGGGTGGCAATCGACACCGGAGTTGTCGGACATTCCCACGGCGATCATTACGACTGGCACTTCGAGCATCCCCCTGAAGTAATTCACAGTCAACTGGATGTGGATCAGGGGAATCCCGCTCATCTTTATACTTACGATGGGAATTTCTATCTGGCCAATGATTCCATGAACGGTTTTACTCAAATCTCTCCAATGCAACTGAGCAAGAATCCTCGAAAAGCAGGGGAGTTTTTCTCCGGGGGAGGCAATCACATCACGATGGCGGCAGTTAAGAATCGCGTTTGCTATTCCACCTGGATTGATGGTGGAGGTCCGAATGCGGGACGAGTTGATGTCGTCAATTTGAAACGGGGAGCGAAAAAAGAGATTGCCTATACCTTTTCTCTGCCAACCGGCGTGATTCATGGGGCAACCGCGAATTCAGGGCGCGTCTTCTTTGCACCCGCTAATGGTATTTGCTGGGTCGATGCCGATTTGTCGCTCAGAAAAAATGCGGAGACCGTTAAGATCAATCATCTCGAATTGGGGAAAGATCCCGAAACGGATAGACCATTACGCACTGGGGCGTTCACAAATTACCGGAATACCGTATTGTTCAATACGGGCTCTGGAGAATCTGCTGCGCTGTGCCTGCTGGATGCTCAGGCGAAATTTCCAGGAGTGCAAAAGGTTTCCATAGATACCGCTGATGGTCTGACGTTGACGACGCCGGAAGTCATTTTTACGGCTGCCGGGAAGCGATATGCATTTCTGTTTCAGGATCGCAAAGCCGGGGAGGGCGAAGAATTTCTGACAGTCATCGATCTGGACCCCAACGGAGACCGAGACCTGGACGATGCAGAAGTCTGTAAAACGATCACAGTCGGTTCGAGTGCCGTACAGGGGCATTATGGTCATCATGCGATTGCCTTCGATAGCGACCGGAAATATGCGTTTGTTACGAATCCAGGTGACGGCTCGATCTGGGTGCTTTCATTAATTGAGCTCGAAGTGCTTGCAAAATTGGAAGTTGGTGGAAAGCCAGATCATCTTTTATCAATCGGAGCCAGGAACAGACATTGAGAATTACTTGTGAATTCTCAAATCTTCCAACAGATCTGAATTGACATCGTACGACATGTTAGAGACATTCTCTTCGTGAGTGTCCCACAACTCAGGAATTATCATTTCCAATGCAAAAATGTTTCACAATCCTCCTGCTGTGCAGTTATGCACTTCCAGCCCTGTTAGGGCATGGGGGCTTGCATGCAATGTTCGGTGTGAAACATGATTCGTGTTGTGAACAGGCCAGCCTGAGTGCGGAAGAACTGGATTGCTTGCGGGGTCAGGTCAAAAATGGGCACAGTCACTCCTGCTCTGCCTGTAAGCATACTCAAGCAGAAGAAAAGTCACAGCAATCAACAGCTGAGGACTCGAAATCGTCTCCTGCAGTTCCAGAAATACCCGTCAGGCATTCTGAGGACAATTGCTCTTTGTGCCAACATCTGGCCCATGGCCAGCTAGAGATGCAAGTTGTTGGTCTGGTCACTTCAAGCGAATGTATCGCCACGAAACTGGTGATTGAAAAGAGTGTTTTTGAATCTCGCTTCTACGCCCCACATGCTCCCCGTGGTCCGCCTGCCTGCTGAATTGAATTCGTATTCCACGAATATCTGTTCGCAGTGCGGAGTCGCATCTGATTGAAGCAGCTCAAAACAATCTCTAGTTGATGATTGTTCGTAGCTACTGCTGCAGAGTTTTGCTTGCTTAACCTGAGTTGAATCATCGAGTGATGTTTCAATGCTGGAGAAGCCTGCATGATCAATTCTCATCGTGGAACTTCTCTTTCAGTTAATGAAGAGGCATTCACAGATTAATGATTTGGAGTTACTGCGCACCTTCCCAGCTTAGGGTAGATGCAGTGTCCAGATCAGGTTTGCTGATGTCACTTCTATTAAATCCTTTCAGGTATGCCTTCAAGCATATCTGTATTGGTGGGAAAGCAGTTTCGATGGCTTCGACTCAAGAGTTGGAATCCAAACGTCTGGATTCCATTGACCGGATGCTGAATTACGATTTTTGTCCCTGGGCAAATCGCTGGGTTTATTGGATGAAGCATCCGCTGGTCGGGATGACCGTAGTTGCAATGGCAGCCGGGATATGTGGCATGTTTGTGGTTCCTCAAGCCTGGTTGTTATGTGCTGGTTTGATACTCGTTGGAGGACTGGGGCTGGCCTGGCCTGCGATCACGATACGGGCCGTACGGGCGGAAGTGCATTTCGAGAAAGCGTGGTGTGAAGAGCAATCTACAATTGATGTCAAGGTGGTGATCCGGAATCGAATTCCGTTTCCGGTCTGGGGTGTTTCTCTCAATGAAGGGGGCGAGAATCCTGTCACACTGGCTTCATTTACGCGGGTCTCGGGTTGGCGCGAAGTTGAATTTCACTGGCAGTTCACACCTCAGCAACGAGGTGTTTATCCACGGGCGCAAATGATGTTCGAGACCGGATTTCCGTTTGGTGTCTGGGTTTCGCGAAAGCCGGTTGTGGTGCATGGGGAATTGATTGTGTTGCCTCGTCCCGTGGATTTGGATTGTCTGCCGGATTTGCGAACAAATTTTGCTTTCGATGAAATCCTCTCCGACCATCGCACGGGCGATTCTGGAGATGTCACCGGCACGCGTCCGTATCGGCTGGGAGATTCTCTTCGTCGAGTGCACTGGGCGATGACGGCTCGGGTCGGGCAGATGATTTGCACAGAACGTCAGGCGACAATCCAGTCAACTCGCAACTGCTATCTGGATGTCTCATCCCACAATCATACAGGGCGTGGAGACGGCTCGACTCTGGAGTGCAGTCTGCGTATTTTTGCCGGGATCTGCCAGGAAATGTTACGGAACGGCATGGGTGTTCGAGCCATTATTGGGGCCGATTGTCTGGTTCTCACACCCGGTTCGGCCAGCTTGCGAAATCTGTTGATGAAACTGGCTCGCCTGCCTGAGAGGGGATTGGACAATCAAAACTGTCCAGCCTTCAACGGCCAATGTGATATCGCTGTCATCACAGATCGCAGTCCCCATGTCGCATCGACGGTTCAGGTACTGCTGGTTGCAGATGGATTCAGCACTACCCCGACAGGAAGAATCGAAGATCACTCAGAGACTCGTTCAGAAACATCATCAACCACTCTGGTTTTGACGGGACCATCAAGCATTCAGGACAATTTGAGCCAGCGGTGGCGGAGGGTATGCCATGCAGCCTCCTGATGTTTCCCGACAATACGGTCTGTGCTGTGCGTTAGTGGTGTGTGCGCATCTGGCGACAGAAATTGTGCTGGGCGATCAGCACGGACAAGTCTGGCTGATCCTGTCGAAATTCACAGCGATCGGGTTGGTCGTCGGAATATTATGCTGTTATTCGGTTCGCAGAAACTGGCAACCCACTGGGATGATGACGTTGCTGGCAATCGGAGTGATGGTCGGCCCCCTCTTGATCGAACCGTTGTGGCGAATTCTGTTTGGTATCGGACATCCGTATGAAATACAGTTGCTGATCGGTTTTCGGAATCTGGCTCTGCTGAATCTGATCTGGGCTCGGACAATTAAATACGAGCGACTGGCAATCGTGACCAGTCTGTTTGCGATGCTGTTTTGCATTTCCTCTTCAAACGATCCCAGTCTGATCTGGATCTGTGGGCTGTTCATGATGCTCGGGATTTGCTGGCTGTGTGTGAAATACTGGTCGGAGTTAAGAACCGATTGTGTGCGTGGGGAAAAGCGGGCCACTCCCTGGCCGCTCTTCGGAATCGTGGCGGTCCTGCTGTTGGGAGCACTGTTGACGATGAGTATGCCCGCGACAGTACGCACGCGCATGGTCGAAGGATTTATGCCCAGCTCTGGCGGGACAGGACGAGCCGATGCCTATGCCCGTTCGGGAGTGGGCGATGGCGATGGACTCGTCGCGGCAACCAAAGAAGCACTCAGTTTTGCTCCTTTAGAGGATGCTCCGTTTATCGAAGGTCAAGAACCGAGTCTGTATGACGTATTTCAGGATACATACGGTGAACCAAAAGTTCCCAAAAAGTTTGATCGGGCTCTCTCACTTCCTCCAGAGTTATTCAATAAAAATCATCATCGGATGGCCAAGGCGAAGAAGTCGTCGAGAACCTTCTCAATCGATCGGCAAACTCCTCAACCCAAAAATCATCGTCATCTCCAGGATACCCCTTCTAACGCGATGCTGCATCTGGTCGGGACTGTTCCCTGCCATTTGCGTGAGATGACCTACGATCTGTTCGATGGGACAGAGTGGATACCCGAAGAGGATCGTCCCAATCATGAGCGAAAACTCTCAGTCGTCCCAGTGAATGAGAAACCATGGATCACATGGCCGACTCGACCGAGTCAGTTTGTAGTGACTTCAGATGAACAGCATGCCTTGCGTGTGCTCAATGTGAAGACGAATCGAGTTCTGTCTCCCGTCAACCTGAAAGGGGTGCATATCGATCTCTGTGATCGAGCCGATCTGTTCGGATGGGCGCAAGAAGATATCCTCACAATGAGACGGTCAACCTTACCCGGCATGACGGTCATTCATGTCGTTTCCAGCCTGATTGATCCTCGGGATTTGAAAGGCTCCGACATTAATCTGGGATACGGGCAGGAAAATTATCAAGTTCTGCCTGTAGGTCTCGGCATGTCCGAAATCCAGAAACTGGCAGAAGATTGGACCAGAGATGCTGAAACCGATTGGGAGAAAGTGCTCGCCATCGGTGATCGTCTGCGAAGTGATTATCGGCTTGATCCCTCATCGGTTCCCCCTGAGAACTGCTCGAATCCCTTACTTTGGTTTCTGACAGAATCGCATAGCGGCCCGGATTATCAATTTGCCACAGCCGCGGCTGTACTCTGTCGTTCGGTTGGAATTTCCTGTCGAACGGTCAGCGGTCTGTATGCCTCTCCCGACAAGTATGAATTCGCCACTCAGCAAACCTCCGTGCATCCCAGCGATGTCCATTGGTGGGCCGAGGTGTATGTGGGAAATCAAAGCTGGGTGACATTAGAAGCGACGCCAGGATATGAGCAAAGTCAACGCACTCTGGGAATACTCGCCAAAGCCGGAGTTTTGATCGTTTCTGGAGGAGAGTTGGCGATCCAATACTGGCCGATCACGCTCGTCATCTTTCTGCTCACAGGCTGGGGGATTCGCGAGCGGGAACGGATTGAGTCGCAGCTGTTGAGCTGGTTGTGGGAGTTGCAGTTCCGAGGTTCGGAAACTTCACCAGGGCGACTCCGGACAATGATACTGACCACGATCCGCTTGCTGGATCGAAAACTGACGCTCTCGAGAACACCACGCTCGGTCAGCCGCACCTTCGGTTCCCAACTGGCAGCCGATCCGACATTTCCAGTCGCATCATCATTGAGTGAGGTCGATCGGAAATATCTTTCGCGGGCCTTCGACTGGGCTTGCTATTCACCAAGGAACAAAGATTCCGATGCACTTGAATCCGCACGTGTTCATCAATTGTGTCGTTCACTCATGCATCAAACCATTTTTCGCCAACAACATTCGTAATTAAGTACGACCTTCATCATGAATCAAACATTACTGGATCATCCCGCTGAACAGCAGGAGTTGCTCAGGCACAAACTCGATCGATTGAGACAACTGCTCAATGAACGTCTCAAGGGGAAATCCGATATTGTCGAACAGGTTCTCATCTGCCTGCTCGCCCAGGGACATTTACTACTGGAAGATCAACCGGGGTTGGGGAAGACCACACTTGCTAAAGCCCTTGCCGGCGGATTAGGCGAGCAGTTTGCCCGCGTACAGTGTACTCCCGATCTGCTTCCCAGTGATGTGACCGGCTTCAATCTCTTCAATCAGAAGTCTCAGGAATTTGAATTCCGCAAAGGGCCTGTGTTTGCTGAAGTCTTGCTGGCTGATGAAATCAATCGGGCGACTCCGCGAACACAATCGGCATTACTCGAGGCGATGGCTGAGCGGCAGGTGACGATCGATGCCCAGCGCTATCCGTTGCCAGAAACCTTTTTTGTCATCGCAACCCAGAACCCGATCGAGCAACATGGAACTTATCCCTTGCCCGAAGCGCAACTGGATCGTTTTGCAATGAAACTGAGTATCGGATACCCCGAGCAGGCTGATGAAATCGCAATGCTCGACCAGGCTATTTTACGCGACCAGTCAGCCTCTCGGGATTCCATACCAGCCGTTTTTGAACCGGGAGAGCTGCTGAGTCTTCAGCAGTTGGTTTCTTCGATATCCGTCGAGAGCCATGTCCAGGAATATCTGGTGAAGGTCGGCCATCGCACACGCAAGCATTCGCGGATTCATCTGGGCCTGAGTCCCCGTGGACTGTTGATCTGGCAGCGATGTGCTCAATCGCGGACCTTTCTGGCCGAACGTGATTATGTCACTCCCGATGACCTGCAGGCAACCGCCATCCCGGTATTGTCGGTCCGCCTGGGAATCGATGATACGCAACCTCAGGGAATCATCACTGAATTGATCGAAGAGATTCCAGTTCCCATTGCACCGAAAGAAAGTCACCGATGAAAATGAATCCAACAGGCTTTCTGACAAGAGTGGCCATTATTGTGATGCTCAGCACTTCTGTGGGATGCCTGGCAGATAATCCCGAGGAATCTGGTCATGCCGAGCATGTGATCCCGGAACATAAGCCGGCTGATTACGTCAGTGCAGTCGAGCAATTGGAGATCCGTACATCCAACTCTCTGCCAGAAAATTCAGAGCAACGACAACAACTCACCGATATTGTCGGCTGGCTGCCGGAACTGGCAGCTCAAACCGATTTGCCGAAAGCAGACTGGGATCGGATTCAGGAACTGAGCGAAAAGTATCAGGCTCTGGCAAAGCAACAGGATGCGAAATTGCTGATTCAGGAGATCCAGGCAGACCTCGATGAACTCAAGCAGCTGGCAGAAAAAACAATCGAATTAGACGCCTTCAACACATACGACCAGAAAGAACTGACTGATGAGTGAAGCAATTTTCTGGGGAGGAGTGCTGCGGGTCGCTCAATCGGTCAGTCAGGCCGCCCCATTTATCCTGACAGGTTTTATCATCGCAGCTGTGTTTCGTCGCTGGCTCGGTCCGCAAAGCGTTCGCAAGCTTTTCGGTGAGGGAACCTGGCGATCGTTGCCACAAGCCTGGGCATTGGGGATGTTACTTCCTGTCTGTTCGCTGGGGGTGATTCCTGTGATGCGGGAAATGAAGCGAGCCGGCTTGAGAGGGGGGACGATTCTCGCCTTCGGTTTGACGGCTCCGCTGTTCAATCCGTTATCGGTGCTTTATGGGCTGACACTTTCTGAACCCTTCACAATTTTTGCATTCTCAATCTGTTCTCTTGTCGTTGTCACCTGCATTGGCTTGCTGTTCGACTGGGCATTTCCTGCAAAAGTTGAACAGGAAGTTCATGAAGAGAGCGTACCCTATGGAATCAAGCGGATTCTCTCCGTGTTTGTTTCGATGGGAAAAGATTTCTGGAGTTACTCAATCGTTTACATTCTGATTGGTTTGAGCGGCATCGTATTCTTGAATGTCATCCTGCCGAAAGCTTCGTTTCAAACCTCCGTCAACGGCGGTGATCTGTGGGCTCCGATCTTAATGACCGGCGTGGCTATTCCCGCTTATGCGACTCCGATGCTCGCGATGTCTCAATTGGGGACGATGTTTCAGCACGGCAATTCAGTGGGAGCTGCGTTTGCATTGCTGATTCTCGGGGCGGGTCTGAACTTCGGCATCATCGTTTGGATGGTCGTCGCTTACGGCTGGAAGAAGTCGGTTTGCTGGATGGTCGTGCTGTTGGGAGTTGTGTTGGGGTTGGGTTACGGATTGGAAAAGCCACTCTATCCCACCGATATCGATCCGGCCGATCACTCCCATGCGTTTGATGTGTACTGCTGCCCGTTCTCGGTCGATCAAAGTCATTTGCCGGCAGCAGTCTGGCAAAAACTTGAGGATGATGTTCGCCCGGAAGAAACCTTTGGCATGATCAGTCTGTTCGTCATTGCTTTAACAGGCCTGATGTTTTTGGCTGTTGAACGACGATTCAATCTCGAACGCTGGCTGACATCTTCGCCAGAAATAACTGATGAAAAATCCCGCAGTATGGATGTCGTGCTACCAAACTGGGTTCTGGCTGCTGCAGCAATTATTGGTCTGGTGGCCGTCAGCGTGGCGATGTGCTTTGCCTATTATCCCTCACCGGAAGAATGCCTGGAAGAGATATTCATCGTCAAGGGAGAGGTTCTCTCCGCAGCTCGCAGTGGCCACGACTCCCACGCCATGCACTGGATTCCTGTCTGGGAGGACTGGAACCGACGAATTCAAGTGGGCGTGTATTTACGTGAGTTCCAACTGAGTGACTATCAACGCATGAAAGCTCGTGTCGTTGCCGATTACATCGAACTGCTCGAACATGCCATCGAAGATGACGATCAGGAAGAAGTCAAACACTATGCAACATTACTGGCCAGGGCACACTCACGGATGGTGAGAGCCTATCAAACCGTTTCTAAAGAATCAGCAGAATAAATTTTGTTCGGATGAGTTGTCTCGTCTTTTTTCGACTGAAGTATGTATGAGTTTCCGTCAATCCAATCTTGCTCAACTTCTCGGCGGGTTAATCGTCTGCAATGCCTTCTCCGGTGGTGTTTGCTGGATATTGACGGGCCCTGGCATGCACTGGATGACCGGTACAATGATCTGCGTGGCCCTCTGGCTGATCCTGGAGGGCATTCCCTTTGTCGATGAAATCCCCTGGAGCCTGGGGATCAGTTTGGGACTGGTCATGGTTCTGATCATTGTAATCCAGCAGCAGGATACTTCGCTCTCGATCTGGTTGCGGTACGGACCTTTCTCGGCTTTCGGCTTCCTGATTTGTCTGATCGTTCTGATAACAATCCAAGTCATTGATCGTGCCCTGAAACTCAGGGAGGTGGTCGAATGAATCAGTTCATAAAAAACCAGCCTGTGGTTGCATTACTGCTTCTGATTGCTTTCGCAGTGCTGCTGTTCTGTTTTGTCATGCCCGCTTTGAATTACTGGCATAAACTGAACACCGTGCAAACTTCGATTCAGGTTATGGAAGATCTCTCCCTCTCCGAGACGATCCTCCTGCGGCTCATGGAATTCTGCACGGGACTGGGAGTGTTCGCCATTGGAGCCTCGATTGGCAGCTATCTCAATGTACTTGTTTATCGAATGCCACTCGGGTTATCGGTTTTCTGGAAACCTTCACACTGTCCCCAGTGCGGCCAGACGATTGCAGGCAGTGATAACATTCCAATTCTGGGTTGGATGAAACTCCATGGTCGCTGCCGTTCCTGCCAGCTGCCAATCTCTGCTCAATACCCCATCGTCGAAGCAAAAGCCGGGCTCATCATTCTTGTTCTCTTTTTCTGGCAGACCCTTTCCGGAGGCTGGAATATTCCTGTTCGTATCCCAAATTCCTATCATGGATTTGTGTGGATTATTTTTTACACTAAGTGGGATTTAGTCGGACTGCTGCTCCTGCATGGATTTTTATTTTACACCTTGTTGACCTGGTGGCTGATTGAATTTCATCAGGAACGAATTCCTCGATATTCATTTCTGTCAGCGAGCATCTTTGTTCTATTGACGCTTTCAATCTGGCAGAAACTTTCTCCGGTGCCCTCAGGTTTCAGTCAGGTCATTGAACTCAGCCGAACGAATCCTGTGACAGGGTTCGTCTCCGGTTTGCTCGGCCTTGGTTGTGGAGGAATTCTGGGCTGGGTCGTCCAGTGGATCAACAGACTGCAGGATAAGACTTCCAACCAAAGTTTAGCCACGCACTATTTCACGGCTCTGACAGGAACTGTACTGGGGTGGCAGGCAATATTGATTATTGTTCTGTGCTGGATTCCTCTCGGACTGATCAGCAACCTCTTCCAAAGTGAAGATCGCAGAAGAATTCCCCCACATGCAATTTTTTTGATCCTTGTCAGTCTCCATCATTTGTTCTGGAGACTGATCTATGAACAAGTTTTTCTCAAGTTTTCCGTCTGAAGTCTCCGTTTAAACTTCAGGCACCAATTCTGATTCCCGAAAGGAATAATTATGAAGACACTCAAATGCACTCAATTCTGTCTGGCGATGCTTTTCGTTCTCGGTAACGCGGCTTTGAATACGACTTCGGCTTTCTCAGCCGATTTATCAGCCCGTCAAGTCCTCGAAAACGCCAGTGAAGAGGGGAAATACACTTATCTTCTCTTCTACAGAAATAATGATCAACGAACACGAATGATGGAATCGGAAACCAGTCAGCACGTCAAAAACCATGCTGATCGCACGCAGTTCAAAAAAGTGCACGTCTATGATCGCGGCGAAAGCGATGTGGTTAATCAGTTCGATGCCAAACGAATTCCCGTCCCGGCTGTCATTGCGGTCGCGCCCAATGGAGCGATTACCTGTATTCATAATCGTTCGATCTCTCAGCAGCAACTGGAACGATCTCTGCTCACTACCAAGTATGCTGAAGTCGTGCTGGCTTTGCAGAATGACAAAATCGCAGTGGTCAGCCTGCTGCCGACCGACGATTCCAAGCCGACAAAAGCGGCGCGACAGTTTCTGAAAAGCGATGACTTTTCCGATCGCTCCGTTCACATTCAGGTCTCTGCAGAAGATGAATCGGAACGCGATTTCTATGCCCGCGTTAAGGTCGATCCAGAAACGGAACAATCTCAGGTGATTTTATTCGCCCCTCCCGGACGACATCTCGGCACCTTCGATAACGATGTCACTCTGGAGACACTCACCGAGAAAGTGCACGCCTCGGGAAGTTGCAACTGCGAAAAATGCAAACACAATCATAACTGATAATCGCTCTCGATATTTTTTCTCGTCACAGGAAGATCCTCATGAAAATTCGTTCTCTCGTCTGGAAGGAAATCCGCCAGCGACCAGCTCCGTCGCTGGCGGCATTGCTTGCTGTTGCTTTGGGAGTTTCGGCTCTGGTCTGCGTGCAGAGCATTGCGGATTCTTCCGCTCAACAGGTCGCCCGACAGATGTCGGAACTTGGTGCTAATATTCTCGTACTTCCTAAGTCGGCCAATCTTCAGGATTATTATGCCGCCGATCTTCACGGTGAAACACTCCCCGAAGAATATGTGACCAGCATCATTCTGGCACAAGCGGTTGGCGTGGAAGAGATGGCTCCGAAGCTCTGTCTGCAAACCACGATTCAGGAAACTCCCATCACATTGACTGGCATTCTTCCTCGATCCGAGTTTTTCAAAAAATCCTCCTGGCAAAGTGTCGACCTCATGTTTCAGGAAATGGAGGCAGGAGCGTTGGGTAGTCAGCATGAAAACTGCACGGGACGAACTTGCCAACTGACTGACGAATCGATGAAAGATCTCAAATCATATTCCAAAACCAGAGTGGTGCATGACCTGGCTCCTTATGATGCACTGATCGGAGCCGATGTCGCACAGAAACTCCAATTGACTGAGGAATCGGAATTCCAACTCCTCGGTGATACATTCCGCGTCGCCGCAGTGCTCCCCGCTTCTGGAACGATCGATGATCAACGCGTATTCGCTCACTTGCATACCGTACAGGATCTTTCGGAGCAGGGGCCGGTGGTTAATGTGATTGAGGTGATGGGCTGCTGTGAAGATGTGACAGCAGGCTTGGTCAGCGAACTTGAGGACCTGTTGCCCGAAGCGCGGGTGATTACAATTTCTCAACTGGTCGAGGCTCAAGTCGGGATGAATCGTTTGATGAGTCGGCTATCGTACTTGTTGTTCGCAATCTTGATGCTGGTCGGTGGAGCCAGTATCGCCAGTGTGATGTTTGCGAATGTTTCGGAGCGACGTCGGGAATTGGGAACACTGATGGCATTGGGAGCAACGCCGCGATATCTACAGCGACTCGTCCTGATGAAAGCCGCGATGATCGGAATTGGCGGAGGGCTTACAGGCATGATCGCAGGAGGAGTGCTGGCAATTGTGGTCGGACCTTCCATTGTCGATGTCCCACTTTCAATTTCAATCCCGGCAATTGGCTGGGGGCTGATCATTTCGTTCCTCATTGCAATGATCTTCAGCTACCTCCCCGCCCGCAAAGCGGCTCATCTCGATCCTTCCGTCTGCTTTCAGGACGTTTGATCCGATTATATTTTAACTGACACGAGAATGATATTATGCTCGAACTGATCGAAGTTTCTAAACAATACTCCCGTCGCAATCAGCCCGTCGATGCTTTACGCTCGACCAGTTTGAAAGTCGATACCGGGAAATTCATTGCCATCGTCGGACCAAGTGGAAGTGGAAAAACAACGCTCCTCTCAATCCTGGGAGGCATGCTCGCTCCCAGTTCCGGAGAAGTGAAACTCCTCGGAGAAAGTTTGTATCAACTCGATTCAAGTGTCCGTGCAAAATTTCGCAATGAGAAAATCGGCTTCGTCTTTCAGAACTTCAACTTAGTTCCCTGGCTCACCGCTCTGGAGAACGTTCAACTCCCATTGTCTATCTTTGGAAGTGAAGCCGATGTGCAACAATCCCGAGCAATGGAACTACTCGAACGATTCCAACTGACCGACCGAGCCGACCACAAACCTTCAGAACTCAGTGCCGGTCAACAGCAGCGAGTCGCCCTGGCCAGAACACTCATCACCACTCCCAAACTGATCCTGGCCGATGAACCAACAGGAAATCTCGATCCTGAGGCAAAACAACTCGTTCTGGAAACCTTAGTAAATTGTCGTGAAAAATCCGGACAAACCGTGATCCTGGTCACACACGATCATTCAATTGCCAGTTCAGCCGATCGCGTGATGACAATGAAAGAGGGCATATTGAGCGAAACCTCATCCAGTATACTTTCGGTCGTGGCAGCCGGGTGATGGTATGAAGAGAACAGAAGCGGGTGAATTATTCTGAGGCGATCACAATTACAAGATCATTCAACTCCTTCGCCTCAACTTTCTCTCTCAAGTCCGATTGCTCGTAACTTGAGTAACGGGATGGAACGGCTTCGCCGTGATCCTGGGTATGTTGTATGACTCCATCATTCATCACCATTTGAATGACGATCACCCTGTGTTCACCAGCGACCGCACCATCGTCTTCCCGATAAGTGCCTAGAACAAAAGTACCATCTGGTGAAATCTTCCCGGTGGCGGTTGTTCCATGTTCGATTGACTCAAGTTCAATCACTCCAGTTTTAACCAACTCTCCACCTTCGAATTGAACTCTTCCGCGACACGGATAAGTCGGAATTCGATCTGAACTACAGCCACATACAGCGAATAAGATAATTAATGTGGCCAGGAAATTTCGAGTTATGAAATAATGAGTTGAAAAAGGTTTGTTATTCACGGCTAAAATTCACCAATCGTTTGACCATCGTGACGATTGGCAAGATGACCAGCTAATCGACTGCTCAGCTGAGTATTGACAGACTGGACATGGCCATCGACGAAAGCAAAGTTGATGAAACCTCGGTGATGACTTCCAAAGGAAAATTCTGTAGCTCGTTGATCGACTGGACTGTGAGCAAGTGGAATTCCCGGCCCTGCAATTCGAGAGGAATGCAGTAAAAATTTACCAACGTACGCAGGACCATTATAAGGTGCTTTCGTCAGTTCACCGGTAGGGACATGCGATTCCCCAAGTAAAGAATCCATTAAATCCCTTAGGAGAATCAATATTACTCATTAAATGCGAGTTGGTTAAACCAGGGCAAAATTATCGGACAATAACAGGCTGCAGTCGGAATCCAGCAATAATGATTCCGCTCAATGGGGAATCATCGATTGTAGAATATTGAAGTCTCATGTTCTGGACATTAAGTGACAAATTCCATTTTTTCAAAACTTGGGATTGTCTAATGTTTCACTAACATAGAGTACATGTGCTCAGAAATAATTTTTCTTCCCATCCTCAGGACTGGACATGAACGGGATACAGAACCAGCACAGTTCCGCAGTGAGATTCGTAATCGATAGTGGTCTGTTTCTGATACTCATTGGTTGCTTTCATGTTTTCGTATTTCTTGTGGATGGGGGTTCCTGGAGTGGTACGCTCTCTTGGCGTAAACCGATTTTGTTCGGTATCTCAACTGGAGTAACGCTCCTCTCATTGTCGTGGGTTGCTGGACTGCTTCAGGCAAAAAAACGCGATCTTTTCAGCTTTAGGCTCATCGGGATATTTCTTGTCATTGAGGTCTTGTTGATTACAGTGCAGACATGGCGATCTGAGCCTTCACATTTTAATACCAATTCTGCTTTAAACTCATCTATACAATTCTTTACGGAACTCCTGGTAACGATCAGCGTGATTGTGATTGCCGATCTGACGTTTCGCTCGTTTGGTCGTTTGACTGTCCCGGCCGACATGAAGTTGGCCGTCCGTGGTGGAATGAGTTTATTGCTGGCTGGATGCCTGATCGGTTTCCTCATACTTGGAATTGGCTACCACCAGTTGTCGATTGATAGAGCTCCCGAAACATATGGCACACGTGGTGTGCTTAAATATCCGCATGGTATTCCGCTACATGCAATTCAAATATTACCGCTGATTTCATGGCTATCAGAGCGTTTCGGTCATGAGACGAGAACCAGGACGATGCTGGTTCAAACAGGACTTGCGTTTGTTATCGCGTTTACTGGCTTTGGTCTGCTGCAGACGTTTACGGGACATTCTCGATTTGAAAGCTGGGCTGGACTGTATCTGTATTGGGGCTCTTGCATCGTAATTATTGGTTTATGGCTTGTTTCCACTTGGAGTCATTTGATGAGTCAAAATGTACCTTCCTCGGCAGTGTGTGATGTTGAATGAGAAGAAAACTTTTTATCAGAAAGTTGGTTGAGTCGTAATTAGGGCTATAGTCAACTGAATTACTACCGGCTGAAGCCGATAGGTTTTTTGGCCGTGAGCTTCGGACTGAAGTCC
>DEML01000120.1:128837-161677 GCA_002359185.1 Planctomycetaceae bacterium UBA2671
GCCTGAAGGCGAGGGTTTTAGACTCATCGCAAGGACAATAAATTCAATTCACCTTCACATTATAAAGTATGATTCATGAGTATTCTCGTTTTCGGAGCGACAAGCACAATAGCGAAGTCACTGATTAAAAATCTTGTCGGCTGTGGACGTAATGTCGTGGCGGCTGGTCGGGATCGCAATAAATTGGAGCAACTTGCAGCTGAATTTGGCATCCCAACTTACATTATCGATCTATCCCAACCGGAAACGTTCCAATCTGCGGTTTCATTCACTGTAGAAGAATATGGAAAACTGGACGGAGTCGTGAATTTGATTGGCAGTTTGTATCTGAATAACTGTGGTCAAACGTCATTTGAAGATTGGCAGAATGTTATCAATGTGAATCTGAACTCTTGCTTTCATGTGTTAAAAGCTTCTTTGAAGCCGATGCAGAAGAGTGGGGGAGCGATCGTGTTTGTAAGTTCTGTGGCAGCTGAAATTGGGATGTCAAACCACGAAGCTATAGCCGCTGCTAAAGCGGGGGTTGCTGGATTGGCACGCTCAGCCGCAGCCAGTTATTCAAATCGAAACATCCGAGTCAATTGTGTCGCTCCAGGATTTACCGTTACAGAAATGACTCGGCAAATTTGGGAAAATGATCAATCTCGACAAATTTCAGAATTGATGAATCCTCTCGGGACATTGGGGGAACCGCAGTATATTTCTTCATGCATTAGCTGGCTGCTGAATGAAGAAAACAAATGGGTTAATGGTCAGGTAATCTCAGTCGACGGTGGCATGTCTACCGTTTTGCCCAAACCCAAGGCTCGGGTAAGTCTATAACCGCTTCCACGGAATAGATATCATGTCACTCGTGTTTGAAACAAGTTTCTCAGACGTGAAACCGTGCAATCTCCTTTGATTATCGATGAAAAGTTGCATCAAATAGAAATTGTGATTTTATTACAACTTGAAATTACACTCACTCTTTCCAACAGAATGATTACCATGCTTTAGCTCAGTATCGATTAACCTGCACGACAAGCAATACGGCAGCAACCTCTGAAAATATTCGAGTTCTGAGTTATTAGAGGTCCCAAGTCCTGCTCTCGATTGAGAATTCGAAGTTGAATTATGGTGTTACCCGCGATCAATAATAAACGCATTCTCAATACATTTCCCTAATTGCGTTTTAATAATGCTGCTTCAACAGTGATGCCCGGACCAAATCCCAAAGCGACGCATGGAAGATGATTCTCTTCCTGCATCATTTGCTGGAGAATGAAGAATACAGTCGCTGAACTCATGTTCCCGTAATTTTGCAGGACGTTGTAGGAATGCCGCAATGCGTCTGCTGGCAAGTCGACTGCTTCATGGAAGGCGGTCAGGATCCTCGGTCCACCAGGGTGGACAGCCCAGCCACGAATTTCCTCAATCGAGAGATCGTGCGTGGCAAGCCATTGACTGAGCCAGGGTCTGATCTGGTCATGAATCAGTTGCGGTAATGCAGAAGAGAGTGTCATTTCAAATCCATGATTCCCGATCGACCAAGTCATCATTTCTGCAGAATCAGGAATGACATACGATGTTGAGGCAGCGACCCGCCAACCGGTTTCAGTTGAATGAATGGATGAGTTTGGAAATCCAACCAGCGCCATCGCCCCATCGGCAAACAACGCGTTGGCCACAATCTGATCGGCTCCTCCTTCATACTGATAGTGGAGGGTGCACAACTCCGTTGCACACAGGAGCACTGCTGCGGCCGGATTTGCTTTTGTATAGGCAGTTGCAGCCCTTAAACCATTCAGGCCGCCATGGCAGCCCATGAAGCCGACATGTGTTCTTGAGGTAAAACGATTCAAAGGCAGCTGTTCAATCAGATCGAGATCAAATCCCGGTGCATGAAAACCACTGCAGGAAACAGTGACGAGATCAGTAATTCGATCGGCCGCCAGATTGGCCTGAGCGAGTGCCTGCTGACAAGCTTGAACAGCCAGCACAGTTGCATGTTCCTGATAAGCCTGCATCCGCTTTAACGTATCAGGCCCCTTATAATCAGGTTGCTCCTCCACGGATTCATAGAGATTTTGTCTTTTCATTAAGTCGCCACTGGATGAATCCAAAATGCAACTGTGTCGCTGCTGAACCCGCGATTTTTCATATAACTTAGGCAGCACACGACGCTCTTTATCGGTGCCGCGATACATTTTCTGAGAGATTTGAAACCGGTCTTCCATTGTGGCGACATGCTTTGGAGTCGCCGTTCCAATCGCAATTATTTTCATCAGTACTTTCTTGGAGTATGCTCGGGATGAGTTCGTTCATTCTATCCGTGGATAGACCGGATAAAGGGGCGGGAAATTTGTGGGGCGATGTTGAGGAGATGGATTGCCGGTTGAATCAACCAGGGAGTATCGAGCATTCGTTTAAGAAATTTGCAGGTGAACTGCCGTTTTCTGACCAACTTCTGGTAATGGAAATTCCAGTCCTGAACAAGTTGCGGTTGCCAATTATGAATCGCTTGACCGGCCAGGGATTGAACCAGTTCGGCGGATTCAAATGCCCAGGCCATGCCTTCTCCAGTAAACGGTTCGACATAACCTGCAGCATCTCCTAGTAAAAATGTTCGAGGGGATGCAGGACATCGCATTTGTCTAGTCATCGGCAAGGTGCCCTGCCATTGCGGATCGATCAACTTCAATCTCGAATCAAACCCCGTCCGCTCCAGCATCCCGCAGATGACTTGCGTTACTCCGCCTGCCTGCTTGATCATAGCGCGATTCAACGCAGCGGCAAGATTCAATTTTCCATCTTCGAGTTGAACCAGTCCCACATATCCAGAATGATCGACAATCATCTCGATTGTCTGACTTTCAATCCAGTTCCCAGAGTCCACAACAGCCGCGACGCCAATCTTCGAATTCCTTTTGATGACGCTTGGAAATTCTTCATCGGAATCATGGGGAATCTCTCCTAATCCACAGCAACAGAGAACAAGTTTCGCTTCCAAAGAGACTGTTTCCTCAGGAG
Organism: Planctomycetaceae bacterium UBA2671; assembly: GCA_002359185.1. Taxonomy (GTDB): domain Bacteria; phylum Planctomycetota; class Planctomycetia; order Planctomycetales; family Planctomycetaceae; genus Rubinisphaera. Next base: position 131,847 of record DEML01000120.1, read on the forward strand.
ATTGCAGCTTTATGATCCGAGATTGATCGCTCATTTGTCCCAGGTGTGCCATGCTTCCCTGGATCAAATTAGCCCCGGCAGCGACCGCTTTTTGCAGCAAATTGTAATCGAGTTCAGACCGCGAAAGGACGACTCCCCCATCGGTTGGTAACTGCACAAATTTTTCAGCCGATTTCAGGACGAATGACTTCAAAGGAATTGCCCGGCTCAATACATCAGACAGCCCCAGATGTTCAAGCTGCCTGACAGCTCGCCCGCTCAAACAGCACCCACACACCTTAGCCCGGGGAAACGTTTTCTTTTCGACAATTAAAACTTTAAATCCCTGGTGCGCGAGTAGAAAAGCAGATGTCGCTCCAGCCGGTCCCCCCCCAATGACAACTGCATCCCACAACTGTGTCGCTGCTGTCGTCTTAGAAATATGTGCTATGGATTGGTTCAAACAGAAACCTTCCACTCGAGTAAAAAACGTTCGGGCCAGAATCGATTTATTTTCGCATCATTGAGTCCAGCTTGCTGAGCCAGTGATTTGACTTCCTGTTCCGTGAAAGCCGCTTCAACAGATCGAGGACCATCCACATGAACAATCTTCGAACGGGACAAAAGGCGTGTACCCCACCAGGCCAGCTGATAACCCCATCGGCTACGACGGAGGTCACTCACCAGAACCAGTCGCCTTGCTCTGGAGGCCATGCTCTTTAGTAACTCAACAGCGTGCTCTTCCGGCAAATGATGTAAGAATAATGAGCAGAAAACCACATCAGCCTGGAGTGTATTATTCGGTTCCAGGGCATTTTGAATGTGAGTTTCAATTGGAATATGAGCAGCATTAAACTGACGGACCGTCGTACTAATGGCAGTCGGACTCAAATCGCAGGCAATCCACTTGATGTTGCAACCGGTTGCATGCCCCTTTTTTGCCAGATTCAGCAGAACGTCTCCCCCACCGCAAGCGACATCCAATACGGACAGTGGTTCTTTCGTTTCCTGAGAGAGCGAGGCTAAACTCTGCCACAGAACACGCGTGCTTTGAGTCACGCGATTGATCCGCGCCAAGCCTTGCAAGGCCAGGGCATGTTCTGCAGGACCCAGACTGGGATCGTCCATCAATTCTCCTTGCAAATTTCGCCGCTTCAAATTGATTCGAATGGAGAGACTTCCTTTATCTAACGGAGCAACATTTAATTACTTTATATTAGTCAGAACTCCCCAATATGACAGACTCTTGAAAATTAAAATCAGCATATGAGAGCCAAATCATACAAGTCAGGCATACGGATGCACTCAAACGTTTACCTGCTCCTTATTTTGGAATTTCTCAAGAGTGAATTAATTAAACACCATTTAATGTCAATGAAGGAGTGATTCGCAATTGCCGGGAATCACACTGACTCCTTCTCACTTGAGTATCGTATTGCTCTTTCCCGGTATCGATCGACATGCACAATTACTGTAAATTTCGGGTCGTCAATCGGATCGGATTCTATAAAATGATTCAATAGTCAATCGCAGATAAAGTTCGCGAAGTGAATCTTTTGCACTCGATTACAATGATAATGTGATCATTTGAGGAGTTCCCAAATTGAAAACTAACTTGCTTCTGAATTCTTTGATGCTGCTGGTAATTACTCAAGTTTGCAGTGCTGAAAATTATCCTCAATTCCGCGGTGCGGACTCGAATGCATTGTCGTCATCCCCATTGCCAGTGACCTGGTCAGATGTGGGCGGAAATAAAAACAATATTCGCTGGAAGATTCCTCTCGCAGGCGAAGGATGGTCCCAGCCGATCGTTTGGGAAGGTCGCATTTACATGACCGCCGCCGTTCCATCCGATCCGTCCAGCAAAGACGCGACACGACCAGAGTCGAATGATGGGGGCTACGGACGCAATCGCAACGATTTAGTAAATTTTGTCTATCAGTATCAGGTCATTTGCATTGACGCGGATAGCGGCAAAACGGTTTGGCGAAAGAGTGTCAAGGAGAGCAAACCTCCCATCCCTCGACACAGTACTAACACTTACGCGACCGAAACACCTGTGACCGACGGAAAACGCATTTATGCATACTTCGGCATGAACGGAGTTTACTGTCTCGATATGGAAGGAAATCTCAAGTGGCAAAAAGATCTGGGTGTATACGAAATGCGAGCAGGATGGGGCACTTCAAGCTCACCCACGCTCCTCGACAATCGTCTGTTTATTCAGGTTGACAATCAAGAACAATCCTTCCTCGTGGCCTTAGAGTCAACTTCGGGGGAGGAAATCTGGCGAGTCAAACGTGAAGAGTCGTCGCAGTATAGTAGTCCGTTAGTCTGGAAGAACTCGCTGCGGAACGAATTGATTGTCGGTGGCATGATTTATCATTCTCACGATCCCAAGACCGGGAAGTTACTATGGAAACTGGACATGAACAAAGGACGTTCGTCTGCGACGCCAATTGCAATCGGTGATCGACTCTATATCGGCAATGAGTTTCGTAATCGGGGTGGCGAAGATGACGGCGGTGGGCGGTTGTACGCAATCAAACCCGGCGGAAGCGGCGATATCACTCCAGCCGATGATGGTCTAAGTAATGAATTCGTGCAGTGGAGGATAGATAATTCCGGCATCCAAATGGCGTCGCCCACTCACTGTGGTGGCAACTTATATTTCTTCGAACGTCGTCTTGGAATCGTTCGTTGTGTTGATATCGAAACGGGCCGATTGGAATATGAAAGCCGCGTCCGCGGAGCCAGTGCATTTTGGGCTTCTCCGTGGTCCGACGGCAAACATCTCTATGCGATGGATTCCGACGGTAACACGCACGTTATTGCCGCTGGTGATGAACTTAACGTAGTTACTGTAAACGAACTCGAACAACAGGCATGGGGTACGCCTGCGTTCGCAGACGGTCGCATTTATATACGCACCGTCGATCATTTGTATTGCATTTCAAATCAGGAATAAACAAGCATTTGCCTCTCGGGCGGCTGTCGCCGAACTTTCTTAGGCGCCTGGTGAAATTGCGAGAATTTCCATTGCTCAGATTGAAGTCAAAAAATACGCCGGCTGATTGATCAAGTTGTTTGAGCGGAATTTGGCCTGAGCGGCCGTTCAATAGCTTTTTGCCAACTTCTGATAGAAATATTCTCTCGCATTTCAATGCTCGCAACTTGCTTCATGTAAGTGAAATGTTCGGAGCCTTAGCCGTGAGCTTAATACGTGCTAACTGCCCATCATTTCATTCGTTGGTAAGTCCAAACAAGCTGGAACGCCCCTCGACGCATCTCAAACTTCTCGATATATTCATTTTCATGCTATGGGCCACTCTCTCGCATAATCGCTATGCCGAACTCCTCCATCTTGGCTTGGAAATCACCTGACGCTCCCATCTGAGAGAATACCTAAAACAGCGTTACACTTTTCTGAAACTTTATAAGCCCACTGATACTGATTGGATACGCTATGGCTGAACGCACGCCGTTGCTGCCCTTATTACGAACATATGTGGAACGTGACTCCACAGTTGCGGCACAGGTGCTTGAAGCGATGTCGGTACCCGACGCACAGGAGGTGATGAACCTGATGCCGCCGAGTGTCGCGGCGAAGATTGTTCCACATCTTCAGGTGAGTTTCGCGGCGGCGTTGCTGCAAACTGCGACGCCGGAGTTGATAAAAGCCGTTCTGAAAAAGTTGGACGCCAAGCGGGTGGTGTCTCTTCTGGCGCAGCTCAACGTCGAGGATCGCGAGCGAATCGTGCCGCATCTGACGGATCAGCTTCGTTTTGAGCTCAAGGAGCAGCTTGAATATCCGGAAGACAGCATCGGAAGGATCATGACCCGACAGTTCCTGTCATTTCATCAGGACACAAAGGTACAGGATGTGACACGGAAGCTGCGTTTGTTGGCAAAGAAGCAACCGCCGGCTTCTTATGTGTACGTGGTTGGCGAAGCCGATCGGTTGGTAGGTGTGCTGAACATGTACGGACTTCTGCTGGCCTCGCCTGAGCAGCCAATTCATGATCTGATGCGTAGCGAGATTTTTGCCCTGGACGGTTTCACGTCACAGGAAGAAGCGGCTGCCGAGTTGGCGCGGCGAAAATACTTCGCGGTGCCGGTCGTCGACGGGCAGGGACATATCCTCGGGATCGTTCGTGGACAGGACCTGATGCAGGAGCTGCAACAGGATGTTAGTGAGGATTTGCTGAGGATGGTCGGCGTCGACACTGACGAACGGCCGTTCTCGCCAATTTCATTTTCCCTGCGCAAACGCCTGCCGTGGCTACACGTCAATCTTGTCACCGCGTTTATGGCAGCTGCCGTTATAGCGATGTTTGAAGGGCTAATCGCCAAGATCACAGTGCTGGCTGTTTTCCTACCCGTGGTCGCCGGCCAGGGCGGGAACGCCGGTGCGCAGTCGCTGGCGATTGTAATGCGTGGATTGGTCATGCGTGAAATTCCCTCGCATCGCCGCAAACAACTCGTGTTGAAGGAAACCGTTCTGGGGGCGACCAATGGTGCCGTAACCGGGCTGGTTACTGGAATACTCGCCTGGCTATTGTATGGCAACCCGACATTGGGACTGGTCGTCGGATTGGGGATGCTCGTCAATTTGTTGTTCGCCGGTATGGCAGGCGCATCGATTCCCCTGATCATGAAATCCCTTCGCCTCGATCCGGCTCAGTGCGCTAGCATTATCCTGACCACGGTGACCGATGTGATTGGCTTTCTAGCCTTTCTCGGTTTCGCTTTGCTGTTCCGCAATCAATTGATGTGATGACAGTCAGCACTGATCTCGCGAAGAGTTAGCGAATCTACTGCCGTATCCATGAATGTGTAGCGGGTGATTGACTGGAAATAATAGAGCTCGAACCATCGAAAAAGAGCTACAGTAATCTGCAAACTGCAGTCATGCTTGCGATTCCTTCGGTTCCGAAGTCCGATGTTTAATCTTTTAGCAAGTCCTTGGGTGTCATGTGTCTGTGGCACTAAGACCTTATGGGTAAACAGTTTAGAGCTAAAAAACACTTTCGCCGCTTTCGCGATTCTTAGTCGGCATCGAAAGTTTATAAAGTACATTTCTGTGAATTCACAAATCGCTTCGTACTTCAAAAGTCTCGAATACTAAATGTCTTTCGCGACAATCTTTCGAATTTTAAGAGACTGAATGTGGCTCTCAGAATCCTCAAATTCCACTCGTATGACCATTTCAAATTCTGCCCCAATCTGCGTAAAATCTCGCCCCCAAAGTGCTGTACTACGAATGTGTTGTACTCTGCAGAATATGATTTAAGGACAATACCGAAATGGCCAAGATTTTCCACCCACTGCTCGCATTGATTGCTTCTGCAACCGATCGGGAGCTCGCCAAGTATGTGGAATATCTGAAGGCCGAGAATCAGATTTTGAGGGCTCGAATCCCTGGTCAGATTCATACGACGGCAGGCGAACGCCAGAAACTCATCAAACTGGGCTAGGGGATCGGGAGAGCAATCGAGGAGTTGATCACGATTGTCTCCCCAACCACATTCTTTCGGTGGTTGCGGGAGGAGAAGGGGAGTAAGTCCAAGAATAAGAATCCCAAAGGCGGCCAACGGAAGCCTCGTGAGCTGAGGGAACTCGTGATCGAGATCGCCAAGACAACCGGATTCGGCTACACGAGAATCATCGGGGAATTGCGAAAACTCGGGATCAAAAATATCAGCCGTCAGACTGTTCGGAATATCCTCAAGGAAGAAGAGATCCAGCCGGGACCAGATCGGACTTCAGATTCGTGGACGGAGTTCCTGAATCGACATGGAGAAACACTGTGGGCCAGTGACTTCTTTTCAGTCAAGTCGATAACCGCACGCGGGATCCGCGATCTGTATGTGATGGTGTTTTTGAATCTGCAAACTCGGGAAGCGATCGTGACAGAATCGACTTACAGACCGAATTCGGCCTGGGTCTGCCGGCAAACGAAGATGTTTACTGAGCAGACCAGGGATCGTGAGAAGCCTCCTGCGATCCTTATTCACGATCGAGATACGAAATACACGAAAAAGTTTCGTGAAACCGTAGAAGCCGCGGGGATGAAAACAAATCCCTTACCGAAAGCATCTCCGAACCTGAATGGTCGGTGTGAGCGGTTTATCGAGACGATCAAGCTGGAGTGTCTCAATAAGTTCATCGTGTCTGGCAAGAAGCATCTCGATTATCTCACGAACGAATTTACGAGTTATTACAACATAAAAGAAGCCGCATGGAGCAGGATCATCTGCCGCCGATTCTTGAGGAGCCCGATGAAGTAACGACTATTTCCATCGATCAGATTGAGGTCCGACAATACGTTGGTGGATTGATTAAGTCGTTTGATCGGAAGATGGCTTGAGCAGTCAATCCATAGCGTTCGACAGCTTCTGATGTGCGAATTTTCTCATACTTCAATGTTCTCACCCCGCTTTATATAAATGAATTTATCGGCGTCCGAGCCTGAAACGTTAGATTGGTACATCTCACTGACTTTGGTATTGTCTGGTTATCGTATTTAGGATCACAGATCACATTCGTTGTACCGGAGGCTCTTTTTCATGGATCGCTTACTCATTCAATAATATTATCGTGACATCACGATGCGTCTAGGTCTTCGACCTGATCTCACAGAAAACTTGAAGGAATATCAGTCGTGAGCTGATTTCTGGGCAACGGTGTGGTGGTACATATTCTGAATCTGAGGTGAGAACAAACCGACATGATTGAAAGGTTGAATTGCCTCCTGGACTCCCAAAGAGAAAAGCTCGGCCAATTCTTCATCAGTTGCTGGAGCGGTTGATTGGGAAGCGGTCTGTTGAGAGAGAATTTCGACTCGCGATATTCTCTCTACAAAATCTTGATTCTCCGCACACAGAAAAGAGTTTTCCGTAGAGTGAAATTGCTTTTCGAATGTTGTTGCTGCTGCAAAGTAAAGCATCGTCGCAGCCGAAAAGCGGTTGAAGGAACTGAGGTTTTCGTAACAAAGTGAAACCAGCCGATCCACATGTATCAGTTCGTGAATCAGTTGATCAGAGTATGACATGAGGAACTCCAACTGAGGCATCGCCCTCGACTCAAACCCTTGAGCTAATTTTTGTACGGCTGACAAAGTATGTGCGATCCCAGTGCTATGCAGGGGATCGACAAATCCAACGGTAAAAGGCAACGCAGCCCAACCATCACCCGCTGCCTGCTGGTATAACCTCTGGAGTTGCCCGGAGTGAAAGACTTTGCCAGGAAACGATGCCAATCGCGCATCTCCCAGAATCGACTTCAGCACGGGGCGTCTTTTGATCATCTTTTCCCAATGACCTGAGGGAATATCTTGATTTTCTCTGCCGGATTTACTCACTGGTTGCACAAAACCGAGGCTGGTCAGACCATCTGTAAAACGGAGTTGCCAGAGCCAACCATCAGCGAAGAGATGATGAACAGCTGCGTCGTCCACAGGATAGGGGAAGTCCTCCTGTCTGTTTCCGTACCCTTGCAACCAGTCCGTGACAAGTGGAACATTCTCATAGTGAGAGTAAGTCGCAACAGTGCAAGTCTTAAGTTGATTACTAATATCCTCAATCTGTAAATGTTTCAGCATTACAGCGGCTGGTCCCGTTGCGTCGATCAAAAACGGGGTGTGAATCTGTAAGCTTTGATCGATATGATTCAAACCCACAGTCCAGGATTTGTTTGATCCTCGAGATATCTCCTGTATTGTACTTTCAGAGTAATATTTGCTACCGCATTCCTGAGCGTACTGACAAAGAAACTGATCAACATGTGGACGGTACCACTGTGTATCTGCGACCTGCTGGCTGCTGTTCGCTGCAACCAGTAACTCATGTTCATGATCAGTAGTCGCTCGGTATTCGTTCCCTACTCCATGCCATAAGTAGCTGAAGCCACGTTTACAGCCGCAACGGACCTCAGGGTATTTCTCTCGCCAGGAACCGTATTGCGTGAGTGGCATGAGTTCCTTCAGTTCATATCGTGCACAGAGGTCACTCAGAATAAAGTCCGCCGCAGGGGTCGATGATTCTCCAATCGTAAAGCGAGGATGTCTGCTTGAGTCAATCAGGCAAACACGTCGGCCCTGTTTGGACAGAATCGCAGCGAGCAGGCTGGCTCCAAAACCAGCCCCGAGTAAAGCAACCTCATAATCTTCGCTGATATTACTCATCGTCACGATGCGTCTGCCGAATGCGCGGGGGACTGGCGACATACTTCACACTCGATGGCAGGCAATACCGTTTGCTGCAAATTCATCTGTTTGAGCCGGTCGATTCTGCTTTGGCGACAATGGGCACAATGGAAAAACTTCTCGACATCCCAGGTATCCATGAAGACGCGTCCACGATGCATGGAGACCCCCAGCTCAAGAACGAATTCCAAAGAAGAACCAAGTGGTGGTGAGTATTTGCCTTGTAAATGAAGCTGTTCCATTATGCCATTGCCCCCTCTGGTGGGTACGAGCGAACAGCAATTGACACCGAGATCGAACGCATATTCCATTGATTTTAGGGCCCACGTGATGCCTTCTTCTTCGTTTAGGAAAGGTGGCTTGAGTAGAATAAACGTCCGCAGAGAGATGCCTTCTGAGAGAAGGAATCTGGCCGCCTTTTCGTAGTCTCGGAGTGTCATTCCCTTATTCAATGAAGCAAGCAATTCAGGATGGCAGGTCTCCAGACCGATCGCGACTTCTAACTGTGCTGGGTGAATCAGGTCACGAAATTCCAGACAGGAATCACCGCACAGCTTGGGATGATTTTCAACAATCACGGTATCAAAATCTCGAACCAGCGCAGCGATCTTTTCATAGTGATCGAAGGCAATCGCTTTGGGATCAAAAAAATTACCGCTGTTGTAGAGCTTAATTTGGTTGGCAGGTGGTAACTGAGAGAGAGCAAAACGAATCTGCTCTGGGATTTCCCCAGGGGGTTCGCTACGAGGCAAGGTGTTCTTCCAGAGATCACACATCAGGCAGCGAAATGGGCATTCTGCATTCGTTAGAAACAATGTGGCAACGTCAACGGTCTGTCCGTGGGCAGAATGCTCCTGCTCCACCAGGAAAGCATAGGGGCGGTCAGAAGCCAGCTGATTCCGCTCTGGACGAACGCTGAGAATCTGTTCGTTGCTATAAACCGGGAATGGCTCAACCATAGATCGACTGAAACTCTTGTCGGTAGACGAGTTCTTCTTGTGGGAAGATTTGAGTAAAACCGGATTCTGTTGTCGCTCCCTGCTGGAAACGCCGCTTCTCGAAGACAGGCATCTCATAACCAGTGACAGCTTTGACTCCTCGGCTGACGATTTCTCCCTTGAGTGCGTAGAGCTTCTCATGGTCCCAATCAGTCAATTCAATGAAAGGAATCCCTTCAGCGACTTCAATCACATTGGGTAATGCGTAGGGGCTAAACCCAGTAAACCCAAGTTGTCGTGCCGGAGCCCAAGAGCGAATGTGTCCTCTGCTCTGCCCACCTGAATATGTGAGCGAATGCTTCACAGCGTCCACTCCCCAACCTTCCTGATACAACATCGTGTTGTTGAGGACGCTGCGAATGGTCAGCTCTGGATTCTCTTCGATGGGATAATCCTTCAGGTTCTCGTCTCCACCATCACCATCGATCAGATATTCCCAGTCCGGATACTGTTCCCGGATTCCGCGACAGAGTGCATATCCCATCGCAGCTGCTTGAATATCAAGCGGTTTGTAATCTTCCACTACGCGAATCGCTTCCTTGAAATCAATCGCAGAAAGAGGCACGTTGACCGTTTCCAGAAAGAGTGACAAATCCAACTGCTTCAGAAAGTTGATCGCCTGCTGTTCGTCGGTCCCTTGACCATCAATAGAGAGAGTAAATGCTTTGAGTCGTTGCGGAGCTTCTCCTCGTTTGAGGAGAAGATGGTATATCACCAGGAATAAAGAACCACTGTCAATTCCACCTGAGAAGAGAACGCCGATGGGGGTTTCAGAGGGAATCGAATCGAGCCACTTCTCGCATTCCGTAGTCAATTGTCCGATGTATTGTGTCCCGATCTGGTCAAGGTTTGACTTCAGCCGATTTCTCTCAGGAGCAAAGAACCGTCGATTGACAGGGTTTGGATCGGGACAGCCGATCAGTTTCAATTCTGTAATGTGGTGAGCAGGTACCATTCGGGTATAGGAAGGATGAAACTGATCTCCCAGTCTCTCTTCCTTCAGAAACTGAGCAATTTCATCGATTCTTTCAGCAACAATTAGACAAGGCCCTTCAGCACGCTTGGCCAGGAAATACCGTAGCGGTCGTCCCAGCGATCTAGCCATCCGAATGAGTTGACCATCCTTGTGTAACAAAGCGAAATGCCCATCAATCTCCCTGACCTGTTGAATATCGCCCGTTCCGAGACGGGCGATGGCCTCTTCAACCGACATATTCAGAATCTGATTCGCTGCGGGGTCAAGTAAATTAACGACACGTTCAACGGGCTGAGGGAAATTCATCTGAATTTATAGTTCTGATTGAAATGGAATGAAGAGTTAGAATTCTATAAGAGTTTAACAGACCCCACGTGCAGAACAATCAATTCTGCATGTGAAGTCTGATTGCCCCTTGGCAGGCCAAATCAATTCGCAATAATGCAGCCAAGTTCATTCGCCTCTGAGAAGCAGTTTTCTAATTCGTGATTATGAATTATCCAGTCGGTTGAGCATCACTTGAATCATGCTGATCTGGATTAGTGCCACGCTTGTTTCCGGATTGAGTTCGTAGTGCTTGCTGTGTCGTCGGTACAATCCCAGCCAGACGAATGTCCTATCGACGATCCATCGCTTTTTCTGAATTGAAAACTGCCCTCTGGGCTGATCAGCCGGTCGCTAAACGATTTGAATGGCAAAGCCGAGCGTTGATTCCATGAATTCCGGCAAGTTCTTATAACCATAGATGGCGTCAGCAAAGATGACTTTGAGCCGTCTCATCTTTTTCCACAAAGCGGACAACACAAGCGGGGCTCCATTGTAATCCTGTTCATCAGCGGCATGAACGACCAGAGCGAGAATCATTCCCAAGGTATCAACAATGACGTGTCGCTTGCGGCCTTTGGTTTTCTTGCCTGGATCGTAGCCTCTTTCGCTTCTTGCGATATGAGTGGTCTTGACCTCTTTGATATCGATGAAAGAGTTGCTTTGAGTGGGAATTGTGATCTCCCTGTGGCTGGGAAATCACACTCACTATTTCTCGGTATCGATCAACAAGCACGGCAACTGACCATTTTGTTAAGAAACCAGCAGGGCGATGTCCTGCTCGCTCGTCAGGTCTCCACTCGTCCAGAAAAGTTTCTACAATTCTTCGACCAGCTCACACAATGCTGTGCCAAGCACAACGAATCGTTCATTGCTGTCCTCGAAGCTCTAGTTCGTTCACGATCGGAATTGAAACATGCTTCGTTCGCCTCAAATGTACGGAATCCTCGGCACCTAAGTGTTCAACTGCGAGTTAGTAATTCTCATCAACTATGCTAATTTCTTTTCATCGCATTTTGGATCACAGATCACATTCGTCGTACCGGAGGGGAACTCATACTTCATTCAAGCGCTGATTGGAGTCGCCGAAACGATCAAGTTTAACGCCACATTTGTCCATCATGGAGAGATAAAGGCTGCACATTTTTCGATTAGGTTGACCCATGTAATCGAGAATTCGACCGGTCTTCATCTGACCGCCACCGCTGCCGAGTATCACTACGGGAAGTTGATCGTTATTGTGATTACCGGTCATCATGCTGGAGAGATAGAGGATCATTGAATTGTCGAGGAGCGTTCGTTCCCCTTCTTGAATGCTGTCAAGCTTGCCAGCGATGTAAGCGAGTTGTTCGACGAAGAATTGATTCACCTTCAGCCAGTCACCGTTATTGGTATGTGAGAGTAAATGGTGAATCATATAGTCAATTCCCTGTGTCGGTCCTCGATCTGAAACGAGATTCGGAAATCGTAACGAGGAATGGTCATTGTTCAGTTTTAGCGTACAAACCCGCGTCGTATCCGTTCGAAACGCCAGTATGAGGATATCACACATCAACCGCATGTGTTCATCGATATCCTGAGGGATGCCATCGGCAGGGCGGGCAATATTGGGAGTAGTTAGTGTTGGACGCCAACCTTGTAATCGGCGTTCTTTTCCAGCACTATCAATACGGCGTTCAACTTCTCGGACCGATTCCAGGTACTCGGCGAGTCGCTGAGTGTCTGATTTGCTGATTTGCCGTTGCAACTCCTTTGCATCATCAAGCACTGCATCTATTACACTCTCATCTGTACGACTGATTTCATTTCTAAACAATCGATCAAAGGCGAGAGCCGGGTAAAGTTCGAGCGGTGTTGGTGTGGTGTCGGAACTCCACGAAATATGCGAACTGTAGATCATCGAATAGTTTTTATGCAGGGCAGCAATGGAGTGTTCACATCCCAAAACCAGACTATCGACTTTGGTTTGACCGGCGTAATGTTTGGCCACGACTTGATCCATACTGATGCCTGAACGGATCTCGCCACCATCTGCCAGATGAGCACCAGTAAGCAGGTTCCCGGTTTGACAGCTGTGTATGCCTCCAATACGGGCTTCTTCATTGTAGAGTCCTCGTAGAAACAGCATTTTTTCTCGAAACGGATGCAGCGACTCCAGCACTTTGCCAAGTTGCATCTGTTCGCCTTCTCCTTTAGCCCACCACTCTTCGCTATGGAAGCCATTTCCAGAGAAGAGACAAGCCAGGCGGACAGGTGCAGTTGTGTTACTGCTCCTGTTTTCGGCTCCAAAGACGGAGACTGATTCGAGCCACGGCAACGCCATCGTAACGCCGAGACCGTGAAGCATCGTTCGTCTTGAGATGGTCATCGTTGTTCTCCAATTTCAGCATTACGAAGGGTACGAAACTGTGGGCTGTTGATGATGAGAGTCACAGCGTCGGCAACTCCGCCGCTGTCGAGTCGTTGAGTCATTTCGTCAATTAATATCTGATCAGAAATGGTCGTGGCACGTCCTAAAGCATATCCCAACAGGCGTTGGCAAAACAGACGGGTGATGATATGTTGCTTGTGATTGAGCAAATACTTTCGCAAACCCTCGATCCCTTCAAACTCGGAACCATTGCGCAGTAATGCATGAGCATTGATTGGCAGATTATTGGAATCCCGATGTCGCAAACGACCGATTGCGTCGTAATTTTCCAGAGAGTATCCGAACGGATCAATACGACGATGACAGGTCGCACAGGCTTCGTCATTGACGTGTCGTTCGTTGATCTGTCGCATCGTCAGTCCCTCGGTGGCTGCAACTTGTTCGGGGAGTTGAGGAACATTTGGCGGTGGCAATGGAAGCTTCTCACCGAGTAACGTTTCAACAACCCAGTTACCACGCAAAATTGGACTGGTTCGAGATGCTCCCGCCTGCTTAGACTGTACGGCACCAAAACCAAGAATTCCTCCTCGTCCAAACTGTTTCACGCCATCAACGCGTCGTAACTGTTCGCCCTGCACATTCGGAATGCCATAATGCTGTGCCAGACGTGCGTTAACGAACGTGTAATCGGCATTCAGAATTTCATCGGCATTCGAATTAGTGCGAAAAAGATGGTGGAAGAATTCGATCACTTCTTCATTCATCGCCTCACGCAGTTCTTGATCGAACGTCGGGAATAGCGATTCGTTCTTTTCATTGAAGGCATCAAAGCCGCGTACATGAATCCACTGCGTTCCAAATTCGACAGCTAACGCTCGAGCTCGATCATCATTGAGCATACGGCGAGTTTGAGCTGCGAGCACTTCAGGTTGATGCAATGTTCCAGCAGTTGCGAGTTCACACAGTTTCGCATCAGGAATCGACGACCAGAGGAAGTAACTCAACCGGCTCGCAAGTTCCCATTCCGTAAGCGGCAGAGTATTCATATTTGGTTCTGTCCGATCTCCCTGCCGAACATGCAACAAAAATGATGGTGACATCAGCACGCGAGCAATCATACTGCGAAAGGCTTCTTCATGTTCAACCCCTCTCTCACGCAGCGAGTCATACAACTTGTGCAATCTCATTTTTTCCGATTCACTCAACGGACGACGATACGCACGCGAAGCAAACTGTTCGAGTTGCTTCAATTGAGATGGAGCTGCTGAGTTAAATTCTTCGAGAAAACTTTCGGATCGCTCCTGAAACTCGGGGCGTTTGCTTTCGTAAAACTCAACGAGTGATTTTGGTTGATCCTGCGTCACAAAACCGATGAACAAGGGCAGGTATTCGTTTTCGACAACGGGGAATTTTGTAATAAAACGATGTTTCTCCCACAATCGTTCCAGTTCAGCGGTTTGATCGTCGTTCAAAAACAAATCGATCAACGGCTGATCTTCTCGATGAAAAGTCTTCAGGCAAACAACTTCATCGAGCGGAATGATATGTGGATAGCAGATGTTCGGAGGAAAGAGACGACGGAACTCTTCAAGCCCCGCTAAAAACTTTTGCCGGGCATCACCCTGATCAGACAAGATGATCGGAGAAGTTCCTTCCCACACGAGTTCTTCAGTTGATTCATCCATTTCAATTTGAAACAGCACAGGAGTTGGATCAATTTCATCCTGCAATCGACAATCGACAACGAACTGATAATCGCGAAAGATCGCAGCAGGTAATCGAAGGGATACAATTCGGCCAGTCGAAAGTATCAGATCGGCACCATCAAACATTTCGGCAGCGAGCCCAAATCTTGTCTTTTCAGGAGTTGTCGTTTGAGACTGTTGCGGAAACTGAGCTTTTATCTTTTGCAGGTCGAGTCCACTCAGCAAGGGGCTGTTGAATGAAACGAAGTGATCATACAGTTTCCGATTGACGGCGTCAGTTTCTTCCGGTCTCTCACCGGTTAATAATAATTGCAATTGATTGGCGAAGATTTTGGCTTCCGCTTGATTAATAGATGACGATGCGGAATTCCGCCATTTTGCGAGAAGATTGTTACTGTCGAGTTCAGCTTCTGATCCAGGTTGACGATCCTTTGTACTCCCTCTAACAAAACCCCAAACCGCAACATTCCCCAATCGATCTGGATGGGGATTCCCTTGTGTAATGTCATTGGCAACGTCACCAGCCAGATCCCAGACTCTCGGATCCTCGATCCCCATTTCGGTAATGGTAAAGGCAACTTCAGTCAGATCGCAGACATGGCTTGCATCTCTTGCAGCGATAGCAAGAAGAATTTGATCTCCTTCCTTTACCATAATTTCTTGTGCAGTCAGCACAGTCTCTTTTCCCAAATCAATATTCCCCTCCTGTAAAACAGCAGAACGTTGTTCCATTTGGGATTCGATCCACCACCGAATACCGTTTCCGCAGGCGGGATGAGCGTGAGCGACTTTTCCAGAAATGCGAACACGGCCAGAGATTGGACTTTTCCAGACGGTCGCGACAAATTCCGTCGGCATCGGATGTGCAGCGATCATATGTCCTGAAATGCGACCGGGGATATGTTCCGCTTTATCCGAAGCATTGGAAATGACAATCGGCAAGTCGGCTCCTTTCGGTCGCCAACCATTTATCATCTGATGATCAGAATTCGGTGCCAGTTCATCGAGTAATGTCATCTCAATGGGAACAACGATACGACCAGGAGTTTCAGGCTTAGCACCTGAGACAATCGGTTGCACATTCAACTTGGTTATCCAGCGACTCAACCATTCTGAATTGATCTCGTATTTTTTTGCCAGCTCTTCATTTGTCAAACTACTGTCGTTTGCAGCTTCGACTGCTGCATTAAGATAGGCTGTAGTATTGGAATACATCTGTGAAAGATTAACTTCATACCGAGAGCCGAAGTGGGGATAGTCCCGTAGCTTGAGTACAGAGCCGTCCTCTTTTTGAAATCGTGGATTTGTAAAGCGAATGATCGTTTCATCATTACTGAGACTTCTCGACTCCAAGTACAATGTCACATCTGATTGTCCGGGTAATGCGTCGTGATTGATTGTAAGAGTTTGGGTGGTTTGAACAGCGGGGTCTTTCGCCTTTTGACGAAGTTTATTGGCATAACTCCCGATGCGAGGATATTCCCAAAGGCGATCGAACGACTTAGCAACTTCGTCAACAATTCCATCAACATCATACTCGGACCAAAGTTCAATCACATGATTCATCGGATAATCTGGCTGATCTGTATTCAACTCATCCCATAGAAATTCCAGATATTTGGTGCTGAGATTTCGCTCTCTGGCAACTTGATTGATGGTCATTGTTTTCGCTTGCAGATCAGCCCGATGGTCACTCAATGCTACAATATAAGGTTTGAGCGGCAAACTTCCTTCGTAGGTGAACTGACGATAAAACGTCCGCAATTCCGCGAGGCTTTCGTCCGTCCAGTCACGCTTCGTTGTCGAAGTGGAAAATCGAAAGCCATTGGGTAGCAGAACTGCGTGGCGACTGATTTCTTTTGCTGACTGGATGTACTTGGACATCATCGCCGGAGACATCGATAAGGCTTCAGCCGCGTTGGTAAATCCTTCACCTGCGGCTCCGTCAGCTGGAAAAGTTTTTGCAGGCCGTAGATCAGTTCCTGTCAGATCACGAATTGTATTGTCATATTCCGTATTGCTGAGCCTGTGTAACGGAACGAAACCGGGATCACCTGAATTCTTCTGAGCTGCCAGCCGTAGAGTTTCTTTCGTCCAATCGATCAACTCTTTTCGCTGAGCTTCAGAAGGCTGTGGTAGGTCCTTTGGAGGCATCTCATGAGAATCGAGTTGCAAAATTATTGCCTGCCATGGTTTTAAATCCGCCTGCACATGCTGGTAGGACGCAAATCGCTGTAAATCCAGTTGCCCTTCCTTTTGCTCATGACTATGGCAATTTAGACAGAATTGATCGAGAAGTTTTCGCACATTTCCAAATTGCTCGAAATGCTTCTCTTTACCTGCGACAAATCCCGTATTCAATATGAACGAAATTATTAGCAACAGTACTAGAAGTCGGGAACTCATTCGCTTGTATCAATCCATCAAGAGGTCAGCAATCGAAGAGTGAAAGGTGCTATTTTGTAAGACGATCAACGCCCGGTTTAATGACATTAACAGATATTCAGATTGCTTTGCAATTTAATAGAAGTAGGCAATCGCACATCCCCACGCTTCATTATCGGTAATGGGATAAAAGAATTTCTCTATTTTCCTGCTTGTAGTTGTGAATCGTTTCAGCACGTTCGGTTCTGAAATCCAAACACAAATGAATTGATAATTTCCTACACTGCTGTTTGTGACAACATTCTGATATTTCCTGTCCTAATTCCCGATAATTGATCGACTATTTTCTCAAGTCTTGCCACCGGTTTGAAGTGTCACAATCATCCATCGTCGAGTGTATTACGACAAGCAGCTTTTGACTCCGTCTCTCAGACACAAAAGTTAGAGCCATCAGCTTACTTTACTCATGCCCCCACCCGCCGGAAAGCTCCTCTCAACAACTCTAAACTTTTCGGAATGGCGGTGCGAAAATCTTCTTTGCCTTCGAATTCAAGGGAGATGAATCCACGATAGTTGTGTTTTTGGAGGATGCTCGCGATCCGGGTGTAATCGAGATCGAGCGTGTACCATTGGCCGCCCCCGTAGTAAGTTTTGGCCTGGACGAAGACTGTTTGCGGAGCGATTTTTTCGAGGCGTTCGTACGGGTCATCCAGAAAGTTGCCCGTGTCGGTTGTGATTTGCAGCCAGGGGGAGTCGATCGCATTTACGATGCGGAGGATCCCTTCGGGAGTCAGTCCCAATCCCCAGTGGTTTTCCAGAGCCATCACGATGCCGCACTTCTCAGCGGTGGGGAGGCAGGCTTCGAAAGC
Source organism: Planctomycetaceae bacterium UBA2671 (assembly GCA_002359185.1). Lineage (GTDB taxonomy): Bacteria > Planctomycetota > Planctomycetia > Planctomycetales > Planctomycetaceae > Rubinisphaera. The sequence continues at coordinate 149,661 of DEML01000120.1, forward strand.
TTCGATCACCCAGGGAAAGGCATCTTCGTCGGAGTAGCCGTCAAGCGGATTTTCGATGCCCTGATTCTTCATCAGCTCATCAAAACTGCCAGACGTTCCCCAGGTGCCGGTGTTGACTCGCATGACAGGAATGCCCAGCTTGTAGGCGATTTCGAGTTGAGCAATTGTGCGGTCAATGTTCTGCTTGCGGCGTTCGATATCGGGAGTGACAAATCCCTGGTGCGTCGACAGTCCGACGAGCGGTAATCCGAGACTGAGTGCGTGGCGTTTATAGCTCATCAACTTAGAATGACTGAGCAAATCATTCTGTTCGATCTGATAAAGCAGCAGTTCGACACCATCGAAGCCGTATTCATCAGCAATGTCAATGCACTTGTCAATATCCCGCAGGTCCGCATTTTGAAACCGCCACAAAGAATAGGTTGAGAGCACTATCGGATGTGTTTCCCGAGCACCGCTGCTTTTGTCCGTTTCAGCAGCCTGAGCCGAAGACGCTCCCACGGCACAGGTCAGCGGGACCAGAGAAAGCAAACCAGATTGGGTTAGAAATTGACGTCGAGAATTCATGGAAGAGCCTCATGATGCGAAAAATGAATCGAGTATTTTTTACTTCATCTCGATCAAGTGGATATGGATGCCGGAAGAGTCGGATGGGAAACGATTCATTTCAACAGACAGGGATATCTGTGCCAGTGCTATCCAACGAATGTGTTGTACGCTGCAGAATATGTTTTATGAACAATACCGAAATGGCCAGGAATTTCCACCCACTACTCACATTGATCGCTTCTGCAACCGATCAGGAACTCGCCAAATATGTGGATTATCTGAAAGCCGAGAATCAGATTCTGCGGGCTCGGATCCCAGGGCGTTGAAGCAGAGAGGATGAAAACGAATCCGTTACCTAACCTGAATGGTCGATGCGAACGTTTTATTGAGACGATCAAGTTGGAGTGTCTCAACAAGTTTATTGTGTTCGGCAAGAAGCGTCTCGATTATCTCACGAATGAGTTTACGAGTTATTACAACACAAAAAGAAGCCACATGGAACGAGAACACCTGCCACCGAATCGGGAGGAGCCCGATGAAGTGACGACTATTTCCATCGATCAGATTGAGGTGAGAAGATACGTCGGAGGATTGATCAAGTCGTTTGAGCGGAAGGCTGCATGAGAAGTCTTTCCATAACTTTCACAATCTCAATAGCCGGCTTAATTCCCACTTCAATGCTCTCACACAGCTTCATATAAGCGAAATTTCGGCGTTTATGCCTTCAACCGTCGGTTGGTAATACTTATTAACATTGCAATTTACTTTCTATCGTATTTTGGATCACAGATCAAATTCGTTGTACCGTTGGCAGTAAAATCATTGGCATACCTTACAAATGGTAAGCCACGAAGCTTGCGTGCAATTGTTCATATTATCCAGTGAAATACTAATGAGAATCGGACTGAGTGGACCCGCCAAGTAAACTCGGTTGAAGTGGAACTCAGGTGACAATTTCTTCGACGACCCGTGCTGGACGATTGGCGGTGATGATTTGCTGCTGGTTGCCATGTGTGAAAACGACTTGATCGTGTTTGAGTCCAAACTGATGCATGACTGTCGCTTGGAAATCGTTGGGAGTAACGATATTCTCGACCGCGCGGTGACCAAACTCATCAGTTTGTCCGAATGTCATTCCGCCGCGAATTCCACCGCCTGCCAGCCAGATACTAAAGCCCTGCCCATTATGATCACGGCCCGCTTTCTCAGGTGAACCATGATCTTGAGTAACTGGCAGTCGTCCAATCTCTCCACCCCAGTGGACCATCGTGGTGTCGAGCAATCCTCGTTGCTTCAAATCTTTGACCAAGGCAGCGGCAGGTTGATCGGTCTTTTTACATATCGATGCCAGCCCTGTTTTGATATTACTATGGTTATCCCAAGGCTGGCCGCTATGGAACAGTTGCACGAAGCGAACGCCGCGTTCAACTAAACGGCGGGCCAACAGGCAGCGCGTGCCATACTCATGTGTCTCAGGCTGATCCAATCCATACATCGATTGAGTCGACGCTGTTTCCTGAGAAATATCGAGTGCATCGCTGGCTGCTGTCTGCATGCGTGCGGCCAGTTCATAACTGGCGATTCGAGCTTCCAGATCAGATTCGCCCGGGTGAGCTTCCAGGTGCTGCCGATTGAGAGTTTGCAAAAAGTCAAGATTTTGACGTTGAAACGGTCCGGCTAAATGTTTAGGAGGCTGCAGGTTGAAGATACGAGGCTCTTTGGGACGTAGCACTGTTCCCTGGAACATGGAAGGCATAAAACCGTTACTCCAGTTCGTGGCTCCGTCGACAGGATGACCTCCTGGATCTGATAATACCATGAACGCAGGTAAGTCCTGTGTTTCACATCCCAAAGCATATGTTAGCCAGGATCCAAACGTAGGTCTGCCCAAAACGGCAGGGATGCCGCCATGAAAATAACGAATGGAAACTTCGTGGCCATTTGCCCCTGTATGCATGCTGCGAATCAAACAGAGATCATCAACGATGCCCGCAGTGTGAGGAAGTAGTTCGGAAAGTTCAGTCCCGCATTCCCCGTGTGGCTGAAATAGAAACGGGCTCCCAAATAATTTTTTACTCGCTTCGTTGACGAATGAAAACTGGATATCGCCTGAGTAATCCATGCCATGATGTTTGCTCAATTCAGGCTTCGGGTCCGTGAGATCCATGTGTGCTGGCCCACCATGCTGGAACAGCGAAATCATCGCTGTCGCCTGAGGCTCAAAGTGAGGGGCTCGTGGCAGCAAATCGTTGTGTGGTTTGTCCTTCAGAACAGGCGGTTTCGCGGTCGCCGATTCACGATTCAACATCCATTGCAATGCCACAGCACCGACCCCCATGCCGGTCTGCTGAAGAAACTGACGTCGAGAGTTTATTGGAAAGTGGGAATTCATAACCGGATAGCTCCGTGCTTATTCGATATAAAGAAACTCGTTGGAATTCATCAGCATTTGACAGATGTTGACCAACACTTGCTTGCCCGGTGAGCGATCCGTGGCTGTGCCTGCTGAATTATAGGACATCAATTTGAGTTGCTGGCTGGCAAAATCCAGTGACATCTTCAATTCATCCTGGCTGGGGGAGCGTGCCAAGATGAGTTTCCAAGCCACAGTGATCTGGCCTGGCAAATGGGAAAGGTCTTCTGGTGGACCACGAAATGCGGTGACGGAATCATGAACGACCGCATCCCCACCAATTGAGGTGAATGTCAGCTTTAACGGCCAGTTGAACGAGTCTGAGTTTTCATTCTCCAGACAGTCGACAACCAGATCAATTGCTTCGCCAGTCTGCACCGTAAATTGGCTCACATTTGTAGGAGTCGAGTTGTTCTGCACTTGCCAGCGACCCCGCTGGCCACCAGCAGACAAGACCCGACCTCGGACACCATCGCCATTTTCGCTGCCGTGGTGGAGTGTACCAGCAATGCTGACTTGCCCATCCGCCGGAGCGGTCCAACGTCGCACTGCCGGAAGCTTGCGGTTGCCAGGATGACCGCCGTTAGCGTTCAGAATTACCCAACCAAACACTGAGTCGGGAGCCTTCGGCCCACCTTGCCAGGAACTCCCCGTGAAGTGCGGTAGCTCAACAAGTTTAATAACGGTTCCTGTTTCGTCGTTCACTTCACCGGTTCCATAACTCCATATTGGTGAAGGTAACTTGGGTAATTGCGATAGGTCGAACAGGATTGTTTGCTGAGAGTCCGTCGCAGCAAGTTCAATCGTTCGATTGGCAACCAGTCCAGCCTGCTCAAGCACAAACTCGCCATTCAGCATCATCAATGACTGTGGTGCAACTGTGGTACTAGCCCGCACATCGCAATTCACGTTCATTACGGGAGCATCGAAGGTCTGCAACATACCGACCGGCTGGCTGCGACGAATTTTTGCGTACAGACTCCGTCGCGGTTGTTTGCTGTCAATTCTTACCTGTCCGGTTTCATCCTCAGCCACTTCAACCGGAGGGCCATACAGTTTGGGATCCAGACTAGCTGAAGCCAACAGTATCGAATCGCGAAGAATCTCCGCTTCAACACGCTGTAGTGACTTCCTCCAGTAATACTGATTATCGGCATCAATCGCCTCGCCTGCTGGATGGCGAAACGAACTTTGCCGCCAAGCAGTCGATGTCAGAATCTGTCGATGCAAATGTTTCAGGCTCCAGCCATGATCGATGAAATCCTGTGCGAGCCAATCAAGGAGTTCAGGATGTGTCGGTACGCTGCCCAACTTTCCAAAATCTCCCGGTGTTGCCACGATTCCGCGTCCGAAATGATGCATCCAAATCCGATTAACAATGGCACGAGCAGCAAGAGGATTTTCTGGGCTGGTCAACCATCGTGCAAAAGCGAGTCTTCGGCCCGTAGTCGGCAACTCAGGGTTGTTGTCCTGAAACGTGACTCGCTCTCCTTCTGCCGCAGTTACGGTTAAGCCGGCTGGTTCAACAACTTGTTTGGGCTGGTTGTAATCACCTCGATGGAACAGATGCGTGGCAGGATGATGATTGGGGGGTTCGATTAGTGCCATGATGAATTGCTCGATCGGCTTTTTCGCCCGCAGTTCAGCAATTTGGGCATCGATTTTTTTTAACTCTTCGGCTGCATCCGGACGATACTGGTAGAGCACTCCGGCAGAAATATTGATGCTCGGATGACTGGCGAGCAACTTGGTCTGCTCCGGATCACGTTCCTTTACAGGGGTTTCGTATGCGGTTCGTAATTGCGACCGTAATGGTTCTTCGTACTTCAACAATTCCTGTTCGAAGACCTCATTGATAAACGCAGCCTGTTTGGTCACTTTTTCTGCGGCGATCTGTTTGACCTCGTCTTCAATTTTTGCGGCTTCGGCTCGATCTTGTTCGGTAGAGAGTGAAACCAACCGTGCAGCTGGCGGCTTCCAGGCTTTCCAGTCCAAAGCTGGCTCAAAAACAGCTCGCAAAGCGAAATAATCCTCATGAGAAATCGGGTCATAACGATGGTCATGACACTGAGCGCAATGCACACTCGACCCAAGCAGAGTCGTTCCGACAATCTGGAGCGTATCAGCGATGGTTTTGTTGCGGGCTTCGGGACTATTATCACCGCTGCCAGTACCGTCTGCCGCCATTCGCAGAAACCCGGTTGCCGTTAGAAGCTCTATCTGGCGCTCGGTCAAATCACCGACAATCGGTCCAGCGAGTTCGTCTCCAGCGAGTTGTTCAATAATAAACTGGTCAAAGGGTTTGTCAGAATTGAACGACTTGATGACATAATCGCGATAACGCCAGGCCCAGTCACGACTACGATCCGCGACGGTGTAGCCATCACTGTCTGCATAGCCGGCAGTGTCTAACCAATGTCGTGCCCAACGTTCACCGTAATGTTGTGAAGCCATTAGCTCCTCAATTAACTGATCGTACCAATTGGAATCTGCATGTTGTTGCCACTTTTCAATCTGCTCAAATGTCGGCGGCAAACCAATTAAATCATGGTAGGCCCGTTGAATGAGTGTGAAGCGATCAGCATCCGATGAAAAGGTTAATCCCTCCGGCATCGCTTTGGCGAGAAGTGCATCGATCGGCGTTCGGATTCGTTCATCGCCTGAGAATTCCGGGATATCTGGCCTGATAATCGGTCGATAGGCCCAGTAATTACGTTCTTCTTCGGTAATCGGAATTCCCGGCCCGATTTTCTGAGGTTCTGCACGGAGTGTTGGTGTCCCCTGTCGAATCCACTCCTCTAGAATTGCAATCTTCTCCGGCGAAACACGAGACTCTCCGGGCGGCATGTCACCCTCATGAACACGATCCAGCAGCAGGCTCGCTGCGGGATCGCCTGGCACAATGGCCATTCCCGAATCACCACCAGATTTCATAAACCGCACGAGTCTTAGATCGAGACCACCTTCCAACTCGTCAGTCGCACCATGGCAATCAAAACAGTACTCTCGGAGGATCGGTCGAATTTCTGTTTCAAAGTAAGGAGGCTCAGATGCCAAGATCTCCGAAAATGGAAGTGAGATGAAAAAAAAACAGATGATCCAACGCTGGTGATGTTTTGAAATTGTTGACGAAGCCAGCATGGCGTCACTACCTATAAGAAAGTGATTAGGAAGGAATTATAGGAGGAATTGGTTATCCAATTGGAGGAAATTCATTATGACAAATACAACGCATAATATCAATAAGAACTTGTGCGTACTCGTAAGCGTATCAATCCATTGGAGACATGTCTTTTCTAGCAAAATACGTTCAACCCCTTTGATATCGATGAAAGAGTTGCTTTGAGTGAAAAATGTGATTCTCCTACCACTGGGGAATCACACTCACTCTTTCTTACAGGAGGACCACCATGCTCTTTCTCGGTATCGATCAACATGCACGACAACTGACCGTTTCGTTAAGAGACCAGCAGGGCGATGTCCTGCTCGCTCGACAGGTCTCCACACGGCCTGCCAAGATTCTACAATTCTTCGACCAGTTCAACCAACGTTGTGCAAGACCTCAATGAATCGTTCATTGCGGTCGTTGAAGTCTGCGGTTTCTATGACGGCCTGATTCTGCTCGCCCTCAGTTGAAATCTTTGTTATTATGCTGAGCTTTGTTCCGGTTCAAATTAGCGAAATCCTCGGGGGCGAAGCCTGCAACCGTGAGCTGATATTTCTAATCCACTTTGCTATTTTCTTTTTATCGTACTTTGGATTGCAGATCACATTTGTTGTATAGGAGGGCCGGAAACATTGGTATGGTTTAACGCAAACTCCTCCAGTGGCATGCTTTTTATCCAAACACTTGAACTACAGACTGATCTGAGATCAAAATTCGAGATGAGCAGGTTGGAATTCATCTCAGACAACAGTGATTCAGAAATGACTTCTAAGTGACGGGATTGGAGGAGACGTGAAGCGATACCCATTTGACGCAGTCGTGATCCTTTTAAGCTTGCTTTATGTCATCCCTGTCAGGGCTGATGAACAGGGCGAAACTCTCTTTGAAAGTGAGATTCGCCCTATTCTGTTTGAGAAATGCAGCGAGTGCCATACCGGGGCCAAACACTCTGGCGGCTTGAGTCTTGAATCTCGGCAGGCCTTATTGGACGGTGGTGATTCCGGGGCTGCGTTGAATCTTGATCATCCGCAGAGAAGTTTACTGTTGCAAGCCGTAATCCGCTCAGATGAGGTGGCGATGCCTCCAGATGATTCTCTGACGAAGAACGAAATCGATACCATTTCCACTTGGGTGAAATTAGGCGCCCCCTGGCCCGAGCAGGCTCCCTTGCTTTCTGCGGATGCTATGCGTGCAAAAAGTCATTGGGCCTTCCAACCAGTAAGCAATCCGAAGATTCCTGATATCAGCTCTGAAAACGGGAGAGCAAATCCCATTGACGCCTTTGTCCTGAAACGGCTTGAGGATTCGCAACTTATGCCGTCCCCTCAGGCAGATCAACGGACGCTTGCCCGAAGAATTTCATACACACTTACCGGGTTGCCACCTACGTCAGAGCAGGTAATGGAGTTTGAAAACAGTCATCAACCAGAAGCACTTGATCGATACGTTGACGAGTTGCTTGCCTCTTCCCACTACGGAGAACATTGGGCTCGACACTGGTTGGATGTTGCCAGATATTCAGACTCTAAAGGTTATGTATATGCCCGTGAAGAACGTTTCTGGGTTCATGCCTGGAGCTATCGTGATTGGGTTGTCGACGCGTTGAATCGTGATCTTCCGTATGATCAGTTCTTAAAACTACAAATTGCCGGAGATCAAGTCGAGGAACGTAGCAAGCAGGATTTAGCAGCCATGGGGTTCCTTACCCTGGGACGGCGTTTTCTGGGAGTGCCCTGGGATATTATCGATGACCGTATCGACACGTTGTGCCGAGGGACTATGGGATTAACGGTTGCCTGTGCCCGTTGTCATGATCACAAATACGATCCAATTCCCACCGCCGATTACTATTCTCTGTATGGAGTATTTGCCAGCAGCGAAGAAAAGCTGGTTCGGTTGGAAGTCGAAAAACAATCCGATGAATATGAAACCGAGTTGAACAAACGCCAGCAGGCATTAGCAGAGAAGTTGCAGGCAAGTCGAGAAGAGTCTTCCCAGCGGGCTCGAAATCGCCTGCGGGATTACCTGCAAGCTCAATTGGAACTCGAAAAATATCCTGCACAAGGTTTCGACCAGATCTTTGAAAAGAGCGACCTGCTACCTGCGTTCGTACGCCGTTGGCAGGCCTGGCTCCATCAATCGCAACGTTCTCAGGAGCCTGTTTTTGTGGCCTGGCATCTTTATCGTCAGATTCCTGTCGAACAGTTTACCGAACAATCGGACGTCATCACCAGGCAAATCAACACTCTGACCGATACGCAGCTGAACCCGCTCATCCGAGATGCATTTCAAACACCACCCGTTTCATTCTCAGAGGTGATTGATCAGTACGCAGCAGTTCTTAAGAATATCGAAGACAAATATCGATCACAGGAACAGCCAAATATCGGCGAGGATCATGAAGCTGAAGATCAACTCCTGGCAATACTGTATGGACCGAGTGCCCCCTGCGAAATTCCTGATCAACCGCTGGTACACATCGAAACATTTTTCGATTCGGGAACCATCAACGCACTTTGGAAACTACAAGGCGAAATCGATCGCTGGATCATTAACTCGAAAGAGCAGGTTGCACACGCGCTGATTTTACAGGACTCGAAAGTTGAATTTGCTCCTCGAATTCTGAAACGCGGAAATCCTGTTAATTACGGAGATGATGTCCCACGACAGTTTTTGGCCTTACTGAGTGGACCGGATCGCCAGCCTTTTTCTAAGGGAAGTGGTCGATACGAATTAGCCGAGATGATTGCTTCGTCACAGAATCCACTCACCGCACGGGTTATCGTCAATCGAGTCTGGGCACATCATGTTGGTCAAGGTCTAGTGACAACCCCAAGCGATTTTGGTTTGAGAGCCGAACGACCTTCACATCCTGAACTACTCGACTGGCTGAGCAACTGGTTTATGAAGGAAGGCTGGAGCCTGAAAAAACTGCATCGACTCATATTGACTTCAAATACCTATCGACAATCATCATTTGTGATATCTGATTCAGAGTCTCACCAAAAGGCACAATTACTGGATCCCGAGAATCGTCTGTTGTGGAGAATGAACCGACATCGTTTGAACTTCGAAGAGTTTCGAGACTCACTACTGTTGACCTCGGGGCAACTCGATCTCACTCTGAAAGGAAAACCTGACAACATATTCGCAGCTCCATATCCAAATCGACGTACGCTCTACGGCCAGATTGATCGACAATATCTCCCGAGCACGCTGCGTATTTTTGATTTTGCTAATCCAGACTTGCACATCCCCAAACGCAGTGAAACAACAGTTCCGCAGCAATCATTATTTCTGCTCAATCATCCCCTCGTTCTGGAGCAAGTTCAGTCGCTCGTTAAAGATATTAGTACAGATCAACCTGAAGCATTTGTGAACCAATTGTTCCAACGCGCCTTTCAAAGAAATCCTGACTCGCGTGAACTTGCCGAAGCGATTCGCTTTATGAAAACAGCTGATATTCCAGCGACGATGACAGCGCGACCAACAACAGCCAACTGGCAGTATGGGTTTGGTCAATATGATGAAGAGCAACTGCGAACTACAGACTTCACACCCTTGCCGCATTTTACTGGAATCGCCTGGCAAGGTGGAGTCGCGTGGCCGGATGCCGCGTTAGGCTGGGTTCAGTTAACTGCAACCGGTGGACATCCTGGCAATGATCGGGAACATGCTGCAATCCGTCGTTGGACGGCGCCTCGCAATATGACAATTGATATCAAATCCGCTCTGATCAATGAACCTGCAGCTGGAGATGGCATCCGTGCGTTTATTGTCAGTTCGCAATCAGGCACTTTGCAAAATGTGAAAAATCATCAGCAGCAGATGGATCTTAACGTGGGAGCGTTGCAGGTTGAGGCGAACGAAACCATCGACTTCATTGTTGATATTGATAAAGTTCTCAATAGCGATCAATTTCTATGGGAAATTACAATCCAGGAGACCGGATGTGAAACAATCTGGAATTCGAAATTCGACTTTCCAACCGATACGATAAACTCTCTTAGTCCTGAAGAACAGTTGGCCCATATCCTGTTTTGCACGAATGAATTCATCTTCGTGGACTGATATTGATAACTACTCTTGAAACCAGTTCATAATGGTTTTAGAAGAAGTGAAACGAAAATGGATTCATTAATTTCTCGCCGAAACATGCTTGGTTCTTCAGCATTGGGAATGGGAGCATTAAGTCTTCAGTCACTGTTTAGTGACGATGGACTGCTTGCTGCTGACTCCTCGAGTAACCCAGCACACGATCAGCTTCCACACTTTCCTGGAACGGCCAAACGTGTGATCCATTTCTTTTTAAATGGCGGACCATCTCATGTTGACACCTTCGATCCTAAGCCTGAACTGGCCAGACATGCAGGAAAGTTACTGACCAATACCTTGACAACCGAACGCAAAACGGGAGCCGCCTTTCCTTCGCCTTTCAAGTTTCGGAAATATGGGGAATCGGGTCTCGAAGTCAGCGAGCTTTTCTCTCGTACTGCTGAGCATATCGATGACATTGCCGTCATTCGTTCGATGTACGCTCAAGTCCCTAATCATGAACCATCGCTCATGCTCATGAACTGTGGAGATTCGATTCAGGCTCGGCCAAGTGTTGGTTCGTGGGTGATGTATGGTCTGGGAAGCGAGAATCAGAATCTGCCTGGCTTTGTCGCAATGTGTCCGGGAGGCTTGCCAATCAAAGACAATGAAAACTGGCAAGCTGGTTTTTTGCCGGGTGCGTATCAAGGGACTTATATTAATTCACAACATCGCGAACTGGCGAATCTGATTGAAAACATCGAGCATCCCCATATCTCCTCGGCGAGTCAGCGTCAGCAGTTAAAGCTTCTGCAAAACTGGAATCAAAAACATGCAGAGATTCGCAAGGATGATCGACTTGAGGCGCGCATCCACGCTTATGAACTTGCGTTTCGAATGCAGATCGGGGCAGCCGAAGTCTTTGATTTGAATCAGGAACCGAAACATATTCAAGAAATGTATGGAAATGGAGTTCATGGGCGACAAACACTGATCGCACGTCGTCTGCTTGAACGGGGAGTTCGCTATGTGCAGCTTTGGCATGGAGCCGGGCAACCTTGGGATAATCACGACAACATTGCGGATAATCATCGCAAATTAGCGGATCAACTGGACCCTGCCATTTCAGCCTTATTGACCGATCTCAAACTGCGGGGAATGCTTGAAGATACGTTGGTTATCTGGGGTGGAGAATTCGGCCGTACTCCAACGGTTGAACTCACCGGGAGTGGTAATTCGAAATTAGGTCGTGATCACAACCACTGGGGATTCAGCATCTGGATGGCTGGTGGAGGAATCAAAGGTGGTACCATCTACGGGGCAACTGATGAGATCGGTTTTAAAGCAGTCGAAAACCCTACGAGTGTCCCTGATTTGCACGCAACAATCTTGCACACTCTAGGGTTCGATCATGAACGTCTGACGTATCGATATGCTGGTCGAGACTTTCGACTGACCGATGTGCATGGACGAGTGATCCAGGAAATACTGAAATAACCCCTTGGATATCGATGAAAGAGTTAGTTGTATGGCAATTTTGAATTTCCTATGGTTTGGGAATCACATTCACTCTTTCTCGGTATCGATCAAAACTGCTGTTTGCGACAACATTCTGATCTTTTCTACTCGAGTTCCTGACAAATTATCGACTATTTTCTCAAATCTTGGTACCGGTTTGAAGTCTCCCAATATTCCATGCATGGACCCAATTGCTCGAACGCTACAACGATATGATCATCGACTCAATGAATTGGTACGAACGACAGGGAACTTCCAACTCGTAGTTCAGAGTGAAGTTCCCACTAATGGGCGATCTTTACTGTTCGAATAAACTAAATGACCGTGCGCGATTAT
>DEML01000065.1:0-63973 GCA_002359185.1 Planctomycetaceae bacterium UBA2671
CTGGGTTATTCAGGGACGACTAAATAATATTTAACAACGTTTACAAAGTCTGATCGGGAGTTATTTCTCATCATCTCCAGAATTTGGTGAGAGAACGATTTTCGCTCCAGCCAGTTCGCTGTCTGTGAACTGATTTTCCAGATCGTGAGGCTCCAGAGCAATCAGCGGGCTGATTTCGATTTTCGCATTTTCATCGCAATTGTATCTGGCAATTCTCATCCAGCGATGAGCTCTTGCGAGCAAGGCTGCCTGAGAAGAGGCAGGGGAATCATTCCCTTCTGCATTTTTGACGGGATTGAACTCCTCTTCACGCGAAGTTTCAATGACCAGTGGATTTTTAGCGCGGGGAATGGCATCGAAAATGAATCGTTCGAACTTATAGGCGTTCGGCTCATCGGGTGAATGCTGTTGGCCAGCATCGTCGACAAAGGGGACTTTCTTGTGTGCCACATGCACAGGTAAGCGGGAATCTCCAGTGGCGAGTTGTTCGAGTAGGCTGCGATTCATAATGTGGATAGCAATATTGCCCGCCCAGTATTTCAGTCGACCGGTTTCGTCGTAATCCTGTGCCATTTCTTCAAGCAGATCACTGTATTCAATGATGCTCTGTTTGCCATCGAATTCAGCCAGCACACCAACTTTCTCGCCCGGTTCCCGTTTCGCGACAACTTTCGTACTGATTTCCGCCCCTTGTTCCTCATGAAACCCAAACATAGCCGGGTCGCACATGCTGACACAGGGGTTATCGACCTGGTGATAGAAGAGATAGTCGATTCCTCGCTTTTGCATTTCCTCAAACAGATTCGCTCGCTGCATCGCTTTGAGCATCCCACCATGACCGTCTGGACTCATGGCAATTGTTGAGGGATCTTTCAGCAGTATTTTGCCTGTCTTGTCATCAACCGCTGGCATGGTTCCCTGTTTAAACAGGAACACATCTTCCTGAGGATACCCAAACCAGGAATGTTCCTGCAAAAAAGATTCGGTTTCCTCATGTGTTGCATCGCTCGTCATAATGAAATACGGAATTCGCACACCGTGACGATTCGATAATGCGAGCAATTGTTCAAAGAAAATCTGAAACAGAGTTCGATCCGTCACCGGACCGATGGGGAACATTCCTTTGGGGTGATCAAACCCGAGCCTGCTACCCTGACCACCAGCCACAAGCACAGCAGCGACTTTACCTGCATCCAGAATTTTATGACCACGTTCTCGAGCATGTGCCCATTTCTCTCGATCTTTTTCATTCTCCGGAAGACAGATGGAATTCTGCAACGGGCTGATCGAATCGGGATTGATTGAGGATTCCGATTTATGGAAGGCCTGATTAATCAAACCTTTCAATTCTTCAAAATCAATCGATTGAATTTGCGATTCCAAACCGCGTTGCTGATCGGCTGAAAGTTGTTCCCAGAAATTCAAGACTTGCGATTGATCGTATTGGGAGAGCAGATTTTTGAGATTGGAATCCATAGTTGATGTTGCTGGCTTTCGATTCTTCTGGGATTAACTTGTTGAACATCTTTATGTCTTCAAAGTTAATGGAATTCGATATTCACGCAAGACCATTTGCCCGCATCCAGAGTGTCAGACTGTATATGACAACAAAAGAAACAACTGAGATGCCGACCAGCAGGATCAAGCGCGCGAGATGCGGTTTTTGTGTCGCGACAATTTGAGCGATGATGCAAACTACTGCGACACATGCAAATTTGAAGCCGACAAATCCTTTGCGTCCCCAGTGATCCAGAAAGAATCTCGCGATCGGATTCGATTCGATAAAGCCTCCCCCGGAAAGCAGGATCCAGGTCATGAAAATATCGAGCGCACTGACGAGGATGAAGAGAGTCGTTTCCGATTCAAGAGGCAACTGTTTTCGGAACAGACGGTGAAATAGTGAGTTGTCGAGTTCTTCTGGTCCTTTCACAACCTCACTCCTGATTAATCCCCTTCGGGGTGTTCATCGAGATAAAGAATAGAACCGCAGTTTGAGCAGAACTGTACGGTCCCGGATTTGAGCTGAATTCTTTGCTGGGGAGTCAGATTCACATAGCAGTTGCCACAGGCTCCGGTGAGAACCGCAGCCATCGATTTTGCACCCCGACTGTTTACCAAACGTCGATATTGTTCGGCTGTCTCTTTCGGAAGATCTTTTTCCAGAGCTTTCAACTCTTCTTCGAGACGAACGATATCTTCATGAAGTTTAGCGGAGTCCGATTCAAATTTTGTCTTAAAGTTTGTCAGTTGATGTTTCGCAGAATTCACATTTTCTTCAAATTCCGATTTCCGATTTGCTTCGGTTTCCGTTTGATCGAAGGCTTCCAGGATCTCATCTTCCAGAACCGATTTTGCCATTTCGTCAGCTTGAATCTGGGATTTGAAAATATCAAACTCCCGATTGGAACTGGCCGAGTTCAATTTGGCTTTCAGATCATCAATCTTCTTTTCAACCGTCTTCAGTTCAAGTGATTTTGAATCTGCAGACATGCGGAGTTTTTTCAATCGTTCGAGATACTCGGCTTGTTCTGCTTCCCGTTTTCGGACGATGTTTTCTCTGGCTTTGATCTGACTCGGCCCACGATCCAGTTGTGAGCGGCAATCTTCCAGTTGCAAAAGAACCTGATGTAAGTCTTTAAGCGAATTTGTGGCAGATGTCATGCCCCGTGAACTCCATTTGCCTGTGCGCGAAGGGATTAAGTTGCATTTTGGTGGTTTGGCCGAACAGACTGTGGACTAAACCTGACATAATTGTACCCACGTCCGCTTAAATTGGCCAATCGGTTTCAGAGCAGATCACATCTTTTCATTGTAATTCAACGAATGTTCATTTTCGCACTCTAACTCTCGGCTTGTCGGATCAGGCACGAAATGCGAGAATACACTGATAAAATTAATGCTCATATTGAAGTCTTTTATCATTTTCAGAACGTGAAAACTTATGCAGTTGTCAACGGAAATCGAAGGATCGATTGCAGTCATTGGAGATTTGCATGGTCAGGTCGATAAGCTTGGAGTTGTGTTGGATCGGATTCAGGATGCTCCCGATTTCGATCATCGCTGGGTGATCTTTGTAGGTGATTTTGTGGATCGAGGTCCGGAAACTCGCGAGACTCTGGACATGGTTCTCGAATTCATCGACTATCATCCCAAAACGACAGCAGTGGCAGGCAATCATGATTTTGCCATGTGTGCTTCACTCGGTTTAATAGAGACCCCCGAATATTCAAACTGGGCCGAGCGTTGGCTGGATCATTACGATTCCCAGACGACCTTCGCCTCTTACGGAGTTCCATTCGGGGAACTGGCAGAATTGAAAGCGGTAGTTCCGCAGGCTCATCAGGATTTTCTGGCAAATCTTCCCTGGGTCATCGAACATCCCGAGTATTTAATCGTGCATGCTGGTCTCGATCCCAATTCGCCGACCGAAATGCAATTGCGAATTCTCAGGCAGAAAGATTTTTCTTTGAATCGGCCCCAGTGGCTTTGTGACAAAAAATTCGTAGAAGATCCCGTCCCGGAAGATTGCCGTCAGACGGTTATTTCGGGACACGTCTGGTTTCGAGATGTGATTTTTGCTCCCCAGAAAATCCTGTGCGATACCACAGGAGGTCGCGAAGGCGATTTGAGTGCGGTATTAATGCCTGAAGGAAAAGTGATCACCTCAGGTCGACAAAAACGCTCCGCTGCTCCGTTGCCGATGCCGCGAACAACTCATTCCAACTCAACAAAGACATCGCGCAGTTGGTGGAAATTCTGGTAATGGTTTGATTGATCAGTCCCCTTTGACTGGCAAGCCATCATCCAACAAATTTCCATTCGCCTGAAAGCCATCATTGCCAAGGTCGACAAAAATAGGATTACTCATCGCGACAGGTTGTTGATTTCCCCATCCTGGACCGAGTACCGGACCGAGTTTTGATTTCTCACCAACTGCGACCACAATCAGATGAGCATCTGACTTGAGTTGATGGTTAATTTTCTGTTTGAATTTGATTACACCATCCTGAAACATTTCGGAATTATCCGTGCGATTAAAATTTAACTCGGAAATGTGTCGCCCGTTGACCAGAACAAACACGCGATCAATATCAAACCAGTTCGGGCATTGAACCTGGATGTCGAGCCCCACTTTTCCATCAGGGCAGGGCATATCATCACCCGGCAGGTATTGTCTGTCAGAAGAAATGGTATTTGCAGAGACGGCAAGATAAGGCCCATTTGACATGATGACATGGCCGGCTTTTGTTTCCCGAACCATTTCCATCGTCTCAATTATGCTAGGGTCATCCGTCGACGATTTCACCCAGTTTCGCAGCCCCCCCGAGCCATGATAATTATAATGGGCATCGGTATTGACCACTCCGGTAATACGAAATCCCTGATTGAGCAGTTGCAGCCAATTGAAAATTCGATTCTTTGTGATGTGAGATTCCGAATTCGTCTCAGCGCCAAATTCCAGAACATTGGTCAGCGGATGGATTTCCATGGCGTGAATGAACGGAAACGATTCCGAAAACCCCTCATCCAGTTCGCCGTTTCCATCTTTGTCATAAAATAACCAGCCGATGTCCGGATGATTCTGCTGCACCAGTTTTTCACTCCGATTATCCCAAAGCGCGACTCGCTGTATCTGTGTCTCAGGACTGACGTCCGTCACAGGCCCACCGCCATCCTGTTGTCCCGGTTTGTAAATCAAGGGGAATACATTCTGGTGATTCAACGGCAGTGGACTTCCCGTCAATTCCATGCCTGTGCAAGTTGCCAGACGATCGGCAATGTTCAACGCTTCAATATGGGGTTCATAAGTATCAATCCGGTTATGTTCGGTACAGGGGGCAAATTCGAGATGCTCGCAAACGAGATTCAATACTCGACCGAGTTGATGTCCTGTATTATCGCCAGAAGGTGAGCTGTGGCTATGGAATTCCGTACTCACCCAGCCTGGAGTTTGCACGGAATGTTGCAAGGTCCCAGTCATACTTGCCATCTCATCATGTCTGATGGTGACATCCAGAAACAGGGCATCGAATTCCGGACCATGGCTGACAATCGCTTCATAGTCGCCAGCCGGAACAAGGATACGGTCACGACCATTCACCAGATACAACAGATTCTTGACCCGAGTCGTCGCGGATTCCGGTCCCAGATCGAGTTGAGTCTTTTCGCCTTTGCGTATCAATTCCACTTTGCAGGGGATAGGCACATTGGATTCATCGACAATTTGGACATCAAGTGTTCCTGTCTGAAAAGGCACCTCCAGATCAAAGATGTTATTGCCCTCTCTCACACTGGTATTAAAAGATTTCAACACAGGAATTCCCAGATAAGAAACTGAGATCTGGTAATCTCCTGGAATGAGTTTCTGATCGACTCGTCCACTCCCATCTGTCCACAATGTCCCGGCATATTCGTTTTGACGGGTTAATTCCAAGCGGGCATTGGGGAGTCGACTCCCACCAGCAATGACAGTTACGGTGCAGGGGGCAGCTTCTTTTTCAGAAGTCATTTCCATGTGAGTCGCTTCGACGGAACATAAATTTCCCGCAACATACAGATGAACTACAAAGCTGTATTGCTCTCCCGATTTAAGCATGAGATCTGCCTGCCGGCTCCCTCGACCGTATCGAGCGACCGTCAGTCGACTATCACTTCGTGATGTCACCGTTCGCCCAGGTGAAGCAATTCCGTACGTTTGTCCCCAGTAACGATCATCCAGATGAAGCAGTTCAGATTGACCATTCGGGCTTTTATGAGCATCTTCTTTGCCTGTGTCGAATCGCAGATCATCACTCAGGGATATTTCGACATCCGCTTTGCCAGGATTTCGATAGATGTGTTGAACTTGCAGATATTGGGAATCCGCTTCCAGTCGGTAACAGACGACAAGCTCAGCTCTATTCTCGGCTGGGGCTGCAGTGACCTGAATTTCAAGAGCGACTTCATCCTTAATTGAGGACTCGTTATTCAGATCAACCTTTTCTTCAGCAGAATTCAGAACGGTCCAACTTCGAAACGGATAGACCCGGCTCCCAGCATAGTAAGCACTGAGTTGATCATTCGGGAATTGTGTGGTTGTATAATCGATCAAACAGCCACCCACTTCACGCACCGTCATGTTCGCATTGCGTGTCGCAAGAGGCTGAGCGATGACAGCCGTCACATGGCGGTTCTTTAAAATCAGATCGCCATGAATCGCATCGACTTCTTTCCCATCAGGAACAACTGAATCCCAGTTCTCAGCGGTGATGCGAGTGACGCTGACCCCCTCAATTGCAAAAAGAGGATTTGTGACCAGCAAAGAGAGCAGGCACACAATAGCCGCACAATGAAATGATCGAAGAGAAAATTCTCGCATGAGTTTCAGCCCCATTTCTGACAAGCAGCCATTTAAAACGCTGCTGATTAAATAACCCGCAGCCTTCTGGTCACGAGCAATATGAAATCTTGTAGAGATGAGGCTAGCCGAATCGTCATTCAGCTGCAAATAACATGACGAAATCCAAATAAGTTATTATGGCCGCAATGAGTACAGCATTATTTTTTCTTTGTTGCTTTTTTCGCCGTTTTCTTTTTTGTAGTTCCAGATGATTTTTTGGCCGTTGTCGATGCCGTTTTTTTGCTGGTTTTCTTTTTTGGAGCTTTTTCAGCAGTGGACTTCGTTTTAGAGGACGAAGTTGATTTTTTGGCGGGTTTGGAATTGGATTTCAGTTTGCCGGCAAGCAATTCTTTTAAATGAGGAGCAGAATGCTTGAGAGTCGCCATCTGATCGTCCTGGTCGGGAGGATCAAGTTCATGAATTAAAGTGGCGTAGTTTTCATCATTAGCCAGTTCGTTAATCAGATAAAAGAAGAGTGGGGCATCCGCTTTACGGACGGCTGCTTTGAGTTGATCACCGGCAGAAGAAATATCAGTATCAGCAGGCAGCAATCCCAGAACGATACAGCATTCCAGAATCGAGGAATTGACAGGAACAGTGTGGCTGCCCAAAGTCGTCATCATTGTGTAATCAATGACAAATGGTGTGAGCGACTTGATACTCTTCAAATACTTTTCAGCTGCATCCAGATTCTTCTTTTTAAAATCTTCAATATCGTAACTGTAACGCCCTTCAAAAATAATCTGCAGCGATTCCCGTACACGCATCGCACGCCATTCCGGTTCAGAAAGGTCCACAAAAACTTTCTGCAGTTCAGTGATGGAACTGACCCGGGCTTCGTTGTAGTCAAAGAAAGACTCCTGAAATTTCAGCAACGCAGCTTCAGCCTGATCGTGAGGTGTCCCTTCCAGGCAAATTGCAAACAGGAGTGAATCGAGTACGGTCCGATCCGCTTTCGGCGTGCGGGAACCGTACTTCTTTTTCAACTCTGTGACGATTTGCTGACAAACTTTCGTTCGGTCGGAAGCTTTGATCCGTGTTGTTGACATCTTTGCTTATCCACCAGACTCTGTGAGTGATCTCTCTTGGAAGTGTGAGAAAATATCGGAGTTATCGTTGACTGTTCAATTTGTTCGCTCGGAATCATCCATGTCTGATTCCTCTTCAGAATCCGCTTCGGGTTCCTGAGATTCCTCTTCGGCATATTCATTGGCCTCAAGCTCTCCCCGCTCACGAGCCAGTTCTTCCAGAATCCGGGACGCTTCGATACTCTTCTTGACACCATCATCGAGGACAAAGTTTAAGATGGGGGTGTAGCGAGTGTCGATACGATCGGCAACTTTTTTCTGCAAAAAGCCACGAGCCGATTCCAGCCCGTGCAGACAGCGGGATTGGATTTTTTTGTCACCCAAAACGCTGACATAGACCTTGGCAGATCTCATATCCTGAGCGACTTCGACATTCAGAACCGTGACATTTTTGATGCGGGGATCGTTCAATTCGAACAGGATGGCAGAGCTGAGGACTTCGCGCACAGCTCGAGAGGCTTTAGCTGTTCGTCGTGTTGACATGCAGTGCAGACTCCTTCAAAGGGCGATGGGTGGGAGAGTGATTTTGAATGCATTCCGATGATGAAATCTTTGAAGACAACGTGACCTCATCGCCAGAGATCCCGGCTCTGAGGGGGACGTCATCAATCCAAACAATCGATGAGTTAATCATCGAGCGTTCGTTGTTTCTCATCGATACGGTAGGCCTCCAGCAAATCGCCTTCTTTGATGTCGTTAAAACCTTCCAGTCGAATACCGCATTCCATTCCTTCACGAACAGACTTGGCGTCTTCTTTCTCCCGTTTCAGAGAGTTGATCGCGTAGTTGTTAATGATGGTCTGGTCTCGAATGACATGCACCCGGTCATTGCGGCTGATTGTTCCGTTGAGGATTCGGCAACCGGCAATTGTTCCCATGCGTGAAATACTGAATGTCTGCAGAACGATGGCACGCCCTGTCGTCACTTCGAAGGCTTCTGGAGCCAGCAATCCTTCCAGTGCCCGTTTAATATCTTCAGTGACTTCATAAATGATTCGGTAACGTCGAATGTTAACGCCTTCATTCTGAGCGAGTAACTCGGCTCGTTCCTCGGCAATCACATGGAAGGCAACAATAATTGCCCCCGATGCCGCGGCCAGAGAGACATCGCTTTCATTCACACCACCGACACCGGTATGCAGAACTTCGACTCGCACTTCGGGATGATCGAATTTCTCGATTTCCCCACGCAAGGCTTCGATCGATCCCGGTGAATCAGCCTTGAGAATCACAGGCAGATCTTTCGGACCAGTTCCTCCCAGAATCTGTTCGAGAGTTTTTGGACCACCACGGTTGGCAAGATTTTCTGTTCGTCCCTGGTGAATACGCTCTTCGGCAACCGCACGGGCCTCTTCAACGTCAGACATCACAAAGAAATGGCTGCCGGCATTGGGAACGATATTCAAGCCAGCCACTTTGACAGGTGTTGAAGGAGGCGCTTCGGTCAGTTCCTTATCGTACTCATTGAACATCGCTCGGATACGCCCGTAAGCATTACCGCAAACAACAATGTCACCAACGTGTAAGGTTCCCTGTTGAACAATCATCCACGCGATCGGTCCACGGCCTTCATCGCGGAACGCTTCCAGGCAGACCCCGTAAGGTTTCACATTCTTAGCCGCTTTGAATTCCTGCAGTTCGGCTGTCAGCAGAATCGTTTCGAGCAAATCGTCGATACCGATATTATTTAAACCCGATGTTCGCACCAGTTCGATGTCTCCGCCCCATTCTGAAACCAGCACATTATGAGCAGCAAGCTCCTGAAGAACTTTCTGTTCGTTTATGTCGGGCAAATCGATTTTGTTCAGAGCGACAATCATCGGCACACCAGCTGCCTTGGCATGGCTGATACACTCAATTGTCTGAGGTTTCACCCCATCATTCGCGGCGACAACCAGAATGATCATATCGGTGACATTCGCACCACGGCTACGCATTTCCCCGAAGGCGGCATGACCAGGTGTATCGACGAAAGTGATCTTCTGACCGTTCTTCTCGACCTGATAAGCGGCGATGTGCTGCGTAATCCCGCCAGCTTCACCACTGACGACATTGGATGATCGCAGTGTATCAACCAGGGTTGTTTTCCCGTGATCGACGTGACCAAGAATTGTCACGATCGGAGCGCGAGGAATCAGTTCGACATTGTCTTTATGCAGTTCCAGTTCGAGTCGTTCTGTCAACGCATCTTCCAGATTGACTGGCCGCTTGATTTCCAGATCGACTCCGAGTTCGATGGCCAATTCTGTTGCCAGATCGTCATCGAGGGCATCGTTAATTTTTGCCATTTTGCCCTGCTTAAACAGAACTGTCATAAGGTCCTTGGCAGGCCGTCCCATGGCTTCAGAAAGGCTTCGGACAGTGATTGGCTGTTCAACAGTGGCTTGAGATTTGTATTCAATATTTTTGGTTCGTCGCTGGCGATTGCGACGTCGATTACCGCGATCATCACGATCATCATCGATAGGAGACGGCGTCCGTTTACGTTGCTGACGACGTTCCTCCCGTTGTTCGGTAATTCCGCTCAAACGGCCTCGACGTGAAGGACGATCCGTATCAGCATCCCCAGCCTTTTTATTACGATCACGCTCATCGTGCTTACGGATATGGGCAGCCAGTGGGCTTTGTCCATCCAGAATCTCAGCCGTCAGTTTGACATCCGGCTTTTGAGCAGGAGCTTCGTCTTTCTTCTTGACGGGTGCTTCTGCTTTGAATTTCGGAGGAATGGCTAGATTAGGAAGCGATGGTTTGGGCTTTTGCTTCGGCTTGGGTTTGCGAGGAGCAGCATCGGGAATACTGGCCCGAGGCTTCATATCACGAATCCGTGAGCCCATATTTCCGATAGGAGGAATATACTGATCCGTACTTTCCTTTTCCGTTGCTTCTTCAACTGTTGCCTCAGTGTCAGTGTCAGTCTCTGCTACAGGACTTTCCTCAACCAATTCCGGCACAGGTTCAGCCTCAGGAGCTTCTTCAGCTTTAGCCTCAACAGGCTCCTGTTTGACATCTTCAACTTCAGGCTCTGCAGTTGATTCGTTTACGTCTTCGACCGACTCGACTTCATCGCTGACAGGAGCTTGCGTTTCCGCTACAGGTTTTTCTGCAACGGGAGTCTCACGACGAGGCTCAGGAGTCGACCGTGGTGTCATCGTGCGGATGGACCGAACTTTTCCGATCGTCTTTTCAGGATCGAATTGGGGCGCATTCGGAGTCGATGAAGTCGCTTGAGGACTTTCGCTCGTCTTGTTCGACTTGAGTGAATCAAGATATTCAAGCAGACGATCCCGTTCGTCGGGAGATATGCTCGCCAACGCAGAACTCTTCACTGGAATCCCAGCGTCGTTGCAGTGATTGATAAGCTCTTTACTATCGTAATCGAGCTCTTTCGCTAAAGCGAAAATCCGTATCTTCAAAACGCAACCCCTCTGATAAACCTGTTGAGATTCTCGAATCCGGTTACTATAACTGATTCGGAATCTATCCCTGCTTCGTCTCGTCCTGACACTCAGGATTTGTCTGCTTGAAGACTCCTCAAACAGAAATCTTCAAGGCTAAGCATTTATTCTGATTGATTTCTCTGTTCTTCAGCCGCTTCCTGAATGATCGGCGGCTCCTCTCGACTCTCTGCCTCTTCCATGGCCTCTTCTTCAGCAGCAACTTCTTCGACTTCTTCCTGGTCAACAATATCAGATGATTCCACTGAAGGTGTTTCCGCTTCCGGTTCATCTGAATCGACAGCTGTGACCGTTTCATCTGAAACCGTCTTAATTCCAGGCTCAGTGACTGCCTTAGTCTTCGTGCCAGTATGATCTTCGTATTGTTTCGTGGCACGAGCAGCGGCTTTGGCAAGCTTCTCTTCTTCTTCGATTCTCAAGCTTTCTGCATCTGCGTAATCAACGATCGCTTCACATTCTTCGTCACCGAATCCACTCAATTCCTTCAGATGCTCTGGCTCAATGACGGAAAGGTCATCGAAGCTGAAGAAGCCCTGAGAAACCAGCGATTCGGCCAGTTCTTCCTGAATATGAGGCACTTCGCAGAATGCAGTGACAGAACGTTCAAGTTGTTCGTCCAGTTCATCGCGGGTCATCACTTCGATGTCCCAGCCGACTAACTTGGAGGCGAGCCGAACATTCTGACCCTTCTTCCCGATCGCCAGTGATAACTGATCATCACGAACGAGAACAATCACGCGACCGAGCATTGGACATAAAATAACATCTTCAACTTCAGCCGGTTGTAATGCATTCGGAATCAAAATCTGGAGCGAATCGTTCCAGCGAACAATATCGATACGCTCGCCACTCAGTTCATCGACAATACTGCGAATCCGAGCCCCACGAACACCAACGCAAGCACCTACTGCATCAACACTTGTGTCGTAACAGGAAACAGCAACTTTGGTTCGATAGCCGGCTTCTCGAGCCAGGGAGCGAACTTCAATCACATTTTCCGCAACTTCCGGAATTTCAATTTCGAAGAGTCGGCGAACAAAATCGGGATGGACACGAGACAGAACGATCTTAAGTCGACTGCCCGCTTTTTTCACATCCATGATGACTGCTCGAATGCGTTCATTGACCCGATGACTTTCACCCGGGATTTGTTCACTTCGAGGCAGTATCGCTTCCGACTTACCTATATTTACAGTTGCTACGCCATATTCAAGACGTGTAATTGTTCCAGTCACTAATTGACTTTTTAATTCGATAAATTCGTCGTACATCGAATCGCGTTCGGCTTCGCGAATCTTTTGAATCATGACCTGCTTGGCAGTTTGGGCAGCAATTCGGCCGAGAATATCGGGATCGAGTGTTTCACCATTATGGATAACCTCTGGCTCACCAGTGGTTCGGACGACAGTCACGGTCAATTCATCTTCGTCACCATAATACTTACGCAGCGCCGTCAGGATCGCTTGTTCGATTCCTTCAAATACGATTTCCTTGTCGATGCCTTTGTCACGGTGGATGGCATCGACAATTCTAAGGACTTCGCTGGCGTTCATAGTTCTCCTTCCGAACGAAAACACGTACTGCGTCTTCGTCATTCCGACGGTCACTGGGAACCGTTAACGACTGAATCAGTCAATTACGAAATTTATGTCAATCAGACAGGCAAAAAGTGCCCATCAATAAAAAAAAAGTGGGTCAAGACCCACTTTGAAAAACCGTCGTTTGCCATCTGCAGTTCAAAAGGAACTTTATGCGATGACTGAATGGGGAAAATCCCTCATTAGGCGCTCACATAAGAGTAGCCTTTCTGCTGACTCGCTCAACGTAAGGGCATACAAGGGAATGCTGCATCTTGAGACTTCTCAACCCGATCATCTTGTACCTCGATCGGTTCTCATCTCAATATGCTCCGCATCACCAACTCCCACAACGCTAAAAAACGGTCCATCAACCTGTTTCCCAATAAAAAGGAAGGGTGGTCAGTGGATATTAATTTACGATTTCGACTGGATCACTGCAAAAAAAGTGTTAATCCAGACTCATCAATACATTATCAACAGACATTGAAGGCACATCTGTAAAAATGGACCTTCGTCTGCATTAAAATTATCCGGCTCAGGCCAACCTGTCAATCATCAGCCTGCAGCCTTTTGTGGGGAATCGCAGAATTCACCTGTGAATCACTGATATTAAAGTCAGTTTGCTAAACAAATCGACAAAACTGTTGCAAATTCTCCAACCGAGACACTTTTGCCATCGGCGATTTCCTGCCTGGACTCAATCGAATCTGCCAGAGTTTCTGCCGAAATATATTCCGACCAGATGTTCAGCATCTGTTTGATCTCAGAGGCATCCGATCGATACTGAATACGAATTCGATTTTCTATTTCCAGATCCGCATCTTTTCGCAGTTGTTGAACATGCCGGACAAAATCGCGCGCCATCCCTTCCTCAATCAACTCTGGAGAAAGTTTTGTTGAGATTGCGACCTGAACTCCCGAATCGTCAGCCGTTCCCCATTCGCTCGATTGTTCTGTACTGACGAGCACATCGTCCGGTTCCAGCTCGATCGTTTCACCACCCATTTCAATACTGACATTTGAGCCAGATCGTAACGGAGCCAGGATTTCCGGAGCCAGATTCGGCAAATCTTTCCGTAACATGCCGAGCAACTTGCCATATTTCGGGCCGAGAGTTTTCAAATTCGGCTTGTACGCATACTGCACGATACCATCAAGATTATCGACTGTCGTAATCGTTTTGACGTTCAATTCATCCTGAATCACGCTGGCCAGCTGCTCAATCGCATCTCGCTGAGCTGCAGTGCTGCAGGCGACGCGAATCTCAGCCAATGGTTGTCGGACGCGCAAATTCGATTGATCTCGCACCTGATGCCCCAATCGAACCACCGCCTGAGCCAGTGCAGTGCGGGCGTTCAAATCTTCGTCCAACAAGTCTTCATTGACAGTTGGGTAATCACACAAGTGGACCGATTCCGGCCAGTCGGATGAGTCTTCTTCCGATGATAAGGTATCCAGCAGATCGCGTCCAAAGACGAGGTTCTGATAAATCCGCTCGGCTAAAAACGGCACCACGGGGGCGAGTAACTGACTCAGCGTTACCATCACTTCATGCAACGTCTGATAGGCGGCTGTCTTGTCGGCATCGTTGGCATCTTTACTGCGCCAAAACCGTCGGCGATTACGGCGGATGTACCAGTTGGAGAGGTCATCAATAAACTGACCAGCAGCATTCACAAAACGCGATGTATCGTAAGCCTGAAAACTTTCGTGAGCCAGACCGATCAGCGATTGCAGGCGGGAAAGAATCCAGCGATCGATTTCCTGACGCTCAGCATAAGGAATTTTCTCAGCAGACGGATCAAACTCGTCCAGCCGGGCGTAATTCACGAAGAATGCGTAGGAATTCCAGAGCGGAATCAAATACTGACGGCGAACTTCATCCGCCGGGCCACTGGTCACTTTGCAGGTCGGCGCACCCTCTTTCGTCTCGGAAATTGGACCTTCTGGAGTTTCCAGAGTGACCGGCTGTTCGGGATGCCGTGTGCCGAAGCGTAAGTCGGAAGCCGGGTTTTGTGCCAGATACAACCAGCGCAGTGTATCAACTCCTATCTGCTCAGCTGCTTCTTCAAACCAAATCGCCGTCCCATCCGATTTGTGCATCGGCTGGCCTTCTTCATTCATCACCAGGCGATGCCCCAGCAATGTTTTGAAAGGCTGCTTTTCTTTTGGATCGTCCGTCTCGTCATACCGCATCATTGTTGAGAGCGAGAGCATCGAATAGAACCAGTTGCGGAATTGACCGGGGAAACATTCCGTGACCAGGTCAGCCGGATACCATTTTTCCCACATGTCTCGATGCGTGTTATAACCCATCGTCGAAAACGGAGTGATTCCCGCATCAAGCCACGGATTACCAACATCTTCAATCCGGGACAGTGTCGCCCCGGTAGTCGAACTCTTGATTTTCACATGATCGATCCACGGACGATGCGGCGTATTCCCTTCGAAACCGTCCCAGCCTTCAACACATTTTTCTTTGAGTTCAGCCAGCGAGCCAATCACTTCAAAATCTGTCGGATCTTCAGGATTGATCCAGATCGGCAGCGCCAGTCCCCAGAAGCGTTTCTTGGAGATCATCCAGTCGCGCATGTTCGTCAGCCACTCAATTTCCCGGTTCTGCCCATCAATACTTTCCGGCAGCCAGTCGATTTGTCGTGTGACATCCTTAATCTCTTCCCGCCAGTCCATATTGATGAACCACTCATCGACAAGCCGAAAGACAAGCTCATCCCCAGTTCGCCAGCAATGCGGATAAATGTGCGGATACTTTTCGCTGGCAACCAGCAAGCCTTTTTCTTCCAGCTTTTGAATCACCAAATCAGCAGTAGTCGGATCGATTGCTTCACGGCCTGTGAACTCGCCAAAACCTTCCTGATAGCGTCCATCTTCACCGAGAGGTGCGATGCCGACGATTCCCAGTTCCAAACCAATTTTGTGGTCGACATCACCGCATCCTGGAGCAGTATGGACAATCCCCGTTCCTTCACCAGCGACAACATGAGCAGAACCTTTAGAGTCGCGACCACCATCGACTACGAGGTGACATTCCACGGCTGTTTTCTCACGGACTCGCTCATCAAACGGATAGCCGCCCTTTTGTGATTGAGCAGGCAGTTCATCGAACGGCCCCTGATATTTCCAGCCGACCATTTCCGCACCCTTGATCGTGCCGAGTTCTTCAAAGCCCCCTTTTTCCTTGAAGATTTGTGCCAGCGTCTTCAACTTCGGCACCCCATCCGGCCAGCTCCATTCTGGACGTCCAAAACCCTCTTTAGACTCTTTTTCCAGGCGTTTGTAGTTCAGATTCTCTTTCGCGAAGTAGTAAATCTGTCCATCTCGCTTCGATTGGATTTTCGCATAATCGAGTTCAGGATTCACCGCTGCTGCGACATTGCTGGTTAATGTCCAGGGAGTCGTCGTCCAGATGAGCAGGTTTTCGTTTTCACGATCGAGTAAAGGAAAACGGACAAACAGTGAGCGATGGACAGCCAGTTTGCGTCCATCGGCAATTTCCATCTGGGAATAAGCCGAACCACTGCGACCGGACCAGGGCATGACATCGTGTCCGCGGTAGATTTTTTTGCGATCGAAACACTTCTTGAGGAACGTCCAGATCGTTTCGTTATTCTCTGTGGAGAAGGTGAAATAGGAGCCGCCCCAGTCGGGATTGCCCAGTTTGGCCACAATCTGATGCGGAACATCTTTCACTTTTTCGCCGCGGGCATTCGTGTATTCGATTTCCTCAGAGGAGCCGACTGCAGCAGAAAGTTTACGAAGTTCTGCCGGCTCATCCCATTCCATCCAGTAGCCGAGTCGTTGAGACTGTTCGGTTTGCCGAGCCGCAAATTTGAGCACACGGCGCTTGCACTGATTGACGAATTTATCGATGCCGAACTCATGAATTGCGTTCTTGGTGCCGAGCCCCAGCTCTTTTTCAACTTCGACTTCGACCCACAACCCCTGGCAGTCAAACCCATTCTGATAACGGAGTTCATGGCCCGTCATCGCGAAATAACGCTGGAACGCATCCTTATAAGTCCGTCCCCAGGCATGGTGCACTCCCATCGGATTGTTGGCCGTAATCGGACCATCCAGAAACGACCATTTCGCTTTGTTGGCGTTTTTCTTCCGCAATTTGGCAAACACATCACGGCTCGACCAGAAGGAGAGGGCGCTGTGTTCGCCTTGGACGAAATTGGAGTCGGAAACTTTTTGAAACATCGAAATCAGCATCCTCTACTGCGTTATGCAAAACTTATCTATACAGATGACCGTAAGTTCAGATTCTGGTTCACACGGAGGCATTCTGCGGGCAGATTTTGTCGCAGGGTTGGCATCGTCAGTGATTTGAGAACGGTAAGAGATTGTACGTCAAAATGAAAGTGCATCCCAATTCCCGAGGAAAGCTTGAGAAGGTTCTGTCGAGTTCATTCAAAATTCATCATTCGGTTGTGTGCAGTAACTATTACTAAGATCAGTCCTGTAATCGGCATATTTGTCAGATTCGATTCCATTGTCAGAATTGTTATTCTGAAGTGATTACCTTCAACCATTCACCGCTCAGATAGGGAAAGCTACAAGGCATGATGCTTTTTCGACACACATTTGAATCAATCGGGAATGAGTCGTCCCGATCGGAAATTTGTCTGATCTGAAATGTGTGCTATGCCCTTAAAACTTTCCAATTCGAAATATGCTCCCTGGCTGGGAGGCGTTTTTGTGTTCTTCATCAGCGTCTCAGCAGTACGACTGATGGGATCTTTTGAAGAACGTCGTTATCAGCAGCAAATTCGCTCCGAGGTCCTTCAGGAAATGAGCGTGATCCGCGCTAAAGCGGAATCAGCCGTCAATGCACGTATGGCTTTGACGATGGGACTCAAAGCGTTTGCATCCGCAAATCCCGAACTGATTAACGATCAGCAGTGGTTTGCAAAAATTGCCGCCTCGATGACTAAAACCTCCTCGGCAATCCGGAATATCGCACTCATGGAGAACACAACGGTCAAAAATGTCTGGCCTTGTGAAGGAAACAAATCCGTTTTAGGGGTGGATCTGGCACAAATTCCAGCACAACGAGCAGCTATTCTGGAGACGATCAGGTCGCGACAGCCCATTCTGGCTGGCCCTGTGGAATTGATCCAGGGGGGCCAGGGTTTTGTCAATCGAATAGCAATTTATGAAACCGAAACTGCTGATCAAGCCGATCAAGGAGAATTCCTGGGAATGACGGCAGTGGTGATTGACAAGGAGCCCCTGTTGCAGGAATTCTTGAGCAATCTCCCCAGGAATCTAGAAGTTGCGCTTCGTGGCAAGGATGGACGTGGTGAAAGGGGCGATTTCTTTTTTGGAAACCCTGACATCCTGAAACAAGATCCAATCCAATTGACCATCGTTTTGCCAGGGGGAACATGGCAACTGCTCGGAGCCCCCCGGACTGGCTGGAATGCGACCTCTCCTCTTGCATTGCGAATTGGAATCCTGGGATGCCTGTTTTCATTGGCGTTTGCTGGCCTCTTCGGCGGATTAATCGCTGCAATTATGAGTAGTCGAAGTGCCCTGCATCTGGCTAAAGAAGCTTCCGAAGCGAAGTCTCAGTTTCTGGGACGCATGAGCCATGAAATTCGGACACCTCTGGCTGCTATCAGCGGTTTTTCCAAAGAATTGCGAACATTCGTCCAGGGAGGACGTGCCGTGGAATTCCTCGATATCATCTCTAAAAACTGCGAGCATCTCACCTGGATTGTGGGAGACATTCTCGATGTGACCCGCATTGAAGCCCAGCGAATCAATTTGAGACATGTCTTGTTCAATCCCTATGAAATCGTCAAAGATGTGCAATTGACGATTCAGCATCAAGTCGACGAGAAAAATCTGCTGCTCAATGTCCAGGTTGATCAGCGGATACCTCAGAATCTCTACTCCGATCCCACACGTTTGAAACAGGTACTCGTGAATCTGGTTCAAAATGCAGTCAAATTTACGGAGACGGGGTCAATACATATCGCTGTTGAATTGGGACGCTGCGGAGATAAAGAAGTGGAACTGATTTTCCGGGTCAAGGATTCGGGGATCGGGATAGACCCAAAGTATCTGGAGTGCATTTTCGAACCTTTCTGCCAGGTTGACTCCGCGTCCAATCGACGACACGGTGGAACAGGATTAGGGTTGGTGATTTCCAGAAATCTCTGTCGTCTGATGGGCGGAGAAATATCCGTTTCCAGTAAGCCAGGACTTGGAAGCGAATTCACTGCAAGTATTGTCGCTGAAGTGAAAATCGATAACTGGAGAAAAATAAACATGAAAGCGACAGCTCTCAAACAGCTTGAAAATCATGCGAAGGTGACTAAGAAGCATCAACATCAAACTTTAGCAGGTGTGAAAGTACTGTTGGTTGAAGATGGCCCTGATAACCAGAAACTGATTCGTTATATTCTTCAAGGACACGGAGCGGAAGTCAGTACTTTGAATAATGGTCAGGAAGCAATCGACTGGTTGACAAATTCTGCTGAGAACCAGGCGGATATTATTCTAATGGACATGCAGATGCCCATTGTCGATGGATATGAAGCCACTCAATGGTTGCGAAAATTTGGACTGAAAACACCAATACTTGCACTGACTGCTCATGCTTTGGCAGAAGATATTGACCGCTGTATAGAAGCCGGTTGCAACCGCTATGCAGCCAAACCAATTGATCGCGAGCAACTCGTTTCTGATATCTGTGAATTGATTGAAGAGGGTTCATCAGTGGTCACTCACTGAAGGCCATGTTAATCAATGGGTTAATTCCATTTATGGCTTCCGCTCACCGGATTGAACTTTCACTTTCCATTCCTCTGACATTTCTGCCATCTCGGAATTGTCCTGATACTGTTGCTCCAACTGTTTAAGTTGCTGCTTCATATTGTGAATGCGTTCGCGTTGTGCGGGATCGTTATAAAGATTGTTCATTTCATCAGGATCGGCTTCCAGATCGTAAAATTCCCATTCGCCAAATTGATAGAAGTTGATCAGTTTATAGCGATCTGTGCGGATCCCATTATGCTTGGCGACCATGTGCACACTCGGGAATTCGTGGTAGTGATAGTAAATCGCTTCCCGCCAGTCGTCAGGTGTTTCACCTTTCATTAAGGGAACGAGTGATTTCCCCTGCATGTTTTCCGGGATAGACGCTCCAGCGATATCGAGGAAGGTCTCGGCATAATCAAGATTTTGAATCAGATCGGTATTGATACTCCCCGGTTTGATGCTGCCGGGCCATTTGGCGATGAAGGGCATTTTCAACGACTCTTCATACATCCAGCGTTTGTCGTACCAGCCGTGATCTCCCAGATAGAAACCCTGGTCGGAAGAATAAATAACGATGGTGTTTTCTTCGAGGCCGGATTCCTTCAGGTAATCCATCATTCGCCCGACACTGTCATCAACACCTTTGACGCACCGCAAATAGTTGCGGATGTAGCGATGATATTTCCAGCGAACGAGATCTTTGCCGGTCAAATTCAGTTTTTTCAACTCATTGTTTTTGACATCAAAAGCCGCATTCCAGGCTTTTAATTGTTCGGAAGTCATGCGTTCCAGATTCTTCGCACCGGAACGATCGACCGATTTCCCGGAATAGGGATCCCAGCTATGGATTGGTGGGCCAAAGCAATCGAAGACGATATTGAGGTGCCCATCAATTTCCATTTCCTGATGACGAGCCGGGCTGGCGTTGTCTTCCCATCGATCAAACAATGTGGCTGGCTCGGGGATATCGACGTCATCATACAGTGTCAGATATCTTAGCGGCGGCATCCAGGTACGATGCGGAGCTTTGTGCTGACACATCATCATGAACGGTTTGGAGGAATCCCGTTGATTCTTCAACCATTCCAATGCCATATCGGTCACAAGATCGGTGCAGTAACCTTCGACAACTTCACGGCCGTCAGGTGTTTTGAAAGCGGGGTTGTAATAGTCACCCTGTCCCGGCAGAACTTTCCAGTGATCGAATCCCTGAGGATCGGTTCCTAAGTGCCATTTGCCGAGCATCGCCGTTTGATAGCCGGCTTTCTGAAGCAATTTCGGAAACGTCTGCTGATCGCCATCAAATTTGTCACCGTTAGTCCGGAATCCATTCAAATGACTGTGCAGTCCGGTCTGGATGACTGCTCGCGAGGGGCCGCAGATCGAATTCGTACAGAAACTGTTCCGAAACAACATTCCTTCCCTGGCCAACTTGTCGATGTTGGGTGTCGGATTGACATTCTGTAACCACCCCTCATACGCACCAATGGCATGGGGAGCATGATCATCGGTGAAGATGAATAAAATGTTGGGTCGCTCGGCAGCTGAGAGTTGAGTGAGATTCGTCAGAAACAGGATTGTTAAAACTCGCAATAAAGTCCGCACGGGAACTCTCCCTATTCATTATGTTTCAAAATTGGTTCAATAATTTTCTGATTAGACAGTTAAACATATCGAGATGCGTGCGGGATGCAACTGAAGTTCCAGGTGTACGTTAATTCGGTCATCTGATGAAATTCTCGAATAGACAGGCGGGTTTGCGAAACCTCAGCGCTTTAACTGAGGTTCTAATAAACTGAGGTAGCAACAAATTCTCTCAAATGGAGATCATCATTATGCGAAATCGAATCTGCTGGAGAACGCTCTTCCTGTTAATCGTATCCTTACTGACTCTTTCAAATACGGGGTATTCGCAGGGGGAACGTTTTGAAAAGTTGAAGCAGCTTCGAGATCGATTCGATGCCGATGGAGATGGTCGACTGTCCTCCGAAGAGCGGGCCAATTTACAGAAGTTTCTTCAGG
Source organism: Planctomycetaceae bacterium UBA2671 (assembly GCA_002359185.1). Classification (GTDB taxonomy): domain Bacteria; phylum Planctomycetota; class Planctomycetia; order Planctomycetales; family Planctomycetaceae; genus Rubinisphaera. Next base: position 21,317 of record DEML01000065.1, read on the forward strand.
GCTTGCGGCAAAAACCGCAGAGTGAGGATATTCCTGCGAGTTTGATTCCCGGCAAAACAGGACTGTATGGAGATGTTCCGGGACGATTCACGCTGAAAGTGATCGAAAGCCATGAGCTACCCGATGAACGTCGCGGCAAAGTTATTCCTCTGAGAATTACATTTCCCGCCGAGACCGGGAGTTACCCTCTGATCGTCCATTGTCATGGAGCAGGGGGATCGAAAGAGAATGGTCAGCCATTAGTTCAGCACTGGGTTAGTCACGGTTATGTCGTGATTCAGCCCACATTTGGAGATTCTATTTCGAATCTGACTCCCCAGGAACGTTTGCAATTCGAATCGATTGGCGATTTTGTCAGTTCAGCCAAGGTAACTCTGGAATGGAAAAATCGTCCAGATGACGTGAAAGCCGTTCTTGATTCTCTGACATTACTCGAAAAGACTTTTCCAGAACTCGAAGGGAGGATCGACACGACTAAAATTGGAGTCAGTGGTCATTCTTACGGAGCCCATACAACGATGCTGCTGAGCGGAATGACAATGATGTTACCGAGCGGTCAGTCCCTCAACTTAAAGGATGACCGGATTCGGGCAGCAGTCATGATCAGTCCCCAGGGGCCAGGGAACTCGATTCAGTCGAAGTCGTATTCGACAATTTCACCGCCAACATTAATGATCACCGGCGACAACGACGGCACTCCACAGGTGGGAAAAGCAACTCTGAAAGGGGATTGGAGGAAGCAGGCTTATGAGGGCCTGGAACCTGGAGATAAATATCTTCTTTGGATCAATGACGCTCATCACAATTTTGGAGGGATCTCAGGCGTCAATCATTCGGGAGCCGGCCCCGTCGCTCCTGACCAGGTATTGATTCTCAACAGCACGGTTATGGCTTTTTTCGATGCGTATCTCAAAGAGATTCCAGAAGCTCAGGACTATTTAAAATCCGATGCCATACAGAAAAACGCACGCGGCTTGGCCCGGATGAACGGTAAGTAACAAAAACACAAAAATTCAGAATTACTGCGAGACACTGGGGGGCTCATCACTTATCCTGATTTAAGACAATGCTTACACTCAATATGATAATGATATGTCAAAGGTATTTTTCATGAGATTTTCAATCACATCGATAATTGTCTGTGGTCTACTTCTAGCGATGTTTTCACAGAGTCTGCAGGCGTTTAGTGCAAAAGAGATTCAAGGAAAATGGCAAGCGGTTTCCATGACGATGTCTGGAAAGTCTCTCGATACAGACATTTATGAATTGGAAATGCTCATCGAAAATCAAAAGATGAAGTTAACCTACATTCAGGATGACTTTGCTGAGTCCAGAACTTCTAAACTGGAGTTAGATGATTCCAGCGATCCTTGGAGTTTTGTTCTCAAGCCGAGTTCTTCAGAGAAGAAATCTAGCTGGATCTACGGGATCCTTAAGATTAAAGGTAAGAAACTCCACATTGCGACATCGCAGCCTGGAGAGGGACGTGCTCCAGAAGATTTTAAATCGACAGCTCAGAATAAAGCGGATTACATGGTATTTGAGCGATTTAAAGACTGAATACGCTCTCAATTCGGACGGCTGCGAATAACGAAATGGAATACGATTTTCGTCAGATACTTACTAGCTGGGGACCGATTGCGACCGTTCAATCCTTTTCGATATCGTTAGGAGACGCTCGACAGTTCACCAGATCAATAGCGTTGGGGCATTACGAAAACTTCCCTGTCGTTTCTTTATTTCTGCCTCGACATCTTCGCCAACCGTTTTACGACATTTACGCCTTCTGTCGCTGGTCGGATGATCTCGGCGATGAACTCCCTTCCTCAGAGGAATCGCTCCGACATCTCAAATGGTGGCGTGAAGAATTTGAACGCTCTTTGACGGGAGATGCTCGTCACCCGATTACAATGGCTCTGTCAGAGACGATTCAGCAATTCTCCTTGCCAGCAGAACCTTTTTACGATTTGATTTCCGCTTTTGAACGGGATCAAATTCAAAATCGATACGAGACTTACACCGATCTGCTTTCTTATTGCCAGCTAAGTGCCAATCCTGTCGGGCGCCTCTTATTATATCTGACCGAGTCTGCAACGCCCGCAAATCTGCAACTTTCCGATAATGTTTGTACAGGATTGCAATTGATTAACTTCTGGCAGGATGTCAGCCGAGATTTGGAGATTGATCGGATTTACCTCCCGCTCGAAGACCAGCACCATTACGGTGTAACGGAAGTCGATTTGCAGAAGAAAGTTTCCACAAATAACTTTCAACAACTGCTCGCTTTTGAGGTCCATCGTGCTGAACAACTCCTGATGAGCGGAAAAGTCCTGTCTCGCAAAGTCCCCCGCAGTATCCGACTGGATATCCGCTTATTTACACTCGGAGGTCTGACAATCTGCAAAAAAATCCGCCAGATCGATTATCGCGTACTGGAAAAAAGGCCCAAATTATCCAAATGGGATGCTCCGGCATTGCTGGCAAAAGCATTCACAGGCAAGTTCAAGTAATGCCATCTCAAAAGGTAGGACAGGCTTCCAGCCTGTCTCCTCCGTTCATTTAACGGCAAGCAATGATTGTAGAATTGTGGTGAGATTGAAGAAGATTTTTCGAGTTCCTGGCGGTTCAAAAACTTCTTAGACAGGCTGGAAGCCTGTCCTACTGATTGGCAAGTTTATCGCTCACTGTTGTCAAATGTTTTCCAGTAATGATAATAGATTACGAATTCACCACAAACATCGCATGCAACCGGAAGGGCTTCTCGAATGCAGCGTCTGACATTATTACTAATACTGTTCACTTTATCCTTATCTCCCACTGCTCTCCTGGCAGAAACGCCAGTGGAGTCGAATACAGAGAGTGAATCTGTATTGCTCTCGAAAACTCGTCAGTTGACTTTTGCAGGAAGGCGTTCGGGAGAGGGCTACTTCAGTGCGGATGGCACGAAGCTTGTTTTCCAAAGTGAGCGCGAAGCAGGGAATCCATTCTTTCAGATTTACCTGCTCGATTTGGAAACCGGCGACGAAACACGCATTTCTCCCGGCACCGGAAAAACCACCTGCGCCTGGATTCATCCGGATGGAAATCGCGTCCTGTTTGCCTCAACTCAGGATGACCCTGAAGCTCTCGAAAAACAGAAAGCGGAACTGGAATTACGAGAGTCCGGAAAAGAGCGTCGATATTCCTGGGATTACGATCCCGAATACAATCTCTTCCAGTACGACCTGAAATCGAAAGAGTATCAGCCACTGACAAAAGAACGAGGCTATGATGCCGAAGGTTCGTACTCACCCGATGGAAAACTGATCGCATTTGCTTCGAATCGAGATGCCTATCAACGTGAGTTGACTGACGAAGAGCAGGCGATGCTGGAACGAGATCCTGCGGTTTTCATGGAAATTTATGTGATGGAAGAGGACGGCTCTAACGTCCGCAAATTAACCGATACGCTCGGCTACGACGGCGGCCCATTTTTCTCTCCCGATGGCAAACGCATCTGCTGGCGCAGATTTAAAGAAGATGGAGCGACTGCGGAAATCATGACCATGAATATTGACGGCAGCGATGTTCGTCAATTGACCCACTGGAAAGTGATGTCCTGGGCTCCGTATTACCATCCCTCAGGCCGCTATATCATTTTTACGACCAACCGTCACGGGTTTGCCAATTTTGAATTGTACATGGTTGCAACGAATGGGAAATCCGATCCGATTCGTGTCACACATACCGAAGGTTTTGACGGCTTACCAGCGTTCAGTCCCGATGGAAATCAACTCACGTGGACTACGAATCGCTCTGGTTCAAAGCAGTCGCAAATATATCTTGCAGACTGGAATCACGAAGCGGCTCTCGAACTGCTCTCGTTAACAGGTTTTTCTGATGAAGATGTTGAGCAGTCTGCAGCTGCGAATGCGCGGGATTCAGCCGACAGTTTTGAACCAGCTGACATCGCCCGTCACGTGAATTTTCTCTGTCGTGAAGAACTCGCAGGTCGTTTAACCGGAACCGAAGGAGAACACCTGGCGACTCAATACGTGGCCACCTACTTTGACGAACTGGGACTGAAGCCAGGAGGAGATGACGAGACCTGGTTTCAGGAATTTGAATTTACAGCCGGGATTGATCTCGGTGAGAACAATTCTTTGACTCTGGCAGAGAAAGAACAAGAACTCGGTAAATCCTGGAATCCGGTTTCCTTTTCGGCCAATGGAGAATTTTCAGGAAACGAATATGCATTTGCCGGCTATGGAATTGTCGCCCCGGCAATTGAAAAATTCGAAGAGTATGATTCCTATGTGCATCTGGATGTGAAAGACAAGTGGGTCGTTGTGTTTCGGTTTTTGCCCGAGGGAATCACGCCGGAATTACGGCAACACTGGGCCAGATATTCGTCACTGAGATACAAAGCAATGGTGGCTCGCGATCATGGAGCGAAAGGTTTGATCGTTGTTTCCGGTCCCACTTCGAAAGTGAGAAATCAACTCGTTCCGTTACGGTACGATGGTTCTCTAGCCGGGACCAGTATTCCCGTTATCAGCCTGAACGATGAACTGGCCGGGAAATTATTGTCTAACACAAAAAAGACGTTGATTGAATGGCAGACGCAACTTGATCCCGGCGAGCCAGTCATGGGTTTTGTCACTACGGGACCTGCATTGAATGTGCAAGTTGATATTGAGCAAGTGAAGCGGACAGGTCGGAATGTCATCGGCGTTCTTCCCGCTAAACAATCTTATCATCCATTACCGGCGATTCTTGTCGGAGCACATGTCGATCATCTTGGTCGGGGTGGAACATCATCATCCTTGGCAAATGAAAAGGAAGCTGACCAGATTCACTATGGAGCTGACGACAATGCTTCCGGCACGGGAGGCATGCTCGAAATTGCCGAGTACATGTCGAGTCTGGTTGCGGATAAAAAAATCGAGCTGACTCGCGATGTGATTTTTGTTGCCTGGTCGGGTGAGGAACTTGGCTTGTATGGTGCCAATCACTTCGTGAAAGAACTTGAAGCCGAGTTAAATTCTGTGATGGAAAGTCTGGGGGGAACTCCGGAAAAAGAGAAAACCGAATCTGGTGAGGAAGAAACTTCAGAAGCTCAGAACAATGAACTCCCACTTCGATTTGTCATTGGAGCTTGTCTTAACATGGATATGATCGGACGGTTCGATAAAGCGTTAATCCTGCAGGGAGTCGGTTCATCCACGGCCTGGAAGTCGATTATTGAGCAACGCAATGTGCCTGTCGGCATGCCCATTACTCTGCAGAACGACAGTTACATCCCGACCGATGCCAGTGTCTTCTTCATGCATGGCGTGCCAATTCTATCTGCCTTTACTGGAACGCATACCGATTATCACACCCCGCGGGATACTCCCGAAAAAATTAACTATCAAGCTGCTTCCGAAATCGCACATTTGATGGGTTTGATCACTCGTGGTTTAGCGGTCAGTCCCGACACGCTCGATTATGTTGATCAGGCACGACCGGAAGAACAGAGGCGTGCGAACCTGCGGGCTTATCTGGGGACGATTCCTGATTACGGAGCCTCTGACGTGAAAGGTGTGCAACTCTCTGGAGTTGGCAAAGGAGGACCAGCAGACAAGGCGGGCATCACAGGGGGCGATGTCATCATCGAACTGGCCGGCAAGAAGATCGAAAATATCTATGATTATACATACGCCATTGAAGCGTTAAAAATTGGTGAGAAAGTGAAAATCGTCATCCAGCGAGATGGCGAAAAGAAAACACTCGAATTGATACCAGGGTCACGGGAGTAAGGAGGATCCGTTTTACCTGTCGATTATCCACAACTCACTTCCCTTCTCCTTAGGGAGCGGCTTTCTTCCCTTCTCCTTGGGGAGAAGGTGGCCGAAGGCCGGATGAGGGGATCCCTTCGACGTTCTTATTGCATTCCACACCGATGTCCCCTCACCCTCTCCCCAAGGAGAGGGGACAAAGTTCGACTTATATCTACGTTAAACTTTGGAAAAAGTCATGATGATTAGCAATGTAGGTCAGGCATTGCCTGACGAAATGTGTGTGCCATCTTGTTTGTCGTCAGGCAGTGCCTGACCTACACCTCCTTGGAAATCAATCAGACTTGTGTCTAAAGGACAGGTCCATTTTATGCAAGTGCGAAGCGCAAGCAAGTGACTGGATATCGGTGTGAACACACTTGCTTGCGCTTCGCACTTGTATTTTAGTCGGCGATCAGTTCAGGGCGGGAGTCGCTGCCGGCGTGTTTTCTGTCGCTGGAGGAGCGAGGGCCATCGAAGAGTTCAAAGCCGTCGCCCTCAGGTTCGTCCAGCATGATGGGAACTTCGCTGCTCAATTCATGGTCGACCAGTTCATGGACATCGGCTTTGGAATCGTATTCCGCCTTGTAGGGGATGCCATCATCGGAAAGAGAGGGGGTTTCATGTTTGGCAGGTTTTGGAGTTTGTTTTCGAGACGAAGAATCTTGAAACGTGTAAGCGACATCGCCGATAATCAACTCATCACCGGCATTTAACTCTTTTGTGCCGGTTACCCGACGCCCGTTAATTTGCACACCATTTGTGCTTCCCAAGTCCCGGATCAGAAAATGTCCGTTAATTTCTGCCAGACAGCAATGTTTGCGGGAAACTTTGCGACTGTCGTTGATGACAAGATCGCATTCGGGATGCCGACCGACAAATAAAATTGGTTTGTCAATATTGACGGTACGTCTGTCGTCATGTGGTTCTAAGCGAGCCGGCATGTTATGTTCCTTCGAGTGGCAGATCAGAAGTTGACGGACGAATGCGTCGCAGATCGAAATTATTAAGGCGATCAAAAAGTTTCGAAGAGAAGAAACTTAAACAATAGGAAACGCCTCTCAAGAGTGAATTCTACGAATGTGATGCATCATGAGTTTACTTTGATTATATCGGTGTATTGTATGCAATGAAACTGGTTGTTTAGAAGTTTTGGAGAATTAACGTTTGTAACGATAATTCGTGTCTGCCTCTTGTGAACATAAATTCAAGGGTGATTTCGTTGTTTTCGGTCAGTACTGAAGTAACCAGCCGTTTATCAGGCTCTGTTGAAATTGAATTGAGAAAGTATGAATAATTCAGAACCGATTGCCTGTTTGAATCGTCAAATTATTCATTTCTGTGATTTGCGATTACCTGTTTCGGACATGGGAATTGTCCATGGAATTGCTGTGACAGAAATGTTGCGGACATTCAAAGGAAAACTCTTTGAATGGGAGGCTCACTGGGATCGATTTCAGAAATCAGCAGCTTTGACAGACATTCCGCTTCCTGAGTTTGATGTTCTGGAAGTTGTGCAACAGATCGTCGAACATAATTTGAGCATTATTCCCCCGGGGAATGAACTGGGGATCATCATCTCGGCTACTCCAGGCCCTAATCGCACCTATCAGGGGCAATCCGCTGAGATTGAGCCGACGTTTTTTGCACACACGTTTGTATTGCCGGCTGAATTATGGGCGAATACGACAGAGTCAGGCCAGCATCTGGCGATTTCCTCGGTTCCACAGATATCACCCCGTTGTGTACCACCTGCCGCTAAGGTACGCAGTCGCATGAACTGGTATCTGGCGGAGCGTGATGTTTCAAAACGATATCCCGGTTCCCGACCGATTGTGCTGGATGAATACGGATTTGTGCGGGAAACGAGTACCGCGAATCTCTTTGCGGTTCGTGATGGATATGTTTTGACTGCTCCTGAAGAGACGGTGCTTCCGGGAATTTGTCGTGCGATCAGCATTCGTCTGCTTCATGAAATTGGAGCTAAGGTGAGAGAAACGAATATGACGGTTGATGATTTGCTGCAGGCTCAGGAAATTTTTACGACTTCGACTCCCTATTGTTTGATGGGAGTATCGCGGTTGAACAGTGCCTCTGCTGGCTTGGATTTTCCCGGAGAGATCACGCGGGCTCTCATTGAAAAATGGAATGAATATGTGGGCCTCGATATTCATGACCAACTTCGAAAAATTGCCATTGGGAGGCAATCAAATGTGTGAAATCAATCAATTCTCTGACATAACTCGACAGGTGCAATAGCTGAAAGTATGCTGTTCATGAGGCCTTGTGCCCTCGCTTATTACATCGCGTCGTATCGTTCAGGAGTAATTCAAATGAATCAAAAATTCGATCAGGTGTCCAGTTCAGGACAAAGTGCCGGGACGAGCCGACGAGCATTATTGCAAGGGGCCATCGCGGCTTCTGCTGGGTTGGTCGCAGGGGGAATGATTAAGGCGAATGAAAAAACGTCCGGGAAAGTTGCAAAAAACGGCCGCATAAAACAATCGCTGGTCCACTGGTGTTACAAGCCTTTCTGGAATGTCGAGGAGATGTGTGAACTGGCGGTCAGTCTGGGAGTTCCCAGTATCGAACTGATCGATCCTGAGCACTGGCCAACTCTCAAGAAGCACGGACTCACCTGTGCGATTGCTGGCAGCCATGGATTTAAGGACGGACCGAATCATCCTGAAAACTGGGAGATGTGCGAAGAGAAGTTGAAGACACGAATCGAACAAGCCGCTGAATTTGGATGCCCGAGTGTCATCTCGTTTACGGGGATGAGTGGAAATTTGACGCCGGAAGAAGGAGCTGAGAATTGTGTGAAGTTTTTCAAGCAGATGGCCCCGTTTGCCGAAAAGCACAAAGTAACGATCTGCATCGAAATGCTTAATACACGGGATGATACGCACCGTATGAAAGGACACCCCGGATATCAGGGGAACCATACCGATTACTGTATCGATATTATCAAGCGCGTTGGCTCGGATCGCGTGAAACTTCTGTTCGATATTTATCATGTGCAGATAATGGATGGCGACGTCATTCGCCGGATCAGACAACACAAGGATTATCTTGGTCACATTCACACCGCAGGAAATCCTGGTCGAGGGGAATTGGATAACACGCAGGAGATTAATTATCCGCCCATCATGCAGGCGTTGCTGGATGTGGGTTACACAGGATATGTCGGACAGGAATATATTCCGACGCGTGATGCGTTAACTGGACTGCAGGAAGCAGTCGCATTGTGTGATGTTTAACATCCTGGCAAACGCCATATCCAGAGGAATGGAACTGACGTGGAGATTCCCATGAGTGCAGGTGGAGAAAATCTCGTCCTGTTTCCGACGATTGCTCACCAACATAAAGCCTCGGGGACCTGGTCTGCCGATGTGCATGGCTGGTGTTTTGATGGCGCAGACGATTTCCATTTTCAACGCACGGCTGCTTCGTTTTTGCGGCGGGCATTGAAAATTGACCGCAATCATCCCGACCCGCCTTTCTTTCGGGAGCGGGCGGGAGGGTTTGTGGTTGAGAATCGCAAAAAAATTGTGATTGAAGTCGCTTACGATCAAGCCAATCTTCTGGCGGTGAAGACGAAGCGAAACGGGCATTTCCAGACGAAAATCAATCTGGCAATCGAGGATGATTCTCCAACTTTCACGACGTCCTTCGGCTCCCGGAAAATCTATCTGAATGCAATTCGGAAAGATTGCCAGATCAATGCCACTGGCGGTTGCTTTTTTATACCAGATCAGGGACTGTCCATCATTTCGGACATTGACGACACCATCAAATTTTCCAATGTGGGAAACCGAAGTGAGTTGCTGGCCAATACATTTTTGAGACCATTTCGCCCCATTGAAGGGATGGCGGAGTTGTTCAACCATCTAGCGACCCCTCAGCGGAGTTTTCACTATATATCCGCTACGCCATGGCAGATGATCAGAGCCGTTTCGCAATTTCTGAGCGAACATAACTTTCCGGAAGGCTCGGTACATCTTCGTAAATTTGCTTTGAAGGATGTGACGTTTCTTAAAAAAATCTTTCCGGCTCATAAAAAGAAACGAAAAGTTGTTGAAGGCTTGATGACACGCTTTCCGCAAAGGCGGTTTCTTCTATTCGGAGATACCGGTGAAAAAGATCCTGAAATCTATGGGGATATTGCCAGGCGTTTTCCTGAACAAATTCTGGGCATCTGCTTACGCAATGTGAGTCCGGATCTGCCAGGGTCAATGCGATTTCGCAAAGCCTTTACAAATGTATCACCTAGAAAATGGATCATTTTTGAAGATGTTCTCAGACTGGAATCTCAATTTCTGCCGGAAATGATCGGCTCTTATCACGATAATTTTGATCCTTGCTAATTTAGCCCCAGAAGATTTTTTGCGCGGTCGATGTGTCGTAAAATGGTGGTCATGTCGAATTCAATGGAATCAGCTGATAATTCAACTCCTCATAAAACCCGCATGAATACCAAGTAATCAAGTTGACAATTCTAATAAAGTTACTCAATATAAGTATATCTTGATGTTCACTTGGTGAGCCATTACAAATGATAATTTTATGCTTTGTAAATATTATTCATTTTCAGCCATTGGCTGCCAAATCGATTCGAACCTCACGACTCTTTCGAGTCAAAATTTTCCGTCATTGTTCTGAGTGAAGACTGTTGCAAGGTTGCTTGGAACGTGTCATCATTCACCAAAATCTGTTATATTTATTTTAGGAAATGTGCAGGTCTTACCAGATGGGGATATTCCCTTCGAGTGTTCACTGCAAATGTTCCTTTTTTCGTTTTGTCTTCGTGACGTTCAGCAATGATGTTGAGCGTGCGAGTAATTGTGGGTTCGTTACCTTAATCGTGTTAGGAAAGTGAATATGGCAACAAGCCGACGCATTGATGTCGAAGAAGTCGGTGAGGTAACAATTGCTACCTTTGTCGATAAAAAAATTCTCGATGAAAACAACATCCAGCAAATCGGTAGCCAGTTGTTTGCCTTGGTTGAAGAAGAGGGCCGAAAGCGGATCGTACTTGACTTCTCCAATGTGGAATACCTCTCAAGTGCAGCTCTCGGTAAGTTGATTACGATGGATAAAAAGGTCAAAGCCAGTGGAGGCAAACTGCGTTTGTGCTCCATTCGACCAGATATTTATGAAGTCTTTGCGATCACAAAGCTGAATAAGCTTTTTGATATTAAAGACACGCAGGAAGACGCGCTGCAGGGTTTCTAATACAATAATAATTGGCCCGGGTCGGGATGATCACGTGCACTGACGTGTCAGACGTTCATTGTCATTTGTTTACAGGTGAAGACTCTGTAGACCGTCATTGTATAAGATTCGGGTAAGAGAAAGTTTGAAGCACGACAACGGAGTGCGTTACAGTTATTGGACGCGCATTAAAGCACCCTGATAGTGTGCTCAGTCAGATGCAGCAGTCAAGATTGTTTTGGAGCCTTGGGAGTAAATGATGCTGAATTCATTGTCGCCCTTACCTGTTTTTATGTGAGCTTTTCTTCCTGGATAGCGTTTGACGCATTATGTGGTGCAATGATTTTTGCCGAACGATTCGACGAATATTTCGATGAAACGATCCCCAGCGAAACCGCTCGCGGGCAGGAAGTGCAGGAACGTATTATCGCATTGATGGAACAGTATGAATTCACAATGCGGGACGTTTTCAGTACGCGGTTGGCTCTGGAAGAAGGCATCATCAATGCGATCAAGCATGGTAATCGGATGGATGCTTCCAAGTCTGTCAAAATACAGTGGGGGATTAGTTCCGAATTAGTTAAGGTCGTTATCGCTGATGAAGGAGAAGGCTTCTTACTGGAAGAAGTTCCTGATCCTACAGCTGATGAAAATCTGGAGCGACCTTGTGGGCGTGGTATTATGCTCATGCGTGCGTTTATGGATACAATCGAGTACAACGAAGTCGGAAATGTGCTTACGATTGAAAAGAAAAAAGGATCAAAAGAGTCGACGGAATAAGCAGTTCAGCAAATTGCAGGAATCCTCATAACCCCAGACGACAACGAGATTAAGCTTTTCTATTCAATACTTTTATGTCATTTCATTTAAAATCTGAGTTCTCCATTTCTCTGGAGTTCCTCAGGTATCGTAATTATCGATAACCGTTTCTATGAATGTGTAGCGGGTGATTGAGTGGAAATAGAAGATTCAAACCATCAAAAAGCTGCTACAGTAATCTGCAAACTGCAGTAAAAAAATCATATATCTCATTCGAGACAATCAAAAAACATCTTCCAATAGGACAGAATTCAGCGTAGTCTGAATTTGTTAAGGATATGATTCTGTTGAGTTGACAACGCAATTCCGCGGGCTGGGAATGTGCTCACTTATGACTCCATCTCATCTTTCAAATACACCCAGCGATTCCATGAAAATGAAATCTGGAAGTGCTGTGATTTCGAGTGACGAAGCCGCTGCTCTCGATGTCCAGGATCAGATTATCGAATTGCTCGAATCCTTTTCGTTTTCAAACCGGGATCTTTTCAGTATTCGTCTGGCATTAGCTGAAGCGATTACCAATGCGATTCGTCATGGGAACCGGATGGACCCCTCCAAAACGGTAACAATTGAATGGGCCGTCTCTCCCCAGCAAATTTCAGTCACCATTACTGACGAAGGGGCGGGGTTCGATCCTGAAACGCTCGTTGATCCCACTGAAGAAGAGAATCTCGACCGCCCCGGAGGACGGGGCGTTCTCTTGATTCAAAATTTTATGGACGAAGTGATCTACAATGACCGTGGGAATTCCCTGCAGATAATCAAACAGATGTCTGCCTCGGAATCATGAGATCAGTTGAAATTCTACATTCTGCGGACAATTATTTCGTGTCGATCGCAGGAAAGCGAAAAATTTCTGAGTTGATGTGTTGCTCGTCAAAAAGTTGCTCGATTTGCTTTACGATTTCTGGATGTTCATCGGCGACATCGTTACTCTCAGAAGGATCGCTTTCCAAGTGATAAAGCTCTGTCTTCAATTCTGGATTTTTCTTTAGCAGATTCTGTCGAATTCCTTTCCACTCGCCCATCCGGACAGCTTGCTGGCCTCCATAAGCTGCGAATTCCCAATACAGGAATTCATGCTCGATTTGCTTTTTTTCATGTCCGAGTAAAGTCGGAGCCATGCTGATGCCATCAATTGGCTTTGGGGCTTTGGTCCCAGTCAGATCGGCAATTGTTGGTAGAAAATCCCATGAAGCGGAGATGAGGTCCGATGTCGTCCCTGCTGGTATTTTCCCTGGCCAGCAGGCGACCAGAGGAACTCGAATCCCTCCTTCGTGCAGACTTCCCTTAAACCCGCGAAATCCATTAGCAGACTCGAAGAAATCGGAATCGGACCCACCCAGTCGATCATAAGTCGGTCCATTATCCGAAGTGAACAGGACAACGGTATTCTCATCGAGATGCAGTTCTTCAACCAAGGTCATGATTTTCCCAATATCTCGATCCATATGCGTAATCATCGCTGCATAGCCTGCACGGGGGTACGGGTGTTTCAGGTAACCTTTATGAACGTAATCCTCTTCGGGAATCACGTCTTTGTACTCAGCAAGGGATTCTTCGGTCACTTGGATCGACAAATGCGGAATTGCAAACGGGAGATATAAAAAGAAGGGGCGTTTCTGATTTTCGCGAATGAATTCCAGGGCAACTTTGGTAAATTGATCCTGCGAATAAGTCTCGCCATTGAGGGTTCGATCATTTCCCGGCTGCATTTCTTTGACATCATTTCGCCACAGAAAATTTGGATAGTGATTATGGGCGTGACGCTGGCAATTGAAACCATAAAAGAGATCGAAACCTTGAGAATTTGGATCTCCACTGGTGCCGAAATGCCCCAACCCCCATTTTCCGATAGCAGCCGTGGCGTATTCTTTCTGTTTAAGCATCTCGGCAATGGTCACTTCTGTAGCTGGAATCGGATTTTGGCCAGGAAATTCCCAGCCATATTTTTCTCGTAATTCTTCAGGAAGTTTAGGATCTCCATTATTTCGGACCCAGGCATGTCCAGGGTGTTTTCCAGTCAACAAACAGCAACGGGATGGAGCACAAACAGCATTCCCTGCATAAAAGTTCGTAAACTTAATTCCCTCAGCTGCCAGCTTGTCGATATGAGGTGTCTTGATCCATTTCTGACCATAACACCCGAGTTCCTGATAGCCGAGGTCGTCCGCCATGATCAAAATAATATTCGGCTGACTGGTTTGTTCTGCGAAAAGTATTTGTGCGAGAAGTGTTTGAGTAACAAATGTGATAAAAGTCAAACTCATAAAAAACATGAGTCGATAAGAATGCCGTTGAGCGCAAGCCAATCGAAATTGATTCTTAATCATTGAATCCATGTTAAATCCTTATCAGTCTGATATTTTATGAGAATGGTCTGCATTGTAATACGAGAATCGATTGTCATCGCAATTTGAACTCAGGTCAATTCTCAACAACCCACGTATCAAGATTTGTTTGTAAGTTGGCTCGGTCAGTACTAATCATGCTGATCTGTGCACAACTGCTGCAGGCTTCTCGCGAAATAATTGAAGATTTAAGTTTTGTTGCACGTTAGCCGAGTCCATCCGTCTGATTGAGATATCGCACATTTGCGAGTATCATTCAAAACAAAAATGGCTAGGGATAATTTGGGTTGCATGGAATTCAAGTTCCTGAATCTGGAGCAAGAAGTAAGAAAACATTGAATAACAGGTTATGATAGTTTCTTTAATTGGATATCGAGGATGCGGCAAGAGTTCACTGGCTCCGCTGATTGCAGATCGGCTGAACTGGCAAGCTGTCGATTCTGATCGTCTGATTGAAGAACAGGCGGGTTGTACGATAGCCGACATTTTCAATGATCACGGGGAAGCTGAGTTCCGTAAGCGAGAAGCTGAAATTCTGGAGCAACTTTATGCTGAGGATCAGGTTGTGATCGCTACCGGTGGTGGTGCAATTCTCAATTCTCAGACGTGCGAACTCATGCGGCAATCGGGTCCAGTTTTCTGGTTATCTGCACCGACAGAAGAACTGATTCGCAGACTGACTCAGGATTCGTCCACAACTAATACTCGCCCCGCTTTGACCGATTTGAAATTTGAAGAGGAAATTCGGACTGTCCTGAAGAGACGAATTCCTGTTTATCAGGCCGTGAGTGACTTCGAAGTCTTGACAATGAATCGCGAAATTACTGATCTAGCGGAGGAAATTCTCCAGCAGATTCAAGGGTGGACTCCAAAAATGCGAACGGCTGTCAAGGAACATACCTCCTGATGTTGCCTGTTTCTTATCTGATCACATGCGTCTTCCTTTTCATTGTCGGCTTATTTTTGGGCCGGTTCTTGAATCGCTGCATTCATCGTCTGCCCGACGAATTTTATGTCTTCCCGGCCTGGAAGAAAGTATTCTGTCAGGAAAAACGGCTGGGCTGTTATCCTCAGACTCGCTGGTATCATATTTTACCAGTGATCGGGACCTCACAAATTGTTGGGCGATCTCCTTACAGTGGACGACGAATTCGTAAACGTGAACCCTGGCTGGAACTGCTCAACGGATTTCTGGTCGTGCTGACATTTCTCTGCATAATTCCACCAGAACAGTGGGGTGGTGCAGAGCATGCAACCGTTGTCAGTTCTTATTGGGCTAAGCCAATTTTTGACTGGAAAACGTTATCGCCACTCTTTGTCTGGGGTCGATTTCTGTATTTCCTGTTTCTGGTGGAAACACTTTTTGTCGCCACATTTATCGATTTCGATCTGTGGATCATTCCAGATGGTTCCACCTTCCCGGCAATGATCGTCGGTTTTGTCGGACAATTTCTTGGAGTCGGCTTTTTCCTGGTGCCGATCTGGCTACAGGATCCCAGTATGGTTGAGTTTTCTCAGCAACTCTTTCCTATGTTGAGCGGGTGGCCGGTTACGGGAATTATGCCTCAGTGGGTTCACTATAACCACCACTGGCATGCACTGGCGGTTTCGACGGCAGGTTTTATTGTAGGTGGCGGAATCGTCTGGGCGGTTCGGATCATCGGTCATTTTGTGTTACGTCGTGAAGCGATGGGCTTTGGCGATGTCATTCTGATGGCAATGATCGGCAGTTTCATCGGCTGGCAGCCGGTTGTGGTTGTTTTCTTTCTTGCTCCGGTGATGGCCTTATGTGTGATAGCCGTCGTGACGATTCTTCGCACATTATCACTGGCGAACTTTCCGACAGAGTTGCCTTATGGACCCTACCTTTCCCTGGCGACTCTTGTGGTCCTATTCGGCTGGAATATCATCTGGCCCGGTCTGATTCGCATTTTTGCTGTTGGACCACTTCTGATTGCCTTTGCATTACTGATGCTCGTCTTCCTCGTGATCACACTCTGGCTGCTTCAATTGCTGAAACGGCTGATTGGAATTCCAGTCTGGGAAGAAGAGATTGGAGGCTGGCGTTCAGCCGACCAATTGCATTTTCACATGAGCAGCAAGATTGATTCTCAATCCGATCACTGGCCTCAGAAACGGTGGTCAGGTTTATCGGCCAGTCGAGGAAAAATCCATGAACAGAACTGGCGGGGTCCGTGTCGTTAAAAGTGTGCCAACTAAATAAAGCCCGTAGGTCAGGCTGTGCCTGACAGGATCAATCACGGACATCTAATTTCGTCAGGCACAGCCTGACCTACAGTTGTAAAAAAATAAGACAATTGAAAATGATTCACATTATCGACTACGGAATGGGCAACTTAAGGTCAGTTGCTAAAGGATTTGAACGCGTTGGCGTTGAAACAAAAATCTGCACGACACCTGCAGAGATCGAAAATGTCGATCGGCTCGTTCTTCCGGGCGTTGGTGCGTTTCGGGATGCGATGCAGCATCTGCGAGAACTTGGTTATGTTGAAACATTGCTGAAACACATCGAAGCCGATCGCCCTATGCTGGGAATCTGTCTCGGCTTGCAACTCTTGTTTGATCGAAGTTACGAAGACGGCAACTATGAAGGACTTGGAGTATTGCCGGGCGAAGTTGTTCGCTTCAAGAAAACCAAAGACTTGAAAATTCCACACATGGGCTGGAATCAGTTGAATGGAATCCAGGAAAACAATCCACTTCTGAAGAACATTCCCGCTGAGGCCTGGTTTTATTTTGTGCACAGCTATCACGTTGTTCCAGAGAATAAAGAGGTGATTGCCGCATGCACTGAGCATGGCGAAAACGTGGTCGCCATGATACATCGGGGTAATCTGCATGCCGCTCAGTTTCATCCGGAAAAAAGCCAGGAACACGGCTTGCAAATCCTGAAGAATTTTTCTGAGTTGTAAATCAAAAGTCTGTAGGTCAATTAAATTACATTCATTTTTCACAGATCATAAAAAGACATCACACATGGAACTTATTCCCGCGATTGATTTACGAGGTGGCCGTTGTGTCCGTTTGCGTCAGGGCGATTACAATCAGGAAACGATCTTCAACAGCGATCCCGTTGCGGTTGCAAAACTGTGGGCGGAGCAGGGAGCCACGCGAATTCATCTCGTCGATCTGGATGGAGCCAAGGTAGGAGCAGTTCAGAATCGTGAAGTTATCAAAAACATTGTGTCTGCTGTCGATGTGCCTTGTCAGTTGGGCGGGGGATTACGAACGCAGGAAACGATTGAAGATATTCTGAATAACGTCGGCATCGACCGTGCCATCATTGGAACGCAGGCATTGAAGGAACCTGAATGGTTTCACCAGATGATTGAAAAATTCCCCGGTCATATGGCGCTGGGGCTCGATGCGAAAGATTCGATGGTGGCGACAGCTGGCTGGCTCGATGTTTCGCAAACTTCAGCGATTGATCTGGCGAAGCAGTTCGAAGGAACCGAACTGGCTGCCATCATTTATACGAACATCGCCAATGATGGCATGATGCAGGGAATCGATCCGGGAACGCTCAACGATTTCCGAGAACTGGCTCGATTCAAAATTCCGATCATCGCTTCTGGTGGTGTGACTACGATTAAAGATATTGAGAATCTGCTAGAAATAGAAAAAGAATCTCCTTATGTCTCGGCTGCGATTATCGGTCGTGCCTTGTACGAAGGGACAATTTCCCTGCCGGATGCGTTGGAGCGAATTGGCTCAAATTAATTTGTTACCAATTTCATTGACCTGTAAAAGCCTTTGCGTCCAGTGACGCGAAGGCTTTTTTGATCTGATCCAATTCTTTTTTGCACTTTCTGATTTCTTCTAAATTCACTCTGAAATCAAATCATGAAAAATTTAAGTATTTCAGATTCTCAATGAATACTTGCTTTTCATTTTGACTGGACATCGGATAATCAAATTGTGAAAAATCAGGGCCATCATCACACTCGCAACCTTTCTATACATGGTCACTCAACAAAGGAAACTTCCAATGAGATCACTGCTCATGTCACTCACGTGCCTGCTGGCACTTTCAGGAATCTCTGCTTACGGTGATGAACCTGGAAAAGCGACTCCAGAGGAATTGATCCGACAACGGTTGGGTGACTATCTGACAGCATTCAACGCTGAAGATTCCCAGAAAATCGCCAGTTTATGGTCGGAGAATGGTGTCTTTACAAATTTATCCACAGGAGAAAAGACTGAAGGCCGCAAACAAATAATTGCAGATCTGGATCAATTTTTTGCCGACAACGAAAATACATTACTGACGGCAGAAATATCTCGCTTTAAACAATTGACTGAGAACGTTATTCAGGTTGTTGGAAATACCCGTTTACAACTTACTGACGGGACCGTGGAATCCAGCAATTTCGAAATTCTTTTTTCAAAGGGAGATGAGAGCTGGAAAGTAGTCTCGGTTACGGAGTCTCTGCAGGCAGCCGCTTCCGCAAGTGAGAGTTTAAAACAACTCGAATGGCTGGTCGGAACCTGGCAGGACGATTCTGATCAGGTGATTGCGACAACTTCGTGCAAGTGGTCTACCACTGAAGTCTTTCTGCTTCGTACTTTTGTTATTGAAACAGAATCAGAAACATCACAGGGGACTGAGGTGATTGGATGGGATCCTCAATTTCAGCAAATTCGCTCCTGGTCGTTCTTTTCAGACGGCACGTTCGGCTCAGGGTTCTGGTCGAAAAACGGAGACAGCTGGGTGATCAAAAGTATTCACACACTTTCAACGGGTCAACTTGCAGAAAGCATCCGAGTACTCAGCGATATCACAGAGGATTCACTTCGAGTCACCTTGACGAGTTCCTCGATTGATGGAGAACTTCAACCTTCACGCGAGCCTGTAACTGTTCGCCGAGTTCCCGAAGCCACAACCACGGCTGTTGAAGGAGGTCAGGAATAATGAAACTTAACTCATTCATAAAATCCTGTGCAGTATTGATTTCCTGCTCACTGATCTCCGCCGATATTTCCCTGGCCGGTTTGGGTGGTCGGGGTGGTGGCGGGGGCGGTGGTTTTCGCGGAGGTGGAGGTGGCGGAGGGATCAGTCGTCCGAGCGGAGGTGGTGGGGCTCGTCCGAGTGGGAATATCTCCCGACCAAATATCAGTGCTCCCAAGCCGAATATTTCACGTCCGTCTCAGCCAATCTCACGACCTTCAATTCCCTCAGCTCCAAGTTCACGACCGAACATCAGCCGTCCGAGTGGAGGATTGAAACCTTCGACGCTGCCTGGCAATCTCCCGAGCAGCCGACCTTCAATGCCGAATATTCAAAAACCGAATATTCAGCGTCCTAATACAAGCATTCCGAGTTTTCCAAATCGACCTTCGACATTACCTTCCATGCCTGGAAACCGTCCGAGCACACTTCCCGGCAATCTTCCGAATGCTGGGAACAATCGACCATCATTGCCAGGAAACGGAAACAGACCTTCTTTACCGGGGAATGGGAATCGCCCGAATTTACCCGGAAATGGAAATCGTCCGAATTTCCCTGGGAATGTTCCCAATCCCGGAAATCGTCCCGGTGGTGGTGGACCTCGTCCAACTCCGGGAGGACTTGGGGATTTTCTCGGAATGGATAAACCGCTCAAACCTCAAACATTGCCAGGGAATATTCCGAATCGACCTGGTGATATTACGCAATTACCGAACCGACCAGGCAATGGCAACCGTCCCGATTTCTCGAACCGACCTGGTAATGGAAACCGCCCAGACTGGGTGAATAAACCAGGGTCGAATAACAATATCATCAATAACAAACCGAACTGGGTGAATATCGATAACAGCACTAATGTGAACATCAACAACCGCTGGTCAAAATCCATCTATCGCCCCGGTCGTCCAACCACACTTCCTGCAACCAGACCGTATTGGAATAACTGGGGGAGCGGAGTGCGTCATCATTGGAATTATGGGCGGTATGACAACTGCTTCAATGATCGCTGGTGGTCGAATCATTATCATGGAGTCGCCGGCTGGCATTATTGCCATGGTTACAATCGATACCCTTGGAACTACTGGTGGCGACGTCCTGCATGGACGGCATACGGCACATGGTTTGTCTGGGCCAACCGATATCCTCAAGTTTGGCAACAGCCAGTTTATTATGATTATGGCAGCGGTGGGAATGTTGTCTATCAGGACAGCTATGTTTATATCGATGGACAACAGGTCGCAACCGCAGATGAGTTTGCAATGTCAGCTGCCGATCTCGCTACCGTTGCACCTCCTGCAGATCCACAGGCTGCAGAACAGGACACCGAATGGATGCCACTCGGGACATTCGCTCTTTCAACAGGGCAAAATGACACCGATCCTTCTCGTGTTGTTCAGTTAGCGGTCGACCGAAATGGGATTGTCAGTGGTACGCTTTACAATACTCAAACCGACCAGACGCAAACCATTCAGGGTAAAGTCGACGAGCAAACTCAACGTGTTGCCTTCCGCATTGGAGACAGCGAAACCATTGTCGCAGAGACAGGACTATATAACCTGACTCAGGACGAGGTTCCTCTACTGGTCCACTTTGGAACGGAGAAAGTCGAGAACTATCTGCTGGTACGACTGGAAGAACCAGCTGAAGGGCAAGCTGCTCAATAATGAATGATCAGCCAATTGAATAGGTAAATAAAAAAGAACCCTGTCGGAATACCGGCAGGGTTCTTTTATTTTGGAAGTGAATAGTGAATTATTCCGCAGTTTGAACCTTTGATTCGAGAGGACGCTTGCCCATCGCCAGTGCGAAAATTCCGGGCGTTCTCAGTCCCAATGCGATCCACACTACCACACCAATAATAATCGGCATGAAAAATGGATCACCAATGCGAACATGCGTTGCCGTCGCTCCGCCCAGATATCCTGTTAACAGAATCGCTCCCACAAAACTGGTTTGAGGAATCAAAAACAAGAGCGTGACAATGACTTCGACAACTCCGATGGCCTTAATGACATCCATCGGATAGCCAAGTTTGTCCATCATCTCAGCTTTGCCTTCCCATTCAGTAAACTTCCCGCTCGCACTCAATCCAATCAGCATTACTGCGAGTAGTCCACTCAAGATCCAGCCTGCAATTTTTCGCGTACGTGAGTTCGCCATTTAAAGTCCTTTTGAATTATTGTTGATCTTGAATGTTGTATGGAATCATATGAGGCAAATTGGTGACCTCAACAACGGGTCGAATTTCTGTGGTTCCGCGACGTGAGCCAGGAATTTGAGCCGCGATCGCAATGGCAGCTTCTCGATCTTTCACATCGATCAGAAAGTATCCGCCGAGTTGCTCTTTTGTTTCCACATACGGCCCATCGGAAACGATCGGCTGACCATTTCTGACTTTGACACAAGTCGCAGTCTCTGCTGGTTGTAAAGGAGCCGCTCCCAGATATTCGTGTTTTGCATGAAGCTGATGACACAGCTGGACCGATTCCTCCAGGGCGACTGCATGTTCATCAGGTGGCCAGGCATCTTCAGCCGAGTGGATGAGCAGTAAAAATTTCATGGTTTTGATCTCGTGGGTGAAGTTCTATTGGCCTTCATAAGCTGCTTCGAGTTTTGCAATGTCCAGTTTCTTCATCTGCATCATCGCGTGAAAGACTCTTTTGGATTTCTCGGGATCGGGATCGCTGTAATAGTTTAGGATTTGACAGGGCACGATCTGCCAGTGTACTCCAAATTTATCTTTCAGCCAGCCGCATTGAATTTCCTCTCCTCCTGCAGAAAGTTTCACCCATAGTTCTTCGAGTTCCTCTTGGGTATCGCAACTGACACTCAATGATATGGATTCCGTAAACTTCCAATCCATGCCGACATTTAGGGAAACGAAGTTCATTCCAGAGAGTTGAAATTCGACCGTCATCACTTCACCGGTATCCGGCTGTTTTGTAATCTGCACAATTTTAGAATCAGGCAGAATCGAAACATAATGACGAGCCGCTTCTTCTGCCTGATTTTTGTAGGAGAGAAACGGAACGATTTTTTGAGAGAGTTGCATCGTAATATCCGCCTGAAGTCAGTGAGTATTTAATGATATGAAAAATGCAATTGTTCAATCATTATGTTGGAGAAACAGGTAGGACAGGCATCCTGCCTGTCTGCTATTGATAGATTTACGCTGATATTTCGTCTAATTGACAGGCTGGATGCCTGTCCTACTGATCAACGGGTTTCCCGCATTCGGGCATTGACTCCCCCATTGCCTGCTGAATTTCTTCGACCGTCATGTCTTTGAGATGCGTGGCGATCGACCAGAGATGGCCAAAGGGATCTTCGACCTGGCCGTAGCGATCTCCCCAGAACATGTCCGTGGCGGGCATGACGAGTTTGGCCCCCGCCTCGACTGCTGTTTCAATAACTTCGTCGACATTATCGACATTCAGATGAATGACGACGGGGGTGCCGCCGAGAGTTTTAGGGCCGAAGGTTTTCCATTCTGTATTTTCTTCGGCCAGCATGACCATGGCTCCGAAAATAGAAACGCTGCCATGCATCAGTTTGCCATCGGGACCAGGCAGACGCATCATTTCTTTGGCACCGAATGCCTTTTTATAAAATTCGATTGCAGCGTAAGCATCGTTGCAAATGAGGTGCGGACTTAGAGTATGAGTTACGTAGGATTCAGTTGATTGAGTCTCGGTCGCCATTGATCTATTCCTGTATAAGAATGATGATTGAAGTTTGAATTACTAATTTTTCTCAGCTAACTCAGGAAGTGGAAAGAGCGGACGAATTTCCACAGTCCCCTTTTTTGCAGGAGGCAATCTGCTGGCGATGGCAATTGCTTCATCAAGATTTTCGACATCGATGATGTAATAGCCTCCCAGTTGTTCGGTCGTTTCTGCAAATGGGCCATCAGTGATTTGACGTTTGCCTTCACGCAGTCGCACACTGGTCGCGGTCGTTACCGAATGCAGTGGTGAAGAGGCGATCCACTTGCCTTCTGCTTCCAACTCATCGCAAATGCCCATCGATTCGATCATGCATTCTTTGCGTTCTTCCTCCGTCCAGGTCTCTTCAGCTCCATAAATCAGCAGCATATATTTCATGAGTCTTTCTCCAGACAGGAATTTATTAAACCGCCAAGACGCCAAGGTCAGTAAATTCAAGAAGTAGTGACTTCACCGTAATCGGGTGAATCCAGTTGGGCTGGATCCGTAATCATCCAGGCTTGATTATTCATCGGATTAAAAGGAATCGAAACATGCTCGTGAGTCACTTTCCAGGCTCCTGCGATTCGGCGATAACAGACCGTGATGCGCATCCAGGTGGTCCCGGAGGGATGATCAGCTGGAGTTGGTACGAAGTGATGCAAGCCATGGACGAAGGCGAGATCTCCATCGAACTGAATGTTTAAGTCGCGGTGTTCCGATTTGAATTGCTCCGGAAAGTATGGCAGGCAGTTTTGCCATAACTGTTTGATGTTCTCTACGCCCTGAGTTTTGTAAGGAGGAATTGCATCATAAAGCACCGCATCGGATGCGTAGTCGACCGTTAGACCTTCGACATCTTTGGCTTCGAGTGCTTTCGACCAGTTCGCAATCAGTTTTCGAATCTCAGCTTCAGCGGACTCTGAATTCACGGACTCTTTTTTGACCAGATTGTCACGCTCCTTGATAAGAGCATTAATTGTCTCATCAGCAGGCCTGATCTCAAAGGGGCCGTATTTGACACCGGGATGTTGTGACATGGTTGCAATGGCATGATTCATGTCGCGGGCTTCGAGCAATAAAATTCCGCCCAGATATTCTTTGGTTTCCGCGTATGGTCCATCGGTAACAGCAACGGAACCGTTTTGAATTCGTAAGGTCACTGCATTTTGAGTCGCCTGTAACGCTTCGCCCCCTAGGAATTGCCCTTTTCGACGAAGTTCGTCGTCGTACGCAAAACATTCTTCCATCGCCTGTAACTGCTCGGCTTCGGTTTTATTATCCCAAATGGCATCCGAGGTAAATCCCATGCATACAAATTTCATGATCTGTCCTGACAATTTGATTTATGAATAAGCAATTAAAGACTTGTCTACAGTGTTGTCGAATAAGCTGATCGCAGATCGACAACTTACGGGTTGCTTACAAAATAATTTCTCAAAAAATGGCACTACTTATTTCTGGTTTTTCGCTTCCATTCGAGCACGCAATTCTTTTTCCTGTTCCATGATTTCCCCGGTGGGATCAAATTCAGCGAAATCTTCATCAGAATACAGTGGTCGGATATCGATATCGGAATCTTCCATCATTGGATTCGGACACTGTTTCACCCATTCAATCGCTTCTTCCATCGATTTGACTTCCCACAGCCAGTAGCCAGCAATCAACTCCTTGGTTTCAGGAAACGGGCCATCTGTGACAGTCCGATTCTTTCCAGAAAAGTGAACGCGAGCCCCTGCCGAACTCGGTTTCAAGCCTTCTCCAGCCAGCATAATCCCGGCTTCAACCAATCGTTCGTTGAACGCTCCCATATCTTTGAGAAGTTGTTCGCTGGGCATGACTCCTGCTTCAGAATCCGGTGTCGCTTTGACTAAGACCATGACTTTCATGAGAGAATTCCTTGATAATTGAGGTGATTTGGAATAAGAATCGAAAATTGAATTTTGATTCCCAAGGATTGATTTCTGCCCATTAGTCGAATGAGAAAATCAGGAATCGACAATTTCATTAAGAAATCGAAAGAACACCCTAATTAACTCTACTGATTGCTCTATGATGTCTTTTCCAATTCCTGGAGTTTGCGAGTCAAGAACCGTCGGTCGGTTTCCTGTTTCGCTAACGATAACGCAAGTGCGAATGCGTCTTTCGCTTTTGAGAATTGATGGAGCCGTCGCAGAAGTTCACCGCGGGCTGAGTGAGCCAGGTAATAAGAATTCAACTCGCCGCGATTCAGAATCGTGTCGATAATTTTCAATCCTGCTTCTGCACCATCTCGCATTGCAATAGCCACGGCTCGATTGAGTTCAATGACCGGAGAAGAATTGGCACGCAACAACACATCATACAAGGCGACAATTTGAGTCCAGTCGGTCTCTGCTGAAGTCTCTGCATTGGCATGGACAGCAGAAATCGCTGCCTGAATGGTATAAATACCGAACCGTCCTGAACTTAAGGACTGCTCAACCAACTGATTCCCTTCCGTAATCAAATCACGATTCCATAACGTACGATCCTGATCTTCCAGCAGGATGATATCACCCGTTAATGTTTGACGAGCTTTCCGGCGCGATTCGTGCAGTAGCATCAAAGCAAGCAATCCAGCGACTTCAGGATCGGGAAGAAGTTCAAATAATTGACGAGCCAGTCGGATCGCTTCGTTAGAAAGATCGGTTCGGGTGAGTGTTTCACCAGCAGAAGCTGAGTAGCCTTCGTTGAAGACCAGATAAATCACCGAGAGGACGGCATCAAGACGTTCGGGTAAATCGGAAAGTTGAGGGATGATATAAGGAATGTTAGCATCGCGGATTTTTGCTTTGCCGCGAACAATTCGTTGAGCCATCGTGGCAGGTTTCGTCAGAAAAGCGCTGGCGATTTCTTCCGTCGTCATGCCACAGACTTCGCGGAGCGTTAAGGGCACTTGAATAGTCGGATCGATCGCAGGGTGACAACAGGTGAAAATCAGTCGAAGCGTATCGTCGGCAATTTCCCGTTGAGATTGTACCGTATTCGATTCATCGATCGCTTCAATGCGGGCAATCACTTCGGTTTGCTTTTCGGCAAACAACTTTCGACGACGAATAATATCAATCGCTTTGAAACGCCCCGTCGAAACCAGCCAGGAGACAGGATTCTGAGGAATTCCAGATTCTGACC
The DNA here is from genome assembly GCA_002359185.1 of Planctomycetaceae bacterium UBA2671. Taxonomy (GTDB): domain Bacteria; phylum Planctomycetota; class Planctomycetia; order Planctomycetales; family Planctomycetaceae; genus Rubinisphaera. The sequence goes on from DEML01000065.1 coordinate 47,325, forward strand.
ATTGTTCCAAAGCAGCCGCGAAGGCTTCGTGCATCGCTTCTTCAGCATGATCGAAATCGCGAACGAGCCTTACAAGTGTGGCGAAAATACGTCGAGATTCTGTTTGATAGAGATCCTCAATCTGTTTTCCAGGCTCAAATGGAGGATCATCACACATAACAGATTCTATAGAGATGACTTCTGACGGAATCTACACAGTTCTTTTCGAATCGTATTCTCGGGGGCTACCGCTAACGCGGTGCGCCCCCGCCACCCAAGTTGATTTATCAGGATTATTTTCGAATCGGCGAAATGGCTGTCCGCAGAGAATCTTTCATCGTTTTGAGTGGAGCTTTTTGACCCGTAAAGCATTCGTACTGCGCAGCTGCCTGTTGCACGAACATCTCCAGCCCGCTTCCCACAAAACAATTTCTCTGTTTTGCATATTTTATGAGCAATGTGTTTTCAGGATTGTAAATCGTATCGAAGACGACCATGCCCTCTTTCATCCAGTTTTGCTCGAACGGAGATTCGTCCATATTCGGGAACATGCCGATGGGAGTGCAGTTGATGAGGACATCAGGAGTTTGTGATCCTCGGTTTTCCCACGTGCAATATTGGCATTTCAATTGCTCGGAAAGTTCTTTCGCCTTGGCTTTGGTCCGTCCGGCGATCGTCAACTGGCCGCCGCCCGTCACAATACCCAGTCCGATGGCTCGAGCAACGCCACCGGATCCCAGAATGAGGACCTTGCGGTTTTTGAATCCCCCTTCAGGCCAGCCCGCTTTCATACAAGCTTCCCGCAACGTCGTCATCGCGGCATTCAGATCAGTATTGGCCGCAAACCAGATGCCCCGATTGTTACGATACAATGTGTTCGTCGCACCAATCGTTTTCACTTCCTCATCGACATGATCAACTGCTTGCATCGCCCGCTGTTTATGAGGAATGGTCACGCTATAGCCTTCGACATTGATGCGTCGTAATGCTTTCAACGACTCTTCAAAATGCTGTTCAGAAATGCGGAACGGAACATAGACCGCATCAATTCCCTGATCGGCGAACGCATCGTTGTGAATTCTCGGACTGTAACTGTGGGCAATCGGATCGCCGAGGACGCCGTAGACTTTTGTGGTCTCTTTAATTTCATGATGCCGGTAAAGTTGAATCATGTCTCGATAAGAAATTTGTCCCGGTGCAAGTTCCCGCTCGCTGCTGAAGCTGGCATAGGTGAATGGAGAACCATATTTCCCGCACAGAATTCGTGTGAAGAGTCCGAATTCTCCCATGCAGAAACCAACCGTCGGCTTCTTGGCCGAGGCAACCAGTTCCAGCATTCGCACACCATCAGCCGGGCTGTTGGCCATGGTGACAATCTTTACGACATCAGCATCCTGATCGATCAGGCTTTCATAAATGTCGGTGAGTGTATCTGGAGTTTCCTCGAAATTGTGATAGCTGACCAGTCGCTTCGTTTTACCGTATCGTGGAACCGTTTTCGCGATATCCACTTCCAGATCGACAAAATCGACCCCGTCGACAATGGCAGACCGCAGGAGCATCATGCGTTCCTGCTCAGTGCCTTTCCATTTTCCCCGATCTTCCGCGCGCCGACAAGTAAAGACTGTCGGCGTGGGACGGTCTTTCAGCAGGGGAGAAATATCGGAAACATGCTTCAACCAATCGAGCCGAAGTTCGACCAATTGCGCACCAGCCTTCGCCAACGCCTCATGTTCCGCCCGCATCATCTTTAAACGGGTACGACCAATACTGACACAAATCATTGAGTTTTCAGTCTGAGTTTATGAAAAATATACGGAATAATGTCACCGTAGGTCAGGCTGTGCCTGACGAGATCCATTATTGACGTCCAATGTCGTCAGGCACAGCCTGACCTACACTCTAAAAACGGAATCATGACATATTTGTCTGATTGATAACATGATTGCAAGACTCACAGGATTCTGTTTGATGGATTTTATTTAAACAGAGATTTAGGACTGCCTGAATGCCAATATTTCTGACTTCTTGATTCATTAATCCGCAGAAACACAGCGATCTGCTGCCCATTGTCGCAATTGTCTCACTTTTTCTGAGGACAGAATGGCAAGGGGGCGGGTGTTTTGCATTTCCTGAATGAGATGTTTGTCCGCCAGAGGAGTGTTTTCCTGATGGGCGGCGAACTTTGCGGAGATGACCACCTGTTCCAGTTCTGAACCGCTGAATTCTTCGCAATGATCTGCCAGTTGATTCAGATCGAATCTTTCCGGGTTCATTTTTCGTCGTTTCAGATGGATTTTCAGAACGTGTTTGCGGGCCTCTTTATCGGGCAGGTCGACAAAGAAGACCTCATCGAACCGGCCTTTACGCATTAGCTCAGGTGGTAATGCTGAGATATCGTTGGCGGTGGCCACCAGAAAAATGGGATGCCGATGATCCTGCATCCAGGAGAGCAGAGAGCCAAACATCCGCTTGGAAAGTCCGCCATCAGCGGAGGCGGCACTGGCGGAGGCAAATGCTTTTTCGATTTCATCAATCCACAAGACTACAGGCGCCATCGCTTCTGCCTGACGTAAAGCCTGCCGTAACTGGCTTTCCGATTCCCCAATAAATTTTTGATAAAGCACACCGGGATCCAGACGTAGCAGGGGCATGCCCCAGTCTGCGGCGACCACTTTAGCACATAAACTTTTTCCGCAGCCAGGAATCCCCAGCATCAACACGCCGCGAGGCGATTCCAGACCATCCTCTACTGCTTTGGGAGAAAAGCCATCCCGTCGTTGCGCCAGCCATTTTTTCAGATTCGTCAATCCACCAATATCATCGGGCGAGAAATCCGCTGCGATCGATTCCAGGCAACCCGTTGAACTGAGGAGTTGACGTTTCCCTTCAATGATACGCGGCAAATCGGCACCATCAAGATGATGATCGTCATAGATCACTGAAGCAACGACCCGCGAGGCCTGGCAACAACTCAAGCCTCGTAAACTTTGCACGAGTTGATCCATATCTCGTCGTCGCAAATTGGAATTGACTTCCATGTAACTTTCTTCGCGAATTTTCTGATAAGTTTCACGGACGACCTCTTCCAGTTCCTGCACGCTCGGCCAGCCGAGTTCGAAGCGAAATGCAAAGCGTTTGATTTCATCGGGAACAGCTAACGCATCCAGCATAATAAATGTCATTTTTTCTTTGCCAGCGATCTGCATCAAATCACGCATCAGCCGATGCACAAGTGCGTCTTTGCAGTGAGGCCCGAGATCCTTAAAGACATAAATCCCCTTTTGCGGATTCTTGAGAAGATGCTGCAACACATCCTGAGCTTTGCCTGGGGGAAGAATCTGATCGGGGCGAATTAGATTTCGGTTATCTTTCACATAATCGGGAATTCTGGTTAAGCCTTCCGTCATTGACCAGCCCATTTGTGACCGTGACAATTCTTCGCTCACTTCACTGATCAGCTTGAGAGCTCGAATCTCATCAGAGGACTCAATCAAAATCAAAGGATGACCTGCCTGGATTAACAGTTTCAGTTCTTTGGGCATGAAAACTCCTTGTTGAGTGAACGAGCTTTATCAGGCTGCAGGTCAGGCACTGCCTGACGAAATCGACTCTCCACTTTATTCGAATAAACTCTGTCAAATAAGACGACCGACCGGCTCCGTTTTCTCTTCCCCTGGCTGAACCCATTCCGCAATTGCTCCTGAATTCATCGGTCGGGCAATGGAAATTTCAATGTCAGAAAATGACTCTCTCAGGATTTGGGAGATCTCCCCCGCTTGTTCCTGATTTTCACAAAGCCCGAACATCGTCGGCCCCCAGGAAGTTTGTGCAATTCCTCGGATTCCGTTGGCGAACATCACGTCATAAATCTGCTGACAGATCGGATCGCGATATCGGCCTCCCTGAACCTGTGAAAAGGTATCACCGATCAGATTTCCATATTCTCGCAGGGTTTCAGACAGAACGTCAAAATCGTTTGTCTGGTTCTCGATAATCTGCAGATAATTTTCCAAAGTCTGTAATTCACGTGCTGAAATACTCGTTAACTTGTCAAATGCCTGAAGTTCCTCGGCCCCGGAATATCCAAAGAGTTTGCGAGGGGTCGCCAGAATGAACCGCCATTCTTCTGGCAGTTTCACACGATAACGACATCGCCCCAGTTCCTGCTCATGTTCAACGCCTTCATCAATCAGTATTCCACCAAACATGAATCCATAAGTCCCAATGGTTGATCGTTTCCCGCGGTTGATGACCTGAGCAAGATCGAGTGGAGAACATTCAATGTCAGCTAACTTTGTCCACAAGAATGCGGTTGCCAGATCGAGTTGGGTTCCTGATCCGAGCCCAATATGAGGAAGGATGATTTCATGAACGGTAATGCGCAATTGCTGACGAACCTCTGACCAGTTGGTTTCACATTTTTGAAGAGTTGACTGAATACGAGAGAGAATATTGTCGCAATGATTGCCCAGAGTGTTTTCAACATTGGATTGGTATTTGACTTCAGCATCAGAGGAAACATGTGCCTGTAAATTGACAGAGGGCTGGTCAATCATGAAGCCGAAACCCTGGTGCAGCTTTCCCCCCGGTTGAGGATCGGAAAACAATCCACAATGCAGCCGAGCTCCCGTGCGGATGCGGAGTACTGGAGTATCGTGATTCAAGACTGACTTTCCTTTACATTATCCAGAAAGGATTGAACATAGTCGGTCAAAAGTTCAAAGGCCTGCAGTGTTTCTGATGTGCCTGTTTTTTCGACAATAATTCTCAGTTCTTCGAATTCACGGAGAATGCTGGCGGGATCCTGCATATGAACACGTGAAGCGAGAATCGCCGCTTCGATGACTGCATAACATCCTCGATTGAATCCGTAAAACGGACGAAATTGAGTGGTCGAAATGACCTCCGCCTGCATCACTTTTCTTAGAGACGAATCATCGATCTTCGTAATCCGAAATTCATACGCCTGACAAGCCGAAGCCAATTGATAGCCACGAATCATCTTTGCGGGAATCAATTCCAGGTTTGACAGATCAAGACTTTTGACAATTGCCTGAGCCAATAACAAAACTCGATCGGTCAAATGAAAAACGCCTTCGGGATGATCGAGCAGATTTCGATAAGTATGCGATTCCGGAAAAGGTCGCAATGTCAGTCGTTCTATTTCTCCGGCTGCATTGAGAGTCGGAATTAATCCCATTGGCGCAAGGTTAATGTTCGACTCCTGATCGAGTGTTGTGATCAATCCTTCCAAAACATACGGCACGAGAATTTCCTGAAATAAAACAAAAAGCAGATTTTTCATGAGGAATGAAATATCCTCAATGAGGATCGCAACAGATCAGTCAGTTGTGATAACGGTTGGCTGGATGTTATGTTGTAACTGACCAGACAATTCTGAATTGATCAGAATTGAATTTTAAAGCATTTTCAATAAACACCTGCAGCGTTCGGAAGGAGCAAACAAAGCGTTTGCTCTCTTTTGATGCCCATGTGACTGCAGAAACCATTGAAAATGGTCTGAAGGTATGTTGACTGTTCTCAATCGAATCCGCAACAGGAGCCACTGCATGAACCCTCGAAATTCTTTATTCAAGTTGCTGACTATGCTCGGAGTCTGTCTCTCGTTTTCTACAGGTGCCTGTTTACAGGCTGAAGAAAAACTCAATACCCCGCCGGAAGGCTTCATAGCTTTATTTAACGGTAAAGATTTAACCGGCTGGGAAGGGCTTGTCGGGAACCCGAAAACACGAGCAGAAATGTCGCCCGAGGAACTTGCCAAGGCTCAGAAAAAAGCGGACGAAGAAGCCCATGAACATTGGAAAGTTAAAGATGGCATCATCGTTTTTGACGGCAAAGGCAAGAACCTGTGCACCATCAAGGATTACGGCAACTTCGAAATGTATGTCGACTGGAAAATTGAACCCAAAGGAGATAGTGGCATTTACTTAAGAGGTTCGCCACAAATCCAGATTTGGGATCCGTCAGATGGCGAACGAAACGCTGTTGGCTCGGGAGGCATCTTCAACAACAAAATTCACCCCAGCACTCCTTCCGAATGCGCAGACAATCCGATCGGTGAGTGGAACACATTCTACATCAAAATGGTGGACGATCGTGTTACCGTCAAACTGAACGGCAAACTTGTAGTAGATAATGTCGTGATGGAAAACTACTGGGAACGCGACAAACCGATTTACCCCAAAGAAGCCATCGAACTCCAAAATCATGGCAATACGTTGTACTTCCGTAATATTTACGTGAAAGAGTTGCCGTAATTGATTTTTCTCGAATGGATAAACTTGAGGCGAATTATCGATGTTGAAAATTGAACTCCCTCAGAACGAACGAAGTTTTGCGCCGGGTGGCACGATTGGTGTCGATGCTCACTGGGCGTTGGACAAGCCTGCTGATCGTGTCGAGTTGCGACTTGTCTGGAATACGGTCGGAAAGGGAGATCGTGATTTAAGCGTCGTTTCGACATGGAGTTATGACGCAACTTCCATGAATGGACATCAACTCGAAGAAGTGACTCTCCCGGAGGCTCCTTATAGTTTTTCCGGGAAGTTGCTTTCTCTTGTATGGGCTTTTGAGCTCATCGCTTTGCCAAGTGGGGAATCGACTCGCGAAGAATTTGTGATTGCTCCGAATGGGCGTGAATTGACACTGCATAAGTCGGAGATTGTTTGAGATTTCAGGAATAAGCCTTATGTCTCATGCATTTCAACCCGCTCGAAATAACCCATTCGCGACAGAGCACCTGCTGCGAATCCCCTATCTCTTTCAAAATAGTTCTCTGGATGAATTGATTGAACGCTTTGAACAGATGGGCTCTCGGGGTGCTCTTGTCGGTCCCGAAGGGCATGGAAAAACGACGCTACAGGAAGCGATTGCTGCCGAATATGAACGACGAGGAGTGAAAACTCACTGGATTCGCGTGAGCCGCGATTGCCCCCATTTGCCTAAAGGCATCTTTGAGCAATTGGCCGAACTGACCGCTCCAGAAGATTTAATTCTGTTTGATGGTGTTGAGCAAATCAGCCGTCTTGCCTGGTGGCGATTTCGACGCACATTGAAACCCGGTCAGGCCTGTTTGATTACGACCCACACTCCCGGCTGGTTTCCAACACTGCATGATTGTGTCACCGATTGTCTTCTTTTACGAGAAATCATCGCTCGACTTCCTGTCTCTGATATTCAGATAGATTCCGCAGAGATCGATGAAATCTGGCTGAAGCATCAGGGCGATCTCCGACAGTCTCTCTTTGATTTGTATGATCGCTTTGCCAGCGGGGAATTTTTAGTCGCAAGATCGTCACCTCTCAGTGAATGATTTTTATGTTGGTTTTCGTTAAGCTATTAATCTTGAAGTGATTAATAACGAACACCAAATAATCAATGCAGGGTGGCGGGGGCGCTCCGCTTAAGCGGAAGCCCCCGATAGTCCAACGATTCGGGGGCTTCTCTTCGAGAGCGCCCCCGCTACCCTTAAGTAATTGACTTTCAAAATGAATTCGATTTTGAGTGTTGTTCCGTGTTCTGAGAAAGTTGAGCGAGTCCGATGTTTATTGATGAAATTACGCTGATCTGTCGAGCCGGGGATGGTGGACGAGGCTGTATGAGCTTTCGACGGGAAGCCCACGTCCCCCGCGGTGGTCCCGACGGCGGCGATGGCGGCGACGGCGGCGATATTATCATGGTCGCCAGCGAGCACATGAACAGCCTAGGACATCTGGCGGGGCATATCCACTGGAATGCTGAGCGGGGAAGCCACGGCGAGGGAGATTTGTGTCGTGGTAAAAGCGGGAAAGATACGATCATTGAAGTTCCAGCCGGGACGCTGATTAAAGATGCTGAGCGTGGTCACGTGTTGAAAGATCTTGCCCACCCGGGAGATCGTGTCATTGTTGCCAAAGGTGGTCGCGGTGGACGCGGAAACAAACGCTTCGCGACTGCCACCAACCGGGCACCAAGAGAAGTCGAACCAGGCGAAGCGGGGGAAGAGCGTCGCATTTCGCTGGAATTAAAAATGATTGCCGATGTCGGTTTAGTCGGGAAACCGAATGCCGGCAAATCGACTTTGCTCAGCCGAATAACACGTGCGACTCCGGAAATCGCGAATTATCCATTTACCACCAAACATCCCAATCTGGGCGTTGTCGAAGTTGGCTGGGATCAGGATTTTGTCGTTGCTGATATTCCCGGTTTGATTGAGGGCGCCCATGCAGGAATTGGCTTGGGGCATGAGTTTTTAAGGCACGTCGAACGAACGCGTTTACTCGTGCATCTGATTGAACCGATGCCGATGGATCAAACCGATCCGGTCGAGAATTATCATCAGATTCGAGAAGAACTTCGGCTCTACGATCTGGAACTGGATAAGCGTCCGGAAATTATTGTCATCACAAAAAGTGAATTGCCGGATGCCCAGGCCGCTGTCGAATTATTGCAGGAAACGGTGAATCAACCGGTTCATTTAATTTCAGCGGTAACTGGGCAGGGATTGGATGCTCTCAAGAGGTTGATCGTTAAAAAACTGGACGAAATTAAAGAAGTGGAAGCGGCAGCCGAGTAAGTTCAATAAGGTGTAGGTCAGGCTGTGTCTGACGACAAATCGGGTGACTCGCACATTTCTTCAGGCATAGCCTGACCTACGGTTTAACTCAATAACGTAATCTTTGGAGACTGTGAATGATGATTCGAATATCGCTGTTTCTTTTTTCTATCGTTCTTCAATATTCAATGCTTTCTGTAACCGCAAAGGCAGGCGAATCGAGCACATTTGATTCTGAGAAACGCCCAGAAAAATGGGCAGTGAATTTCGGACACTGGGAACCGGAAGATGGGGTACTGGTCTGTCGTCAGATGAAAGTCGACAATCATGCGGCTGCTTCGCGCTGGCAGATTCCGATGACCGATGGTACGATCAATTGTCGCTTTCAATTCCAGGGAGCCAATTTCTTTCATATTGGATTTGATCCCGCAAAAGGCACGCTCGATAAAAAAGGTCACTTGTATTCACTCGTCATCACCCCTGACTCTGCCAGCATTAAAAAACATAAAGACAAGGCAGATCCCCAATCAAAAGACCAAACTATGGCTACTGTCAAATTTGCAGAACCACTGACCGGCTGGCATACCGTCAACCTGAAAGCGGAAGGGAATACGGTTGTTGTGAATATTGATAATCAACAGCAGTTGACTGCAACGGAACCGACCTTTGGTGTGAAAAAACCAGCTGTTGTTTTTCGTGTGGGGGGAGGTGATCTGCTGCTCGATGATGTTCAGGTTGAAGTGAACAAGCCCTGACATCACAAAATTCTGCAGAGTAGAACTTTTGCGTTTTCTGCAAGAGCGATTCCGCGACTTTCCAGAACATTTCTCAAAGTCGTAAAAAACGATCAAGATTCGGTTTACTCAAAGTCGGTGGATTGCGATACTTCCCCCCGGCTGAAACGTGGTCATGGCAATTCTGTTCAACAATGGATCATCTTCAACTTGAAGATGATCCGATCAATTTTGAATACAGGAAAAATGACCTAAGCGGTCTCTGACGGCTTTCAACAATTTTTGAACATGCGAATGAATTCTTAAGGAATAACCTCGTGCCGAATCGGATGAACGCTGACGATTTTTTCCCCCGCAGTTCTCGGAAAAGATCTCTAGAGAATCAGGAACAGACTCACCCAAAACCGCGGCCACAGATGGATTCCATGTCCCCGGTAGCGTTGCGATTAGCAATCAGTCAGATGACCACTAAGAAGTGGGCATTGCAAGATGATTTGGACTTGGCAACTGAACTGGGATTGCTGCATGTCGGCTTATGGCGCTGGAAGTATGAAGAAGAAACTGAGCAACGCACAGCGGATTTGCTGGAAAAGTACGGAATTCATCCTTCAAGTATTTCCTTCATTGGCGGCTTTACAGGAACCAACGGTTATTTGCTTGAAGATGTCATGGCAGAATCCAAAAATGTGATTCGTTATGCCAGCTGGATCGGTGCCAGCACGATAGTAGTTTCAACGGGAGAACGAGGGACGCATATTCAAAAGCATGTGATGCGTGTCGTAAGAGATTCTCTTGTGGAACTCGCAGATTTTGCTGCTGAATATGATATCCATCTTGCCCTCTCGCCAATGACACCCTCAACCGCTCATGGCTGGACGTTTATTACCTCCCTGCGCAAGTGCCGGGAAGTGATTGAGCAGTGTAATCACGACCATATCGGTGTCTGTCTGCATAGTTTTCACACGTTGCAGGAACGCCACTGGAAAGCGGAGTTGAGACCGCTGATTTCCAAATTGAAACTGGTCAGGCTCAGTGATGGATTAACCGCCAGTAAACCCCGGAAACAGTGTTTACCGTTTGCCGGAAAAATGAATCTGGCTGCAATGCTGGATTTCCTGGAGTCGAATGGGTACCGTAATCTTTACGAAATCGATACCTGGAGCGATGAAGTCTGGCAATGCGAGCAGATTGAACCGTTCCAGAAATGTCTGCAGGAAATTATTACCAACTTTCCCTCCGCTCCGGATCAATGACGCGAATTCGGACGCCCGTTGCCTCAAAGTGTGCCTGCGATGTCCACTCCCCAAATGATGACGATTGAAGATCTGTCCCGTTATATGGGACGCGATCTGCGTGAAGTCGAAAAGCTGGCCGCCAAGAATTTGATTCCCGGTCGAAAAATCGATGGGAAATGGACCTTTCAGCTCAATGAAATCCGCACTTGGATTGAGAGTGAATTCGACAATTATTCCCCGGATGAGTGGGCGAATTTAGAGACCTCTCAGCAATCCGAGGATGTCGATCAGGATTTCCCTGTCAGTAGTTTGCTCACTCCCGCCAATATCGAAATTCCGATACAGGCTCGAACAAAACGATCTGTTCTGGAGCGACTGGTTTATCTGGCTGGAAAAACCTGGCAGGTCTGGTCACCCGATGAAGTTCTCAAAGCTGTTGTTGAACGGGAAAATGCAAACAGCACTGCTTTAGAAGGTGGAATTGCCATTCCTCACCCGGGCAAACCGATGCCTGAAGCTGTCGGAGAATCGGTTATCTCTTTCGGACGATCGATCAACGGCATTCCATTTGGTGGGACTCGAGGATTAACGGACCTCTTTTTTCTGATTTTGTGCCGGGATAATACAACGCATCTGCAAATTCTCGCCCGTCTGGGACGATTGTTTCTCATCCCCGGCTTTGTGGTACAACTCCGCGAGGCAGAAACACCTGAAGACGCCTGGCAGGTGATTGCCGATGCCGAAAAAACGCTCGGCTAAGCGAATTGCTGCAGGATGCTTATGTACGCTTGCGTCTGCTGCCCGAAAAGCGTAAGAACTTGGAAACAATTGATTCCTGTTCCGATTGCAGACTCCGATTCCATCCTGGGGACCGCTGTGCGGACCAATTATCTATTGGACTATTCCATTGATATTACCGAACCCTGACATTTAAATATCGGTCCGCACAGCGGACCCTGCAATAAATCGTTCACAGCTTGAGAAAGAATATCCATGTCCGCCCCATTAAATAAATATAGTGCCCACATTACCCAGCCCCGAAGTCAAGGAGCCTCTCAGGCCATGCTTTACGGCACCGGGATGAGCGAAGAGGACATGAATCGGGCACAGGTCGGAATTGGCAGCGTGTGGTACGAGGGTAATACCTGCAATATGCACCTGCTTGATCTGGCGGCAAAAGTTAAAGAAGGGGTACAGGCAGCCGGTCTCGTTGGCATGCGATTTAATACGATTGGCGTAAGCGATGGAATTTCCATGGGAACAGACGGGATGTCGTTTTCCCTGCAATCTCGCGATTTGATTGCCGACTCCATCGAAACCATTATGGGAGCTCAATGGTACGACGGACTGGTCACTTTGCCGGGATGCGATAAGAACATGCCCGGCTGTCTGATGGCGATGGGACGATTGAACCGTCCTTCTCTGATGGTCTATGGAGGAACGATCAAGGCAGGTTGTGGACTACAGAAAGAAAAGCTGGATATTGTTTCGGCTTTCCAGTCTTACGGACAATATCTGGCAGGCACAATTACTGATGAAGAGCGTAAAGAAATTGTCAAACGAAGTTGTCCCGGAGCCGGGGCTTGCGGCGGGATGTACACTGCCAACACGATGGCCTCAGCGATTGAAGCTCTCGGCATGTCGCTGCCTTACAGTTCTTCGATTCCTGCTGTTGATCCCGATAAGTATCAGGAATGCCTGGCTGCTGGAGCAGCCGTTAAAAATCTTCTCGAACAGGATATCAAGCCCCGCGACATCATGACGCGTGAGGCCTTCGAAAACGCTCTCGTTATCGTGATGGCCTTGGGAGGATCAACGAACGCAGTACTGCACCTGATCGCGATGGCACGAGCCGTCGATGTTCCGTTGACGATTGATGATTTTCAGTCTGTCAGCGACCGAACACCATTCCTGGCCGACTTGAAACCATCCGGGTTCTTTGTTCAGGAAGATTTGCACAGCATTGGCGGTACACCAGCTGTTCTCAAGTATCTGCTGGAAGAGGGATTCATCACTGGTGACTGCATGACTGTCACAGGCAAAACACTGGCCGAGAATGTCGCTGATTTGCCTGGCCTGAAAGAAGGCCAGAAAATCGTACGACCGATTTCAGACCCCATCAAGAAAACCGGCCACATTCGTATCCTCCGCGGCAACGTGGCCACTGAGGGAGCGGTTGCAAAGATTACCGGCAAAGAAGGTCTCGTCTTCTCCGGCCCGGCTCTCTGCTACAACAGCGAAGAAGAGATGCTAGCCGGCCTCGAAAACAAGGAAATCAAAGGGGGCGAAGTCATCGTCATTCGTTATGAAGGTCCCAAGGGTGGACCTGGGATGCCGGAGATGTTGACTCCAACTTCAGCCATTATCGGTGCAGGGCTGGGTGATAACGTCGCCTTGATGACTGACGGCCGCTTTTCCGGCGGATCGCATGGCTTCATTATCGGCCACGTGACACCCGAAGCTCAGGAGGGGGGAACTATCGCTCTGCTGCAAAACGGCGATCAGATTACGATCGATGCAGAAAAAAATCGAATCGATGTCGACCTCTCCGATGAAGAATTGGATAACCGACGAAAAAACTGGACTGCCCCGGCTTATAAGTTCAACCGCGGTACCCTCTACAAGTACATCAAAAACGTCAAAAGCGCCAGCGAAGGCTGTGTGACTGACGAGTAATTGAAAACAAGCATGAAGCGCAAGCAAGTGTGTTCTTTGCAACGACCTTAATCCGACGCGTCAGCCAGGGGACGGGGCGGTATGCAGTAAACGACAACTCTGTTTAATACTTTCCCAGAATAATTGAATGTTCCAACCCGATTCCATCGATGAATTAAAAAGCTGGTGGTCAACGCAAGTTGAGCAGCAGTTGCCCATTCGCTGGCGTCATCGCTGGAGGTCGGCTGATACGACTGAGAGAGCGATCCGGGATTTATCGATCACCCGATTGAATCGAGTGATTGATTATCCACATCGAGATATGACCGTGACCGTGCAAACGGGAATGACAGTTGCAGAATTGGATCAAATTCTGAAAGAACATCATCAGGTGTTACCGATTGATGTTCCCGAACCGGACCGCATGACGATTGCCGAAATGATTTGCGGGAACTGGTTCGGATCTCGCTGTGCTGGTCACGGCACTTTACGCGACTGGCTGCTCGGCGTGACGGCAATTGATAGCCGAGGTCGCATATTCCACTCGGGTGGACGAGTGGTGAAGAATGTTGCGGGGTATGATGTTCAAAAATTTCTGATCGGATCTCGCGGCGAACTGGCGATTCCACTCGAAGCTTCCTTCAAAGTTATCCCGATTCCCGAAGCCTATCTGAACTGCGTTTATCAAACCGACGATTTCTTGCTCCTTCAGGAAGCCTGGCAAACCATTCGGAATCTGCCATTTGATTGCAACATATTTGATATGACCAGTTCAGGGCGACTGGAAATTTCGATTGCTGGACTCCCTCAGTCTAACGAAGCACTCAGAGATCAGATACATACCACTTTGAGTTCAATCGCAGGGATGTCTGAAATACAGACAACCGACAACTCAGAAGAGATTGACAGTTGGAAGTCGCTTTTGGAATCAATCATACATCCACAGGATCGACATTTCGTGATCCGGGTGGGCGTTCGACCCTCGCAGACAGTAGAAGTCCTTCAACTCGCTGCCGATTGCGGACTCAAAGCGATTGGACATGCAAGCCGAGGAGCGATTGTGGTCACAGGCGTATTGAACGTTGTCACGAGCGTACAAAACAAACTACTTACGAGACTTGCAGAACTCAATGCCAATGTTGAGTGTCTCGAAGCGTCAAAATCACTTTACGATTTGATCCACACAAACTTCGAACATCCAAATTTGTCTCCACTCAGCGAAAAAATCCGCAACGCCTTCGACCCGCAACGTCTCCTCAAATCCAATGCGGTTATGGTTGAAGGTTAAGGAGCCCAGTGTTGAGTGGCCAGTGGCTACATTTAAGACGTAGAACACTGGCCATTCCAAGCGATCGAACAAAACCATTAACAACTATTAACCAGCGACTATTAACTAATCCCTCTCAAACTTCTTTCCGGCGATTTCCAACTCTTCTGCCGTCACTTCACCATTTCGATCGGTATCGACAAGCAGGAAAATTGCCCACCATTTGGCTGGGGTTTCGTCTTTGGAAATGTGGCCGTCTCCATTTTGATCGAGCCTCGCAATAATTTGATCGGCTCTTCCTCCAAATCCACCGCTGGTTGATTGCGATTTCTCAATCGGCACAACGATATCGCAATAGCCGATCATCATTTCTTCCCAGGTTTGATCTCCCCAGCGAACGGTCGTTGTTGGATCGGGATTGAAGGCATTCTCGGTGGAATTATCGAAATGAGCCGTGCAGAACAAGCGGGTCCCTTGCGGCAATGTGATCGGTTCGCTCAAACGGTAAGATGTCTGCCAGTTAAAATCGTATTTTGGAACGGACAGAATCTTCTGTTTTTTGCCATCGGGAAATTGCACTTCATAATCAAACGATTTTCCTCTCAGGTGCATGTGAGGCATCATCGTCAAAAGTTGCACGTCGGTTTTCGCTCGCGGCGAAAATGCGGTCACTTCATGATTGTTCGCCCCGGGTGGGATTTCAAAGTGTCGATTTGTGGCACTGGTCGTCATCACCTGATGCGTCACTTGTTCCGGGTCTGCGAAAATCAGTGCGAATTGACTGAGGTCTTCCTGGGGAGAGCCGATGGGTGTGTAATGGACCTGAAAGATGAGTTCAGAATTAGCAGGAATTTTCTTCGCCATCCCTTTGGGGAACGGCTGAGGAATTAAACCGGGAACATAAGCCGCCAGAAATCCTCCTTCTTCGCCGCCCGCTCCGCGACCTTTGCTGTCTTTATCCCGGGCAAACACAAGAATATGATGTACGATGGCATAGTTACCCGGGCGAATTTCTGCAGCCTGCAGCCATTTGTCTTCCGTCAAACCGGGGTCGACTTTGTAATACTGGTATTTGACTTCACCCGTCGCAGGCACGGCTACAGGTTCTTTAGTGATGGGCAGTATTAAATCCGGTTCTCGTGGCAACTGCCAGAGAGTGGAGTACATTTTCGCCTGAGGGTAATCGGCTGGATTCCCTTCTGGAGCACCTGCGG
The DNA here is from genome assembly GCA_002359185.1 of Planctomycetaceae bacterium UBA2671. Classification (GTDB taxonomy): domain Bacteria; phylum Planctomycetota; class Planctomycetia; order Planctomycetales; family Planctomycetaceae; genus Rubinisphaera. Next base: position 62,966 of record DEML01000065.1, read on the forward strand.
CAACCCAGTCAAAAATCATCTGCTTTTGCGACTCTTCAAGAGAGCAGTCATTCTTGAATTCTCCAAATCGAGGATCGGCATGCCAGGGAGGCATCCGGCCTTCCCGCACGACTTCCTCAATCATGCCTGCCCAGCCTTTGACTTCCTCGTATTCGGAAAGAGCAAACGGGGCCACCTGACCTTCCCGATGGCAATCGATACATTTCTCCTGAAAGATACGTATTATGTCTCGGGAGAAAGTAATCTTTTGAGTCGGCTTCATCTTCGGTTCCCGACCAATAATGCAGCCAACCGCATTTGTGACTGGAAAGGTGATATTCTTACCAGCCAGTAACTCATCCAGTGCATTCTTAAGGTCGTGTGAACGTGGTTCTTTCAGAAGGGTGCCAATTCCGAACTGATCGTCAATGCGACCGCGATAGCGGATTCGATACTCATCATCAAGCAGAAACGCTTCCGGTGTCCGCTCGGCTGCGAATTGATCCGCGACACGGTTATGGAGGTCTTTGAGCAATGGAAAAGAAATTTCATGCTGTCGGGCGTACTCTACTATATCCTCATCGGAATCGTGCTGATTGGACATGATTCCATAGAAATTGACGTTCTGATAGGCCGTTGACGATGCCATTTCCTGCAGTCGCTGTGCATACAATTTCGCCAATGGGCACTCAGTTCCCATAAATACAACGACAGAGGCTTTTGTTTTTTCAGAGTAAAGCGATCGCGTCTTGCCCGTTTGATCCCGCAGGACAAAATTGCTCATGCGGGGGGACTCGGACGGTTGAATTTGCTCTTCGGCCTGAATGTCGCAAATGAACATCAGTGAAAGCAGACACGCAACATGCAGCACGTATATTTTGAGCTGGAACGTCATTATTTGAGAATCCATCATTTGTTTTATAGTCCTTGCGATGGGTCTAAAACCCTCGCCTTCAGGTTTTTTCATCGTGGGTTCAAATTTGTCCAAGGACAATAAAATTAATACCTGGCATGTGAGCGAAAGGACTT
>DEML01000065.1:64085-105175 GCA_002359185.1 Planctomycetaceae bacterium UBA2671
AAAAAACTATCGGCTTCAGCCGATAATAATTCAGTTACTGAGAAAGAAGTTCGAAAAAAGAATGCTGGAACTCATCCAGTGACATTCCTATCAGAAAGGAGTACTCATAAAAAACTTTTCAGGATTTAATATTTTGTGTTATTTCCGAGATGGGTTAAGCAGAAATCTAAAATTTATCAAAATTGGTGACGTTCAACCATAATGCACAAATGCTTTATGAGTATTTATTCCTATTGACAGAGATCAAATAATATTTAATTTCAATAATATCCAATGTGTTGTTTTAATTTATCTGCTAAAAATCTTAAGAACTTTTTCTAGTTCAAGACCTTCTTCAAGTTGTATCCAATCCTTAAACTGATTCTGTGTCATTTATGATTTCAGTGTTTTGTTTACTTTTGTCTGGTGGGGCTGAATGAAGAATTCGATTAAATTTTGAGATGGAATGCGTGACTATGGATGCGAGGGCCATTGCAACCGTTTACGCAATAAACTGCTCAGACGATATCGGATCGGCTGAGATTAATTTCCTGGAACAGCAGGGGTATCAAATCCAACTGCTTTCCACGATTGAGAGTTTACTGCGTGAGATAAATGTCGAAGAGCCGGGATGTGTGTTCGTTTGTACGAAACAGAATGAGGTATTGATCTATCAACTCATTCGAGAATTCAAGAAGCGAAAAATACCACAAGAGATTGTGCTGATTGCGGAGCATGTTGGAATTAAGCAGGCTGTCGAAGTCGTGCGAGAAGGAGCCTATACTGTTGTTGAATTACCCTGCTCAAAAATAATACTGCTGAATACTGTTCAGGAAACGATCGCCAAATCAGCACGAAAATTAGCGAAGCGAATAGAATTGCTGGAACTGACGCGGAAGTTCCAATCATTGACAGATGATGAGTTTGAGGTTCTCGAAGCTTTGGTCAAGGGGGAAGGGAATAAGCAAATGGCTCACCAGTTAGACGTCAGTTCCCGAACGATTGATCGACGAAAACGGGCTCTTTTTGACAAAATAAATGTCGACTCACTGGCTGATCTGCTTCTCTCTTACATTCGCTGGTCACAAGTCGATAAAACCGTGGAGTCTCAATAGGAATCATTCCGCATTCTCTATGTCAGTCTGATAAACAGCAGAAACAACCAGTCTGCGTCCATAAGTCGACTGATCAGACCCGGTGTATGTCCAGAACTGCTTCTCTTCTGCATTTTTTGCCTGACGGATTTTCTTACGACAATAAGCTCGCTGTGGGATTCCCAGGATACGCTCAAAGAAATGCTTTGGCTTTTTCTCCTCGACATCGTGCAGTTGCACGTCTGAAAATCCTGCCAGTTTCAAGTACAGATACAACTGCGGAAACGACCAGGGCATTATATGCATGTGCGTGCCCCGTTTGATTTTTCCCACCAGGCAGGGAAAACTAGGGAAGAAACCGCGCAGAAAAAACTGCATGCGGGCAGCCGGGAACCAGATATTGGGTGTGGTGATGATAATCAGCCCACCGTCATTGAGATGTCTGCTTGCATGTTCGACCAGCAAAAGTGGATTGCCCACATGCTCGATCCCTTCGCAAGTCACGAATGCATCGAATTTTCCGAGGTCTTCCGGCAAGCCGTAATCAAGATCCGCTTTCTGGAAATCTTTGTATCCATCTGGCTTTTCCTCAAACAGATCCAGTCCAGTCACTTCCGGCTGATAGTCCAGATCTCTCAGCAACCACCCATCGCCTGAGGGGGCATCGAGAATAGTCGCTGGTCGTTTTTGGTTGAGGATTTTCACCGCGACTGGGCGATTCGATTTGCCAGATTCCATGAAACATTTGCCCGTTGTATAAGTAGGTCAGGCACTGCCTGACATGTGTAATTGTTGACGTTGAATTTCGTCAGGCACTGCCTGACCTACAGGCTTAAGCGGCTCGAACGAGTTGAGTTTCCAGAACCGAATAAAAGATTTCCTCCATGCGATCCAGCATGAAGTCGATTGGAAATTTCTGGAGCGCTTTCTGATAGCCTGCTTCAGCATATTGTTCTCGAAGAGAATCGTTATCAAGCAGCAGATTGATCGCATCGGCTAAAGCACGTGAATCTTCCGGAGCGACGATCAAGCCGGTTTCTTCATGATCGACCGCTTCACAAATGCTGCCTGCGGTAGTGGAGATCACTGGTAGTCGGCAACTCATGGCCTGCATAATACTTTGCGGCACACCTTCGACAGAGCCGTAGGAGGGAAGTACGAACAAATCGAAGGCCTGCAACCAGGGGACCACATTCTGCTGATGTCCGACACGATGAATTCGATCGGAAATATTGAGTTCCTTGATTTTATTTTCAATGTTCTCCTTGGAGAGTCCATCGCCTACAAACACAAAATCAAAATCATCCCGTGCCATCTGTGCCAATGCTTCACAGGCGACTGAATGTCCTTTTTCCCGACGAAGTGCGGCGACGATGCCGACGAGTTTGCGATCGGTCGGCAAATTTAATTTCTGGCGAGCTTTTAGGCGATCCCCCGGCACAAATTTCTGGGTATCGATGCCGGTTGGAATCGATCGTAATCGATCGAGGGAAACTCCATTGCGTTCCGAAAGAGATTTCACGATTTCCACACCACAGGTCACAACGAAATCCGAACCACTACGATACAGCCAGTTCGAAGCCATATTTTTAGGGACGGGAATGCCGACATGACGAGTGCGGACGAGACGAGGTCGGTTTGCGATTGTTCGTGAAGCGACGCCGAACAGCCAGCTGTCGATCGAACTGTGAGTATTAACAACATCGACATCTCGATTTTCATTCAGCCATTTTCGAACAGCATTCAGGCAACTGAAGCTCTTTTTCTGAAGAGAAACGGGTTCGACAGGCACACCGAATTCACAGGCTCGCTGAAAAATGGTCGATTCCGGCGTGCAGAGCACACGAACCTGATGCCCACGTTCGAGCATACCTCGTGATTCCGTGAGAATTCTCACTTCCTGCCCACCCCAGCCCCAGGAACTTTCCGAGTGGACAATGTTAAGTGGTTGATTCCGAGCCATCTCATTCCTTTGGTCTGAAACACGCAGTGAAAAGAGTCGTTCAACGCGATCGAAAAATCCTGAAATCCTTATCAGGCAACGATATGAGACGAACTATCTCAGATCAGGAAAGATCCGGCAATGGCAGTTTTTTTTAGTGAATAGTCGTTAGTTAATAGTTAATAGTTAATAGTTAATAGTTAATAGTTAATAGTTAATAGTTAATAGTTAATAGTTAATAGTTAATAGTTATTAGAAGATTAATACGAATAGGCTGATGAGGGGTGGCTGGGGTCGTAACGAAGCGGGGCCCCCAGGGTTTTCAGCAATAAATAAGTCAAATGAGATTTAGCCCGTGGAGTACGCATATCGCACCCCACTGTAAAAACTATTAACTATTCACTATTCACTAACTACTAAAAATCCGGATTCAGGCATTTCAAATCGTCGACGACAAACATCCCATCCTTTCGGATCATCTCCCCATCAAACCAGACTTCACCCCCGCCAGCGTGTGGCATCTGGTTGAGAATCAGGTCCCAGTGGACGCTGCTGCGGTTGCCGTTGTCGGCTGTGGTGTAGGCATTTCCGGGGGTAAAGTGTAAGGAACCGCCGATTTTTTCGTCAAACAGGGTATCCAGAATCGGTTGTTTGACGTTGTAATTCACGCCGAGTGAGAATTCGCCGATATAACGGGCTCCTTCATCGGAATCGAGAATCTGATTCAGCCGCTCGGCCTGACCGTTGCAGTCGGCTTTGATGATTTTTCCGTTCTCGAAAGTGAATTCAATATCCTGAAAGAGTGTCCCCTGATATCGGCTCGGGACGTTGTAGCGAATCGTTCCATTGACGGAATCACGCACAGGAGCCGTGAAGACTTCGCCATCGGGTATATTGCGGCGACCAAAACAGGGGACGACCGGAATTTCTTTGATCGAAAATGATATGTCCGTTCCGGGTGCAACAATTCTGACCTCATCTGTTGCGAGCATGCGATCCACCAGCGGTTTCTCTGCAATTTCCATCGCGGCATAATCGGCTGTTGTGACCTGATAGTAAAAGTCTTCGAAGGCTTCCGTACTCATGTTAGCCGATTGAGCCATCGAACCTGTCGGATATCGCAGCACGACCCAACGCGTGTGAGGCACACGAATTTCAAAATGGACCGGCTTCATATACAGCTGAGAATATTTTTCCATCTTCTGGGCAGGGAGATCGGAAAACTCGGCGGAGTTATCGGCTGCTCGAATCCCAATATAAGCCTGCATCTGTTTCATGCGATCCGCATCGATTTCTGCGGCAGCCGTGAGGGCGGCATCATCGGCTTCCGCGACCCATGTGCGGGTGATTTGATTATTCCGCAATTGCACATGCGGTATCGCGCCCACCGCCAGCGTTTTCTTGACCAGCAATTGAATCAATCGAGGATCGGGCAGATCGAACGCCTCAATCAAAACATGCTCGCCCGCTTCGAGGCGACAACTGTGACTGATCAAAATCTCCGCTAATTTTTCCTGACGAGGATCCATCGACAATAACCTTCCGAGACTGGGTTTTGGGGGAAGTCTCTAAGTTAGCGGAGGAGGAGGGGTTTTAGAAGGCGGAAGGGTTGAGAGGCCAGTGTCGAGTGGCTAGTGGCCAGTGAAATTTCTAAGACGGTCAGTTAACTCCTTACACTAGCCACTAGCCTCTGGGCTCTGGCCTTTTTCCAATGTCCAATTGAACAATCTCGACATTTCCCTGCTTATCGCGGCTGCTTGGTCGATGATCGCAGGACATGCAGGCGGATTCTTTGTGGGCGAAGCGGCGGATTAACAGGCAGATCGCGATTAGCACAAAGCCCAGAGCAACGTAGGTTTGCCAGTCATTCCACATGTTATCCCTTTATGAAAAGCATCCCAATCTGGTAAGTCAGCAGTGCTCCCACATAGGCGAGGGTGGTCATGTAAGTGAAGGAGAAAATTGGCCATTTCCAGGAATTGGTTTCGCGTCGCATCACCATTAATGTTGCACCACATTGTGCACATAAGGCGAAGAAAACCATTACCGATAACGCGACCGGGATATTGAAAACGGGTTCTCCATTGCTGTGACGAGCTGATTTCAATCGATCTCTCAATTGAGGATCTTCTTCGTCAACATCTCCACCAAGGCTGTAAATGGTTCCCAATGTGCCAACAATAACTTCACGAGCCGGGAACGAGGCCAATACGCCCACGCCAATTCTCCAGTCCCAGCCGAGTGGACGGACGACAGGTTCAATGGCATGGCCAGTGCGTCCCAGAAAACTTTCATTCAGCAATGAGGCGGCTAATACTCTGCGTTGTTCCTCAAGCTGCTCATACTCGGGGCTGCCTTCTTCAATTGTTCCACTTTCCAATTGGGCGTCAACCTGATCAAGCTTCTGGTGGTCGCCAGGGAAATATCCAGCCGCCCAGACAATGACAGTTGTCAGGAAAATCAAAGTCCCTGCTCGCATGACGAATGCTTTGGATCGATCGTAAACGCGATCGAATACAACTCGAATCGAGGGAAGTTTGAAGCTTGGCAATTCCATCACAAAGGGAGCAGGTTCCCCTTTGAACCAGGTTTTCTTGAGCAACCAGGCAATCGGCACCGCCACGACGGCTCCCAGAATATAGAAGATGAACAACACAATCGCCTGTGTCTTGATCCACGTTCCAAAGAGCGAATCGTTCGGAATGAATGCATTGATCATCAGCAGATAAACCGGCAATCGAGCCGAGCAACTCATGAGTGGTGCAACGAGAATTGTGACAAATCGATCTTTTCGATCTTCAATTGTTCTCGTGGCCATAATGCCTGGAATCGCACAGGCATAGGAAGACATCAGCGGCACAAAGGATTTCCCGCTCAAACCGACCCGGGTCATCAGGCGATCCATAATGTAAGCCGCGCGGGACATGTAGCCGCAGTCTTCAAGGATGGCAATGAACAAAAACAGGATGGCAATTTGTGGCAGGAACACGACAACAGATCCGACGCCGCCAATCAATCCATCAATAATCAAGCTTCTTAATGCACCGGGAGCCATTATTCCTAATACGAAATCGGCAGCCAATCCCTGTAGCGATTCAATCGCTTCCATGAGCGGACCAGCCCAGCTGTAAATCGCCTGGAACATCAAAAACATGATGGCAGCGAAAAAGACAGGTCCCCAGAAGCGATGGGTGAGCCATTGATCGAGGGTGTCTTTCTTTGTTCTTAAACCCTGATCAGGTTTTGTGACCAAGCCGTCAAGAGTCTGCTTGACCCACTGATAACGCACCCGAGGTTCAATGGCCGGAATTGGGCAATCTTTAGAGGCCAGTTCTGTTCTCAAATTTGCAATGAAGGAATTGAGAGATTGATCTTCCTGAAGAACTTCGCGTTCAGTTTCTCCATGTACATCAAGCAGTAGTCGCTCTGCCAGATAATGAGGCAGAGGATGTCCTGTTCGTTTTTCGACTTCTACCTGAAGTTGTTCTTTCGCTTCCCGAAAACTGTCCGGAAATAATTTTGGAGGGACAAAATCGGCATTCGAGCAGTTTTCAACTAGCGAGACAATTTCTGATTTGAGCTTATCGAGGCCAATCCCTTTTCGAGCAGAAGTCGGAACGACTTTCACGCCGAGGCGATTTTCCAGTTCCTGAACATCAATCGCAATATCCCGCTTGAGAACTTCGTCCCACATGTTCAGGACGAGAATCGCGGGGATGCCCAAATCGAGAATCTGGCTGAACAGATACAGATTTCGATCCAGATGCGTGGCATCAACAATACAGATCACGCCATCGATCGGTTCAGCTTTTTTCTGAGTTCCGAGCAGCACCCGAACAGAAACCATTTCGTCGGCTGTTCGTGGGGAAAGACTATATGTGCCGGGAAGATCGATCAGTTGAATTTCGCGACCTTCATGACGGAATCGTCCTACTTTCTTTTCGACCGTTACGCCGGGATAATTCCCAACTTGTGCGTTCATGCCTGCCAAGGCGTTAAACAGTGTGCTCTTACCGGTATTCGGGTTTCCAATAACGGCAATGGCGTGAGAGGTCGAATTTTTTTTGCCGGAAACTGCAGGTTTCCCGGTCGTTTCTGACTTGGAAACCGGTACAGACATGGTGAAAAGTCCTCATCAGGTCGCTATTGATAGCTGGTGGGCAGGATTATTGGGTGGAGAGTCGCACGGAAATGCGAGAGGCTTCAACTTTTCGCAGGGAGATCTGGCAACCTGAAACGCGATATTCTAAAGGATCGCCCAGAGGAGCCCGTCCGATCATTTCAATCGGTTCTTCGGGAAGGAGTCCCATTTCCATGAGTCGCATTGCGATTGAATCCGTTCCGTCGACCGATTCAATAATTGCCAGCTCTCCTTCTCGCAGTTCATTCAACAGGGGCATGAAAGTTCCGTTATCGGCTTTTCAAAATTAGGAGATCAAGGGAGTCGTCGTGCCGACAGAAACCAGAATCATAGCTGCCTGGCCGCATCGTAACAGTAAGTCACGACCATCAATATTGACCAAAATCGGGGAATCGTTTCGCTTGAGTGTAATTTGACAACCACAGCGAATGCCCATTTCATGAAGCCGATGAACGGTGCGATCGTCGCCGGAAATGTCGACAATCGTACCAGACTCACCACGTTGAAGGCATTCGACAGGTACTACACTCAGTCCACAACTCATTAAATTGACTTTCGTTGAATTCGAGATTCAATCGGCAAGAGATTTGAAGATTCACAATCCATCAGTGAATGCGAAAGTGAGACTCAATCTCAATGCTCTCATGTTAGATCGTCAATCCGTCCATTGCAACGCTATAAGTAATCAAATTTTTCTGCATTGGGAAACTATGAGGGAATGGGAGGGGACAAGATTCGGTTTCCTGAACAAATTGACCTGCGACATTTGGGTAATTTGCATACGAACTGTGCTTTTGACTTGCCTGCTGGCTTGTTCGACGCGTCTTTTGTGGTTACTTTCCTGAGTGTGAGCACGTATCGTGTGTGTGATCGTTTTACGTCGACAGGCATCGCAAAAAATTTGCCTCTGTTTACGAGGCAGTGTGGATAGTTACCCTTATGGCCGATGGAAATTCATATACAGAGCGAATTGTCATTACGGGAGTCGGTTTAACCTCTCCGAATGGCAATTCACTCTCGGAATTTCGTCAGAATCTTCTGAGCGGAAAATCAGGCGTTGTTCCTTACCAGACTCGCTACATGGGAGATGTTCTGGCTGGTGTCTGCAATTTCGATACGCTCAAGTATCAAAAACGTAAAGACTTACGACGTGGGACACGAGTAGGGTCGGTTTCCGTTTATTGTGCAAATGAAGCAATTATCGATGCTGGTCTCGACTGGCCGAACGTCGAGAAGGACCGTGTCGGCGTTTATCTGGGAATTACCGAACACGGAAATGTCGAGACAGAAAACGAAGTCTACGAAATTTCTCAGTTCGATTACGATACCTCCGTCTGGACGCATCATCATAATCCCCGCACTGTGGCCAACAATGCTGCAGGCGAAGTGACGATCAATCTCGGCATTACCGGTCCCCATTTGACGATTGGGGCGGCCTGTGCTGCAGGAAATGCCGGATTTATTCAAGCCGCTCAAATGCTCCGCTTACGCGAAGTCGATATCGCCATAGCAGGTGGCGTTTCCGAGAGTATTCATACCTTCGGGATTTTTGCCAGCTTTCAAAGTCAGGGAGCATTGGCCCGGCACGAGGATCCCACGAAAGCGAGTCGTCCTTTTGATAAAGATCGAAATGGCATTGTTGTGGCTGAAGGTGGCGGCATCTGCACAGTCGAGCGACTTGACGATGCTTTGGCTCGCGGGGCAAAAATTTATGGAGAAATCATTGGATACGCGATGAATTCCGATGCCAAAGATTTCGTGCTGCCCGACTCAAACCGTCAGGAGCAGTGCATCAGGTTGGCACTGAAACGAGCCGGCGTAACGCCTGATGATATCGATATTGTGAGCAGTCATGCGACCGCGACAGAGCAGGGCGATATTGAAGAATCTCGCGCATTGAGAAATGTTTTTGGTGATTGTGAGAATGTTGCGATCAATAATACCAAGAGTTTTATAGGTCATGCGATGGGGGCAGCCGGAGCTTTGGAGCTTCTGGGAAACATCCCATCATTTGAAGACAATACCGTTCACGCTACAATCAACCTCGACAACATCGATCCGGAGTGTGCTCTGGATCAACTTGTCGTCAATCATCCTCTGAAAAAGCCGAATATTCAGTACATTCTCAACAATTCGTTTGGGATGCTCGGTATCAATTCGGTGGTGATTGTCAAAAAGTACACCGAATAAGGTGTGACTTCAATTCAGAGGTCGTCCTCACCTGAGATCGAACGATTTCGGCTACCAATCAGGTGAATAATTACACAACTTAATGGAGAGTTCCCGCATGTCACCGGCAGAAATCCGGCAGGTTATTATTGATATTCTCGCCAAAATCGCACCCGATGAAGACCTGTCCAACCTGGATGATGAAAAGCCGTTCCGTGAGCAAATGGAACTCGATTCGATGGACTTTCTCGATATCGTGATGGAGTTGCGAAAACTCTACCGCATTCAGATTCCGGAAGAGGATTATCACAATCTTGTGACGATGGACAGCACCGTCACCTACTTGACGCCACGGCTCAAGGACGCGTGAGTTGAATCCACTCTGTAGGACAGGCTTCCAGCCTGTCTGAACGATTTAATGTTATGGGGGTGGCGGGGGCGCTCTCGAAGAGAAGCCCCCGAGCTCAAAACATACGGGGGCTTCCGCTAACGCGGAGCGCCCCCGCCACCCAGAAGATTAACTTGTAGCTGGCTATTCATTCTACCGGAAACTGTCGGAGTTGTGATTCTTGCATTATGAAACGATTATCATCGGAGCCGGGTTGTCTGGCCTGGCAGCCGGGATTCGTTTGGCGTATTTCGATCAGAGCGTCTGCATATTAGAGCGTCACACGACCATCGGCGGCCTGAATTCGTTTTATCGTCTGCGTGGCCGCAATCACGATGTCGGCCTGCATGCCGTCACCAATTTTGCAAAGCCGGGAACCAAATCAGGCCCCTTGAGTAAATTGCTCCGCCAGTTACGCCTGTCCTGGGATGACTTTTCTCTGTGCGAACAGAATGGCTCTTCAGTCGTCTTTCCGGGGGCTTCGCTCAAATTCAATAACGATTTCTCGCTGCTGGAATCGGAAGTTGCTGAAAGTTTTCCTCAGCAAGTCGACAATTTCAGACGCCTTCATCAATTCCTGCTCGAATTCAACGAACTCGATCTGGCTCAGGAAGCGGTCTCTGCCCGGAAAGCGGTTGCCGAGTTTATTACGGATCCCTTGCTGCTCGACATGTTGTTCTGTCCGCTCATGTTCTATGGCAGTGCCCGGGCAGACGATATGGACCTGAATCAGTTCGTCGTCATGTACAAGAGCATCTTCATGGAGGGCTTCGGACGTCCTTTCAAAGGCGTGCGGCCGATTATGAAGGCTCTCGTTCGTAAATACAAAGAATCGGGCGGTATCCTCAAACTGAGAGCCGGTGTGCAGGAGATATTGCTCGAGGGTAATCGAGCAGTCGGGGTTCGTCTTGATGATGGAACCGAACTCACTGCTGATCGTGTGCTTTCTTCTGCTGGACTTGCCGAGACTTCGAACCTGTGCAAAGACCAGCTTCCGATCGAACCTTCAGAGCGTCAGCCCGGAGTAGTGACGTTTAATGAAATGATCGATGTGATTGATGCCGAGCCGGCGGATCTGGGGCACGATCAAACAATTATTTTCTTCAGTGAAACTGAAGAATTTCATTACCAGAAGCCTGAAGAACCCTGTGATTTGCGGAGCGGGATTATCTGCTCTCCGAATAACTTTCAGTATGGTGAACCACTCGAAGAGGGAATCATTCGCATCACCGCACTGGCCAATCACGATTACTGGCTTGGTCTGGAGGAAGATGAGTATCGGTCCGCCAAACAGGTTTGGGCCGAAAAAATTCGGGAAACATCGTTGAAGTATCTGCCCGATTATCGCTCGCACATTCTCGATACCGATTCCTTCACGCCTCGAACGATCAAACGCTTCACCTGGCACGAAAACGGCTGCGTTTACGGCGCCCCGGTAAAACGACTCGATGGCACAACGGGGGTTGAACAGCTGTACCTGTGCGGCACCGATCAGGGGTTTCTGGGGATCATTGGCTCAATGCTTTCTGGAATTACTATGGCCAATAACCATTGTTTGATGGGGTAATTCCAGTTCGCCTGGGACAGATTTCTCTTCAAGTTTCCCTGCTGCAATGGACGATGAACAGGAATACTGATAATGGTTTCATGAGGAAACCATCCATTTCGATTACGGCTCCAGGGAAGGTTGTCGATGCGAACACGACTTAAACTCTATACGGGCGAAGAAGATACCGGCTACGCCGAAGCACCTCAGGTTAAGGTTCGCCTGGACGAAGTGTGCGATATCCTCATCGAAGCTTCCCGATTCCGTCGAACCTGGCTTTCTGACTTCGAAGGCGAAGAAATTCAGGTTTCAGAAGACCTGTACGAAGTGATTTCGGCTTACCGTCAACTCCGTCCAGGTGCCTGATATCGCTTAAAATAAGTATCAATAAAACAAGCACGAAGCGCAAACGAGTGAGTCCTGTGAATTCAACACACTCGCTTGCGCTTCGTGCTTGTAGCGTTTAAGCTTCAATATAAGAACTTCACATGATCATCAGCCGACCGTTTTTGCGACGTTTGCTGGCTTCCAGTCTGATCTCGGCTGGAATCATGATGATTTTGCTGCTGATCATCATCGGCTATCAAAGAAGTCAGATTTCTGTCCGCTCGCAGGCTTATTTGCGGAAAATCATTCAGCGGGATTTCCCTGAAGAATTCCAGAATTCGCAGGGTTTGAGGCTCATCACTGAGAAAATCACCGTTGAGGATGGCCACGCTGTCGCCATTGTGAAAGTTTCTCAACTTCAATCCTGGGTGAAAACCACGCTTCAGCTCAGTAGGAATGCAACCAGTGGTTGGCAAGTTCAGGGGATTGTCGAAACAAGCTCAGCAGGCAGTGTTAAGAAGACGCAGGATTCAATTCAACAGGCTAAAAAGCAGGATCATTCATTGAATGAGGAATTGAAAACAGCGTTCGGTGGTGCAGAGGATGTCATCATTGAGCGTTATTGAGGGGAGAACAACCCTGATAACGCATCAAGCTCAAACAGCTTACAGGTCACTCAGGAAGCGATCATAAGCATCGTCATCATCAGAGACGGCTTTCATATCGGAGTCGGAAGAAACTCCTGCCAGAAATGAATCGTCTTCCTCGGCTTCTTCATCAATCAGGTCATCAAGTTCGTCTTCGGTGAACTGAACTGGAGAATCGCCCTCGGCAGAAGATTCGAGGTCATCGACGGAAATGGTTTCTTCATCCTGCGAAATAGGAGGAACGTTGGAAGTTAATTCCACTTCCCCGTTGATGGTCTCTTCAGAGACTGAAGAGAGCGTTTCGTCCAGAGCAGCCGATTCATTCATATCGTGAATTCGAATCGAAAACGCAGCTGGTCCCAGGCGAATAATATCTCCCTCACTCAACTGGTAGGGTTGATGCGGTTCCAGTTTATTCTGGTTCAGATAGGTGCCGTTGGTGCTGCCGAGGTCGATCAGATGGGCTTCATCGTGATCGACTTCGATACGACAATGCTCCCGGCTCAATTCATTGGAAACCACGCGGATATCGCAATGATTTTGACGACCGATAATGGCTCGTTCTCGAATTAACAATCGTTTAACATTCGATCGCTTGTTGCTGACTTCGAGTTCGATGTACATATGAGTATTCCGGCAGGGAGTTTCTGATGGGATGATATTCTGAGGAGTGCTCTCAAAAGCCTATCAATAAATAGACATGCTTTCAATACCAATTTTGGAAAGACTATCGAACTCCTATTTTTCAAGTTCCTACTGGAATTTCAAGTCAGAGATCAAATCAAGATTCTGTGATCAATCTAGCAGGTCTATTCTTCCTCCTGATTGACCCATTTTACCTCATACTGCTTATAAATTTCTGAATTCCAGCGAATCAGCAGATTTCTACCTTCTTCGTAATTCATCATCATATAAGGAGCCAGTGGGGAGAACAGACTTCCCTGAGAGGCCAGGAATTGCTGGCGAATCATGTTTGTGTCACTGCGGTTATCGACTCGCACCACGTTAATGTATCTGCGATCACCGCCCCAGACAGTACCAATGTCTCCTGCCTCCAGGTCGCGGAAAACAGTTTCCATGAAATCGTTTGTGACTCCACCGAAAATGATCGGGATCTCTGATAACTCCAGAGCAGGGGGCATGAATGGGTTCGGATTCGGAGCTGAAGAACGTGTCAACCAGGTAAATGGTCCTGTGTAACTGACAACCAGAGATTGTGCCCCTTCTTTGCCGGATTCCGTTTCCGCTTCCAGAGTTTCACCCCAGGTTTTGTCGCTTTTGCGTAACATCTCGGCGACTTCCGTGGCTCGTTTTTCAGCCAGTTTTTGAGCCTGAATGCTGATCCAGGCTTCTTTGACCGCTTCCTGAACGCCTTCTTCTTCCCACGTTGGTTCGTGAGTCGGTTTGAAATCGATCTGCCAGTGCAGGAAGCGATTCAGTGTGCGTGGATCTTCTGCATCGAAGACCAGAAAACGTTGCCGTTCGAGGGATTGCAGGTCGGCAACATCGAAATGTTGTTCGACGACAGTTCGAGCCTCTGTTCGCTGGAATCGATTTGCTGACGGTTCTGTTGAACTTCCGATCGGGTGATCTTCAGATTCCCCGAGTTCATCAGCCGAGTAGTATGGGGTTTCGACATAACGGAATTTATGTTTTTTCGCGTACTCTTCAGTCGCTTTGCGGATTTCCAAGACGACTTCTGCCCGCTTGGATTCCTCAGCTCCTGCATATTTCGAGTTGATGACGAACAACTCTCCACGAGCCTCGGCTGCGAGGGATTCCATCTTTGAAAGAACTCGTTCCGTTTTGAGTTGAGTGCGGATCTGCTCTTTTAGATTCTCATCGAGCGGTTTGAACTCTGGCAAAGGTTCTGCAGGAGCTTCTGGAGTCATTTCCTCTTTATCTGGTTCGGCTGGTGTCTCGGAAGTTCCAGCAGGTGCAGGTGTTTCCGATGTGGATGTTCCAACAGGAGGTAGTGGTTCTGCAGGTTTTGCGGGTTCAGGTGTGGAGGTTGTTGCCTCCGCCGGTGGTGTAGTTTCACTCGGTTGAGGAGTTTCAGCTGGCTGAGCAGATTCGGTTGCTTCATCTTGAATATTGGCGAACGAATCCCCAAAAGGTTTGCTCAGCATGGAGGATTGTGGACTGCTTGTTCCTTCTGCCGCTGGAGTTGATGTTCCTGCTTCGGGCGCAGGAGTTTCGGCTGGAGGTGCTGGCGTTGTTGACATTTCTGGCTTAGGAGGGACAGCTTCCGGTGGTTTGGGAGTCTCGGTACTGGTCGTTTCTGGAGCCGGAGTAGATTCGCTGGTCGATTCTGGTGCGGTCATTCCAGGTCCCAGCAGAGGGCCGTCAGCAGGTGCTTCGAACGGATTTTCGCCAGTCGGATTCATATCCTCAGACTGATTCGGAAAAGCGTCTGGAATGTTATTGCGATAGAAGTCTTTATTCTCTTCGTAGTAAGCCGTGATCTCTTTGTCGGTAACTTCAGGAACCGTTTTGGCAACTGTATCGTAATCAATTTCGAGATACCCGAGCTTCAGACGCCCCGGTTGACGGAATCCCGGTTCCGGTCCGCCGGGGAACTGGTCTTTGTATTTGTCGAAAAGTTCCTTGAGTTCTCCCACTTTTGGAGAACCGACCTGATCTTTAAACGCCTCGACTGCAATCGGCACGACTGCCAGTTCCTGACGGACGTTAATTTTCTGGTAGGCATCCCAATAGTTTTGCGGAGCAGCGACATACTGGGGCATCAACTGTCGGCGAATTGATTGAGTGGTGATTTGTTCGCGGAACAGATCGTACAATTCCGCATTGCTCAGATTCATCTCTCGCAGAGTTCGACTGTAATCGGCGACAGAAAATTTATTATTCGTTGCCTGATCAATGTATGTGGAAATTTCTTCATCAGAGACAGCAAAATCGATTTTGTCAGCTTCTTTGAGCATCAGAATATGCATCAAAGCTTCCTGCCGGGGATCTCCATTGCCGCCGAATTGAAAGCTTCGCAGCATCTGATAATTCGGTTGTTCTTCACCGGCATGAGCCGCCTGAAACGCACGGGCCAGGAATTCATTGACAGCTTGCCGACGTTGAATGGTGCTGCTGAGTTCTGTTTCTGAGATTTCACCGAAAGACGTTTTCACGGCTGCATTTGCAGTGTAATTGACCTGGAATTGAGATCCCAGAATCCATCCAGCCACTCCGCCAACCAGTAAAAAGACCCAGGCATGTTTTGCTTTTCCGGAAAGCCACCAGGCCAGTCCGAGGCCAACCATGCATCCAAATAATGGCGGGAAAGCTTCCATGTTTTGTGTCAGCGAGTCGAGTACGACGAACGCAAACATCGCCAGGCCAGTTAAAACGACCATCAAAACTTTTTGGTGCTTACGAAATACCGCGAACGGAGATTTCATCGTGTGTCCTTACAAACTGCTTCTAAGAGTTCCAAAGTTCAATCGTGTGCCGTCATTGAGCAAGCACGAAAGCTTTGTTTATTGTGTTTGAAATCAACCCGAGAAACGGAATGATTCTATGGTTTCATACAACTGAACGGGGACTGTAATTCATTTTCACTCTCCCCGACAAGCGACATTGCCAGAAGTTGTTCTGGTTCTCCTCTCTTGACAGTATACCCTGCAATCATTTAACCCTTTGTCGGAACTAAAACAATTCGCTGGTTATCGTTTAAGCGATTTCGAGCCGGAATCAGCGAATGTCTCTCGGGTGTTGATTGGATATTCTTTCTGATGGAAAGATACCGGTCCACAAGGATAATTATTCATCTATGGTCGCGAAAAACAGTAAATATAAAGCTCTGGTGATCGTGGAATCCCCGGCCAAAGCCAAGAAAATTGGCGGATTTCTCGGCAGCGATTACATCGTTCGTGCCAGTGTCGGGCATGTTCGCGATCTGCCTGCCAAGGCGGCTGACATCCCTGCGAAATATAAAAAGGAGAGTTGGGCGACCCTGGGAGTGAACACGGAAAAGAATTTTGAACCTCTTTACGTGGTGCATTCGGAAAAGAAAAAACTGGTCAAAGAGCTCAAAGATTTACTCAAGGATGCCCAAGAGTTGATCATCGCGACCGATGAAGACCGCGAAGGAGAGAGCATCGGCTGGCATCTGGTGCAACTTCTCGAACCGAACGTCCCAGTCAAACGGATGGTGTTCTCGGAAATCACGAAGACTGCCATTCAGGAAGCGATCAAAAATACACGCCAAATCAATGAAGATCTCGTCGAAGCCCAGGAAACGCGTCGGGTTCTCGATCGTCTCTACGGTTATACGCTCAGCCCATTACTGTGGAAAAAGATTGCCCGCGGACTTTCCGCAGGTCGAGTGCAGTCAGTCGCAGTCCGCCTGCTTGTACAGCGGGAACTGGAACGTCTGGCGTTTCGATCAGCCAGTTACTGGGATTTGAAAGCCGAATTGCAGACGGAAAAACAAGGTCGATTTGAGGCGACTCTCTACTCGCTGGATGACCAGAAACTGGCCTCCGGCAAAGATTTCGACGAAACAACCGGCAAACTGAAAGAGAATGCCAAAGTTCTGCTGCTCAATGAAGAGCAGGCCAACGCACTTCAGAAACGACTGCTCGATGCTCCGTGGTCGGTCTCTGATATAGAAGAGCGATTTTCAAATCGCAAACCTCCTGCTCCATTTATTACGAGTTCACTGCAGCAGGAGGCGAACCGCAAACTGGGAATGACAGCTCGACAGACGATGCAGATCGCACAGCGTCTCTATGAAAACGGTAACATCACTTACATGCGAACCGATAGCGTTTCGCTTTCCAGCGAGGCCATCAACGCAGCTCGTGGGCGCATCAAAGACTTGTATGGTGATGACTATCTGAGCGATTCGCCTCGTCAATACACTGGCAAATCGAAGAATGCTCAGGAGGCTCACGAAGCGATTCGACCAGCCGGGACTGAAATGAAAACTCCGGAAGAAATTGGACTCTCCGGCCAGGAATTCAAGCTCTATAGCTTAATCTGGAAGCGGACAATGGCCTGCCAGATGGCCGAAGCCCGGCTGAAGTTTTTGACTCTGACAATCACAGCAGACGAAGCCAAGTTTCGTGCGACAGGCCGTCAGGTTGTCTTTCCAGGATTCTTCCGAGCTTATGTTGAAGGGAGTGACGATCCTGAAGCCGCTCTGGATGACAGCGATTCGATGCTGCCGGAAGTCCATGAAAACGAATCACTCAAGTGTACTCAGCTCGATCCTGTCGGGCACGAAACCAAACCGCCTGCTCGATTTACCGAAGCGTCGCTGGTTCGAAAACTTGAAGAAGAGGGGGTTGGGCGTCCGAGTACATATGCGAGTATTCTGAGCACGATTCAGGATCGCGGTTATGTGCGAAAAGACAGCAATCAACTGATTCCAACCTTCACCGCGATGGCAGTTACACGTCTGCTCGAAGAGAATTTTCCCAATCTGGTCGATACGCAGTTCACAGCCGGAATGGAGCAGACGCTCGACGATATTTCTAACGGTCAGGCAGAACGATTGCCGTATCTCGGTCAATTCTACGGCGGAGATGATGGTCTCGAATTGCGCGTGAAAGCTCGCGAAGAACAGATCGATCCTCGCAAAGCCTGTACCCTGGAATTTTCAGGATTGAACTCGGCTGTGCGGGTCGGTCGTTATGGCCCCTATCTGGAAAAGGAAGAAGGGGGAGAGCAGAAGACCGCTTCGCTGCCACAGGAAATTTCTCCAGCTGATGTGAATGAAGAACTTGCGACTAAACTGTTCGAGTTGAAAGAACGCGGGCCGCAATCTTTGGGAATCCATCCCGAAGAAGGCTTGCCGATCTTTGTATTGAGTGGGCCTTTTGGTCCGTATCTGCAGTTGGGTGAGAATGATCCGGATGCGGAGAAGAAGCCGAAACGTGTTTCGATTCCTAAAAATATTGATCCCACAAAAATTGAACTCGATACCGCACTGAAGCTAATCGAATTGCCGAGAACCGTCGGGCAGCATCCTGAAGATGGCAAGGTCGTCAAAGCGGGGATTGGTCGTTTTGGTCCGTACGTGCAACACTCCGGCAAATACAAAGGTTTGCCGAAAGATGTCGATGTTCTGTATGTCGATTTGCACACAGCTGTCGAACTGCTCAAGCTCGCGCGAACGAAAGAGGCCCCGAAACCGATTCGAGAAATCGGTAATCATCCCGAAGATAAAGAAATGATTGGCATCTTCGAAGGGCGATACGGAGCTTACGTAAAGCACGGAAAAATCAACGCAACAATTCCGAAAGATACCGATCTGGAATCGATCACGCTTGCCCAGGCTCTGGAGTGGATTGAAGCCAAGGCTGCCAAAAAAGGTGTGAAGAAAAAGTCTGCTAAAAAGAAGGCGACTAAGAAAAAAGCCACGAAGAAGTCCGCAAAAAAGAAAGCGGCTAAGAAGAAGTCATCCAAGAAAAAATCGACTTGAGTTGAATGGTAAGTAGCAAATATCTGGAGACCAGACTCTGCTGAATGTATAATGGGGAAATCTATTTTGTAACGCCAATGAAGCCAGCATTCCCAGGAATGTTGGCTTCTGTCTGTGAAAAACACTCATTGTGTAATTTCTTACACTCTGCATGTCCCATAAGCCCCACGGTTTACGCTTAATAAGAATAGTGTGCAGAATATTCGATTTTATTCGAACACCCTGAAATTCATTTGTATTTAATTAGCAATGAATTTCACTGCATATTGAGTACCTGTGGGGATTGGTTCACCACGAGTGGATGGCTCACTTTAGCAGGCTGAGGATTAGTCGGCCAGGAGGATCAGGACAATGCGAAACTTGAAAACAATCAATCAAGGGGCAATTTTAAGCGTGGGGATTTGCTTAATTGTTGCCATGTCGGCGAGCGTTCAAGCTCAAGGAAAAAATTTCGGTGGAAAAAGTTTAAGACATGAAGATCGAGCCCGTCCGGGAACGTGGGATCATGTTGATGAACTGGCTGTGGACTTGGCGCAACTGGCTCGAGACCTGCACGATGAAGTGCATGTGCATCTGGAGGGACATCAGTATTTTCGCCATATCGATAAACATGCTGACAAAATCGAAGAATTTTCAGAGCATATTCACGAGTTAGCCCATGAAGGTGGTAATATCAAACACCTTCGCGAAGATGTCATCGAACTGGATGAGGAAGTGCATCACGCAGATGAGGTAATCACTCAGATTGCGCGTAAAGGTGTTCGCGCCCGTGACTTTGAAGGTGGTGTTCGCCAGACCCGACGAATTGTCGATGCAATGATTGCTATTCTGCATCACCTCGAAGATGATTTGACTGAGATGGATCCTTCCTATCGAAATGCCCGATATCGCCCGGATGTTGACGATCACCTGCACAATCATCGCCGACCTTCAGAAGATTTTCACGATCGTTACCCCAGCCGTTACGACAGTCGGGATCGCTATTACGACAATCGTTCACCCAGCCACATGCACCATAATCACTATCGATAAGAATCGGAATTTCGAATTCGAAATACTCGATTGCACTCACAGACGCACGACATCCAGTTGTGCGTCTTTTTCATTTGATGGAGACAAAAGATCCTGCATGTTGAGCGGCGATATTGCCTGTGGAATAGATAGTAGAAGTCAACTGCAGTCGACCTCTGCCTTTTTTCTGGTAGATATTCAGAAATCGATCCCATTGAGCTTCATCGTCAATTTGGCACCCGGCTTCAAAAGCATCGGCAATGGGTGCCAGAAACGAGGTTTCGCTGGTTTGTACAACAATTTTAGGAGACTCCTGCAGTTCCCGCATCCGCAGATTAATCAGTAACCAGCAAACCAGGATGCCTGCCGTTGAAATGCTGCCTCCAAATGCTGTGTCGCGATGATTCATATTTTCACAAAGCGGCAAGCGAATCCGGCTTCCCTTCCAGTTCGCTTCCAGCACTTCAATTCCCATCGCTTTACAGACGGGAATATGTTCGTGCAGATACTCGGTCCACTGTGCGGGATTCAATTTGCTCATTAATTATACTGGATTCTTGCGAGGCGACGGAGTGAATGACGAATTGCGGATCAACTTGACTTGATCCGCAATTCGTCAAGGATAAATCCCGTGGAGACAATAACTCCTTGAACTTATTCTTTATCGAGAATCTCTTTCCGAATTCTGGAAAGTTTTTCGACAATCTCTGGATGTTCTAGCCAGAGATTATCCTGTTCACCTTTGTCATAACCCAAGTCATACAGTTGACCTTTGGGACCGCCTGCAACGGGAGCAACTTTACTCGGCTTTGTAAAACCGCTGGAGCCCAGATTCGTGATCAACTTCCATTGTCCACTGCGGATCACATTTCCAGAATGATGTTGCAGCATCACCCGCTCACCTCTTGGCCAGAGTGATTTCGTCGGTAGCTCCATCAACTGAGCGATACTGCGTCCATCGATTGCTGAGGAGTGCTCGACAGGGACACCTGTCATTTCTGAAACCGTTGGGAGCAAATCAATAAATCCAACGATCTCATCACATTCTGACCATGCGGGAATCTGCTTCGGCCAGCGCATGATGAATGGAACGCGATGTCCCCCTTCCCAAGCATCCCCTTTCATGCCTCGAAATGGCCCGGCTGCTTTGTGTTGAAAGCGTTCTTCATCTTCGTCATACCAGGTGGGGCCATTGTCACTGGAAAAAATCACCAGCGTGTTCTCGGCTGAATTCGTTTCGTCGACGGCCTTGATCACGCGTCCGACCACGTCGTCAACATGAGCGACAAACTCGCTGTAAAGTCCTGCTCCACCGATTTCCCGAAATTTCTCAGCCGGTAACCAGGGCGTATGCGGAGCAGGCAAAGCCAGATACAGGAACTGTGGTTTATCTGCATTGTTAAAGTCCTGCTGAATGGTTTCGACCGCTTTTGTCGCGAAAACATCCAGAACATCTTCCATAATAAAATTTCCCGCTCGCAATCCTTCCCGCCAGAATGCTCCCTGAATGGGACTCCATCCCGGTGAAGAGTTCGCTTCAATGGGAATGGTAGGTGGCGGCGAAGCCATTTTGTTTTCAATGTAGTAGTAGGGAGGAATATCCAGCGAGGCGGGCATACCGAAGTAAGATTGAAAGCCTCGATCCACCGGACCACCCTGCAGCCCGGCAGCAAAATCGTAGTCGTAACCATCTTCAAAACCGAGATGCCATTTGCCAATCATCCGCGTTTGATAGCCGGCTCTTGTCAGAAGTTTCGGAACAGTATCTTCCTCAAATGAAATCAATGGCTCTTTCCGCCAGTCTCGATTGTGTCGAAAGGGATATCTGCCGGTCAGCAAGCCATATCGGGAAGGATGACAAACCCCTCCAGCCGCATGAGCATCAGTGAATCGCATTCCCTCTTTCGCCAGCCGATCGATATTGGGCGTAACGCACTTGGACTGAGCGTTATAGCATTGTGGATCCCCGTACCCCATGTCATCGGCAAGTATCAAAACTATGTTTGGCCGCTCGGGTTGATCTGCCTCAAGCGGTTGGTTGTGTGTAAGATGTGACATGATTGCAACGGCGATGAGAATCATGTGTGTGTTTAACTGTTTTGAAAAGTGTTGTGGAAACTGTTTGGAGCAAATTGTTTTGATGAAATCTGGTTTTGTTCCTGGATTGAATGCGTGAAACATGTTGGATCAATCTTTTCTGTCGGCGCATGATGAACTGGAATATTGCTGCGTTTTGTTAGTAGCAGAACGCAATAACATTTGGGGACTCTGAAAAGGTAATCATCCCAAATCCAATTATAATGTGGAAATGAACCAGTGCAGGTACCAATCATATCATGTGACTTCAATCCTTTCAGGTCAATCGCCGGCTATAAACTTGAAAGCGCGGTCATGCATCTAACGGAAATGTCTCATCACTGTTCGCTTCGTCCAGGCATTAGATAAATTCAATACACACAAATTAGAATTGCGATGCGTGGACAAGCCATAGCACTTTGCTTACATTCAGATTGATTGATCTATTTTGAAAGTCCAGTCCACACAGGAATTACGAATGCGCTTATTAAAGACACTGATCGGGCCAACACTTTACCTTGTTGCCTGTATGACATTCACACAGAACATCATATTGCACGCCGATGAGTCCCATGTCCCCAAAGGTAAAATCACAAACGGTGTCTTTGAGACGAGTCAGATCTATCCGGAAACTCGTCGTGATTATAGCGTCTACGTCCCGGCTCAGTATTCTGCTGATCAGCCGGCAAATCTGATGGTGTTTATGGATGGTCGTGGTTATCTGAACGAGAAGGGCTCGTTTCGTGTGCCTGCTGTCTTTGACAAGCTCATTCATCAAAAGGCGATGCCGGTTACGATAGCCGTGTTCGTGAATCCGGGGATGATACCGGCAACAATCGAGGGAGCCGCCGATCGCAGCAATCGTTCGTTTGAATACGATTCTCTCGGTGATCGCTATGCAAACTTTCTCGTGGATGAATTTCTGCCGGTTGCTTTAAAAGGGCTAAATGTTTCTGAGGATCCCACTGATCGAGCCGTGTGCGGTATTTCATCCAGTGGAATCTGTGCTTTTACCGTCGCCTGGGAACGACCTGATCAATTTGGACTCGTCATGAGCCATATCGGCAGCTTCACAAATATTCGAGGTGGCTGGCGATACCCAGGACTTGTCCGAAAGTCTCACAAGGATCCTAAGTCGATCAAGGTTTACTTGCAGGATGGCGAACACGATCTTAGCAATCTGCATGGGAACTGGCCTCTCGGCAATAAAGATCTGGCTGCCGCTCTGCAATTTGCCGGCTACACATATAAACTCGAAATGACGGACGGCGGTCACAGCGGAAAATGGGCTGGAGAAGTCTTTACAGACGCAGTCAAATGGCTGTGGGATGATAACGCGAAATCGACCAATATCCCCGTCGTGAACACGAAGCCGAAGTGGGAACCACACCCGGATGCCATCGCAAAAGACGATGTTCCCAAAGGGAAGATCGAAAAGATGCCAGCCTGGGAATCGTCGAAAGTCTTCCCCGGCACGACACGTGACTGGTCAATTTATGTCCCGGCTCAGTACAAGGCCGATCAACCTGCGGCCCTGATGGTCTTTCAGGATGGCAGCGGCATGATGAGCGAGTGGCGTTGGCGAATTCCAACGGTCTTCGACAACCTGATTGCTCAAGGCGATATGCCACCCACGATTGCTGTGTTTCTCAATCCCGGCCATGAGATGTCGAAACCTCGGAAAGACAATAAACATTCCAATCGCGGTTATGAATACGATAGCCTGGGAGATCGTTATGTTACTTTCCTGATGGACGAAATTATTCCGCAGGTCGAAGAACGATATAACATTTCTGATGACCCCAACATGCATGCTATTGGTGGTTCCAGTAGCGGAGCGATCTGTGCATGGACGGCTGCCTGGGAACGAACGGACTACTTCCGCAAAGTTTACAGTAGCGTCGGCAGCTTCACTCATTTGCGAGGCGGAAATATCTATCCGGCTTTGGTTCGCAAAACCGAGCCGAAGCCAATCCGTATCTACATGGCTGATACCAGTGGTGACGTCGACAACGCATTCGGCAGTTGGTGGTGGGCTAATCAGCGGATGGCCTCTGCTCTCAATTACATGGGCTACGACGTCCGCTTCGACAATGCAGAAGGATTCGGGCATAACTCCGACTTCGGCAGTGCTCACTTCCCGGATGCGATGCGATGGTTATGGCGTTCAGAAACGCATTCACCAAAAATCGATACCAGCGGAGACCTTGGCGGCGATTTGACTCTGCTCGATCTGTTGATCCCCGGAGAATCGTGGGAACTCGTCGCAGAGGATCTTGGCTTTGCTGATGCACTGTGCGCGGATAACGCCGGCAACCTTTACTTCTGCGATATGAAGGAGCCGGGCGTTTACAGGATCAATGCAAAGGATGGCTCCAAAACGAAAATCTCTGACGAATCTGTGAGTGGTCTTGAATTCAATGCTGACGAAACATTGCTGTATGCGTGTCAGGGAAGTCAGAGCAGAGTCATCTCAATTGATCCAAAAAACGGCGTCGTCAAGACGATTGCAGAAGGAGTTAAACCGAACGATCTGGAAGTGACTAAAGATGGCTTCATTCTATTCACGCAGACTGGCAAATCGGAAGTTGTTCGTATTGATCCAAAGTCTGGTGAAGTGAGTGTCGTCGATACCGGGATTACAAAACCGAACGGAATTGCTCTGTCGAATGACGGAGGCACGCTGGCTGTTTCTGATTATGGAGGAACTCACACGTGGACCTTTCGTGTCAACAGTGGTGGAGTACTCGATGCGAAAATGCCCACAATGCCGATGCGACTTCGAATCGATCCGAAAGGGGAATTCAACTTCAATGAAGAGCCGCCATATGTGGTTGTCTCAAAAGGTGACGGAATGGCGGTCGACAGGAAGGGACGTTATTACGTGACGAGCGACCTTGGCGTTCAAATCTTCGATCCGACCGGACGTCCATGCGGCGTGCTTCCGAAAGTCGACGATGATCAGCCTTTGACTTCATGCAATCTGGCAGGTGAAGGGCATAACACACTGTTTATTGCACAGGGAAAGAAAATCTACAAGCGATTGCTGACCATCGATCGCCCGAAACGCTAAGTATTAGATCACCACTCTCACTCACTTATAAATCCACCTGAAAACATCAATTCGCAATAACAGGCTAGTCATGAAATATTTATCGATTTTCTTCTTATTATCCTTCGTCATCTTTGTCGCCCCAGTCGAGGCTCAGATCGAAAAACTCGATCCCGAAATGGCGAAGCAGAAGAAAGCCGAAGATGGGCTTGTCTGGCATGATGTCACCGAGTGGGGTGTCGAAGGTCGAATACTGCCCGATCAGGAACGCAAACGTTGGTTTGATCGTTTCCCTGGTTCTGCGGATGGGACTGTCACGGGGGCGGTCTGGAATTTGAGTCGTCATTCTGCGGGGATGATGGTCCGTTTCAAAACTGATGCCACAGCCATTCACGTTCATTACAAGCTGTTGAGTTCCAATCTGGCGATGCCTCATATGCCAGCGACGGGAGTCAGTGGGGTCGACTTGTACGCCAGAGATGCCGACGGACAATGGAGATGGGTTCAGGTGGCCAGACCGACTTCACAGGAAATCAAAACTCAATTGATCAGTGGTCTGTCACCGGGCTTTCGCGAATATGCAGCTTATCTGCCTTTATACAACGGAGTCGAGTTTCTCAGTATCGGCGTGCCAGCAGGAAGCAAATTTGAATCGTTAGAGCCTCGTCAAAAACCGATCGTTTTCTACGGCACCAGTATTACCCACGGAGCCTGTGCGAGCAGGCCCGGTATGGTGCACACAGCGATTCTGGGGCGACGTTTCGACATGCCCGTCGTAAACCTGGGCTTCTCAGGTAACGGCAGAATGGACGCTGAAGTTGGCGACTATCTGACGCAGCTCGATGCAGCTGTGTATGTTATCGATTGCCTGCCGAATATGAATGCACAGATGGTTAAGGAACGATGTGTGCCGCTGGTCAAGCAGATCCGGGCAAAGAAACCCGACACGCCAATTATCCTGGTCGAAGATCGACGAAATACCAACAGCTGGATTCTTCCAGATCGAGATGCTCACCATACGGCTAACCATGCCGCACTGAAAGAAGCATACAATACATTGCAATCAGAATCCGTTTCGAATTTGTATTACATTTCAGGGGATAAACTGTATGGAGCGGACAGCGATGGAGCAACAGATGGCTCTCACGCAAGTGATCTGGGATTCTACCGACAGGCAGATATCTTTGAACCCGTACTGCGCAAGGCGATGGGACTTTAGCGGGGTAGGTCAGGCACTGCCTGACGACTTTCAAGGTGGCATGCACATTTCGTCAGGCAGTGCCTGATCTACAAGCTTTACGATGAACTCAGAAATCGATTATTACGGAATCGTAAAATTGTGTTCGGTTGTTTCTTTTGGGAAATCGAACTGTTCAGTGTGCTCGGCTAAGGGGCCACTTAAATCGGCATCGTCTGTTGAATCTTCGCCATTGGTGACAATGATCAGAACTTCATGTGGGCCACCGACAATTCCACGCCCCTGTTTAGCGGTATTGTATTGACCATTAATAATTTTTGCTGTTCCCTGTGGACCAGAATTGCCTTTCGATTTATCCGGCGTAAAGACGATTGAGCCTCCCGGAGCAGATTGATCGTCAAATGTGACAGTTCCAGACACATCAAAACGCTCGGGCCCATCGTTTCCGGAACAGCCTGCCAGTATGAATAAGGGAATCAGTAGTAGTAATTTTAATATGGAAATCTCAGAATTCATGGGCCCGTTTTCACAAAAGTAGAGTTGCTGGGAATGACGGAGATTTAAGATTAAAACTCCAGAGTTTTCGCTTCGTTTCCATCCCGGCTTGCTGTCGCCAGATAGAGATCGATGTCGACATTCTCGGAAGTGAATTTGACGCCTCCATCCGACATTAATAACTGAGCTCCCCCCTGATGCGGGCTACTGAAGCTCATGCTATTGAAATTTCCAGAGACAAATCCCTGAATATTGATGCCAAATTTCACGTTCTTAGTCATGCCGCAGGAATGTTGAGCACATCCGCGAGACCAGGCACGCGGTGCGACCGCACCAGTGAGATATTCATTCGCGGACAATTCTCCCACCATAATGGTATTAGAAGTTCCATCGATAATATCGCGAAAGCGTATTTTCGTATTGGCTCCGAGGACTCCCTGACCAGAGCATTCATTTCCGGAACTGCAATTGGGAATCGAAGTCCCCGCTGAGGGATTTTCGCATTGCAGCTGATAGCCTGTTCCAACTGGTCCCATATTGCCCACATAATGACCAGCAAACATCTGGCCTAAAACGACATCGCTGCTGTCGATGATCGTTTCGTCGACATGATCGGAATGAGTTTTACTCGAACTGGGACATTGATAAACCGCGGGGACGGAATTGACTGCTCGACGATTAGGTCTTCCTCTCCAGCCTTGAATCGGATTGAACTGGTCATATAACGCGGAGGCTTCCACAAAGGGAAGAATCGCCACGAGATAGCTGTGATTCACTTCTCCAAAGGCAGTGTTTTCATTGCTGCTGGAAGTAATCGGACCGGTCGCTTTGAATCCTCCCGGCGGGAAAACGGAATAGACATCGTGATAATTGTGCAGAGCCAGTCCGATCTGTTTCATGTTATTTTTACAGGCAGAACGGCGAGCGGCTTCCCGGGCTTGCTGCACTGCTGGCAGGAGCAGAGCGACCAGTATGGCGATGATCGCGATCACGACAAGTAGCTCGATTAATGTGAATCCCTGCGGTGAATGTGAATGTCTATTTCGAATCATCATCTGGAAACTCCTGAAAGAATTAGGAAAGGAGAAATATGATTTAGAACACCTCTTGAATAACTTCCCCACCTAGAACGGTCGGGATTTCTTCTCGATTGTTATGCAGATAAGTCAGTTTGTGCTGATCCAGTCCCAGGCTGTGAAGCAATGTGGCATGCAGGTCGTGAGGGGAAAGGGGACGCTCAACGGGCACATATCCCAGTTCATCGGTCGTGCCGATGACTTGTCCTCCACGAACTCCGCCACCCGCCAGCCACATCGTGTACCCGGCTGGAGAATGATCGCGACCGCGGCTATCCCCTGTACGATTTCCTTCGGTTGTCGGTGTCCGACCGAAT
Organism: Planctomycetaceae bacterium UBA2671; assembly: GCA_002359185.1. Classification (GTDB taxonomy): domain Bacteria; phylum Planctomycetota; class Planctomycetia; order Planctomycetales; family Planctomycetaceae; genus Rubinisphaera. Next base: position 91,983 of record DEML01000065.1, read on the forward strand.
TCTCCACCCCATAGGACAAGCGTCTGATCGAGCAAACCGCGTTGTTTTAAGTCCTGAAGTAAGCCAGCCACTGGCAGATCGGTCGCTTTCGCACGATTGGTATGATTTCCTTTGAGAGCACCATGGGCATCCCAGCCTCCGTTTCGGAGTTGGATAAACCGCACTCCCTGCTCAACCAGACGGCGGGCCAACAGGCAGTGTCGACCAAACTCTGCTGTTGGTTTTTGATCGATTCCATACATCTGTTGTGTATGTGAGGTTTCAGTTGTTAGATCGAGAACTTCGGGGGCGGTCATCTGCATCCGGAATCCGAGTTCGTAGGATTCAATCCTGGCTTCCAACTCAGAATTACTGGCCTGCTCAGTCAGGTGTTGCTGATTCATCCAGTGAATGAAATTGAGTTGTTTTCTTCGGTCGTCTGTCGAATACAGATCGGGGAGTTTCGAATAGGGGACACCACGTTGATCATCAATGAGTGTTCCCTGGTATCGAGCAGGCAGAAAGCCGGTTCCCCAGCCCGGACGTTGCGGAGCCGGTCCCGTTGTATTCGAAGACATTACGACAAACCCGGGAAGATTTTCTGCTTCGCTTCCCAATCCATAAGTGAACCACGCGCCCAAGCTGGGACGATCACCCAATCCTGATCCGGTTAACGTCACACATTCTCCTGGTCCATGGACTGGAATCCGATGATTCAGCGAACGAATCACACACAGATCATCGACATGCTTCGCCGTTTCTGGAAGCAAATCAGAAACTTCGATTCCACTTTGTCCGTACTTCTGAAAAGAAAACGGAGAAGCCATCAATTTTGAATTGACTCCCGATCGTGGAATGTTGGGGACATTCCCAACGATACTGGCGGGAACTGGCTCTCCTTCCAGTTTGGTGAGTGTCGGTTTTGGATCAAAAGTATCGACATGGCTTGGGCCACCGGACATAAACAGAAAGATGACACTTTTGACATGCGATGGAAAGTGAGCTCCCTGCTGATGACTCGTCTTCGAATGATCGGCATGAGCGACAGAATTGCTCTGGAGTAACGCGTTCAAAGCCAGTGTCCCGAATCCGAGACCAGCTTCGCCTAATAGCACTCGACGGTTGAATTGAATTGGATTCACAAATCACCTGATATTTACGGTTCGAGAATGAAATTGATCGTATGTGAGTTTCTCTGGGCAGCGTCAAGGGAGATAAACAAATTCATTCAGATTGAGCATCGCATGACAAAACTGAATGAGTTGCATGTCTTCAGATGTCTCTTCACTAATGTCAACTTGATTAGACGGATCTGAAAAGAGCGAGACTGCCTGTCGCTTCTCAATTTCAGTCGGCTCGCGTCCTAGTGTTCTGAGAAATACGGCTTCCACTTGAGTGGATCGCTCCTGACCTGCGTCCGCCTGAATCAGTTCCGCCAGCTTCTTTGCTCGGCTGACCACAAAAGGACTGTTCAATAGATAGAGCGGTTGTAAGGCTACCGTGGAGACATCCCTGCGAGAACAACTCTTGATGCCATCCGGAGCGTCAAACATGGTCATGACATCGGGAAGCTCGCTGCGTCTCTGGGTGAGGTAGATTGTCCGTCGCAACTGTTCTTCAACGTGTTGTGGTGGAATGCTCGGGCCTCCAACTTTGCGATTCAATTCACCAGTGGCGACCAGCACGGAATCTCGAATCGCCTCGGCTTCTAGACGTCTTTGGGGCCAGCGCCATAAGTATTTGTTCTCGGGGTCCTGCTCCAGCGATTTCGGAATCAAACGACTGGATTGCTTATAAGTATTCGAAGTGACAATTAAACGGTGGAGATGTTTTGTGCTCCAGCCGTTCGATAATAATTCGGATGCCAGCCAGTCGAGCAGTTGAGGGTGGCTCGGCAAAGAACCGTGCGTGCCGAAGTTACTCGGTGTTGAGACAATCCCACGACCGAAATGCGATTGCCAGATTCGATTCGCCCACACCCGAGCCACCAGAGGATTTTCAGGACTGGAAAGCCAGTCGGATAATGCCTGCCGCGGTGTTGGTGAAAGTTCAGAAGGAACCGTTCCCAAAACAGCAGGCCAGCCCGGTTCGACCGGAAGTCCCGGACTTCCTGGAACTCCACGGACAAGTATGCTGGTTTGCTGGCGTTTCAAAAACTCCGGTGAATACGGGAGCGGAGAGCGATTTACAACTGGCAAAAATTCAATATCTGAATTGCCGGTCACAGGCGAGTAAAAGCCCCAGGTGTGAGGTTCATATTCAGCCGGATTGATTTTCAGCTTCTTCGCTTCTGACAAATAAAAGTTGTAGGAAGATTTTGAAAACCAGTTCTTGATTTCTTCTGCTGGAATTTGTTCAGCTTGCTTGAGTTTCAGATTCCCCATCTGACCTTGGGAAAAGAAGGCCAGGAAGCGATAGTAATCTCGCTGTGAAAGCGGTTCAAATTTATGATTGTGACACTGTGCGCATTCGAGGGTTAAGCCGAGCAAAGCACTGGCGGTATTGTCGACGATGTCGAACATCACTTCGGTTCGCTGAATTTCCTTATCCATCTGATTTCCACTGATCCTGGCAGCTGCCAGAAAGCCGGTTGCCACCAGGGTTTCATCAGACTGATTTTTGAGTTCATCGCCAGCGAGTTGTTCTTTCAGGAATTGGTCATAAGGTTTGTCGTTGTTAAAGCTGTTGATGACATAATCGCGATATCGCCATGCGAACGGGCGGGGGATATCGTGCTGAAATCCCTGACTCTCTCCCCAGCGTGCCAGGTCAAGCCAGAACCGTCCCATGCGCTCGCCGTAATGAGGGGAGTCTAGAACCTGCTCCACAAGTTCGTCATAAGCATCTGGTGAATTGTCATTGAGAAAGCTTTCGGTCTCTTCGATTGTGGGAGGGAGACCGAGTAAATCCAGATACAGCCTGCGAATCAGAATTCGCCGGGATGCGGATTCTGTTGCCTGAATGCCGTGTTCGTGTTGACGGGTTACGATGAAGGCATCAATCGGATGGGCCTGCTGAGTGGCTGGAATCGTGCGAGGAACTTCGGGACGAGAGATTCTCTGGAATGCCCAATGATCAGATTCCACTTTTGGTGCAGGCAGCAACTCATCATCCCACGCAAGCCCTTGATCGATCCAGGCACGAAATTTGGCAATTTGAATTTCAGAAAGTGGTTCGTCATCAGGAGGCATGCGTCCGTCATCCGCTCTCGATGTTAAAACATCTATCAGGTGACTCCGTCTGCTATTCCCCGGCAGCACAAATGCTTCACCTGTGCTGTAGCCGAGAAATTCATTACGCACATCCAGCCGATACCCGGAATCCGGAAATTCTCCCGCATGACAATCAAAGCAGCGTTCTTTCAGAATCGGATATATGTCATCCCGAAAATCAATTGGCTCTTTCCAGACGAGTTGCTGAGGCATCGATTGCGACGATTGACCGGGGGAATGATTCGAATCGGACTGCAGAAAGTTGTAGACATCGTCCCAGGAACGGGAGAGAATCAAATCGCCAACTCGAATCCGATCTTCGACTTCCGTTTTAACACCTGTCGCAAAACCGGCCCAGCGGATTTGATTGATTCCCTGCTGTTTATTGAGCGTGAGCAGGGGCTGATCAGCATCCTCAGCTGTGGGATCAACCCACAACTGGAGTTGACTGTAATCGTTACGTTCACCGGGAACCTCTTTAGAGACACGGGCAATCACATGATAGGTTTTGCCAGGTTCCAGTTCACGATGACTCCAGGCGGTCTGTTGAGAACCAAAGCGAACCATAAACACATTCTTGCTGCGACTGGGCCCACGGTCTGCCAGATGCACTCCGATATTTGGGACTTGCGAATTGTGGACAGCGCGATCACTCCCATCAGTTCTATCGAGCCAGAGAATAAAAAACTCAGGATCTGTTTGAGTCGCAGCGATTTCGTCTGGCTCATACAAAAAGCGATACCCGACAAACAGTTCTTCATCCGTAAAAGTTTCAGCCAGTTGTCGTCGCAGCGGATTATTTCGATCTCCCGTTCCTAAGATTAAGACATCCTGCCGCGAGGTTTCAGTAGTCTTAAGTGGAGACTCCACGATTTGAGGAGGCAGAATTCGAGAAGTGATCCACGGTCCGAGCCAACCTTTCGAATCTACGGAATTCGAGGAGAGTCTGAACAAATCCAGATCCTGAAAGCGTTCCTCGGCAATGTGGTCCGACTTCTCGGCTGCAAACAATGAATATGCCCCATTAAGATCACTCAATGAAATCATCATCAGCAGAAACGAACTGGAAATGATTCGTTTGCAGTCGACAGCATCAATCATTCTGAAACTTTCTATGGGATGTTTGAGGTTGGAAATTGCGAATCGGGGAGGATGTTGTCAGTCGATGTCAGAACCTCTTGAAGCGATCTGGCAATCGCGAGGCGATCAAACAGCAATCGATCTTCAGACTCGGTATCTTTTCCCATGCGAATTCCTACGAAAGAAAATGCCTGCTTATGCATGTGATTGAATTCCACATGAATGTCAGGTTCTCCCGGACTAGCCAATTGAGGATTGACCCACAAATCGATGGCGTGGAATTTCTCCTGTTGATTCTTTCGAAGGTGTCCGACCAGACAAAAAACGACGTCGTCAGCGGGGACACTGAAATATCCTGCTTCATTGACTGTCATGCGGGCAAAATATTCACCAAACCGGATCCCCGCGTTCGGCGACATGGAATGGCTTGTTCCTTCGCCGTAATTGTTATCGAACCATAATGAGAAAAAATCATTCTCATCGAGTCCCTGATAACGACCGAGGAAACTGAAGTAAACTTCCTCATTGATTGGCGAATCCAGTTTGATATGCATCCGATTGGCAATGAAAGGGTAAGCAGGATCGCGACCGTTCATTTCGAGAGCGAAATGCCCGCCATTCAATTCCTGCCATTGCAGAGGTTCCGACAAATACACCACGCGTGCAAAAGCCGAATCCAGATTCAATGCATTCGGCTTCCCGACAAACGTACGGGAAAGATGAGATCGAGGATAAAAATCTTCACCCAGAATCACGCTGGATGGAAAGGTCTCCATAGGAGCCTGAGTTTCTGTAGCGGGTACAGGATAATCGAAGTCTTGATGTCGAAGGCTTTTTTTAGAAGGGGGATAAACTCCAGAACGAGCGACTGCTAACTGTTCAAAAGAGGGAACGGAAATCTGATCATCAGAATCGACGCCCTGTAATTTGATCTCGGATGCTTGGGAATTGTTTTCAGAATATCGAGAGTGTGACTTTGCCGTCAGGAGAAGGCTCTTTGAAGTGGCGATCTCATCCCGCGATTCGACTTTCACTTCCCCTTCGTAAACCTGAACGTTCGCCTGCCCAGAGTCATCGACCGCAGCTCCAAACTTGGTTCCCAGATCGACAATCTTCTTTTGCGGAGTCAAGACCGTAAATCCTTCAGCTCCTTCGGGAACAACCGCAGCCAGCTTGCCGCGATGCAGACACGCCTGCCAGGCAGAACAGAGCTTTAACTCGGCTGGTCCTTCGAGAACAACGCCCGCTCCGCAGTCAAACGCAATTCGAATTAATCCCGACTCCAGCTTGAGGGTTTCGTTCCTATGAAACGAGGTTCCATACTCGATCGAAGCTTGACCGTCACTCCAGACGACATCTTCACTGTCCAGTAAAACCGCAACCACTTCACTAGATTCAACGGCTTCAGTTGAAACAAATATCTCAGAGGCCTTTTCATTGTCAGTCGGATAATTTGTAATCCAATAGATCGCAGGAGCCACCAGTAAAACCAGCAACAGACAGATCTGCATGAAACGAGTAAAGCGATTGATTTTAACAGCCGACGATAACGTAATTGCTGGGATAGTTTCGACAGAATGGAGATTTTCCGTGTATTCTGAAGATATCGTGTTACTTACGGTCAGCTCCCAGTTCAACAAGCTGTCTGTCCAGATGTGCTGCACATAGAGTTCTCGATATTCGGCAGATGAGTTCAGCAACTGATCCAGTTCCTTCCCCTCAGCTTCATCAAGCGAATCCGAAAGTCGTTGATCCAGTAAAGCTAGAAATCGAGTTCGTGAATTCAGATTATTAGATTCCGTCACGAGAGCACCTCCGGTTGCAGGGCCCGCTCAACACATTCTCTGAGTAAACTTCGCAGTCGATACAGCGACATCGAAATCGCATGAGGCGTCCTCCCCAAAGTTTCAGCAATCTCATTAACGGTTACATTCGATTGGTAACGCGATCGCAGTAATTCTCTCTGTGATGGAGAAAGTTTCTTCAGGCAACGCTGTAGGTCTTCTCCTTTGCGATCGATCTTCTCGGCTTCCTTTACAGAAAGTTCGGCCATTTGTTCTAAGGCCTCATCATTCAGGGAGTAGCAGGATTTGCGGCCTTTCGTCTTCAAATAAGACAGTGTTTGCAAATGAGCAAATTTGCAGGCCCACGCAGCAAAGGTTCTGCTGGCATCAAATTCCTTACGCTTTCGCCACAACACAAGATTTGTTTCCTGGAGTACGTCCTCCACATCGGTGTGGTGTCGCAGCAAAGTCCGTAAAAAGGCCGTTAACGCCAGTTGATGCGAAGCAATTAAACTGACGAATTTCTCATCAGATGCGTCCTGCTGTTCAATGGCAGGGGAGCTGTTTTCTACGGTATGAAATTCCGGAATGGGGAGGCCTTCAATAAATTTGACTCAAAAATAACCTTTTACCTGCTTAAATCAGGAAATATGAACAATAACCACGAGACATGATGATATCTACTTGGATTTATCCGTGATGAACGAAATCTCACGGTGAAAATCTTAATATTTCTTAGAAATCTTCAAATTTCTGATCAGATGGGGCCATGCTCAATTCTCAACGAATACAATTTGTTCATTCAGAAGAGCATCTACAGGCATCGCAGCAACCTGATTTTTAATGGGACCCAATAGTGAAGCAGGATGGGCCAGTGAAGCAAGACCCAACATTTTGACTGAACCGCTGATGGTCGCAGGTAAACGCCGATGATAATAATTCATGAACAGGTTATGCCATGCAGATTTTCCCCGAGAAGGAGTGGCAAAAGTGTATTATGTCTCTTTTTCATCTTCTGCAATTTGAATTTTGCAGCATCCCAGGTTAAGGGTTTCGATCGAGTCCTGAACGAGATCTTTATTGAGACTGTAATAAATAAATCGTCCCTGACGGCGCGGCGTAACAAACTGGCTGTGCTTGAGAATTTTGAGGTGATGAGAAACCGTCACAATTTCCGTTTCGAGAAACTGGGAAATATCGGTGACTGTTAATTCTCCATGACGCAGCAAGCTTACGATTTTCAACCGCAGTGGATCACTTAACGCTTTCAGTCTTTCGGCGCAATATTCTGCTTGAAAAGTATCGTCAGTCAAGTTTGTCATGATATCATTTTCGTGCTGTATACTCAGTTTGCGTCAATCCAACTCACAGGATATGGTCTACCCTTAAAATTCGCCAACAACTTCTCCGCCAGCTCTGGATGCAAGAGACTCGTAAGTCACGTAGTCGACATTTTCAGAAATGAAACGCACGGACCCGTCCGCTAGTAAATGCTGGGCACCACCTTTGTGAAGACTTGAGGGCCCCCAGTTCTGTCCAATCGAATTCGGAAAAACTCCGCCTTGAAAATAGGGTTCGTAATTAATGGAACTCGAATTTCCTGCATAAGCGGGAGAGGTTAGGTCAGTCCAGCGAGCTGCTACAGATGCACTGGTCCCATCAATCCAGACCGAAGCATTTTCTTCTCGAGTTTCTGCAACCAGGATTGTGTTGGACGTACCATCGACAATATCTCGAAAACTCGTTTTAGAGCCGGGATACATCACTCCTTCAGCTGGCGCAGATCCTGATAAACCAATCACCGTTTTCGCACCTAAGGTGACATAATTACGGATTGCAAATTGATCGTAACCGACATCGGAAACATACATGGGGTCTTTGCTGAATTCTTGACCGGCATAACTGGGGCAGCGATAAAACGGCAAAATTTGCGAAGCGGCTCCCTGATTAGCAGGATCCAGTGCAGAGACATTGTAATTGATGGAATCCTGTAGATTCGCAGCTTCAAGAAAAGGAAGAATCAGGCTGGCAAAACTATGCAAATGGATGGCCGGATCAGCAGGGCCGGTCGCAGTAGTATATCCCCAGACTCCCTGACCAAATCCACTCGTACTGCTCGGCGGAAATACATTATGTGTGCTTTGATAATTGTGCAATGCCAGACCTATCTGCTTCATATTGTTTTTGCAGGAAGTTCGACGAGCCGCTTCCCGAGCTTGTTGTACAGCGGGAAGCAACAAGGCTACCAGGATGGCAATGATTGCGATCACAACAAGAAGTTCAATCAGTGTGAATGCGTTGCGGATTTGTTTAGGCATTGGATACCTCTGTGGAAAAATCTGGTTGGGCAAAGGCAGGATACTCTAACGTGCTTAAGAATGATAAAATATCAGTCTGAAAGCACGTCGTCAAGGTTGTGAAATTATTATGTCAGATCAAGAACATTTGAGACTAGACAAAAAAGCAAGCCGTTGACAAAAAAATCACCGGCTTGCTGTGAACTTGAAACGATAATCTGGTTGCCTAACTCTATTGAGCTTGATCCCACAATTGATACGGATCATCCAGGAGTTTCATCTCTTTTGCCAACAGTCTTTCCATCTCTGCTAACTTTTTGGCATATTGAGGATCGTCAGCCAGATTGACCTGATGTTTTTCAGGACTTGCACCGGTCAATTGTTTAACCTGATCGGAATGATGCTCCTGCAGAAATTCATGAGGGTTTTCTTTCAGATTAAACAGTTGGGTCTCACGAACTGTTCCATCCAGCACATCGTACTTGATCAGTTTCCAGTCGCCTTTGCGAACACTGCGCATCCCCGGTTTTGTGCCGCCACAATAAACGCCGAAAAGGGTATCGCGAACTGTTGATTCCTGACCTTCAAGCACCTTGCGGAAGCTGATTCCTTCGTTGGTTTCTGGAGGAGTGATCCCTGCAAAATCGCACAAGGTGGCCAGGGTATCGAGCAGATAGATATTTCCATCAACACGTTTCCCGGATGGTAAGCCAGGTCCTTTCACAATGTAGGGGACTCGCCAGGTATGCTCATAAAGATTCTGTTTTCCCTGAAGTCCGTGCCTTCCAATGGCCATGCCGTGATCGGCGGTGTAAATGATGTAGGTATTTTCGAGTTCTCCCATCGCTTCGAGTTTCTTGAGAACTTTATCGATTTGTTGATCGATATTCTCGCTGCAGGCAAACTCACGGCCGAGTTCATTGCGAATCGTAAGCGGATCCCGTCGTTCCCAGACCCCGCTCACTGCGACTTCATCACGCAGATTCGGATGTCCGTGGTGAAAGGGATGTTCAGGCAGATAGTTGATGGGCAGAGCAGGTTGTTTCTCATTTTTCGGAGGATAGGAATTGGGATCGCTGTGGTTGACTGCTCCATATTTCTCCAGTAAATCAGGACGGCCATCACGCGTATCATGAGGATGTGAGAAGCCGAAGTAAATTAAAAAGGGATCTTCATCCTTACTGGATTCTCGATCGCCCAGATATTCGAGCACCTGTTTCGCATGCCAGGCGCTTCCGGATTCCGCTGTTCCACCACGCTTGGTGGCATCGTGTCGAACGGTGAACTGTTTATTGGCGGCTTCATAACTATTTCCGTTCTTACAGGTCCGCATCGTAACGTAACCGGCTCGATTGAAAACCGCAGCCATTGTGTTCTCGGCAAGATCATCAGGGACAAGCTTTTCGTTGCCAACATTGGGATTGCTCGGACTTTTCGCCTTCTTCCCCGGAATATGCCAGACGGTTCGACCGCTCATCACCATGTGACGCGACGGCGTACAGACGGCACCTGACCACGATCCCATTTGATAAGCCTGATCGACGACAACACCTTCTGCAGCCAGTCGATCAATCGTCGGCGTTTGCAAGGGCGTCCGATCATTGTAAACCCGCAAGTCAAATGGAGACTGATCATCCACAATAATGAAGAGAATATTGGGCCGTTTTGAAGCTGGCTTTTTGGCAATCGCCACATTTGCCATCGTCGTGAAACAAACGAGCAATAAACTGAATAACAATACGATACGAAGGTAGATTGCAGAAGAATGATTTTTCGTGAGCATGTTCAAAATCTTTCTCTCGATGGATGTGATGATGTAATATATTTAATTGATAAAATATCAGTTATGTGTCGTGGTGTCGCTTATGATGCAAAAAAAATGACGCGCAGATTCATGATCCACAGAAATAGTTGCTGAAATCAATCTCACAAAATGACATTACCGCTGGTATTAACTCAGTATAAAATTATTAAACCACTAAGGCACGAAGACACAAAGAGGTTTTCTGATAATCAACATCCAGAAACAATCAACTCTTTTTGTTAATATTGTATGCTTCAATAATCTCATTCATTCACTCTTGTGATCCTTGGCGTCTTTGCGGTTCAATTCAATTCCTCTGATATCACGATTTGTTAGAAATGATTCAGTGATTCCAGATGACGGGCAAAGTGGTCTGCCAAGACTTCTTTGTAAGTGTCAGGATGCGACTCCAAAACTGATCTCACGGCATGTCCCAAGTCGGCATCTGTCAGTGTTGAGCCGAAGGTGCAATGGAGGATTTGTCGTCCCGGTTCCGTGAAACCTTTTCCCTGAGGAACATCACTCCAGCGTTCCAGATAGACTTGTTCGAGTCTGGTCGCATCTAACTCATTTTGATCGGGCACAGCTGCATTCGTCGCCGAAACGTGATAAGTCGCTTTGTCGGTATCGTAACGTTCGCGTGCAAAGCGAATGATGCGTCGGAAAAGTTCTTCATCGTGCCGTGCGACAACTCGCAGCGCCTCAAGATAACTTGTTCCCGCTGTTTTGACATGAAATCTTCCCTTCGTCGCCCGCGCTAAAGCCGGGTACATGGAGATTTTGTCAGATCCAGAATGTAGGCTCAGCTTATAAGGTCCAAGCATTTCTGCGATCGCTGCATGATCATTCAAAGACGACTCCAGTGCGCCAACATCCCCTTTGTAGTCAACACCCTTTTCCAACTCGCCGATGAATCGAGGAGCCAGGCTGACCAGTTTCATGTCTCCTTTAAGGCATTGGTCCGCGATAATGTAATGCTCGGCTAAGGTTGTCGGTTGGTCCGTTTCATCGACAGAGAGTTCAATCTCGTAATCACGTTGAAGTTTCTCATGGACTTTGCAAATGTGTGCTGCCAAACCTAAGGCCTTCTGAATGGCGGCTCCGTATTTCACGGCCGCTCGCATACAGACTTCTTCAGTCAGATTAATATTTGTGCCAGTCGATAATTGCAGAGATTTTCCAACGTAAGTATCGTACCAGGGAGTAGACTCTTTGATTTGCTCAAATTTTTCTTTGACTTGAGCTTCGGAGTAGTCGTCAGCTTTCTGGTCGACTTCGTCGGATGGATCGAGTGTAAAGAATGTGAATCCGGCTGCAGCAGTGACATCCACATCCTCCGGCGTTTTCAAATGATCGGCATCAGCTCCGATTCGTCCGGTCCAGCCGGCATAAATCGCTCCATTCATCGCATCACTCATCACCTGAGTGGCAGTCCGTTTTGTGCGAGTCATTTCCCGGATCGACTGCTGAGGAAAAATCGGCTCAATGCTCCCCCCGGCTCGTTTCATCGCTTCGACATGACCGGGTGTCGCCAGGCCAATTCGATCTCCGAATCCAAAACTGGGAGCCAGGCCGAGTGTGACGCATTGGTGTTTACTTTGTTGGGACATTCTATTTTGCTTTCTTGGGAATTAATATTTTTTCGCTGTAAAGTAAACCCTCATCATCCAGGCTGGGGCAACTTCCCTTCTCCTTGGGGAGAAGGTGGCCTAAGGCCGGATGAGGGGATTCCTTCGAAGTACTCATTGAAAATTACGCGGATTGCGCTCACTCTAACCCTCTCCCATAGGGAGAGGGGACCTGTCTATACTGAATTTATAATTTTTTAATTGGACAGATATCATTCAAGGCAATTCAATCACCGCTTTGATCACACCCGATTCCGGTCGAGTGAAGGTTTCAAACTCGTCAATCACTCTGTCAAAAGTTGTGCGGTGAGTGATCCAGGGTGTTGTGTTGATTGTTCCGTCTTCGATCAGACTGATAATGCGAGCGAAGTCGGAAGACAAGGCATTGCGACTGGCCAAAAGCGTCAGCTCCCTTCGGTGCATCACCGGGGCATGCGGAAATTCGAGATTCTGCTGAGTGATGCCAACATACACGACTCGCCCGGCAAAAGCAGCGAATTCCAGAGAACGAACCATTGAAGCATTATGTCCGGTTGCGTCGATGACCACATCGGCCCGTTGACCATTGGTTATTTCTTCGAGTGCGGAAATATCGCTTTCGTTATTATTGATAAGTATCGTGTCGTGCACTCCCATTTTCTCTCGAACAAATTCGAGTCGCGTTTCACTCAAATCGGCGACAATCGGTCGGGCTCCTGAGATTTTCACAAACTCCAGAGCAGACAATCCAATCGGCCCGGCTCCAATAATTAAAACTGTTTCTCCCGCTTTGGGATTTGCTCGATCTACCGCGTGGCAGCCGATTGCCAAAGTTTCCACCAGAGCGGCTTGTTCAGACTTGAGTTTATTGGCGGGATGCAGTTTGCGAGCAGGGAGGAGGATTCGATCGGTTAATCCTCCATCGCACATCACACCAAGAGTTTGGTGATGCTCGCAGCAGTTTGTGAAGCCTCTTTGACAGGAATAGCATTTCTGACAATTCAAATACGGCTCAACCGCACAGTGGTCACCAACTTTGATGTTCGTGACATCGCTTCCCACTTCCAGAACTTCAACGCCGAGTTCATGGCCGGGAATTCGTGGATAGGAGAAGAAAGGCATCTTGCCGAGATAACCACCGACATCCGTTCCACAAATACCGACACGATGCACACGCACAAGAGCCTCGCCTTTTCCGGGGGATTCCGGTTCCGGAATATCAATCATCCGCCACGATTTCGGATTTTCGAGTTGAAGTGCTTTCATGATATCTTTTCATATTAGGGACCGCTGTGTGGTCCACGTGAGATGTTTTTTAATCCGTAGGTCAGGCTGTGCCTGACGCTTACAATTTGTGACGTCCATTTCGTCAGGCACAGCCTGACCTACAGTTACTGTACCGAATGTACCCGAGTCATAACTGACTCGGC
>DEML01000065.1:105289-113788 GCA_002359185.1 Planctomycetaceae bacterium UBA2671
GTCATAACTGACTCGGCTCGCCTGCACTAAGTGTTAATTATTTTCCGGCAATCCCTCTTTGTGTCCAATGTTCATGACCGGTTCGAAGATCGCTTCGACATCTTTCAACAACTGCTCATCGATCGGTTGCTCCAGCCATTTTTTCCATTTGCGGATGTTGTCTGGATTGGCACTGCCGGCTACGGTAGTCGCCATATCGGCATTAGCACATGAAAACTGCAGAGCGAGTTGAGCCAGGTCAACACCCTGTTTTTGGCAATATTCAGCTGCCTTGCGAGCAGCCGCTTTCACTTCTTCCGGTTCTTTCAGCCAGTCCGGGGGAGCCGTTTGGGTTAACAGTCTCGCAGAGAATGGTCCAGCATTCATAATACCGATACCTTTAGCTTTAAGATCGGGCACCATTTCTTCAGCAAACCGTCGGTTCTGAAGTGTGTACTGGTTGTAGGAAAGTACGCAGTCGATGTCACATTGAGTCATAATCTCTCGAAAGATTTTCATCGGATATCCGCTGATCCCGAAATACCGCACCTTTCCAGACTGTTTAATCTTCTGCAGAGCGGGAATCGTTTCTTCAACAATCTGATCGAGTGACACGAATTCAATATCGTGACACAGAACAATATCGAGATGATCCGTCCCCAAACGATGCAGACTGACATCAACACTTTCGGCAACACGTTTGGCAGAAAAGTCAAAGTGCTGCAGATCGTAACGCCCCAGTTTTGTACAGAGCAGGTATTCATCACGAGGTACGCCCCGCAGAGCGATTCCGAGCAGGACTTCCGACATCCCTCGACCATAAAAGGGGGAAGTGTCCAGAAAATTGATTTCACACTCGAGAGCAGTGTGCACACTTTCGATCGCCTGATCGAGTTGCACACTGCGAAATTCCTGTCCGAGTGACGATGCACCAAAACTGAGGATGGGAAGTTCGAGATCGGTCTGACCGAGTTTTCGTGTCTGCATTTCAATCAATCCGTTTTGAGTGATAAAATAGTACAAGTATTCAATGTATGATTATTATGAGTCAATTAACTTTGATGTGAATAGCAGGACTTGACTCCTGCATGTCGATTCTTAACCTGCATGAATGGCAAAGCAAAAACAGGAATTACAGATCGAACCCACATTTGTTTCCCAGCAGGTGACAGATGCCCGTCGGTATTATCTCAACTTGAATCCCAATCCCAATGAACCATTATCTGTGGTTTGCGGTGGTGTCGAGCGGATGCGACCTGAGTACGTTGTGTCACGTATCGATTTCCCTTTTTATGCAATTGAACTTGTTGTGGAAGGGGAAGGGAGTTTAAATTTGAATGGAAAAATGTTTCCGTTGGGGCCGGGTTCTGTCTTTGCGTATGGTCCCGGTGTCCAGCACATCATTCAAAATGATCCTCAGAACCGAATGCGAAAGTATTATGTCGATCTCTCTGGAAAACAGGTCGATAAGCTGCTTCAAGAAACAGGATTGATCCCCTGGAGAGTGATGAGAATTTTTGCGATTCATGAATTCATCGATCTGTTTCAAACGCTTGATCGGGAAGCCAGAGAAGACAGTTCGGTGTCGGTTGCAGTCTGCGAAACTCTCGCGCGATTATTAATGTTAAAACTCAAACAACGGACTGTCGCGAATGGTGGTAACCTGCCTCGGTCTTTTGAAACTTATCAAAGAATACGCACTCATCTGGAAAAAAATTATCTGCGATTAAATACGATCGAAGAAGCCGCTCAGGAATGTCATGTCAGTTCGATTTATCTCTCGCGATTATTTAAGAAGTATGCAGGAGCCGGGGCATATCAATTTCTGCTTCGACTAAAAATGAATTCTGCTGCAGAATTACTTCTTGACGAAGGCCTGCTCGTCAAACAGGTCGCCACTTATTTGGGCTATCCCGATCCCTTCCAATTTTCTCGCGCATTCAAAAGAGTTTATGGAGTACCTCCTAAACAGTTGCTGGATTCTCGTCATTTGAGATAGCGGTTTGAAAGTGAACTTCGTGCTTGTATCCCCTGTTGAAGTAATCGGACGTCAATGCTATTTAACGCTGTCACTTATTGAAGTTGCACATTTTTAAATATGTTAGTGGAAAACAAGTAAAATGCTTTGATAATTCGTGTCCCACTTGTGTTGATCAATTTTAATTCTTTAACTGGTATAATGTGCCACTTCGAACTGACGCTTCGGTTTAGGAAGCTGAATTCCCTCTCAAGGTAATGTCTGTCCTACGATGTAGTTTCCAAGCCGTACGCATTTTTACAGTTCTCTATATAGAACTGGTTTTGTTGCGCAGATGATAAATCTTTTGCCAGTTCTTTTACGGCATCGACCCATTGATTGTATTCTGTTTTTAACAGGCAGACTGGCCAGTCGCTGCCGTACATCAAGCGGTTGGGGCCGAAGGCCTCTAAAGCCGTTTCCCAATAGGGTTTCAGCATTTCTATAGACCAGGGTTGAGTTTGTACTTCCGTTGTCAGTCCGGAAAATTTGGCAGAAACATTTTCCCGTTTCGCAAGTTGCTTCAAATCGATCGCCCATTCGGAATCGAATGCGTTCTGTCGAATGCGCGGTTTTGCCAAGTGATCAAGAACAAATATTTGGTCGGGATGTCGATCGACAAATGAAATCGTCTCTTTGAGTTGATGGGGAAAAACGAGCAGGTCGTAGACGAGATTTCTTTCCAGCAGCGCACCAATTCCCTGATTAAATGCAGGGGTCAATAAAAAACCAGCGGGTTCATCCTGGACGACATGCCTTACGCCAACAAGCTTGGGATGACTGGCGAATTGATCGAGAGCCGTTTCGAGTTCATTGGATTCCAAAGGGACCCATCCAACAACTCCGCGAATGAATTCAGGATTTACTGCCATTTCAAGCAGCCAGCGTGTTTCGTCAAGTGTTTGCCGTGCTTGAACGGAAATTACTCCTTCCACTCCTAAGGGGTGTGCAGTATCTAAAAGGTTCTGTGGAAGAAAGTCATTGGCTATTCTCTCCATTCCTTTGCCAATCCAAGGGTACTGGTCTGCAGAGAAATTCCAGAAGTGATGATGGGAGTCGATCATAAATAGATCCTGAAAAACGATGGAGAGATGCTGTGTCGATGGGCCAATTCGAGACCAGCCATGATCAATAACGCGAATGATCAAATACTGCTTGTATGAGTGCAGGGTGTCAAGTGAGGGAATTCCCCCAAGAAACAGTCCGGTCTTACGGATTTTATCAATTGGGAGTTGTGATGATGCAAAAATCCAACTGCCAACTCAGTAAATACCCGACATGACTTGCAATTCAACCTAGTTTTGAGCGTTGGCCGTAACTTTTATCCAGCGCTGGATGAAAGCGACATTCTTAATAATGGATAGATCAAGAAGATGGCACTTTCAATGGAGCTTGCGAATCTCATTTGGATTCTTATCGCCACTGCGTTAGTCATGCTGATGCAGGGTGGTTTTTGTTTTCTCGAAACCGGGCTCGTCCGAGCCAAGAACAGCATCAATGTCGCCATGAAAAATCTGGCGGACTTTTGCATTGCTGGAGTCCTATTCTGGATGGTCGGATTTGGGCTGATGTTCGGTCAGGACTATTCGGGGCTGATTGGAACCTCCAACTTCTTTGTGGATGAGACCAACAGTACCTGGCTGCTTGCCTTCTTTTTATTCCAGCTCGTGTTCTGTGGTACTGCGACCACCATTGTCTCTGGTGCAGTAGCAGAACGAATGCGATTTTCCGGCTATCTGCTCCTCAGTGCCGTTGTTTCTGCCCTGGTTTATCCTGTGTTTGGACATTGGGCCTGGGGGGGGCTGGTTGAAGGAACCGGGACTGGTTGGCTTGCCGAAATGGGCTTTATCGACTTCGCAGGCTCTACCGTTGTGCATTCCGTTGGTGGCTGGACAGCATTGATGACCGTGCTGGTTGTTGGTCCTCGTCTGG
The DNA here is from genome assembly GCA_002359185.1 of Planctomycetaceae bacterium UBA2671. GTDB lineage: Bacteria > Planctomycetota > Planctomycetia > Planctomycetales > Planctomycetaceae > Rubinisphaera. Next base: position 109,218 of record DEML01000065.1, read on the forward strand.
GACGTTTCACATCAAAACAGAAGAAAATTCATGGTCATAATTATCCGATGGCCGCTCTCGGAACTTTGTTGCTCTGGTTTGGCTGGTTCGGATTCAACGGCGGTAGCACGCTCGCCATCGATGGTTCGATCCCTTTGATTCTTGTGAATACTAATCTTTCTGCTGCGGCGGGGGGAGTTGCCGGTCTTTTGCTTTCCCGCCTGGTGCATGGACGTGTTGAAGTCGGCGATATCATGAACGGTGTAATTTCCGGTCTGGTCGGAATCACCGCTGCCTGTCACATGGTCACTCCGTTGTCTGCAATCATGATTGGGGTTATCTCCTCAGCCATTTGTATGTTCGGTACAGTTTTGCTTGAGAAGCTGAAAATCGATGATGTGATCGGAGCCGTTCCTGCTCACGCATTTGCCGGGGCCTGGGGAACACTCGCAGTCGCGATATTCGGAAATGCTGATCAGTTAAGCAATGGCATGAGCCGTCTCGAACAACTTCAGATACAGGCATTGGGCGTTGGCACCTGCTTCGTCTGGGCTAGTGGTGTGACTTTGCTGGCCTTGGGAATTCTGCGACTCTTCCTGGGTTTGCGTGTCACTGAAGAAGCAGAAATTCAGGGACTCAATATTCACGAGCATGGTGCAAGTACAGAGATTATTGATCTGCTGGATGATATGAAAGTTCAAAGTATCAAAGGAGATTTTTCGACTCCAGTGAGTGTTGAACCTCATACTGAAGTTGGTCAAATCGCTGCTGAATATAACAAGGTGCTGCATAAAGTTGTTGAAGAAATTGAGAATCGAGAAAAACTTCTCGGTCAGTTGAAAGTGGCAGAAGAAAATTATCGATCGATTTTTGAAAATGCGATTGAGGGAATTTATCGCTCCACTTTTTCCGGGAAACTTCTCGAAGCCAACCCGGCTTTGGCAACGATGCTCGGTTACTCCTCAGTTGATGAATTGATGAGCGATTCGAAAGATATCACTTCGCAATATTATGTAGACCCTGCTGCCCGAAAAATGATGCTGCAGCGGTTGAAACAGGACGGAAGCGTCAAAGAATATCGGATCGCACTACGCAGGCGGGATGGCTCAGTACTGGATGTTATGATCAATGCTCGACACTTTCCTGAGACGGAGCAAAGTCCTGCGTTTATCGAAGGAAGTGTGACCGATATCAGTGAGCGAATTCAATCCGAAGAATTGCGAAAGCAGAAGGAATCCGCAGAAGCTGCCAGTCAGGCAAAAAGTTCTTTTCTGGCCACAATGAGTCATGAAATTCGGACTCCACTCAATGGTGTCATCGGAATGCTCGAATTGCTGACCGACACAGAAATGAACACGAAACAGAATCATTACGCCAATATCGCCAAATCCTCTGCAGACTCTCTACTGAGCCTGATTAATGACATTCTGGATTTCTCAAAAATTGAAGCGGGGAAGCTGGAATTGAATTCTGAGGAATTTGATCTGGAATCGATGGTTGAAGATGTCGCTGATATGTTCAACTTGCGAGCCGAGCAAAAGGGAATTGAACTGACCTGCCATGTCTGGCCAAACGTCGCCAATCGTGTGATTGGGGATTCCGAACGACTCCGTCAGATCCTCGTCAATTTAATTGGCAATGCTCTCAAGTTTACGGAAAAAGGAGAAGTCAGTGTCGAAGTGCAGGCTGAAGGTATCTGTGAAAATCAGCAGATGATCAGTCTTAGCGTTCAGGATACCGGGATCGGCATGCCTGCTGAGATTCAAGAGCGATTATTCCTGCCGTTTGAGCAAGCCGATGGATCGACAACGCGTAAATTTGGTGGTACCGGATTAGGTCTGGCGATTTGTCGTCAACTTGTCGAACTAATGGATGGCACGATCACGATTGAAAGTGCTTTGGGGGCGGGCTCGAAATTCACCTGTCAAATACCATTCGGGCTAACTCAGGGAACTCGCCTCGGTCATAAAATCGATTCCCGGATTCAGGGGATGCGAGTTCTTGCTGTCGATGATAATGAAACCAACCGCACAATTCTGCAATCTCTGTTGCAAAGTTGGGGTGCAGAAGTCGAAACAGTTGATAGTGCGACGCAGGCGATGAAATGTATTAAGCAGGCCCAGTTAGAAAATCGTCCATTCCAGATTGGGGTCCTCGATTATCGGATGCCGGAAACCGACGGTATTGGGCTGACTCGGATGATCAAAAATGATCCGCAGATTTCTGAGATTCAACTCATTATGCTCACATCTTCTGATTGTGAGATCAGTCGAGATGAACTGAAGGCGATTGGGATCAACTCCTGTTTCTCGAAACCCATTCGATCTTCTCGATTGTTTGATGCTCTCATCACAACGCTCTATCACAATTCTTCCGAGTATAAGCTGGAAGAACATGCGAGCGAGGAAATCGTCAATCCTGAACTCGACACGAACGTTGAAGGTCGTGTATTGATTGTCGATGATAACGAGATCAATCAGATTGTGACGCAGGAAATAGTCGAACAGTATGGCTGGCGATGTCGAGTCGCCAGTAATGGCAAAGAAGCACTCGATCTGTTGAAACGTCGGACTTATGATCTCGTGTTGATGGATTGTCAGATGCCGATTATGGATGGATTCACGGCAACTGCAGAAATCCGCAAAATGCAGGCGGCTGGTGAACTTCCCGAGCGATTGCCCGTAATTGCCCTCACCGCAAACGCAGTGAAGGGGGATCGTGACAAATGCCTGGCAGCCGGGATGGATGAGTATGTCTCGAAGCCAATTAATCCGCAAATACTATTGCAGAAGATGCTATCTCTAACCCAGGCAAACTCGGAATTGAAGCCTAATCAACTCTCGAATGTTGAATCCATTAATGAGCCCAATGTCGAGACACTCTTAACTGAAGTGGAGTCGGAACTTGATGAGGAAGCGATCGACTGGCCAACGCTGATCGAACGATGTGGTGGAAATGACGAGATTGCTTATAAAGTTCTGAAGAAATTTCACGATCGTCTTCCTACGGATCTGGAAGAACTGGAGCAGGCAATCGATTCCAGAGATTGGGCGAATTCAGGCAGAATTGTCCATACGTTAAAAGGATCGGCTGGGAATGTCTCTGCAATTGAGGTTTCCGAAGCCGCTTTGAAACTGGAGACGATTATACGGTCGAATCCTGCTGGAGAAGAATGCAACGGTCCGATCGATGAACTCAAATCACGTGCTGCAAGTTGTATGAAATCCATTAAAAATCAGTTGGAGCAGGTGCTGAATGATTAGATGATTAATTTACACGCTTAAATATTCAGGCGATACGAACTCGCTGCCCAAAATGAAGAATAGAACAAAGTATTTGCAAGGGAGCTTGCAATGAAGATGAAGATTTTAGCGGTCGATGATGATGAAATTACTCGGGATATTCTTGAGTATCTGATTCAGAAAAGTGGACATGAACCAACGATTTGCAGTCGAGGTGATGATGCCTTGCAGCTCTTGATCGATGGCGATTTCCATATGGTGATTCTGGACTGGGAAATGCCCGGCATGGATGGCTTGGAATTATGTCGCCGCATCCGACAGATGAATTTTGGACGATACCTCTACACAATCATGCTGACTTCACGCAGCAGTTCCAATGAAATTGTCGAAGGACTTTCTGCAGGAGCAGATGATTTTGTGACCAAGCCGTTTAACTCTGCTGAAATGAATCAGCGGATACGAGCAGGTGCACGAATTCTTTCACTCGAAACACGCGACACTTTAATTTTTACCCTGGCGAAACTTGCCGAATCGCGAGATCCGGATACCGGACAACATCTTGAGCGTGTTCAGCAGTATTCCCGTGCAATTGCGATGAAACTGTCCCAGCATCCGAAGTATCGAAGTCAGATCGATTCTGGATTCATCCGAAATATCTTCCTGACGAGTCCACTACATGATATTGGTAAAGTTGGCGTCTCAGATAATATTCTGCTCAAGCCGGGGCGATTAACGCCTGAAGAATTTGAGATTATGAAAACGCATACGTTGATCGGTGCGGAAACCCTCAAGGATGCGGTACTGAGAAACCCGGAAGTTGGCTATTTGAAGATGGCATATGAAATTGCGCTGAGCCATCACGAGCGTTTTGATGGAACAGGCTATCCTCATGGATTAAAAGGGGAGGAGATTCCATTTTCCGCTCGGATTGTTGCTCTGGCAGACGTTTACGATGCTCTGACTACCAAGCGAGTCTATAAAGATGCTTTCTCGCATGAAAAAACTTACGAGATCATTATGGAATCCAACGGAACTCATTTCGACCCCGATGTCGTTCAGGCCTTTGTCGAAATCCAGGAACAGTTCATGATGATTGCCGAGAAGTTTCAGGGGGATATGGCTTTGGACTTCGACCGGATGCTGGCTCATCATTAGTGCTCAACTGGTGGAATTGTATGCCCTGTTCAGAAGTGTGAGTTATCACACTCTCTGTTGCACTTTCGAGCTTCTAATGTCATTTGATGTGCGCTACTGATTGAAGCTCGTAGGGCTGCTGTGCGGTCCAGTTTGCGGGTCAATTGAATCTTATTACTGAAGTTTTGCAAAACGCTAAATGACCGTGCGCGATTA
>DEML01000099.1 GCA_002359185.1 Planctomycetaceae bacterium UBA2671
CGCACCGGAGTGGAGTGTCGATTTTAGCATATTCGTGATGATTGAGCCGTGATGGTTATGTATATGGAGAGAAACTCTATGAGGAAGCCATGTCGGCAGCATGGTGCGTCAGGACGCACCCTACACACTTATTCCTCAGTAGCCTGAATCGAAAGGGTGCCGCTTGTGAATTCCAGGTCGAACTTCTTGTGCTCGAAGTCGTAGTTCTGTTTCACCAGTAAGCCGGTGACATCCTCGGGAAGGTTCGTAATCGTTTTTCCTGTTGCCTTATCGATAACCTGCAAGGTCGGTTTTCGGAATATTTGCTGTTCGCCGTTTTCGTCGCGCGTGCTGACTTCGACTTTGGCTCCGTAAACGAGAAACGGCAGTCGGGCGGGTTGGCCGGGGATCCAGCGGAGTCGATCGACTTCGGCTTTCCAGAGAACCTGTTGAGTTTTTTTGTCGACTGCAAACATCGGCCCGTTGATGTCGGCTCCACTTTCGAAACCGAGATTCTGCGTGACCGATTCGGGAGAGGAGGTAATGTGCACATACCAGTTTTGTTTGTCTTCGATGACGTACAACAGCCGGGCGTCTGTTTTAGGGGCTACTGTCTGGAAGAAGACGGGCGATTTCTTTTTCGGATCCAGAAATCGGACGGAATTCTGACCGACATCCAGCAAAACAAGTTTCTCGGAATCCAGTGCGGCCAGACTGATCGAACCGGAAACATCGAGGGACCACAAAATCGATTGCGCCTGTAGATCAAATCCGATCAAACGACCGGATTGCAGGTCGATTCGTTCCCACAAGACGGCAACCGAGCCGGAAAGAGCCCGAAGTTCATCGTGCCGTGGAAGCACCTGCTGAGTGAGAAGTGCACCATCGGAAAAGCGGTGCATGGCATAGGTTTCGCCATGAGAATCAATTAGAAAGACGGATTGCTCATTGGCCCAGACAACGATGTCATCCTCTTCTGGATGCTTAAACTCCCAGCGGGGCTTTCCGTTGATCAGGTCTAATAAGACAACACGGTCGCGATCGCGCATTGGGAGATGAAAATCGACAGGCTGTGCCAGATGTCCGGATTCTTCCTGCCAGCCTATTTTCAAAGGTGTTAAGCCGAGTGTCTGCATCGCTGATGTGATCATAAATCCGCGGCTGCCAGCCGAAGAACTTTCCCCAAAGGTCGCTGACCACATTGGTTTCAAAGGTTGGGAAGCATCCGAGGCCAGACCGTTGAACCCAAACAGTTCCCCTTCAGACTGAAAGATTCCCAAGTGTCCGCAGCTATGCAGATAATTCTGGCTCGAACGACCGATTTCTCCGAGATCGAGCCGCCATGCAGAATTGCCATGAACATTCTGAGCCATCAATTGACTTTGAATTCGCTCCATGGAAAACAACCAGTAATTCCAGGGCGAATTTGAAGTGAACCGCTTCTCAATCGTAACGGGATGATCTCCCCGCGTTGCCGCGACGGCTTCGGGAATACTTGTGACTTGATAGGAATAATTCAGGGGGACTGAGAAATCTTTCGCTGAGGCATTGAATGAAGAGCCATAGTCATCCTGCCATTCGCTCAACAACTGTTGACCCGTCTTCCCATTCAGACACACAGTTTCCTGATAACTGTTAGCCAGCAGATCGAGATACTCCCGAGCAGCTTCCCATTTCTGGTTCTGCAGATACATCTCTGCCAGGCGGGCAATCACTTCGGGACGTTGCACATCGGAACCATTCCTATTAAGCCAGCTGAGATGTCTTTCAAGCAGGAGTGAATTCTGTTGCGGATTCAATAAACGGCACAGTTGCAGTCGATATTCGGTTTCCAATTTTTGAACCGCGAACAAAGGAGCTAATTTCTGGAGCTCGGTGGCATTTTTAGTTCGCTCAATAATCTGAGACGATTCGCTAACCAGATTTATCTGGGAGTTGGACGTTCCATCCTCGTGCAATTCCTGAATAAACCCGGTCGCGTAGGCCGTTAAAGTTACTTTGCGTTCTCCAGGCAAACTCATCAACGCTTCGTATTTTTCCTGCGAGATCAGTAGAGAGTGAATCACGCGAAATGCTTCCAGTGGTTGCTCCATATGCATCAGGGCATCGACATAACGGAATACAACTTCAGGAGCATGATCGGCTGAAACCATCAGTTCGGCCAGTTCCGAAATGGTTTCGGAGTCGAGCTTGAGAATATCGTGATTGGCATCGAGTAAGGTTTGCGTAATCAACCTGGCGATCTCAGGCGATTTCTGAATTTCATAAGAGCGTTGCAGTTGTTCAAGCCCCAGTTTGGTATTCCCCTGATGCAACTCCAATTGACCGGAGAGGGAGAGTCGCATCGCTTCCAGATTTGGTACACTCTCAGAATTGATCCGTTGTTTCACTTCGGCCAGAGACTCGAATGCGACCATCTGATTTGCAGAAAACGAAAATAACTGATCGTCGATGGCCAGCAGATTTCCAAATTGCAAATCGATATCGGGAATCGTTGAGGCGAGTATGTGCCCCGATTTGAAATCAATCGAGAGCAACTCGCCATTTTTCAAGGCAAGTTGATAGATTGAATTTCGAAACACGCCCCGCCCTGCTGGTTCGCTGGAAATTAAATCCCGTCTCCAGTTTTCCTGCCCACTTTGAGATAAAGAGCGAATGACTGTATTTCCAACAATCAGAATTTGCCCATCCGGTGTGACTTCCGCATACATGCCATCCCGCCGAGGTTCGACCCAGCGAACCTGACCGGTCATCACATCCAGGGCGATCAAATCGTGACTGTCAATCGGCGTGAGCACCACGGTTTGACCAGCCATTAAGGGAATTGTTTCCTGCCAGTGGGAACCATCCATGTATGTCCCACCTGTGAAATCAACAGGGCGACGACCATCGGAGGGATCTCGACGTGGGCGTCCGAATGGTAAATCAAATTCAAGCTGTTCAGGTTCACGAACGGCATAAACACTGATCCAACCGATTTCGCGAAGTCCGATATCCACAGCCATCACACTGCCGGCATTTGTCGGACAGATGAGATAAGGAGCGGCATAAGTCGGCATCGTACCGGCGAGGCGTCGGGGACGATCTGCAGTAATATCCACTTCCGGATGAGCCAGCGGCTGAATCCAGATTGCTTCTCCGGTCGCAGCATTCAGTTCAACCAGAAACATTTCCGAGCCATTTTCCGTCTGCAAAAACAGACGTCCCTCAACCGTGACTGGTGGCCCCAGGAAATAATGTCCTGTCAGGAGATTGTCGTTCATGTTGTCGGAACTGCGGCCAATTTCCCAGATCAATTTTCCCGTCTTAATGTCAAAAGCTGAAAGTAGATTCGATTCCGTTGGAATCAGTGCGTGATTTTCCGTACTGACCTGCAGGCTTGTTCTCGCATTTAATGATGCCAGACCAGTATTCCGCACGGCAAAAACAGATTGCCCATCGCTGCTGAGTGTGCCGGAGGTCAAATCGCAAAACAGATGCTGAATCGCATAATGATGTAGTTCGTTATCGGGACGGGCATCCACTGCAAACCGCCCCAGCATTTCTTCATTGAGTAGAAATTCGAGTGAACGATCTGTCGTCGAGGACTTCCAGAGTAACGAGCCATCTTGACGATCAAAGGCAGCGACCGTACCAAAGCCGGCAATCAGAATATGATTCTTCGTCACGACAGGATTCTGGGCAGGCAGAGTGACAAAATTTCGTTCCCGAACTCCACGGGAAACTCCTTTGAGCAACGCATAATAGGCATCGGCATGTCGGAGTGAATCGTCGAGCAGGACCTGCGAAGCCTCAATCTTCCAGTCGATAAGAGGCAGCATATTGAACTCGGAAGAATATCGATTGCGCTGAGCCGTGCGACGAAAATTCCGCCACTCGGATTCCTCCGATATCTGCAATGTGTCAGGAGTTGCAATGAGAGATTCTGTCAGTATCCCCTGCAGTTTTTCAGAAGTCATCGGCTCTCCGCCGACAGTCATGGGCGATTGCTGCACATGCTCATGCAGATATTGGATGGCGACTTTGACAGAGTACAAATTGGCCAGACAGATCGAGGTCTGTAATTGCAGCCAGGGCGAAAACTGATTGGCGTGCCGTTTGACTTCCTGAAGTCTCAAATAATACAGGCACCCCGTTCGGAAATCACCACGATCGTAATAGTGATTGGCGAGCCGGAATGTGGCGATGCCTCCGGAACTGGTGTGCAGAAATCGACGCGAAGCTTCCAGCAGATAACGGATCTGACCCGTTTTATCATACTGCGCAATCAAATGCCGACATTGAGGATCGTACTGCAGATTGTAGGCGGCCAGAATTGAATTGGGCAGGTCTTCCACCCAGCTCAACATCAGTAGCTTGACGCTATCCGTTTTTTCTGCCCCCTCTAAAATCAGGTAATCAGCCGGGTTATCCAGAATCGCCTGCAATGCGACTGCGGCGTCAATCGCTCGATCTTCTGAGATCAACGCATTCAGCGATTCGAATTTTCGACGAAATTCATTGTCCGCCTGCACGAGATACCACAGCGAGGCATCATCGGGATCTTCTTCCGTCTCTGAGAAGAAGCCTGGGACTTTTCCCTGAGGTTGTGCGCAGCAAGGATCTGGTGAGATGCAAACACTCAAGCCACAGACGAATATCAGTGCGACAAGCATCCAATTGTTACGACAGTGGAGAAATTTCGGCGAACTGGCATTGCGTTCTTCTGTGAGCGAATTGAGGGTCTCAATGAATGCCATCATGCCTGCTTCAGGTGGGAACCGGTGTAACCGATCAGGAGGTTTCTCTGCGAGCAACTTTACATAATCTATTCTAGCCGGAGATTTGCCCTATCTCAATTGGTGAACTGGGAATCGGAGCTGAATTCCTCCAGATGAATTTTCACCGATTCTGCCAGCGCATCCAGATGATACCCCCCTTCAAGCAGCGATATGGTGCGCCCCTGAGCCGAAGAATCCGCGATTTCGCACACGAGTCTGGTCAGAGAGCGAAAATCTTCCGACTTCAAACCGAGCGAGCCGATTGGATCCAGTTCGTGCGCATCGAACCCGGCACTGATGAGAACGAGTTCCGGGCGACACTTTTCCGCGAAGTCGCCAAGTGTCTTCGAGACGGTGTCCAAATATTCTTTTCTGCTGGTCTTCACCGAGAGCGGCACATTGCAGATTGTCCCCAGCCCTTTACCCGAGCCCGTTTCCTCAGGATGCCCCGTTCCCGGATAAAAAGGGTGCCGGTGGACAGAATAAAACCAGATTTGTTCATCTTCATAAACAAGATCCTGAGTTCCATTTCCGTGATGGACATCCCAGTCGACAATCAGCACTCGACGCAATCCATGCTTTTCAACTGCTCGCCGGGCTGCTGTCACGATGTTATTCATCAGACAAAACCCCATCGCAGTATCCGCCACCGCATGATGCCCCGGTGGCCGAATCGCACAGAAGGCTCGCTTGGTCTCCGTCGTTAAAACCTGATCGGTCGCCAGCATCGCCGCTGCAGCCGCCAGTTTTGCCACCTCATAAGAATCTGGCGAAACGATCGTATCGGCATCCCATTGTCCTCCGCCGTGAGCGGCAAACTGGTCCAGTTGATGCAGATAGGTAGATTCATGAACTTTGTTCAGGAGAAGTTGGACTTCTTCTGACAATAATCCCGATTTTTTGACTGCCTCAGCTGCGGATCTTTCCTCAACTCCTTCAATCGGCTGCGACAATGCCTTCTTAATAGCGACCAGCCGCTGCGGACATTCCGGATGACTTCCCGTACGATGCTCCAGAAAAAAATCATCCTGATAGAGCAAACACCGAGGTTTCTGCTTTGTCGGAACCATTATTGACCTTTATGCTCATCACTGAGGAATTGTCTAAAATGTATTTACAATAATAACTCGAAGCGACAGCAAGGGGACGGCGATCAATCAATATTTTGAGCGCGTTCGAAAAATTACAATTTCTATGATTTGGAGACACCATGTTCTATATCAATGTTGTACTGAGAGTTCACGAGGAATCAAAAGCCAATGAAATCACCGATTTGCTCCGGAAAGCCGGTCAGCTCTCCCGTTTAGAGCCGGGTTGCCTGAGATTCGAAGTTTATCACGACAATAACGACCCTCAAAACCTGCTTCTATGCGAACATTGGGAGAACAAGGAAGCCTGGGAGGTTCACAAGCATGCCGAAGCATTCACGACGATTTATCAGCCCCTGGTGCTGCCACATGTCGATCGCACCCCCTATTTCTGTAGTATAGTGGAATAATATGGCAAGGGGTGGCTGGGGTCGGTGCGAAGCGGAGCCCCCAGTGCGTCGATTCTTCTGGGGGCTCTATTCGTTCGACCCCAGACACCCAAGCTGATAAATTCTCGGCTTTCCGCTTTCCGTCTTCGGCTTTCCTTTTTTCATGTCCCCTCAAAGGCTCGGCTTTCGCTGTAAGAGTATGAGACATAATTGAATGTCAAAAACAAAAACTTTTCAATATGAAAGCGAGCAAGACGATGAATACTCTCACAAGCACAACAGGAATCAAACTGGTCAAAGAAGTCAGCAAATTGCGATCTGCTAAGCAAGCTCCTCAGGGACGCTGCTGCAGTTCATGCCGATCATGTCGCAGCTGTCGCTCATGCCGCAGCTGTAACAGTTGCCGCTCATGCCGCGGTGGCGGTTGCCACTAGAGTGTTCCGCTCGGACGGGGGCCATCGCATGGATGTCAAAATACATAGGACGTCCAGTTTGCTCCGGCAGAAAATGAAATTTGAGAGTTAATCATCTGTCTTGCACAGCCGGAAGGACATTTACGTCCAACCGGCTGTTTTTGCGTCTACAATGAACCCCAGAAGAATTGACGTTCTGGGGGCTCCGCTCCGCTTTGACCCCCAGCCATCCAGTTACACCGAACGACATCAGCGTGCGATGATGTAATAACCGCTGAAATCAAGCCCATCTTGACCCAAATGGGAGAATGCCCGATAGTTTGCGATTGAGTAAATATTCTGCCAGCGAAGGGATTCAAGGCATGGAAATCTATTTTTCAGTTGGCGAAGCCAGTGGCGATGAACATGCCGCTGCTTTAATTCGTGAAATCAAAAAGCGAAATCCTACCTGCCGTTGTGTCGGCTATGGGGGAGACGATATGCAGGCCGCGGGCTGCGAAGTCTTTTTTCCGCTCACCACAATGGCCGTGATGGGCATCATGCAGGTTCTTCCGCTCCTCCGAAAATTCTGGGGACTGGGGCAGGCTGCTAAAAAATACTTTCGTGAACATCGTCCCGATGCCGTCGTGCTGGTCGATTTCCCCGGCTTCAACTGGTGGATTGCCCGCTACGCCAAACAGGCGGGTATTCCTGTCTACTACTACATGCCTCCACAATTGTGGGCCTGGGGTGGCTGGCGTGTGAAGCGGATGCATAAGTATGTCGACCACGTGCTATCCGGGCTCAATTTTGAGACGGAGTGGTATCAGGAAAATGGCGTGAACGCTCAATTTGTGGGTCATCCGTTCTTTGAAGAAGTTGCTCAGCATCCTGTCAACTCGAAACAAATTAAAGAGTTGAGGCAGAACCAGAAAAAAGTCATCGCGTTGCTACCTGGTTCGCGCACTATGGAAGTGACCATGAACTGGCCAGCGATGCTGTCGGTTGCTCAGCGGATCAATCATCAGCATCCGGAGTGCGCCTTTCTGGTGGCCTGCTATAAACCCCATCACCGGGAATTCTGTGAAGAAGAACTGGCAAAATACAATCCCGATTTACCGATCGAATTTCATACGGGCAAAACCTCAGAAATTATAGCCGCAGCCGATTGTGCATTGATGGTCTCTGGTTCCGTCAGTCTTGAACTGATGGCCCGCGGCACCCCAGCTGTCGTGCTGTATAAAGGCGGATTTGTGATGGGCACACTGGCGAAATATCTCGTCAAATGCAAATACATGACCCTTCCAAACCTGATTGCAGGCCGGGAAGTATTGCCTGAATTCCCCTACATGGACGGCGAAAAGGAACGCGTGATCAAAATGGCCAGCATCCTCAACGGATGGTTGAAGAATCCGCAGGAACTGGCAAGCGTCCGCCAGGAACTGAAAGTTCTCTCTGAAGGGATTGCGGCCTCGAAAGCCTCGGAAACGACAGCTGAGTATCTCCTAGAAACACTTGGATATCAGACAAGCGTTCAGCAGGCAGCCTGATATCAACCTGCTCTCATGCCGTTCATTCGACATGCTGACGATTCTCAGTTAAGTTGGAGAGTTACAAATACTCTTCAACTCTGAAATCGCAGGCACACAATGTCATTGAATAATCAAAATGTCGTCATCACTGGAGGTGGATCGGGAATCGGAGCAGCGACTGCTCGGGCTCTGGTTGATGCAGGAGCCAAAGTTGTCATCGCCGGTCGAAATCTGGAAAAACTGCAATCCATTTGTGATTATAAGCCAGAATCGATGTTTGCCATTTCCGCCGATGTGGCTGATCGTACCAGTGTTGAGCACCTGTTTTCCACCGCTCAAAAACAACTTGGCTCGATCGATATCCTGATCAACGCAGCAGGCATCAATGTGCCGAAACGGATGATGCACAATCTCGATCCCGCTGACTGGGATCGTATGATGGATATCAATGCCACCGGAACTTTCAACTGTATGCGACTCGCGTTGCCGCAAATGCGTGAACGTAAAGCGGGAACCATAATTAACATCTCCTCAGTGGCGGGCATACGAGCAGCTGCTCTTGGTGGAGTCGGATACAACGCTTCAAAATTTGCCGCGACCGCACTGGGAATATCCGCAGGCGATGAAGAAAAAGAGCATGGCGTCCGCATCACTAACATCTATCCCGGTGAAGTCGATACTCCGATTCTGGCCAATCGCCCGACTCCCGTCACCGACGAACATCGGGCGAAAATCCTGCAACCGGAAGATGTAGCCGCAACTATTATGATGGTCCTGCAACTCCCCGCCCGTGCCCGCGTTCCTGAACTGACAATCATTCCGACAACGCAGTCATTTATTTAATGCAGCCAATAAATAGATCTCACATGTAGGTCAGACACTGCTTGAAAAAATGTGCAATGCTGTTTTTATTTTCCATGAAGTGATATTTCAGTGCCTTTAGCGATCAATACTTATTCATTGCGATAATTTTGCAGGTAGTGCAGCAGGCTTGCCTCGTTGAAAATCACAGGAGATTCCTGCATGGCTCGTGAACAGAATTCATAAATTGAATATTCATGCCGTAAGTATTCTGGGAACTCACCCGGAAATTCTTCACAGTCAAAAGCAGAAAACAAGAGTAAGGCCGTCTCATGTTTTGCGAGCAATTTCATAAACTGCATACGATCCTCAGGGAAAACAGGAGGCTCGACGGCAGGCTCTAATATGGAAATGATTAAATCTCCTGAAATTTTATCATTGTTGCAAAATTGATTTACCATCTTCAGAACCCACTGCCAGATAAATTCCTTGTGGATGCGATCCGACATCAAATGGGCTACATTTGTCAGGATTTGTGCGTGCGATTGAAAATTAGGATTGGATAAATTTGTTTCATAATCCTTCAGAATCAGATGTAACTCTTGCAGATAATTTTGACTTATTTCACTCAATTGAATGGAACTTTTGAGAAAACCTTCCTCAATCTCTTCATTCCAGTAACACATGCTGCACCTTTTTATTTATGCAAGTTGCCTTCCGTGAAAGAATAAGAATTACGCGACATTTACAATGAAAATCCCTTTATGAACATCTGCGTCTATCCGTGTTCATCTGCGGTTCAAATTCAATTCAATCCCTAAGCCCCAGTCTCAATCGCTTTTAGCAACTCTGAATCAATCTTACTCTTGACTGTTCTCCGATCCAGTCCCACGCGATTCGCGGTTCCCTCATAAGTCCCCTCGGCTGCATAGACCCAGGTGACATATTTGCTGACCAGTTCCTCAGCGGTCCATTGCCGTTTTTCGGCTGCCTTCAACCACGAAAGGTGCACAGGAGTGGAGTCTTCTTTTTTCGGAGTTTGATAAGGTTGATAACAGTTGCGGATCATCAGATTCCTGACACACTGTTCGAGTTCCCGGATATTGCCGGGCCAGTTGTAGTCGGCAGGCATTGAATTGCTGATCCATTGTTCTGCTTCCTGGGCAATGGAGTCAGCTTCGTCTCCGGCAATGCGTTGAGCCAGAAGCTGAATCAATCCCGATAATGCCTGAGGACGATCTGTCAATTGGTCGTGCAGGCTGGGTGTCTGGATGTGATCGGCACAAAGTCGGTAATACAAATCGCGGCGGAACTGCCCCGCTTCCATCTCCTCACCCAGATCGCGATTAGTCGCCGTGATCAGCTTCCCGACAAACGGACGCTCTTCAGTTTCTCCCAGTCGTGTATAAGCCCGCGACTGCACTACCCGCAATAACTTGACCTGAATCGCCAGATCCAGTTCGCCAATTTCATCCAGAAAAACAGCTCCCCACGGCGGACACTGTTCCAGCCAGCCTGCTCGGTCGGAAATGGCTCCCGTGAACGCCCCCTTACGATGTCCGAAGAGTTCCGATTCAATCAGAGTCGGCGAAAGAGCAGAGAGATTCAAAGCGATGAAGGCATCGTCCACTTTACCCGCGAAGACTTCGCGGTCCAAATCGAATGCCACATATTGTGAAAGCCCAATTGCCCGTGCGACCAATTCTTTACCGGTGCCGGAAGGGCCGGTGATTAGTGTGGCGACATCGGACATCTTCGCAAACAGCGTACGACGGTAGCGTCGCATGTTGTGAGTAAAAATCGACTGCCACACCTCGGCTCGCAATCGGGCAGCTGGTTGAGATTCGCCCAGGATAAAATGAAAGATGTGCCGAAACGCCCGCCGGACCTGATCCAGGCAGGCAAACATGTGTCCGGGAAATTGCGAATGCAACGCAGGCCGTCCCGGCAATTCCAGATAATATTCGAAGTCGATCCGAAATGAATTCCAGGTCTTTTTGACTTGACGGGTACTGACCGATTCCTGAGTACCGACCAGCGAAGCAAAGTAACGATAATACAACACATAAGTGACGGCATCTTCATAATGACGGGCGGTCTCATCATTCAGCTCATGACCGTCCAGCAGGGCGGCGCGAATACGATCGACCAGTTGATTGGCGGCTTCCGTCAACGACACCACATTCGGCCGATCCGCTTCGAGCCATTGCGTCGTCCGACTCCAGGCAATCTCATCTTCGGGCACAAATTTCTCACGCAAAGCGGCTCGCTCAAATTCAATTCGCTCCGGCTCGAAAGGATTGCAATACGTCAAATTGGAGAGAATTGATAACAGCCGCAAATCGCTCTGGGACAGTTCTGACATAGATCGACCACCTCTGGATGACTGAAACAATCCCTGATTGCCCCGAAGGCTACAGCTTTTCATTGTACATTCTATGTATAGCGACATGCAATGAATGATCACATATTTAGGACCAGAGATGGCCTCAGAAATTCTTAAATGCCATAATACATTGCTATGCATGGAGATATGACATCCTTAATGGATTCGGCACAGTTGCTGCTTTAGAAGAGTTATCGATTCGCGTTGCTGGTTTGGGATGCCGGCTTGTTAATGACACGCGAACGAATCACACCTTGCCTTAGGGGAACTCATTGATGTCTGCCTCACTCGAAGATCACCAGTTTGCGATTGATTTCTGTCGCAAACAATTCCGGAACTGGTACGAAAACGACCTGCTCAACTATCAGCAGTTTCAGCAGATACTGCGTCACTACGAAAACGAAGCTGCACAATTGACGGAGTCGCTGGAATCTGCCCGATCTCTGCCGGAAGCCCGTCCCTGTCCGCCGCATCTGATTGACGTGCAACGGCGTGCCCGGGCTCACGAATACCTGTCTCAGGATTTGCGATTCTTTCAGTCCCAACAATATCTCCCCGAAACGGTTACACAGGCTTTCCTGAGAAAGGTTTCTGTCAACTATTCTGATTTACGCAAAAAACTGGACCAGAAAGCGCCCGTCGCAAAACCGCAGGAAAGTCTACCAAAGTTGAGTCTTGTTGAGCGGATGCTTGATCCGAAAAGTCTGCACGCGTTGATGATGAGTGGTGGCGGATTGCTGGTCATTGGGCTGGTGATCTGGCTGTGGTCGATTGGTATTTTTGAGAATTCACTGGTTGTTGCGGTTTGTCTCGGAACGGCTAACTTTGCCATGATCGGCGGAGGAGCCGCGCTGGCACGGTTCACTCGATATTTGACAGCTGGCCGAAGTATCGCCTTACTTGGCTGTCTGATCATGCCTTTGAACCTCTGGTTTTATGATGCTCAGGGGCTGATCACTCTTGCTCACGGAGGCCATCTCTGGATTCCGGCTCTTGTCTGCTGTCTGATTTATGCAGCCATTGCTCGAATTCTGAAAGACGCATTATTCGTTTACACCCTCGTCGGTGGCATCGCTATGACGGGTTTGCTGTTTCTGGCCGATCAGCAGGTAGGGCGGTTCTGGGAAATCATTTCTCCCGCTTCCTTGCTGATTGTTCTGGGCATGATCTGCGTGCATCTCGAAAGGTTATTCGATGATGCCGCAGAGATCTTCAAGCGGTCGACCTTCGGCAAAGCGTTCTTTCGCTCCGGTCATATCGTGATGGCTGCTGGATTGGCAGTTTTGTTTGGAGGACGCGTTGTCGGACTGTTGTTCGATCCGATTTTCGCCCCACTTGGCTGGTTTCCAATTCCCGATGTCGCCGTCCTGCGACATGTGCAATTCATCGCACTGATGCTGACCTGCGGAGCCACTTACACGTATCTTTATTCCCACTTTGCAGTGAAACGGGCAGGGCA
Organism: Planctomycetaceae bacterium UBA2671; assembly: GCA_002359185.1. Taxonomy (GTDB): domain Bacteria; phylum Planctomycetota; class Planctomycetia; order Planctomycetales; family Planctomycetaceae; genus Rubinisphaera. Next base: position 12,787 of record DEML01000099.1, read on the forward strand.
ATTCATCTATGCCGCTCTACTGACACTCATCTGGACAGAAATCATTCTACTTGATCTGCTGGCCATTCCTGTGACCGAACAGGCTCTGCTGCTTGTTATTGCCTTCACTGCCTTGTTGACCAGTGCCACAGGATTGATCTCAACACGACTTCGCAAAGATGAAGACGGTCAGATGATTCCCCAGCAGCCTTCGTCCATCATTCGGATTGCAGGCGGCTCGCTCACGATGATTGCTGTGATCATGGGCTCACTGGAATTTCTTCGATGGACAATGGGATCCGTTTTTGTCCAGACCGCTTTTCAATTCGATTGGATCGCCGTGCTGACGATGGCGATCACAGCAGTGTCTTCTATGTTGATGTCTGTGACTCTGTCTCGAACGAATCGCAAATCAAGTGGAGAGTTTTACCTTGACGTAACAGCCGTTCCTTTAATGATTGCACTCCTAAGTGGATTGCATCTGGCAGGACTGGCCTGGGTTTATGTCCTGCCGATTGTAGCCGCCATGATTGGAGTTGGTCTGCTGATCACTCACTCCAAAACGGACTCGCACGTGAATAAAGCGGGCTTGCGAGTATTAGAGGTCAGTGCAGCTCTGTTAATGACAGTGGGAGTTGGTAACTGGATTGGTCATTTTGAATACATCCCCTCTGAATTTCATGCGACCTGCTTCCGCGTTTTCTTTGCTGCGGAAATGGCGGTCATCTTCGGCTGCTTCTCGGTTGTGAGTAAACGCGGAACTTATGTCGTGCTTTCAGCGGTTTCCGCCTGGGCCGCAGTCTGGAAATTGCTGGTTGTCTTCGGCTTTATCACTTACGCCCCAATGCTGGCTGCCAGCTTAATTGGTTTGATGGCCGTCTTTTGCAGTCTTCAACTGAAGCAGAAAAGCCGGCTGCTGGCAGTCTCACTGCGAGATTCTGGGTTGGCTGCAATCACGATTGGTGGATTGGCTGGAATGCTGTTAACTGTCAACCGGGTGATTGGTGGCGACGCTCAATGGGCTTTGCTCGGCTTGATGGCTGGTCAGGCCGTGGCTGCTTTCCTGGCAAGCTCCCTTGTCAAAGCGAATGGGAAGAGTCGTGGCCTGATTGTCATTGGGATTCTGCATCTGTTAACGGGCTTCCTTGTCATCAACGACCTGTCAATTCTGACATTCTTCCAGCGAATGGAAATCTTCAGCATCGCAGCTGGAATTCTGATGTTGGTCGCCGGTCATCTGGGATGGCACAGGGAAACTGATGAAGACAATGACGGACTCGTCAGTCTGAATCTGGTCTTGGGCAGCCTGCTGGCTGCGGGTCCACTCCTGTTGGGCTTGCTCAGCCAGCGTTTCATGGGCGATGCTCCTGCCTGGGGCTGGATCATGTTCCACGAAATCGGCACATTGACAATCGGTCTAACTCTGCTCGGAGCCGGCATCCTGTGCCGGATTCGCAGCACAACACTGGCGGGAATGAGTTCACTGGTCGTTTATCTGCTCAGCCTGGTCGCCCTGATTCATGTTCCCGATCAACTGCAGACCGTTTCCGTTTATATGATGGTTGGCGGAGCAACTTTCTTCGGAGTTGCTGTGATGCTGAGTGTTTATCGGGACCGGCTGCTGATGGTTCCGGATCGCATCCGCAATGGAGAAGGTGTGTTCCGTGTCCTTAAATGGAGATAAGGCAAGGCGGAGTGATCGCTTCCCACGATCACTCACCTGAGTCACCCGTCAAAGTCCTTTTGGATTGTGGCGGGTGATTTTTTATTTGAACCGCCAAGACGCCAAGGTTAAGAGGAGAAGTATTGAGATATCTGCTCAGGATGATGTGGTATTATTTTTTACCACGAAGGCACGAAGGCACGAAGAGATTTTAGGCACTTGACATCCAAGGACAAAACAGGGCTCTAAATTTGATGTTGTGTTGTTCTTGATCTCTTAGTGCCTTCGTGCCTTGTATGTTAAATC
>DEML01000012.1:0-13112 GCA_002359185.1 Planctomycetaceae bacterium UBA2671
CCACCAAACCTGGGTAAGTCCACCATGATGTTTGCTGGCTTTAAGTCACGATGAATAACACCGATCTTATGAGCTTGCTCAAGCCCGAGTGCCAGTTTACGAATCGTCTTGACGATCTGTCTCTCGGTGTGTTTCTGTTTGGACTTCGTAAAGTCTTTTAGAGGGCGCCCGTCTATGAACGACATCGTGATATAGTGCTGTCCGTCAATCTCACCAACATCGTGTACCGGACAGATGTTTGGACTACGGAGCGTGGCAGAGGCGCGAGCTTCACGATAAAACCGCTCCAGAAGTTCTGCATCGTCAACGCCATTTCCGACTGCAAACTTCGGAATCTTAAGAGCAACATCACGGTCAAGCTGTGTATCGCGTGCAAGATAGACTGCTCCCATTGCTCCTTGTCCGAGCACTTTATGAATGGTATAGCGACCGAAAGTCGATGGAATTTCGAGTTCGGTCGTCTGCTGACTTGGTTTTGCTGATGGCGCGATCGACGTGTCTGCGGTTTGCAAAGTTTCAACAGCTACGGATCGCTGTAACGCCAAGAGGAGCCGATCCTCGTTCGAGTGAATCGACTCTATGGCATTCTGGCATGTTTCGCACTCATCGAGATGCTCGCCAATAGAGTGAAGTTTGTGCACGTCAACCGCACCCACAGCGAACTTCTTCAGCAGATTTAGATCAGGGCATTTCCTGGTATCGTTCATTTGCAGACTTCTTATGCGATAACTTCAAAGCATTTCTCGCCGTTTGTCAGTCAATTCGTACTTTGACATAGTTGCGAGTTTGAATTCCGCAATCGACTTCGTATGTGAACTGGATCAGAAGAATATAGATACTAGAACTTCCAAGGCTCTCACACAACGACACTGATCTGGTTCACTTGAGTTTGTTGAGAAAATTGAACCACAAGCTCACTAAAAACGTCTTCCCCCATGACGGCGGAAAGCAAAATAAATCGTAGCCCGCTGCCATCATCGAGAGCAAGTTGCAATTCACTGATTGCATCTCCGTCGCAGTCAGTCGTTCTGACATCGCAGATCGCGACCACCTGCTCCGCGGACGCATACTGCTTTCCTCCACACCATTCGAATGATTCTAGTTCACGATTCCAGATCAGGACAGGCTGGCGTTGGACAACAAACCAGGTTGCCAGAGCAACAGAACTTGGTCCCAGACTAAAAAACGCCAGACCCGACACGGACATCAGCAGGAACGGCAGCCAATTTTGGCAGATCACCCAGGAAGAAACGATCCACAGAACCCCGGCAAATACGGGCAGTGCCTGACCATGTTTCCAAGATCCTTTTTTCGCCGTGATTACCGCACCCGTTGTCGTTTGACGAACTTCATATTGGCTGAATGAGTGCCAACACGATGCAAGACTGCGGCATTGTTCGATGATCGTTTGAAGGTTCATGTTTGAATCTCCTAAAAAAGTGTCGTTCTTCCAGATGATGTCCAGTTCGTGGATAACGAGCACGGTGCCAGGCCGTTCAAATGACGTGGAATTCAGCAAGACTGTTGCTGCTTTCAAATTCCCTTGCTGCCAAATCCCGGAGAACACCGCCACCTATCGAGGAACCAACTCCCATTTGAACGGTTTTTTTGTTGCAAAAAGCAAGCATTGCTCGACTCTGTTATCTGGCATCCGAAAGTCGATCCCAATTGACAATTTTGGATATGCTCTGCTTGTGAATGCCACTGCATCGGATTGGCGGATGATTTCGTCGCCATTACCACTCTTTGTGAGCTTATGAATAATAAACACGTGATCGCGTCTACCGTTACCTTTTCCAAGCGGTTGCGTTGCGAGCGTGATCTCATCGGTTCCCTCTGTTGGGCCCATTGTCAGATAGGGAGTTGATTGCTCGCGAACACTTCTGTCGATGGGAGAGAGCGTGACCATATCTCCATCTCGAACCGGAATGTAATTATACTTTTCTAAATCTCGCAAATCTGGCTTCGCCGTAAGCTCTACAGACCACATTTATTCGGCCTTATTACTCAAATACATCCTGGCCCCCTGGTCTGCATCGCCTTTGGTCGGCTCGTTGAAATAGGCTCGGCGTTGATCACCGACTGGGTCATAGGTCCGGATCATTAAATTCGAAATGCCGCTTTTGATTTCGAACTGTGCTTGAGTCTGCGATGCCCCAGCGATTGAAAAAATTATCGCGGCCATAATCAATCCTGTCAGTTTCGTCTTTCGCATTGTATTTCACCTTGAATAAGAATTCGTGTGTTAAAAATGGTCCTGCTGACCACATAAAGAACTAACGAATTGCGCTTACACGGAATTTGGAGGATCTCAAAAATATTTCAGCAACCAACTGAAGAGCAGTTCCACGATTGACGCTTCGTCGGTAAGGAACCCAGTAAATTGATTAGTACCGATCTCGGAGTATTGGAGCAGAATATTTTGACGGGACCAAACCCCAACCATATTCAGAAATTATCGCAGCTTACCGTTTTAAGCGTTACGAAGCCCGATTCGAGGAAGACCCACCTCTCCCATAAGTAATAAGAGTGTGAGAAACAGTGAATCTCGATTGATCAATGTGAATCACGGATTGCCGAATTCAAAGAACATTTCTCATAGGCCGCGGTGTAAATATAAAAAGGCAGGCCCGTTGTGGACCTGCCAAGCAATCGTGACAGGTAAGTTATTGTTACTTGATAGCTCCCAGGACCGAGCCGACAGCCTGCAAATAATTGATGTAAGTCTCAGCGACCCACTTGCCTTCTTTAAGCACTTCCCGCAGAGTATTCTCCGTAGAGTACTGATTATTCGTAAGTTCGAATCGAGGCCCGGTTTCGTCGATTATCATTTTCGCGTGAAAATCATTATCTGGAATCTGCTGTCTGGCAATCGTCTCTCCCGTCTTATCATTTTCAAACTCAATCCAGTTCTTTCCCCCATTCTCTGTTGTATAAAAGTTGACGATTTTCTCTTTGTCTAAAGAGAATGATTTGTAGTGCTTCCCTTGATAGAACCAAGGAATGGCACACCATTGCAATACGAAGAGATCGCACATGGAGCGTGACCACCTGCCGCCAATTCGGGAGGAGCCTGATGAAGTGGAGACAATTTCCATCGATCAGATTGAGGTTAAGAAATACGTCGGCGGATTGATCAAGTCGTTTGAGCGGAAGGTGGCTTGAGCGGCCATTTCATGAATTTCGCTAGCTATTGATGTGTCAATATCTTTCGCTTCATAAAAACAAAATCCTCAACGAGTAAACGACCACGGCTATAAGCCGTGGCTTTGGCCTACCCGTAAAGCGGGGCGTTATCATATGGAAAGCCCCGCTGGGGCTAGTTGCTGAAATTGTTAATCAAACAGTTGACCTTGACCACGATCCCAATGATCCTGTTCGCGAATATACTTCCGAACCGTGGCTTCGTCACGACCAACCGTGCTTACCCAATTACCGGGTGCCCAAAAGTGCAAACCCGTCATTCTTCGCTCATACAACAATTCGCGATGGATTCGCACAGCACTTTTCCCTTTCATAAACCCGACGGCGTAGGCAACCGAGTATTTGGGAGGTATTTTGATACACAGATGAATGTGATCAGACATCGCGTGTCCTTCTAGAACATCGATGCCTTTTTGCGTTCACAAATCTCGAAGTATTTTTCCAATTCCTGTTCTGAGTTTTCCATAGATGACCTTTCTGCGATACTTGGGGATAAATACAATGTGATACTTGCACTCCCAACGGACGTGCGACATCGAATCAAAGTTTTCCATATGCTCTTTCTCCTGAGCCTGGTAGGGCTTTCCGGGAAAGAGCATATGTTATTCACGCCGGATCGGCAGAGCCTTTCAGGGTCGCACGACCGTAGGCCGTGGGTTTAGAACTTACTAAACCATCCATGCAGACAGTGTACAGGATGCCTTAAAGTTGTGTAGATACCGATGGCTGAAGCCGGTAGTCGTTTAGTTTCTATCAGTTGTGACGAATAGTGAACGGAATAGTAGTGAGAAAGTCGCTTGAGACCAGGCTCGATAATGGGGGCGAAAGCCAAACAGGTGCACATCTCCTTCGCCATAGGGACAGACGGCCCAAGCCATTTGATCGTGAATGATTTCTTCTTTCGCGATGTACCCCGAGTACAGAACGCGCGTGGGGGCATATTTCAGCAAAGTCGTAACGGCCTCGGGTTTGAGTTCTACATCTTTCAGTTCTTCCTTGTTTTTCACTCGCCATGCTGTCGACTTCGCAAAGTAAACTGCAATATCTGGAGGTAGTCCAGCCGTGAAGGGATGCTCCTCAAAGACACCACGCAGGACACTCCCTGGACATGAGAATTCCTTGGCTGATTTTTCTTCAGTGACATCCACGAGTGGAAGTTGAAGAAGGTCAATCATCCAGTTGCTCGCATCATCAAAGGCGATAACTCGTCCCCCTTGTCGAACGAAACGTTCGAGGGCAATTGCTCCCTCTGGCTCCAGTCCCTCGTTAAACTGAGGTGGAGAAGGCTCCGGTTTGCGACCATGATTTAATTGAACTTTCGTGACATCAGGGATAATTATGACATCCACGAGATCCTCTAATCTCCCGGCTCGAATCGTCTCGTTTCGAAGTGTCTGGAAGGGGATCTCAAATTCATCGAGAACCCACCGCAGCCAACCCTCATCCATACTTCCTGTCCACGGGGCATACACACCAATTCGTGGAACGCTGCGAATGGGAAGTGTGTCTTCTTCAAGTTCTGCACCCGGAAGAATAAGTCCGACGCTTGCTCCTTTCACAACGAATCGATGTTCAATTCCAGCTTGCAAACTGTTGATCAGCTTAGTCCAGCTACCACTGTCGAGAGAGGAAAGGGCGTTGCTGGCAGAGGGATCGGCCAGACGTTTGTCACCTGGAAACTCTGTTGTCGACGCTCCTGAATTTGAGAGCAGCGACACGTTCGCCTGAAAGTCATGATTGACAGTAACGCGATGGACTCCCATCAGTAATGGAATCGTCCAGCCTGAAACATCGTAGGGAGCACTTCCCTCTGGGAATTTCTGGAGTTCAAACAGATCTTTAACGTAATTGCCGTATGGTTGATCACGCCAGATGATGAGTGTGCCGGGAGGGTAAGTTCGCCCATCTGCCATAAACTCTGCCTCGGCTTTGCTCACTTCGACACCAGAAGCCATCAGGATATCGGCAAGACGCCGGACGGCATGCAGGTCACGATTTTCAATTGTTATCAGCCAGGCACGAGGGCCGCCGGCTTTTCCAGAGGCGATACTTCGCTCGGCTGCCTCCATGGCATTTCTCAACCAGAACTCCGGTTCTCGATTGATGCTCGCCAGAAGTGAACGTCCGAACGAAAGTTCGTACTTAACAATATCATTCAATCGCCACCATCCGCCCGGCCACGGCTGAATAAAACTGTTGGAGGGCTGATATTTCTTTTGCCCCAGAGGATCCCCAAGCACGGTTTCTTCCTGAAAGACTGGCGAGGCGATCTTAACCGAAGCTGCTTCGGTCAAAATTCCGATTGTGTTATGACGCGCAGGCACACTTCGGTTACCACCGTTCCACCAGTTGTCATAAGAAACTCCGGTAGCGATTCCATTTAACCCTTCCCGTTGCATATCCATTACCGCCCGAGTTCCCAGCACATTGATGCCTGCGACGATGCCGGGGTCGAGGTTCGGATTTAACGGGTCTCGATAAGGAGGTACAAAAAAACGTTCCCGCGAATTCCCCTGTTGATGAACATCCCACAGGATTTGAGGAAACCACTCCTGGTACATGAGCCCGGTTAGATGTCGGGTTTCGGCTTGAGTGAGCATAAACCAGTCCCGGTTATTGTCGTGACCTGTGTAGTATTGATAGAGTTTAGTCATCGACGTTCCCTCAAAGGGAGTGAAAACGTGTTCGCGATACCATTGCACAACATGATCAACGCCATCTGGATTCAATGACGGAGTAATCACGACGACGATATTTTCTCGAGCGGAACGGAACGGTTCTTCTTCAGAGGTGGCCAGCTGCCAGGCGAACTGCATCCCCATCTCTGTGGCGGCTGCCTCCGTCGCATGCATGGTTGGTGTCACGAAAAGAACGACTTTCCCTTCATTGATGGCCCATTGCTTTTCTTCGTCTGATCGGTTTCGGGGATCTGCTACAATGCTGGTTTGCTTCTTGATCTCATCCAGATTTTCCAGATTGGTCTTACTGGAAATAATGGCGATTAAAAACTCGCGTCCTTCCGTCGTCTTCCCGACTTCTCTCAATAAAACATTTTCACTCTGATCAGCAAGTTGACGGTAGTAGTCGCTGACCGTGGGCCAATCCGCGAGTTTAAAATCCGTTCCGACTGGACGTCGCAAATAGTCTTCGGGACTTCTTACCCCATCAGATTGAACCGGTTCCTGTGCATAAACTTGATTTGCAGACAGTACAAGGCTCGACACCAATGAGACGGTTAAACAAAGCGGGAGCATTAAGCGATTAAACACATTCACATCCAGGCTATTCATACTGTGTAGATTCCGATTTAATGATTTTGACTGAGGTACAACTGAGATAAAGAGATAACTATCGACAAGAGCAAGTTTTTCTCGAATTCAAATTGGAATTAAACTTATCAGGATACCCAGATCGTTCTCACCGATCCCGCATCACTAAAAGAAAACGCTCTCGGTTGAATTCAATCGAGAGCGTTTCGAATCATTGTGAGAGTCGAATTTGAGTTTCCAGATTATCCCTCGCCACTCATTGAGGAAATCACATCGTCCTCATCAGGACTCTTTTTCAGATCGAATGTGAATCGAGATTCATTCTCATCAGTGACGACTACTTTCGCCACTCCATTTTCCTGATACAGCATAGAAATTTCCAGAGGCTGAGAAGAGTCTTTGACTTTTGTGTCTTCTTTACTAAGGACCTTAACCAGATATTCCCCGGCAGGTGCTCCCTTACCGTAACGATGAGTTTCCAATTGAAACTGCCCCATCGAATCCGTCAGGCCAAAAGCGCGTGCACCGCTCGGAGCATCAAAGACAACACTGGCATTCTGGACCGGCTGCCCCTCAAAGGTAATTATCCCCGTAACCGATTTCATCTCGTAATCTGCTTGTCCAGATCCTGAACATCCGACCTGGAAACACATGGCAGCCATCAGGAAAAAGAACTTAGGTAATTCATGCTTTAAATTCATAAACAGTGATCCAATCCGTTAACCCCAAGAGAGTAATGAAGTAGGAATAAGAAGAAGGTTTATTCAAATCAACTTAAAACTCCCCCAGGACCTCACCGTCATCACGGGCTGCCAACCAGTTCGTGGTTTGTGAATCCAGATTTTCTGATAGGAATCTGACACTGCCATCAGTCAAGAGAAACTGTACTCCCCCCTTGTGATGTGAGCTGAACGAATTGCTATTGGTTCCGTTAATCGAGTAGAGCGTTTCTGGGTTTCCACTTCCGTTGAGCGCTCGTAACGTCTGATGAGTCGCAACGTTGCTGGGGGATCCATCAGCATCAACTCCAGCCCAGACTGAACCACGATAATCAATCAGTGTTCCTGAAGAATTGCGTACTCCATTGATCCCATAGGCAACTTCACCAATCATCAATGTATTTGAGGTGCCATCAGTAATGTCACGAAACTTTTCTGAACTATTTGGACTAAACACACCATTTCCACCACTGATACAACTTCCCTGGTAATAGGCACAGTTATCACCTGTGTAATTGAATTGTGTATTCAAATCACCAAATACCCCTTTGTAGGTGGAAAGGGCATGAGGCTCATCTGTCGAACCCCCAATCAACGCTTCATTCAGATTTCCACCAGGGCAGCTGGGACAGCGAAATGTCTCGATAGGTGTTTGAGTCAAAGGAACCATCGTAGCCGATCGTGAGAGAATGGTTGTGTTGGGTGATAATGCGTCCCATAGAGCCGTCTGTTCGAGTTGTGGCAGAATCATCGTCCCCCAACCCCAACCCGGACCCGCAAATGTCGACGAAACGCTGTAATCGCGACGATAGAACCCGGATGGAAAACAGGAATGGGCATCGTGATAATTGTGAAGTGCCAAACCGATTTGTTTCAAATTGTTTTTACAGGAAGAACGACGTGCTGCTTCCCGAGCCTGCTGAACAGCTGGCAGTAGTAATGCTACCAATATGGCAATAATGGCGATAACAACTAACAATTCGATGAGCGTGAATGCTTTTCGATTCTGTACCGAAACCGACAATTTAGAATCTTTCATGATGACCCTCAAAATGGTATTGAATACGATTGCAAGCCACATGAGATTATTTTCTTCATGTTGGCTGCTTTAAGTTAATCAGTTATAAACGCTCTTCAAGTAAGTGCGAGAGTCGTTTGCGCAAAGTGATTAACGTTTTTTGCAGTCATAAGTTCAACCCGATATCGGGCGAAGGCAGGCATGTGTGAAACAGGGAGTGTGCGGAGTGTCATGTAGGGAGGTTTACTCGCAGAGAGATTTCTCACTGGAGCGATCAGAAGGCTCACCCATCAATAAGGAGGGATTTATTCAGTCGCAGTGCTGTAGGAGTAATTACGACGGAATTGACCAGGAGTCTGGCTGGTAAGCCGTTTGAAGAATCGGAGCATCGCATTCTGGCAGCTGAATCCGGTTCGATCACTGATTTCTGATAAAGAAAGTGTGGTCCGTTTTAAATAGGATTTTATGACTTCCAGCCGAGCCGAGCGAATTTCATCAGCGGGAGTACGATTCAGTGAACGTCGGAAACGCTCCTCAAGAGAACGGCGAGAAACATTGAGTGCTCGAGTCAGTTCATCCACACTGATTCCACTGGCCGAATTCCGACGGATAAAGGCAACCGCTTCCTGAACAATATCATCTTGTGTAAATATCGTATCAGTCGAAGTTTTCTCAACAATTCCTTCAGGCTGAATTAAAATGGGTGCTTCTCGAGGCGCTCCGCCATTCATCAATCGCTGCAGTTCTTTGGCCGCTTCAAATCCAACGGTTTCAGTCGATTGCTGAACATAAGATATCGGGAAGGGGCACAGCGAAGAGATCGTAGGCTCGTGTTCAATCGCCAAGATTGCAATATCGTTGGGAATTTCGAATTGCTCATTGAGACTCGTCAACATTATTTCTCGGGCCACGTTAGTCGACCAGGCGATCAATCCAACAGGTTTTGGCAATGAATGAATCCAGTCTCGCATCCGGCTTCTCTGAAAATCGTAATCTGACGAGGGAAAATTTGGATCCGGATCAAAACAATTCAATGAGCCACCAACACCGTCAACGACTGATTTCAACTCATCCAATACGGGATCGTTATAGTTATAACAAAGAGGTGGACCAATATAGGCAAACGATTCAAATCCACGCTCAACATAGTATTCCGCAGCCATTCGTCCACAGGCTTTGGGATCGGAAATCACTTTGGGGCAATCCAGAGAATGTTCTGTATGCCAGGAAACATTGACACAGGGGATCCCTCGCGATTTCACAGAATCGTGAATTTCCTCATCAGCGATTCGAGCAATAATCCCCTGTCCAGACCAGTCAGAGGGAAGAAGAGGTTTCTGTGAGAAATTTCGAGGAGCCAGCCAAAAGTCCCAACTGTCATATTCGTCAGCAAAGCTCACAATTCCGCTGACGACCGAGCGAGACCATTGACTCGCATTCAGGACCAGCAACGCGATTCTAAGTCGATCATTCATCGCCGGGATACGACACGCGATCATCTTATCAGCACCTCTCCAATTCAAATCATATTCATAGGTGAAATAGATAGACTGGTAAATCTACTTAGAACATAAGATATGCAATCGACGTTCCAAATTCGTTCGTGACTGAGAGATTGTTAAAATAATCAATATTCCCCGAACAAATTTGAGCCTGATTTGTTAATGTTCATTGAATATACTCATAACAAAGCAATAGCGTGAATTGTTATCTTTTCTGCGCACAATGTGCTTGCCAATTTTTCACTTTTACAGAAACTGCCTATGTTGATGGCGGGTATGCATAGTCTTCCCGCACCCCTCCCTTTTCAAACACGATGAATTTAAAAGGAAGTTTATGCGAGCCCGACAAAAACAATTGACGATTCGAGCAGGTGTGATCCTCTGGGCGACACTCTTGGTGTTTTTACCTTCGGTTGTCACAGCATGTACAACCGCCGTCATCAGCGGGAGAGCGACAGTTGATGGTCGCCCCATTCTATGGAAGAACCGAGATACGTCATCTCGTCGGAATGAAGTGGCTTTTATCGAGGGAGGAGAACTTCGAGCCATAGCAGTAGTCAATGCTGGCAGTCGCAGTTCAGCCTGGATGGGTGTCAATGAAGCGGGCTTTTGTATCGAAAACTCAGTGAGTAGAGATCTGAAAATAGAAGAGAAAACCAGTGGTCCCGGCAATGGTGGGTTTATGAAACTGGCTCTTCAGACTTGTCGAACCGTTGAAGAGTTTCGTCTGCTTCTGGAAAAAACAAATACCTCAGGCCGCAGCACCGTTAGTAATTATGGTGTAATCGATGCCCATGGCGGTGCGGCTTTGTTTGAGACAGGTCCGAAATCATTCAAAATGTTTGATGCAAACGATCCCGATATCGCACCAGATGGATTCCTCGTTCGTTCCAATTTTGCAACGACTGCCCAAGGGGTAAGTCCACAGCCGACACTCGAAGAGTTATCCGAAAAAACGATCGTGTCAGCCGATCGATTCAGTCAGGCCTGCACTCTGCTCAGTTCTCCGGATGAAGCAGGGATCTCTATCGAGTATATGATCCGAAATGTCTGTCGGGATCTGTCCGATACACCGGGTGTTCCCGTTTGTGGAAGTGTGAATGATCCCTCAGGAAAGCTCCCCGAAATCATCAATGCTGACTCCATGATCAGTCGGACAACGACCGTATCAGCCGCTGTTTTTCACGGCGTGAAAGCAGGGGAAGATCCCTTGATGACAACGATGTGGGCCTTTCTGGGGGATCCCAAATTTTCCATCGCGGTTCCCTGCTGGACATCAATGAGCGACATTGCCTCACCACTCGTCGGAGAATCGGAAGCACCGATCGGTGCGATTGCCAACACCATGCGAGGCTGGAGTTTTGTCGATGGAGGCAATGGAGTTGATTCTACCGTATTAACGGGAATTTGGAGTGATGTCTGGAAGGTGGAAGATCAGATTCTATCCGCGACTGCCAAAGCTCGCTCAAAATGGGAATCCAAAGGGGGCAACCCAAGAGATATGAATGCGGTTCATATGGAGAGTGCTCGTCGTTCCTATCATGCTATGTTGACCGAACTCCGACAACTCAAGAACGCCGCACTCACCATTAAAACTCCTGCCCCACCAAAGTTTGAGCCAGTCACTAAGACAATTCTGGTTCCTTAAGCAGTCACACGACCTTCATTAATAACTGTATCATTTCAATAAGGCTGAATTCGATGAATAAATTCTCCCAAGCCATTCTTCTGACGAGTCTACTGATGCTTATGGCGATGCCAACAATTGTTATCGCTGAAAATGTGCAACTCGTTCGCGTGGCTATCTATGATTATTCCGAAGAAATCTCCAATGGCCCCAGTAACCTGTTGCGATTTTTAATTCCTGAACATGGCTTCTCTGCACAGCGAGTTTCACCGGAGCAAATACAGGAAGGTTGTCTCAAAGAATTTGATGTGCTGATTATGCCCGGCGGTTCCGGCAGTAAACAGTCGGAAAAATTGCAGGAAAGTGGTCGTGCACAAGTGAAGGAATTTGTTCGTAATGGGGGCGGGTATGTCGGAATCTGCGCAGGCTCCTATCTCGCATCCTCTCACTATTCGTGGTCACTCAGTTTGATAAACGCCAAAGTCTGGGACCGTGAACACTGGGCTAGAGGTCAGGGAACTGTTTCGTTATGTCTGACCAGTTCAGGCTGCGAAGTCCTGGGCAGCAAACAAAATGAAGTTGACGTCTATTACGGACAAGGGCCGCTCCTGGTTCCTGATAATCAGTCTGATCTTCCCGGATATGAAGTCCTGGCCTCATACGGCAGCGAAATCGCCAAGAAAGGCGCTCCTGTTGAAGCCATGATCGACACTCATGCTGTGATCCGTTCCAAATATGGCGAAGGAAGAGTCATTTGTTTCAGCCCACACCCTGAAACCAAGGATGGCCCAAACTCACTGATGGCTTCTGGCATTTACTGGGCCGCTCAGGTGAAACCATAAACCGGGCCATGATTATTTCTGACATCTGCTGAAATCACTATTATCTTCAGCAGGTCTAGTCTAATTCTACAAAATTAAATTGAGAACGGAATGTCTGAGTTACCGCCTGTCAATGCTCCTTATTTTGAGTTTGGACAATTTCAGAGGACGCCAAAGTCACTGCCTGAAAATGCACTGATCTATAATTATCCATGGGATGAACTGCCCCCGTTCGGAGAATCCGATCAGACTATTTCTCTGCTGGGGTACGGTAGTTTGATGAATCGGTCCTCCGCCGCTCAGGTACTCTGCTCCGAGACCATGTCAACTGCTCGCTCTGTAATTGCCTGGGGGGCTCGCCGGGTTTACAACACCATCAGCCTGAATCGGATGGCATATGCAGAATACTGCCATCCTGCAGATTCAGATTATGGTGTCTTAAACGCCATGACAGCTGACGGCCATTGGTTCAATGCCGTTGAATACCAGGTCCGCCAGGAGGATATTGAATTTCTCCGCACCAGAGAAAAAGCCTACGATCTCATTCCCGTCTGGATTTCCGACTGCAACACTCCCGCAGAGACGAATCGCTGGGCCTACTTTTTTTCGCGGAGACAATCATACTGGAACGATACTCAGATCCTGTATGATGCCGTCGTTCCCCTGGAAAAGTATCATCAAATCTGTGAAACCGGCTGCCGGGAAATTGCTGAAGACTTCCTGGAGATGTTCCGTCAATCGACTTGGTTGAACAACGGGAATCAATCCCTGAGTATATCCGAAGAAATCATAAGGCTGGATTTGCAAACGGCTGCCGTCGCAAGAAGAGCGATCTGATAACACATATTTTCGAGAGACTTGATAATTATCACTACTCCTTTGATATCGATGAAAGAGTTGCGTTGTGTGGAAAATGTAATTCCCCTGTAGCTGGAGAATCACACTCACTCTT
>DEML01000012.1:13229-18562 GCA_002359185.1 Planctomycetaceae bacterium UBA2671
ATCAACATGCACGACAACTGACTATCTCCCTTCGGTTCCGTAGAAAGAACGGCAAAACTTGCCCAAATGCCTTAAAAATAGGGTTTCTCTATAAATAGCAAGCACTTAGGACTGTTCGGACTTCGTCTTATCGGTGTCCACTTTGTGTCAAATTTGAAGGATTAGCGATTCTCATTTGAGGAATCCTCAAATCCTCAAACGCTTTGCCGAGCCATTTGCAGCACATGCTCGAACCTTCAATTTCGATCTGGTGAAATTTATGAAATCTCGTGGTGGATCTCTTTTTCACCAGATTCCAGCGGGGTACAAAGAATGTGTCACCACCCCTGAATTACCAGATGAAACTACCATAACATGAAGAGCAAGCTGTTTCACCCTTTGCTACACCTGATCGCCTCGGCAACAGATAACGAACTCGCAAAATATGTTGAATACCTGAAACAGGAAAACAAGATTCTCCGTAAGCGACTGCCCAAGCAAATCCATACGACAACGGAAGAACGTCGAATCCTTATTAAGTATGGAAAGATTATTGGTAAGGCTATCGAAGAATTGGTTTCAATCGTTTCGCCTGCCACATTTTGTCGGTGGTTACGGGAAGAGAAGGGGGGCAAACCAACATCCAAGAAGAAAAAAGGCGGTCAGCGTAAGCCGAAAGAGATTCGTGATCTGGTGATCAAAATCGCCAAGACGACAGGATTTGGCTATACAAGAATTATTGGGGAATTGCGGAAGCTTGGGATCAAGAAAATAAGTCGCCAAACGGTTCGCAATATTCTCAAAGAGGAAGAAATCGTTCCCGGACCAGATCGAACCTCTGATTCGTGGACTGAATTTTTAAAAAGACATGAGGAGACGTTATGGGGATGTGACTTTTTCTCAGTCAAATCGCTTACCAAAAAGGGATTACGAGACCTTTATGTCTTGGCATTCATCAATTTGCAATCGAGAGAAGTCATCGTCACAAAATCAACTTTACATCCCGATTCAGCATGGGTTTGCGAGCAGACGAATTGGTTTGCTGAGCAAACTAAAGATCGGGAGAAAAAGCCAGATATAATTATCCATGACCGAGATACGAAGTTTTCGAGGAAGTTCACAGAAACTGCAAAAAATGCTGGATTTCGGACGAATCCATTACCCAAAGCATCGCCGAACTTGAATGGTCGCTGCGAGCGTTTTATCGAGACGATCAAGCTGGAATGCCTATCGAAGTTTATCATCTTTGGGGAACGGCATTTGAACTATCTCGTGAGCGAATTTTGCGATTATTACAACCATCACCGTTCGCACTCATGTCGTGATAATTTGCCTCCGCTCGCAACCATGCCTGAGGAGGTTGAAACACTTAAAATGGAGCAAGTTTATGTTGCTTCCCATGTGGGTGGTCTGGTGAAATCATTTGAGAGGAAGGCTGCTTGATAAATGATTGTGTAAAAGTGTTGTCGACAGATGCCTCCTCTGGGTAGAGACCACCTTTTCCACGCAGCTTTTTGAAAATCATTTTCGAATTAATGTTTTTGCAACATGATTCGCTCTAGTAGTGCTGGATCGTCAAGAATACGAACGTCGGTGGGATCAAGAGGGATGACGTTAAACGACTCGAAGAGCATTAAAAAACGATACCTCATAATTAGTTTAGGTCGTGTTTTTGTGATCTGGCTCATCCTGATCGCCGCCGAGATCATCCACGGAATTCTCAGAGCAGTTACGCTTGCCCCACTGGTCGGAGAGTTCCGCTCCAATCAGATTGGTGTGTTTACTGGCTCTGTGATCATTCTGGTGATTGCCTATCTGACGATTCGATGGATCGGAGCAAAACAGCCAAGGGAGTTGTTGCTAGTTGGCTTGGTCTGGTGGTTGTTGACTGTAGCTTTTGAGGTCATGTTCGGTCGTATCGTGATGGGAATGAGTTGGGAACGAATCGCTTCTGATTACAACATTTTCGAAGGCGGATTGATGCCACTGGGACTCTTGGTTTTATTTCTCAGCCCAATGATTGCGCTGAAACTGCGAAGCTCACGATTTTGGTTCGACTAATTCTTCTTGCTCAATTTCATTAGCACTTGAAATACTCTTCGGTATTCTGAGTCTGTGCGCCTAAAATGAAAAAGATGCTTCGCTGCCAAGCATATACATTGGGATTGATCCAGTATCGAATTTTCACGAACTGTGATGAGCCACCTCAAGCAGCCTCTAATCAGTAAAAGGATTTGAAAAAATGATTCTGCATACTATTCTGCTTCTGCTTACTCTTGGAAGCGTAACAATGGCGGCTGATGGCGATGGTGAAAGAGTCATCTTCCAGTTCGAAACACCTGATGCAGTCAAACCGTGGCAAGTCGTTAATGATGGTGTGATGGGAGGTCGCTCTGAAGGCAGGTTCAAGATCAACGATGACAATAAGATGGAATTCTTCGGTACATTGTCATTGGAAAATAATGGTGGTTTCGCCTCAGTCCGAGCAAGAGGCGAGATATCTGCATTGGAGTTAGATGATGTTATCGTAGCCCGAGTGAAGGGAGATGGGCGTGAATACCAGTTCAATTTGTATGCCCAACGAAATCTCGGAGGCTTCTCCTATCGACAGTCATTCAAGACCATAAAAGACGAATGGGTCGAAGTTGAATTACCAGTCGATGAATTTGTCGCTACATGGCTAGGCAGAATTTTTCCAAATGAGAAACTCAATCCAGCTAATGTGTCTGGACTTGGCTTCCTGCTCGGGGACAAAAAGGCTGGTCCTTTCAAGTTGGAGGTCGATTGGATCAAGGTGAAATAGTTGAAACTATTGCAGCCAGTCGATTCAATGGATTCATGATCACATCAAATCATACTGGTAATTCCAGTCAACGGTTCTTGGTGGCAATTCGAACCGCATCATACAAGTTGGCTATGACGTTTTCTTAACTTAGCGAACTGATGCAAAGCCCATTGCCATGATTACCGATAAAAGGATTAAAGGGATTACGGCAAGATAAGCAAGTCCAGAAATGACATAAATCATTTTTCTGATTCTCACTGAATTGTGAATCCATCCTGCAATCCACCCGACGATCAAAATGATCGGAATTGGGATGAACAAAAAAGAGAAGAGTTCGTGTATTCTAAAAGTCCATCTGATGACATGACCACCAACAAAAACGATCCCAAGATTTAATAATGACCATACCAGAGCGATGCCGACTGATTTCCAGAAGACCAATGTAAAACATTCTCTTCTGCAAAATTCTGCCAATTCCTGTGCAGTCCAGTTTACTTTCATGGCAGACACATTCTTTTCTGGCTTGAAGCCAGATTACATTGGGTTTATTGCAGGATAACGACCACCCAAACCCCATTTTTGAAAATCATTTTCCAATTAAATATTTTCGACACGATTATTTGGAGCCAGAAAAATATCAATTTATCGATTACTGGCAAATGCCTTCTTGATTGCTGAACAGTGATAAGTTTTCAATTCCTCAAGCTGTAACTCAGACTGTGAAAGGATCAACGAGAATTCGAAATCCTTGAAACGGAGATCAGTATTACTCAGTGAGTTGAGCGTTACCCATAATGCAATCCGCTCTTGCGTAACTGCCAGCAAAGCCACAAGTTCCACCACTCGACTCAAGTCTGAGTATTCCAGCAAGGAATCATTGAGCTTGAATCGTCCAATTTTCTCGGCAAGCCATGCCGCTCCCTGTTTCAACTGCCCTTGGATGCTTGTTTCAAAGTCCAAGCAATGGAACACTTTCTCAACAGTCTCTTTTTGCACTCGGAGATCGGATTGAAGTTGTTTTAAAAAGAAACCAAGTTCTGAATGTCGGTTGCTGTTATAGCAGCGTTCGATCAGTTCCATCTCACCGACAATCACCGACAAGTGATCGTCTAAATATATTCGCATTCGCTTTTCGTGCATGGATGAACTCGCTTTTAAAAATTAAGGTGACATCAATCTCGGATGACAGGACTGACATGATCAGCTACCTGCAAATTGCCCTATCAACATGGGCATTGTTTGAATCTCCACAAACATCGAATAACGTTACTATCTGCCTGATGCAGATTTATCTTAACGGGACGTATCAATGATTTTTAGACTTTCACAGAAACTCAGTACAAAGATCAAAGCAGGCAAACTGAAGGAACTGCCGTTAGAAGAAAATCCGATAACCGACTGGTCCGCCCATCTGTTCGTTGTAGATCACACTCAATATATCATTATGAGTAATACAGCGTCGATGTACTCGTGCGTGATGTATGGCGACGACATTAACCACGACAATCAATTCATCCAGCGTGCATTCAGTACGATACGTGAGTTTATGGAAGAGGATGGGCTGCTTTCGATCTACGAGGAGTTCATCATCCCCTCAAGTGGAACGATATCCTTTGCAAAGGCACTCAATCGTCAGGTGACTGGTTCAATGAATGAACTCGTAATGACAGCAACATCTGCGCTGGAGTCGGAAGAGATTGCTCCACATGATCTGGGTTTCGAATTGAATAATCTTTTGTTGTCAGCAATTGCCACGAAAGAGGATCGTGGCTATGGAAGACCGAAAGAAGCCTTCAGAAGATTGGTGGATCAAAAGAGGAATGATTGAGGCTTAGTTCAAATTTGGGGTGATCAAGGGATTCCAATTGCCGTAATGGGTAGATTCGGCAAATTTTTCTGGCGGATTTTTTTACTTCGACTACCCATCATTTTAAAAAGACAATCTCAGGAGGTGGTCGATACTGTGGATCGACCACCTTTCCATCACGGCTTTTTGAAAATAAATTCGTAATTAAAAGTTTTGTAACATGATTCGAACTCATGACACTGAGTTGCCCTGTTACTTCATATTCAAACAGGGAAGCGATAGGCTAACGGGATCAGTTTGCGATGCAGGTCATATCGCATAAAAAATATAAACGAGGTTCCTGATGAAAATTGTCTCGATACTGATCCCGATCTTGCTGACATCACAATTCGCTACGGCAGTGGAGATTAACCGTATTTGGCTGACGCACAAGACAAATGATCCCAGCAAGATCGTAGTCAATTGGATGACCGAAGAGCAGGGGGATTCCGTAGTGCATTTTGGTTTGACTACCGACTATGGTGAGACCGTGCGGATTGATGAAAACTCGACACTGCATCACGTCGAAATCCCATTAATGCACCGAAATACGACCTACCATTATTCAGTCAGTACTGGAGAACAGAGATCAGCCGATGCCACATTCAAGGCATATCCCAGCGGTGTATTACGTGTGGCTGTCGTCGCCGATTGGCAGGGCAAACCAGACTTGTCCGCCATCGAAAATGATGACGTGCATTTGCTTCTGACTGCTGGCGATAA
>DEML01000012.1:18678-25854 GCA_002359185.1 Planctomycetaceae bacterium UBA2671
AGCTATTCCGCTCGACACCCTTCATGCCTGCACTGGGAAATCACGACCGAGAAATACGACCACGTGGAAGCAAACCTCCAGCCGAATCTGTCTACGATGTGGATGCCTTAGCATTCAGAAGTTTCTTCGAATTGCCTGACGATGAGTGGAAGTGGCATTTCGACCTGCCCGAGTTTGATCTGAGGTTTGTGGCACTCGACTTCAATCACATTTCAGACTTTGGGACGACGTGGCAGACTTGTCATGCGTTCGATGAGAACTCAGAGCAATTTCTTTGGTACAGCAAACTGATGGACCAGCCGCCCCGTTTCGTGGTGACTCTCTATAACGAGAGAAGCGCAAGTGTCCGCAACCAAGCCCAAAAGCAATGGCACGAACTGTTTCAACGAGGCACCTGCTGCATTACTGGGTATGGCTATTTTGCCGAGCGAGCAGAAGTGGATGGCTTCCCGTACTACAACACGTCACTGAGTGGAAAAGGCAACCAGTATCCCGATCCAAACTCAAAGTATCTCGAAGGTGAAGACAGCTACATTCTGTTAACCGTTAAGCGAGACGGGGCAATGACTATCGAAATCAAGAGCCTGAAAAACAAGGTTCTTGATCGTCAGGAATACAAACGTCAGTAGGATGTTAATTATTTAGATTATTTTATCTGTTCATACTGATGTTGAATCTGATTTCAAAGTAGCGAAAGCAAAGAAGTGATGGCTTTAGTTCGATTGTTCTCTCTGCTCATGTTGATCATCTGCATTGGTTCGAAGGTCATTGCTGATGATGGTCCAGTCGCTTCCCTCGAATCATCCTCATTTCTAAACAACGGTGTGACAGCCCATCGAGGCAATTCCAGTGAGTTTCCCGAGAACACTCTACCCGCTTTTAAGAGCGGCATCGAAATCGGGGCTGACTGGATTGAACTTGATGTCTTTGTCACAAAGGATGATAAGCTTGTTGTTATTCATGACCGCACAACACAACGTGTCGGCGATAAAAACCTTGTTGTCCCAGATTCCACCTACAACCAGTTACTGATCGTTGATGTCGCAACGGACTTTCGCAAACGGATGCGAAAAACGATTGATGAATGTCCAATGCAGAAGATTCCGCTACTGGAAGACGTGTTGAAAATAGTGATGAAGCAGAACCGAACTCGGGTTTCAATACAGCCCAAGATGGACTGCGTAGCTCAAGCAGTAGCATTGGTGAAAAGATTGAACGCTGAGTCTTGGGTGGGATTAAATGACGGCAATCTGCAATACATGATCGAGGTAAAGAGGCTTGCCTCAGAAATCCCTGTCTTTTGGGATCGGGGAGCCGACACGAACATCGATGAGGATATCCAAATCGCCAATCAACATGGCTTCGAGATCCTCGTACTACATCAAAGCGGAGTCACATCTGAGAAAGTTCAGAAGGTTAAAACAGCAGGTTTGGATTTCGGAGCGTGGACGGTTAATGAGTGCACCACGATGGAGACACTACTTGATATGGGAGTAGATAGACTTTACACCGATCATCCACGAATGTTGTTGAAACTGAAAATGGATCGGTAGTTCTGCAAGGTGACCTCTGAAGATATCCCCTCGGTGAATCTGTGTTGATGACGAAGCGGTCAATTGGTCCTTTTGCAGACACTGGTGGAAATGACCATAATGGTAGGGAGATTTCATGTTAGCCTTCATTCTGCTAGCCAAGTCACTGCCACCGTCCTTACAAATTCAACTTTCCTTCCTTTTGTCACTGGACAATCCATCACCATTCAGGGACGATACTTCTGCAATACTCACCTTTCCACAACTAGTCCTATGATGAATTTCTGAACCATGGTCGTGCCTCTTGAACTATACGTCAAAATGCTTGAAGACACCGGAATTCTCGCTGGCGAGACGATCAAGGATTTCATCCCGCCGAAAGCCTCTCCCAAAGATGCTGAGGAGTTGGCGAAAGAACTCGTTCGCCAGAAGAAGTTGACGAAGTTCCAAGCGGAAGAGCTTTACCGAGGTAAAGGGAAGTCGCTGGTTCTCGGGAACTACATCCTGATGGAAATGATCGGGGAAGGAGGGATGGGACAGGTTTACAAGGCTCGTCACAGTCGCATGGATCGACTGGTTGCCGTCAAGCTTCTTCCATTGACGACGACGAAGGGCAATGCAGCGATCACCCGTTTCGAGCGGGAGGTCAAAGCCGCAGCAAAGCTCAGCCATTCGAATATTGTTTCTGCTCTCGATGCCGACTGTGCCAACGGCGTCCATTTCCTAGTCATGGAATTAGTGAAGGGAAGCGACCTTTCAGTGTTAGTCAAAAAAAATGGACCGTTCTCTATCCAGCATGCCGTAAACTGCGTGCTGCAAGCAGCCCATGGTCTTGAGTTCGCTCATAAGCAGGGGGTCATTCATCGGGACATCAAACCGGCAAACCTACTGGTGGATACCGAAGGGACAGTCAAGATTCTTGACATGGGGCTAGCTCGTTTAGAAGGCATTGGCGATGATTCTCCACAAGCAGAGCTAACATCCACCGGCACAATTATGGGGACTGTTGACTACATGGCCCCCGAACAAGCATTAGACACTAAGACAGCAGACGCCCGTGCCGACATCTATTCATTGGGTTGCTCACTGTATTTTCTGCTGACCGGCAAAGCGACCTACGGTGGAGACACAATCATGAAAAAACTGCTGGCTCATCGGGAAAAGCCGATCCCGTCCATTTTGGATTCTCGTCCAGAGGCTCCTCCGCAACTGGATGCCATTTTCAAGAAGATGGTTGCCAAGAAACTGGAAGACCGTTACCAATCGATGTCGGAAGTGATTTCTGATCTGGAGCCATTGGATGTGGGACAACAGGCGACAGTCATGATTCAGCAATCAGCCAGCACGAATCTGGACAACAGCTTCGCCACATTCACACAGAACCTGTCGGCGACGCCCAAGTTGCGACAGCATAAAACGAAAAAGCTAGTTTCAGCGACCACGAGAAAAAGCGGGCTGCCGCCGTGGAAGAACCTAAAGGTACTGCTCGGTGCAGTATTGTTCGGTGGGCTTCTCTTAGCTGGCATCATCGTTTCTTTGCAGACCAAAGACGGCAAGCTAATCGTTGAAGTGAATCAATCGGATGCGATGGTGCAGGTATTGGACTCGGAAGGCAAAGTTGAGATCAGCCAGAAGGGTGGAGTCGGCAAGATTACGTTTTCTATCGATCCCGGTAAGCATCGGCTCAAGGTCGAGAAAGATGGGTTCACGACCTATGGGCAAGAATTTGAGATGGAAAAGGGCGGGAAAAAGGAGATTACGGCGAGACTGGAACCATTGGAAGTGAAGCCAGCAATGGTTGGTACCAAGCCTACTCCTGTCGTTGAAAAAAAGAAGCCACTGTTCTTTGAAACGGATGAATACGGACTGTGGTCCAAAGAAGTGGCAGCCATGACTACCGAGCAGCAAGTGGAAGCTGTCAGAAAGAAGCTGGTCGAATTGAATCCGGGGTTTGATGGGAAGTTAACGGATTATGGAGGGCAAGGTTCTCCCAAATTAGATAACGGTAATATTAAAGAGTTAAGAATTTTCACCGACAGCGTGACAGATATTTCCCCAGTCAGGGCTTTGAAGGGATTGAGCCGTCTCTATTGCGAGGGCAGCAGTCAAGGCAAAGGGCAATTGTCTGACTTGTCACCGCTAGAAGGTTTGCCGCTGACACTTCTATCTATTGGTTGGACGCAGGTAGCTGACCTGTCTCCATTATTAGGGATGCCCCTGACAGAACTAAGAATCTATGGCACACAAGTTGACGAACTCTCGACGTTAAGAGGGATGAAACTAACCGATCTCATGTGCAACGTAACGAAAGTATCCGATCTGTCTCCGTTGCAGGGAAATCCACTCACGACATTATATTGTGACAGTTCTCAAGTCTCCGATCTTTCTCCTTTAAAAGGTATGCCACTTATAGAATTGCACGCCTCTAACTGTAATCACATTTCCGACCTTTCCCCATTGAAAGGGATGAAGCTGTCAACACTGCGATGTGATAACACGCATGTTTCCGATCCCTTGGCTCTGAAAAACATGCCACTGAATTATTTGAGTATGGAAAATATTTTTGTCTCGGACAAATCATTTATGAAGGGTATGCCACTCAAAAATTTAAAGCTTAGTTTCAGCCTAACTCGTGACACAGAACTACTACGCTCGATGAAGACATTGGAAACAATCAACAATCAACCTGTTTCAGAATTCTGGAAGAAAGTTGATGAGAGATTGGCATGGATAAAACCTGTCACTACGTACAACGATCCTGACTTCAAGCAATGGCAAATGGACGTTGCCAATCTGTCTGCCGAAGAACAGATCAAGGCTGTCAGTAAGAAGCTGGTAGAGCTAAATCCAGAATTTGATGGAAAATTAACCGGTTACGATGGGGTAGGTAACCCCAAGATCGAGAAAGATCAGGTCAGAGTAATAAGTTTAATCACCGACAACGTGACCGACATTTCACCAGTACGAGCGTTAGTCGGTTTGAAAGAACTAGGATGTCTTGGCAGCCAGCAGGGCAAAGGCAGGCTGCATGATCTCTCTCCGCTGACAGGAATTCCTTTGAGCAGACTCAATCTGTTTTCAAATGATGTCTCCGATTTAACACCCTTGCAGGGAATGCCACTGACGACTTTATATTTTCACTATAATGATGTTTCGGACCTCTTGCCACTGCTAGGCATGAAGTTGACCGAGCTACGATGTAGTGTCAATAAGTCCATATTCGATCTATCTCCTTTAAAGGATATGCCGCTGAAATCATTGCAACTCGAAGGTACTAGTGTGTCAGATCTGTCTCCTCTCACAGGAAATAAGCTAATCTCCCTAACAGTGAATTCCACGATGGTCGCCAATCTTTCACCACTTCAGAATATGAAATTGAGTGCATTGAGACTTTATGACACTCTTGTCTCTGATCTCTCGCCATTACAGGGAATGCCTCTGACAACACTCGATATCCAACGGACGATGGTTTCCGATTCATCTCCGATTAAAGACTTGCCTCTCAAATTTATTACCTTGGATTTCAAAAAGGAACGAGACACCGAACTTCTCCGCTCCATCAAGACGCTGGAGACGATCAACGACAAACCGTTTGCCGAATTCTGGAAGGAAGAAGCAGAGAAAAAGCCACTGTTCTTTGAGACTCCTGCCTTCGCCCCGTGGGCAAAAGTCGTTGCCGATATGCCTGCCGAGCAGCAGGTGGAAGCTGTCAGTAAAAAGCTGGTTGAGTTGAATCCGGGATTTGACGGGAAGCTGATGGGGGTAGATATAGATAGACTTGGATGGGGAACACCTGCCTCGCACCACTCGCCTAAGATAGAGAACAGTGTCGTTACGGAACTAGCGTTCTTTACCGACAACTTGACAGACATTTCACCTGTGCGAACTTTGACAGGCTTGAAAGTGTTAGTGTGCATTGGCAGTGAGTGGAGAAAGGGAAAATTCTCGGATTTGTCAGCACTCAAAGGTATGAAGCTAACCTCTCTATACTGCCATAATACGCTGGTATCAGACATTACTCCCCTTGAAGGAATGCCACTATCGACTCTTTGGTTGGCTTCAACATTCGTTGCCGATATTTCGCCACTCGAAGGTATGCCACTAAAGTCTTTGGATTTGTCATTCTCAAAAGTATCTGATCTCACTGCAACCAAGGCAATGAAACTGAATTATTTGAGTATTGCTGCGACAAGCGTTTCCGATCTATCACCACTTAAAGACATGAATTTAGAATATTTTAATGCATGGCATTCAAAAATAACCAATCTCTCGGTACTCAGAGGTATGCCACTCGTCAGTCTGGAGGTCCCTAATACAGGTGTCTCCGATTTGTCCCCACTTCAGGGGATGCCATTAATCCGACTACTCTGTCATAAGTCCCAAGTATCCGATCTGTCGCCATTACAGGGAATGCCTCTGACGATACTCGAAATAAGGGAGACAAAAGTCTCAGATATATCTCCGATTAAAGACTTGCCTCTCAAATTTATTACCTTGGATTTCAAAAAGGAACGAGACACCGAACTTCTCCGCTCCATAAAGACGCTGGAGACGATCAATGACAAAACGGTTGCAGAATTCTGGAAGGAAGAAGCGGAGAAGTAATAATGAACCATTAGTAGATTACTGAAATATTTCCTCAGAATTTTTTAAATCCCCCACTTCTGATTTCGCAAATTTTCCCCGCCAGATTTTTTCAATTGCCCATCATTAAAAAACAACCTCAGTAGGTGGACGATACTGTTAATCGACCACCCTTATCCCCACCTTTTTTGAAAATCATTTCCGAAATAAAAGTTTTGTTACACGATCCGAACTGCAAGCACGGAGCATACAAAGCTCCTCTCGATCAATCTCAATACTCGGCAGACTTCTCAATTCCTCCTCCAAATTCGGCATGTCCAAAGTTCTCTGAAGCTTGTCCTGATTGACTTCATCAATCACCACTCGACCGTCTAGCTCGATGAAGTATGTGAATCCAAATTCGCAGTGAGCCATAGTTAAGATCGCTCGTCTTGTCTTCTCCGATAGGGTTGGAAGCGATCTTGAAGAGAGTAGGGGGAGAGATGCCAGTGTAGCGATGAAATTTCGGCGATTCATTTTTCACCTTGTTTTGCAAAGGCTATGGCTGCTACGAATAACCCGATGATCCCGATTAGTGTTTCAACGGGTAATCCACCAACGATCAGAAGCGGAATGATCAAAATCAAAAGGAGCAATAATGCTCCAGCCACATCCCAAAGATCGATCATCTCAGAGGTCCTCCATTACCGCCAAGCAACTTGAAGAAAAAGAACATGAGGGAATACCCTGCTACTAATCCCAGCCCGACTCCAAGGAGTGAGGGATTGCGAAGAGTCAATACGAGAAGCACAAAGAAGAATCCGATCCAGTGCATCTTCAATACTCCTTCGGTTCCGTAGTCCGATGCTCAATCTTATTGTAAGTTCTTGACTTATATGGACTTGCGTCATTAAGGCCTTGCGAGGCAACAGCTTAAGGCCAAAAACGCTTTCGCCGCTTTCGCGATTTTTGGTCGGAATCGAAAGTTTATAAAGTACATTTCTGTGAATTCACAAATCGCTTCGTACTTCAAAAGTCTCGAATACTAAATGTCTTTTGCGACAATCTTTCGAATTTTGAG
>DEML01000048.1:0-4682 GCA_002359185.1 Planctomycetaceae bacterium UBA2671
CAAAGCGAGAATCTGTTCGTTGGCGATGGTTTGCACGCCATCAATCGGGCACTCGCGGAAGGACGTTTGTGCGATTTCTTTCTGACCGCACGTCAGATCCTGCGAACCTACAACTCCGCCTCGGCTTACGTTGATCTGGAGGACTGGAATGGAGTCCACTGCGGGGATTGTGGGGACACGGTCGATAGCGACGACTGCAATTCCTGCGAGCAATGTCATGGACAGGTTTGTGATCACTGCACGCGTCGCTGTCAGGACTGCGATGTCTCGTTGTGCAGCGAGTGTGCGGAAGCCTGTGAAGATTGTGATCAGAGTTACTGCCGTGTTTGTCTACAGAGTTGCCAGGAATGTGAAAGCGAGACCTGTCACAGCTGCCTGGAGAATGATCTTTGTCAGAACTGCCACACCCTGCAACAGGAGCAAAACGATGCCGAACCGGAAGACACATCCACTGACACGCCGTCACCTGAGACGCCCTCGGAGAAAACGCTGCCAACTCTCGAAACGTCCCACACTGCGATTCAGCCCGTATGCCTGGGCGAAACTGCTATTCCTGCGTGATGCCGGGCCGACGGAAGTTGGCGGGTTTGGCATCACTGAGCAGGATGATCTGTTATGCGTGAACGACATTGTGATTGTCGAACAGCACTGCACTGAAATGACTGTTGAATTTTCAGATACCGCTGTGGCGGACTTCTTTGAAGATCAGGTCGAACTCGGACGACGTCCTGAACAGTTTGCACGGATCTGGATCCACACGCACCCGGGAGATTCACCACTGCCGAGTCCTGTCGATGTGAGAACTTTCGAGCGGGTCTTCGGCAACTGTGACTGGGCAGTCATGTTTATCATTGCTCAAGGGGGCAGGACGTATGCAGATCTTTATTGGCGGCATGGCGGCCCCGCCCAACTGCGTATGCAAATCGAAGTGGATTACAAATCCCCATTCCCGGCTGCTGATCATCAGACTTGGAGCGAGGAGTACGATTCCTGTGTCAGAGAACTGTCATCCCAATCACTGCTATCGAAACGAGAGGGGCAGGACTGGTTCTGCGACAACAGGCACAACACCGGTCATTACCAGAACTCAACCCCGTTGTTTGATTTCCGGGAAGCCGATTGATCGTCCTTAAGGAATGGCCTCATCCCTATCACGACAGCACAACTCAGGAGAATTTATGAATACAGCAGATCGTTTCAGTCGACAAAGAGGACTGGTCCCCCTGGACAAACTCAAGGAATTGAAAGTGACTGTGATCGGCATTGGGGCCATTGGACGTCAAGTTGCGATCCAACTCGCATCCATCGGCGCCCGACAACTCCAGCTCATCGATTTTGATATCGTCGAGCCGACCAACATTACCACGCAGGGATATTTGCAGAGCGACCTAGGCCGCTCAAAGGTCGAGGCTACGGCCGAACATATTCAACGGATCGATCCCGGCATCCAAGTCGTCACCGTTCTCGATCGCTTTCGACCGCAGCAGGAACCTGGCGATGTCGTGTTCTGCTGCGTCGATTCGATCAGCAGTCGCTCGGCGATCTGGAAATCCGTCAAAGACCAGACACAATTCTGGTGCGATGGCCGCATGCTCGGCGAAGTCATCCGTATTCTCACAGCCACCGACCTGCCATCCCAAGCTCATTACACGACCACCCTGTTCCCTCAAACCCAGGCCCAAACCGGAACCTGCACGACCCAGTCCACCATCTACACGGCCAATCTCGCTGCTGGACTGATGATGCACCAATTCACTCGGTGGATCAGGAGGATTCCAGTTGAGAATGATACGGTGATGAATTTGCTGGCAAGCGAAATGAGCTGTGGGATCGTCACCATTGGGACGATTAAAAATAATCTTCAGGAGGCAACGCAACGTTCAAACTAGGCTGAAGTTCTGAGTTTGTAGAAACCATTTTATGAACATTGACATCCGGGATTTCGTAAAAAACATTGAAATGGGCTTATCTCAACTCTATGGGGTCCGTAAGATTGAATTGAGCTATTGCAGCGATTTCAGAAATTACTAAAAAAAAGGGGCGGATCATTATCGTTTCATACCGTAAGCTTCTCGGGGAGCAACTCCAAGCATGTGGGATCAAGATGATCACGATTCCGTTAACTTGGCAAGATAAACCTGAAATCCAGCGAGGACTTTTTTTTACTGTTCCTCCTGATCTGCTAAGACTGGTTTTCAGCAGAAGAGGAACAAATATTGGAATTCCTGATAATGTACTACTAGAAATTGAGTTATCAATAGCAATCAATCCATTGAAAGATGATGTCGGGATATGGAAAAATTGCACGCTTAACTATATTTATCTCCGACCGAGAGATCCCTTAACGATCGATTCAACAGGATCCAAAATCCTCAAGAAAACACCAGCAAAAGGTGAGAATATTGCCAGAATTGGTGAGAAGCGACTCGCAGCATTTGACGTCCCGTTGCGTGGCTACTTGGGTTGGCTCTTGACTCAACCAACTTTTCTTAATGAACACGATGAGCTATTGGAGCGTCACAGGGAGAAAATTAACAGACACGGTTTTCCCAAACCAGTTCACTCTTCGTCCCCAGAGAAATTCGTGTGGCGCGATGACGTAAATTGGCTGACTGAATTTCGTGAATTCTTTGATCGATGGCGTCTACAAACATTGGCGGCTCCCTACTTGCCAATTCCTGTTGCACCGCGATTTCCCGAATTGCGATCGTATTCACGATTACCATTTGGGCATGGACAGAACTCCTTCACTTTGCCTGATATTTATCCAAGCCAAGGGAGTGGAGTGATCATTGAGATGATGGAAGAGACCTTGCGTCCACGGAACCCTCCCGAACATCTCCAGGAATGGATGCAGATTATTGGTAAAACCAACACCGCCAAGAATGCCATACCCGCTTATGGACGACAGTTTCAGTTGCAACATTACTGGCGAGTTCTTCAACAGCGCTATTCCAAAGAACTTCATCGTAAAAAGGGAGCCTTGATCTCCGCCTTTGCAGAAATTTTACATGTCAGTGATGATACCATTAAGGCCGACTTGCGTCATTTTTCAGACCGGCTTGGTGATGACTGGATGCACCGCTACGTTGAAATTTGCTGACGTAACTCTTTCAAAGAGGTGAGAGCGCAATTGCACGCTCTCACCTCTTTTGGTGTGACCAATTCGATACTAATGATCTTTGATTTAACTGATCATTTAGTATTAAAGTTGGACGACACCGTGACCACTTTGCCATCTCAAGTCTATCTGACGATTGAGGAATGCAGCCAACGAGTCTCGCTATCAGACTCCACGATTCGACGCAGAATCCGTGAGGGAAAAATTCCCTTCTGGCAACCGGGAGGCCCCGGGACACGAATTCTTATTCCCGTCGATGCTCTCTTGTCATCTGCGGACTGCTCGCCCGATGCGGAAAATAGCTCAAAGCCTTCATTTCGTGATCGTGATAAAAGCTCACTACCGGGGCCGACTGCAAAATGGAGACGGGCTCTCTCAAAATATCAGTCATAGATCATAATGAAAATAAAGAAAGTAGATATCAACATGCCAAAACAACGCAAGAAAGAGGAAGTTGAATGCAAATATTTCCGCTGGTTACTAGGGGATCGAAACGGAGTCTACTTCGCTGACGGTCGGTCGAATTCGCCTCCGCTGGGGCGTCAATCACTTGGGGTTCGACAAAAGGACGCAGCAATTGATGCTTTACATGAACTAGATTTGGTGATGGCTGTTCAACAAGGCCTCGCGGATCAGTCACTCCTAAAGACGGAGACCTCTCAACGACTGGAATTGGCTACTGGCCGCAAATTATATGAGAATTTTGTGAAACGCCCTCGTGTGGCCGGTGGGCCGCGTTCTTCTACCGCTAAGCGATATCGTGCAGTATTAGACAAGTTCCTGGTATTCGCTGAAAGCCAAGGCGTGCACTATTGGAATCAAGTCAATCGTCAGGTCCTTGATGCATATGCCAGTTGGCTTGATGGTGAGTCTTATGCCTATGCAACAGAATATCTGGAATTAAATACACTGAAACAGATCTTAAAATTCTTTGTGCAAAATCAACACCTGCCATCAGAGGCATTGTTCGCCTACCCCATGAAAAAAGCTCAGGGAACTGATACTTATTGCTGGCGATCTGACGAGGTTCAAGCGATTCTGAAACACTGCGAAGAAGCAAATCTAATTTGGTTAAGATCAGTCTTGCTCGCTCTTTCCACAACGGGACTTCGCATTAGCGAACTGGCAAACCTGCGTTGGTCAGACATAGATTTTGATCGATGTATGATTACATTAAAGGACGAAAGCATGTCTCGGAAACGAGGTACACGAGAACTTCGATCCACCAAATCAGGATATAATCGTTCCTTTCCAATCCATGAGGAACTGGAAAACATTTTATCGAACCTTGATCAAAACAAAGATGGCCGCGTTTTTCATGGACCACTCGGAGGAAAGATCAAGCCTGACACGGTACGCCGGAATTTGATTCGTGATGTCCTGGCACCGCTGGCGCCGAGATTTCCTGGCAATTCAGATGAGCCCAGTTTTGTGGATGGTCGCCTGCATTCCTTTCGTCATTACTTCTGCTCTGTTTGCGCCAATGCCGGGATACCTGAACGGATTCTGATGACTTGGTTACGACAAATACATCTGACTCATGGTCATTGAGCCAGCCGAG
>DEML01000048.1:4710-5099 GCA_002359185.1 Planctomycetaceae bacterium UBA2671
AATCTTTCGCTGCGACTGAACTCGGGTGGCAACTTAGTGATGTCATTTGAGGTGCATACGACAAACACATCTGATTCATGGTCATTGAGCCAGCCGAGGAATGTGGCAAACATGCGTGCCGCGACACCCGAATCACCGTTGCCATTCACGCCCGCAAACGCTTTCTCGATTTCGTCGATCATGACGACACAGGGAGCCATTGCGTCGATCGTTCGTAATGCTTGTCGAGTTCGCTCCTCACTTTGCCCCACAAGTGACCCCATGAGGCTTCCGACGTCAAGAATCAGGACCGGACGTCCAACCTCACTTCCCAATCCTTTGCAAAACTGTGATTTCCCACATCCAGGTGGCGAGAGTAACATCACGCCGCGTGGTCGCTTGAGAGGATT
>DEML01000127.1:0-63086 GCA_002359185.1 Planctomycetaceae bacterium UBA2671
GTTGAAGACCTGCTATTTATTAAAGACGAACAGACACGTCTCAGCTGAATTACTATCGGCTGAAGCCGATAGGCTTTTTGGCCGTGAGCTTCGGACTGAAGTCCTTTCGCTCACATGTCAGGTGTTTATTGTCCTTGGACAAATTTGAACCCACGATAAAAATGAACCTGAAGGTTTCGCCTGAAGGCGAGGGATTTAGACCCATAGCAAGGACAATAAATGGATTGAACAATCTTCTGAGATTACGAGAGGCTTTATGGTACTGAAGTCGACACTGAGTTTTGCCCAGTATCGCTGCCAGGATTTTCGGGCCTGGGGTGGAAATCGCAATCACAATAAATCCACAAAAAAAACGTAACTTCAATACTGATGTTTCGAGGTGAGATGATTTTCTCTCATGCTGCGTTGGAAGTATTCACTTCGCTTTGAGTTTCGTCTTCATTTTGTTCTGAAACCGCAGGATCCAACTCGCCCCCTTTGCGAAGTTCGGCAAAGTTGGGAAGTTGATCGACACGCCGGATGCCCATGTATTGCAGGAACGCTTTAGTCGTTTCATAGAGAAATGGACGGCCAAGGGAATCGTCTTCGCCGCCGATACGAATCAATTGGCGTTCCATCAATTGCTTGATGACTTCCGAGGACTGCACACCGCGAATCGCTTCGACGTCGGCTCGGGTTATCGGCTGGCGATAGGCGATGATCGTCAATGTTTCCAGAGCGGGAGGCGTCAGTTTCATTTCGACATGCCGCTGATGAATCCGATCAAGCCACTGAGAATATTCTGGACGTGTGAGCAACTGGTATCCACTGGAAATCTGCTCAATGCGAAAGGGAGACTGATCGGCATCGTACAATTCATTGAGTTGCTCGACTAATTCATGACACTGCTTCGCATCGACCAGCTTGGCGGCATCGACAAGTTTTCGTGACGAGAGTGGGCTGTCCGCGACAAACAGAACAGCTTCCAGTCGGGCAATCTGCGGTGTGCGAATTCCAGTGATTGAGACTGTGGTCTCGGCGGAATGAGCGTAAATTCGAGCAATGCGTTCCCGTTCTCGAGAACTTTGCTGCCAGATCGCAGCTGAAGTCCTCGATGACCAGTCGGTCTGTCGTGAGAACGGGTGAGTTGTCATATCAATCTGGGAATGCTCTAAAAAATCACTCTTTTATTGCTTTGACTTCTGGCTTCATGCCAGGGTTCAACCTGCTCGAGAGTTTTCAATAAGGCTTGCAGAGGATCGTTTGCCTCGGCTTCGAATCGTAGAACAGTCGCTTTGCTGGCGGGGCGTGCGTAGCAGGCAAAGTGAGATGTGCCCGGGACAATTCCCGGTTGAATGCGATAATCGGTAATTCCCATCTGAGCCAGTCGGGCAATCCCCTGATCCCAGGTCATCGTCCCGGAAATTTCCTGATTTCCTAATGCAGAGGGCGTCGGAAAATCCTGTGAATTTCCCAGGGATGTTGTCTGAACCGGACTGTTATTTGTAGAGTTGTTCGAAAAATTGACCGGGGTGGAGTCCTGTGCAGACTCTCCAAAAACTGGGACAGGGGAGTCTGACCAGGAAGGAGCGGAGGTATCGGCGATCGGATCCTCAGCCAGAAAACCAGTTTCATCGATGGTTGCAGCGAGTGATCCAAATTGCGGGATGCCAAAGATAGACATCAGCGGAATGGCAGCCAGCGGCAGAGCCATAAAAATGGTCATCAAAAAACCAGCAATGCGTCCCTGCATCTGATTCTTCCTTAAATATTTTTTGGTCACTCAGCAAAATTCTGCTGCAGAAAGACCGATTTCAAACATTGTCTGGAATTCCCCCCATGGAATTCAGAATCGGATTCTATCTGAGAAACTGAAATCCAGCAACAGGAGAATCAGGCTGGTAATGCCGGTTTAATCAACGAAAAACGCCAGATCCCAAGAGAATCTGGCGTTTGACATTGAAGACTATGATCTATTCATGGTTTAGGAATCAGACTTTTTAGGCTTTTTTCCTTTGCCTTTAGCTTCTTTGACTGATGGCAGTTTAGCCTGCTGGTCCTCAGTGAGCACTTCGCGGACTTCCTTGAGGAATTCTGTTTTCAGAGCCTGAGATTGTTTGCGGATTTCAGCAATTTTCTCACGATCGACAGCAGAGAGTTCATCCTGAGTTGATTTCATGATCTCGCGGATTTCCTGCTGAGTTTTGCCTGCTTCTTTGGCAGCTTTGACAGCTGCCATCTGTTGCTTCCGCAATTCGGCTGGAATCACTTCCTGAGTCTGCTTTTGAATCTCTTGGGCTTTGTCGGCAAATTTAGCACGAATCTTTTTGACTTGCGCTTCCTGATCGGCTGTCAATTCAATCGAATCCGGCAGAGCCAATACTTGTGGAACGCGCTCCTGATTTCCCTTTTTGCCTTTGTTTTCCTTATTGGCGGGTTTTTCAGCCTGAGCAATACAGCAGACCATGCTCAGCATCATCACCGCACTCATCATTCGAATCAGCATTCCCCTCACCCCTTTTTTAAGAGAACAAATCAGCATGATACCGACCTGTTCCAAATCAATATAAACCTCACCAGAACAGTGAGCGTCTTGAGCATTTTTAATGCAATGTGCCTTCGCATGTACGCGTTGTGTCCTGAGTTGCTATGTTTGCTCAGGCCAAACGCGGTACATTAAATTGGAACTCCTCTAGACCATTTTCAAATGGTTTCTGTAGTCGCTTGGACACCAAACGGCCTATAAACGCTGTGTTTGCTCCTGCCGAACGCTGCAGTCAATTTTTGAATATGCTCTAGAAAGTCGTTGCTATCGAGAAAATGCCACTGTCAGTTTGACCGACAGTGGCAGGAATTCAGAATACACTCCATTATGTAAACAGTTCGTTGATGACATGCCCATCACGTACAATCATTACTGGTCGACCAGTCGATGTATGATATTCCTGTTCATGATTGATGCCCAGTGCATGATAATAAGAAGCGGCGACATCATCGGGCGTGATCGCTTCATTCAAGGGGCCGAGGGCTTTGTCATCGCTGGCACCGATCACTCGACCACCAGAAATCCCGCCACCAGCCATCAGCATGAACATGGCGCGGGGATAGTGATCGCGGCCGACGCGTTCATTATTGATTTTTGGTGTGCGCCCGAATTCACCTGTGACCAGCACAGCTGTCTCTTCAAGCAGGCCTTTCATTTCCAGACCTTTGAACAAGGCAGCCAAGCCCTGATCAAGAGGTGGCAACAATCTTGTCTTAAGATTATTCCAACCATCGCGGTGAGTATCCCAGCCGCCGGTTGAGACAGAAACAAACCGAACGCCCGAGTCGATCAATCGTGTTGCCAGCAGACAGCTTTGACCGAATGGGGATTCGCCGAACATCTGAGAAAATTCCGGCGATTCCTTACTGACATCAAAAGCATTGCGTGCCTGTGGCGAAGTGACCATGTCGTAGGCTTGCTGAGAAAAGCGATCGAGCCCTTTCAGCAGATCGTTCTGCTGTTCAAAGCCAGAGAAAGCCGTGTCGAGATCGCCACGCAGGTTTTTACGGCGTTCGATATCTGAAACGGTCAAGCCATTTCTTAAATCGAGACCACGAACACTGTAAGACTGACCTGCTCGTGGTGTTGAACCCGTATGCAGCGGAGCATATTGAACGCCCAGATATCCGGGACGTTGGCTCGTGTTCGGAATCGAAACGAACGGTGGTAATTCGGGAACGGTTGGACGCTCTTTGGAAATGACGGCTCCGTAGCCTGGAAATTCCAGAGATGGCAATGGACGGTTTCCAGTATTCACATATTCGGAACCAAGTTGGTGAGCGGCCAGTGTGTGAGAAACGCCCTTGAGGATCACGAACTTATCCATCACTTTGGCAAGTTCCGGCAAGTGTTCGCAGATCTGGATACCAGGGACGTTCGTGTCAATCGGATTGAACTCGCCACGATACTCGGCTGGCGCGTCGGGTTTCATGTCGAAGGTGTCCATATGACTTGGACCACCGGGCAGATTGATGAAAATCGCAGACTTCGCTTTGGCAGTCGATTTCACACCACCAGCCTGAGCGATGTTGAGGTACTGGCTCAGTGACAACCCCGCAAACCCCAGTGCGCCCACTTTCAGGAAATCGCGTCGCTTGGCTCCATCGCAAGTTTTGTGCATTGCCATGATTTCTACTCCAGATAATTATGAATGGAAGTGTTAAATTCCGTTAGAATTGTAAAGTTTCGTAGGTCAGGCACTGCCTGACTGGATCAATTATTGACTTCGATTTTGTCAGACTATGCCTGACCTGCAGCTTTGTGATCAGCAACTGTTTAATGGTTGATGATGAACTCTTTGGTGTTCAGCAGAGCCCACATGATATCCCGCATCCCATCGACCGGATTGTCCGCAGACTCTACTGCAGAGAGTGAACGCTGCAATTCGACTTGAGTGGGATACCGGCTGAGCGTTCTCAGGTAAGCCGTATTGATGGCAGATGTGTAATCAATATTCGAGTCGACTTTTGCATCAACAACTTCGGTGTTTTCTTCGGCCTGTCCGTACCTGGCTTTATAAGATTTCATTTTGGCTTTGACGGTTTTGATTTTCTCGAAATCCTTCTGTTTTTTCAGTTTTTCAAGATACGTTTCAAACCGTTCAACCACTTCGTCATAATTTTTGGGCTTGGCATCGACCTGCTCGGTTTTGGCATCAAACGGAGCCTGCCACTCTTTGGCAAGCTCTGCCAGCCAGCCTTTGCGTGAATCGATTTCCGACAGGAGTTCGCTGTCGTTATTCAGATAGAGAGTTTGCAGTAAGGTAGGCTCTGAAGAACGATCGCAGTCGCAATTGTTTTCACGAGAGGATTTTCCAAAGATGGTTAATGCATAGTTATTGCCTCCACGCCCTTGAGCAGTGCCAGGAATGGCAATCGCACGATCTTTCAGATCGCTCAAATAAACTGCGTTTTCCTCGGACCCTGAAGTTGCCTGGGCAATGACGTCCATCGCAACTTCGGCATGAATTCGGCGAGGCACGGCTCGGCTGAAGTTGCGGTCATCCTGGATATTGGTCTCATTCGGCTGCCAGCTCAACTGATACGTATTGCTGTTACAGATTTCCCGATGCAGCCATTTGATATCAAACTTGTGATCGATGAAGCCCTGAGCAAGATGATTCAAAAGAGCTTCATTGGCTGGAGGATTGGCCAGACTCAAATCGTCAGTCGGTTCGACAATTCCCCGATGGAAATAATTCGCCCAGACACGATTCACAAACGATTTCGCAAATAGTTCCTGTGCATCACCCCGTAACCATTTCATGAGCGGTTCACGAG
Source organism: Planctomycetaceae bacterium UBA2671 (assembly GCA_002359185.1). Taxonomy (GTDB): domain Bacteria; phylum Planctomycetota; class Planctomycetia; order Planctomycetales; family Planctomycetaceae; genus Rubinisphaera. The sequence goes on from DEML01000127.1 coordinate 5,305, forward strand.
GATTTTGATAATCGTTCAGATCGAATGGTTCTCCACCCAGCACACGGGCAGTCTGGCCGATGTTATTGCTGTTTTTCGAATTCTTATTGTTGCGATTGACTCGCGGAGCCTGATCGACCAGAGCAGGGAAGGGAACCACTTCGCCTTTGCCGAGTTTTCTCGCCAGTTCGCGTCGCAAGTCGTTGCCACGCAAATTTCCATCGACATCGATTTTGTCGAGCATTGCCTGGTATTCATCGCGGTCGGTGCCGTTTGGGGAATAGCGGGTGCGGGAGAAGATCGGCTGGAATTGTACGAAATCTTCCTGTGTCCACTGATCAAACGGATGTTTGTGGCATTGAGCACATTGAATGCGAATTCCGAGGAATGTGTAGGCGAAGCCGATAGAACGGTCTTCCGGTTTCTGGAAGTTTCTGCGAGCCCAGAAGTAAGGGAGTGAGTCCTGATCCGCAAAGCTTTCACAGGATTTATCATTAAAAATCTCTGTCATGCGTTTACAGTATTCTTCGTAAGTTTCATCGCTCTTCTGGCTTTCAGCCATCACAATGCCTTCGACAATTTTGTCGTAAGGCATGTTCTGTTCGAAACGATGTCGCACCCATTCGTACCATTCCTCGGACACTTTATTATTGTTGTAAGATACGTTGTTGAGCTGGTTGATGTTGTTCCCGGTAATGTCATTGAAACGAGTTGCCCACCAGGCTGCATAGGCAGGGGTTTCGAGTAGTTCATCGATTTTACGAGAACGCTTTTCAGTTGATTTGTCGGCGAGGAAATCCTGAACCTGTTGAGGAGTCGGCAAGGTTCCTGTGATGTCGAGTGTGACGCGTCGCAGGAAATCTTCGTCGCGAGACGTTTCTGAGGGAACGATTCCCAACTTACGCAATTTTTCAACAACCAGTTCGTCCACTCGAGTTGGTGTAGCGACCTGAGGATAGTTTTTGCCGGTGCGATCACTGACGGGCTGAATGACTGGAACTGCGGTGATGCCGTTGTCGTAGAAGACAACGATGTGGGAATCGCCAGCTGTCTGGGCAGTGACTTCTCCGTTTTCACTCACTTCCGCGATGGAAGTGTCGTTGGATTGGAATCGGCATAATGGAGTGACATCTTCCCGGGTACCATTTTCCCAGACTGCGACGACATTTAACGACTGTGAATCCTGAGCAGACTGAAATACGATTTCATTGGGAGTGACTTCGAGGCGTTCCAGTTTGAAAGGTTTTTCAACCGGTTTTGCACCCGCTTCGATCCAGTTTAGAAAGACCTGATATTCCCAGCTGCCTGTTTTGATTCTCTCGCCACCTTCGTGTTCTTCCACATTGGTCGCTTTGTGCAAGGCATAGCTTTCGAGAGGATCGTCGGTGTCGATTCGCTCGGACAGACCATCGTGATCCATTTTGAAATCGTAGCCGAACAGCGAGAGTTGGAATCCACCTCGTCCCTGAAACGATCCATGGCAAGATCGGCCATTACAGCCGATTTTGCTGAACATTGGCAGCAGATGACGCTGGAAGTCTGGAGTTTCTTCAGTTTCCTGACTGAAACGCTCATTGATTGGTGGGATGACTTCGCCGCGAAGTTCAGCCAGTTGAGTCAACGGCAGTGATAGTCCTGTGATCAGGATAACCAGGTAGGATTTCATCTCAGCTCCCTCAATGAAAACTGTGCTGTGTGAGTTATCGCCGTCTCAAATTGTTGTCGACGACTTATAATTGAATCAAAGTCTTATTGTTTTGCCTGCTTTTCAGTTTTTTCAGGCGGATACATTTTGCGAATGCGCTGCAACTGTTTGTCGATATTTTCTTCTTGATCAGATTTACTGCTGGCAATTGATTCCTGAATTCGTTCGAGTCGTTTGCGGGCAACAACTTCTTCCATTTCCAGCAGTTTGACCTGAATTTCCAGCTTTCGTGTGTATGCTTTTTTAATGTCCTGCATGGCAGCTTCATAATCTGAAGTCATCGGCAATGAGGCGACCAGCAGATTTAGACGAGAGGTCAGCTTCCAGGCTTTGAGTTCGAGATCATAACGTTCTGGAGAACGACTTTTGGACCGGGCGAGTCTTTCACTGACACGGAAAATCTCTTCAATCGCCTTATGAAACTGTTTCGGATCAATTTCCCGGAGAGCCTCGAGTAATTGAACCAACTCCGGGTGATGAAGTTCCGCAAATTTTAATGCAGCAGCTTCTCGTTCCGGAGTAATTTCCCATTGGTCGATATTTTTTGAATCCGTACTTTTTGACTCGGTGTTTTTAGAGACGGAAACGCTGGAACTGTTACGTTCCGGTTTCATCGCTTCGCCAGGTCTACCTAATGAAATAACCGCGATAATCGCAATTGTAATGGGAAGTGTGTTCTTGATTAGCATCATTTAAAGGGCCTCTGGCTCAAGTTCGATTGAAGGCGAGGCGGGGAGCAATTCCTCTTTGCGGGTTTGTACGGCTGCAATCATCCAGTTGGGAATGGACAGTGAATCGTCATCCTCTGCACTTACGGGGAGAGATTCCTCATAAGCCAGCAGATCTTCATCGGAGAGCGAAACATGAATCACGTCGTCATTGGCTTCTGTTTGCAGGTCGTACCAGGCGGATGCGATAATTGCATTCTGATTCTGTGGTAAGGTCGCAGGCTGAGGATTCATTATCGTCACATCCGATGAAGGCGATGTCTTCCATTCAGAACTGAAATAGCCGAGTGATAAGCCGATGAGAAATGCAGGAACGATCCCCGTTAAAAGACGATGGAAGGTTCTGGACGTTCTTTTGTTTTGCTGATGTGAGGCTGGTGATGAAGCCGAAATGACAGGAGCGATTTCATGCGAAGAAATGGGTTGCAGTGCAGCCAGAACTTTTGACGACTCGGAAAGAGCAATCTGTAGTTCAGGATTTTTCAGAAGTTCCTGCTCAAAGGCAATCACTTCCTCAGGCGAAAGTTCATCCGCCAGATACTGAAAAGATTTTAAATCGAAATCGGACATCTCAGTCCACCTGCCAAATACGAAAATGTAATTATAAAAGATTGATTAACGATCTGTCTTATTCAAATTGCTGCAATGCCTGTCGCAAAACTTTCAAGGCTCGGGTCATTCGTGTCAGCACAGTTCCGATGGGGATTTGCAGCACTTGGGCGATTTCTGCAAACTTCATCTCTTCAAAAATTCGCAGTTCCACAATCTCTTTCAGGGAATCGGGAAGGTGTTCAAAAGCATTGCGAACCCGCTCTGCTTCTTCTGCCTGAATCAAATGATCGTTATGATCTCCCCGTAATTGCGAAAAGAAACTCGCCAGTCCGGTGTAATGGTTTTTCTGGCGAGTTTCATTTCGCTTGATTCGAGCCACTTCGTTAAAAGCGACTCGATACAGCCAACCCGCACTTATTGTCAGCTCCTGATTATCTGCCTCTTTCCTGCAGATTTGTTCCTGCAACTTACTGAACGTTTGCTGCAGGATGTCATCGGCGAGTGACGGATCTCTCAGATTTTTAATCAAATAAGCCCGCAAGCCAGCCGCATGAAGCCTGTAAAGAGCTGAGGCGAGATCAACCAGAGGCGGATTTTCTTCCGCTGGCAAATCGTCCTCAATTTCCTTCATAACTTCACCGGTCAGTCCTGTTTTTCTTCCGGGCTACACAGTTAATGCGCATCCTGCCCTGCATATTTTGGGAATACTTATAAATTGAGAAAAAAGCGTCAGATTTCCGGTTCATTCTGGGAATCGTGTTGATTCAGCTCTTATTCAGAACGTCGATGCCGGATCTGATCGATGAAGACAGCGGTTATGATAATCGCACCTAAGATCATTTCCTGCATAGGGTTACTGATGCTCAACTGGGTGCATCCACTCTGGATGACGGCCATGATGCCAGCCCCGGCCAGGGTTCCCAGAACGGTTCCGCTGCCTCCATTCAAACTGCCTCCGCCAATGACTACTGCTGCAATGATCTGCAATTCCATTCCCGTGCCGGAAGTCGGATTTCCAACCGAGAGCCGGGAAAAGAGGAACAGGCCAGCAATTCCGACAAACAGCCCGCCAATCACATACACCAGGATTTTGGTGCGCGCGATGTGCACGCCACAGAGACGAGCGGTGCTTTCGTTAGAACCCATTGCAAAGACATGGCGGCTGAAAACTGTATATCTCAGCACTCCAGCCACCAGAATAGCCAGTCCCAAAGCGACCCAGACGCCGACCGGCAAACCGAAAAGCAGCGCATCATTTCGAGTACTAGTAAACTGACGTAACCATTCGGGAACCTGTTCCAGTCGGTTCGGTCGTACGGTCGTTTCTTTGGCAATCAGCTTGGCGATGCCGAGATATATCGACATTGTGCCGAGCGTAACAATGAAGGGAATCATCCTGAGAAAGCTAATCAGCAATCCGTTGATCAATCCGCAGAGACATCCGGTCAGTAGACACAGTCCGATACTCACTGCAGCTGAGTAATCGGCTTTCAGAGCAAACGCAAGCACGGTTGCACACAGGGCCATGCCGGTTCCTGCAGAGAGATCAATTCCACCAGAGATAATAATAAATGTCATCCCCAAAGCAGCCACGGCTACGGTCGCCGTGTTCCGAGAAACACTTTGAAAGTTGCTGACGGTCAGAAAATTGCCGCCGTTTTCCTGATACTGATCGGCGACTCCAAAAATGAGAATAACAACCCCCAAAGCAATCAGCGGACCAATTGCAGAGAGCAAATTCAATAACCAACGCTGCGCCTCGCTTCGCATGAAAATCCTGACAGTCTTGAAAATGGCGTGTAAGTCGAGTAATTCTTGCCTGAGAAGATTAATATAACAAATCGACATATATCTATCACAGTCGCTGGTCAGCTTCCATTCAGAGAGACTTAAATTAATGAAGTATGTTCCTTCAATTCTCATAAAGCCTAAATTAATGTGCGCCTGCTTGACTCTAATCGTAGGTAGCCTGTTCTTCGCGAATGCCGTCTTTGCGAAATCTCCTAATGTCTTATTGATTATCACTGATGATCAAGGCTTTGGGGATGTTGCATCGCATGGCAATTCAGAGATTCAAACTCCTGTGCATGATCGACTCGCTTCAGAAGGAGTTCGGTTTGATCGTTATTATGTGTCCCCGGTTTGCGCTCCGACGAGAGCCGCCTTGCTGACGGGACGATATCATCCGCGAACCGGTGTGCATGGAGTGACGCGCGGTCATGAAGTGATGCGGGATGATGAAGTGACCATTGCGGAGGTCCTTAAGGCTAATGGCTACTCCACAGGAGCCTTCGGCAAATGGCACAATGGGGAGAGTTATCCGCATCATCCCAACGGGCAGGGTTTCGATGAGTTCATCGGCTTTTGTGCAGGACACTGGAACAATTATTTTGATACCCCCCTTGAACGGAACGGCGAAGTCTTTCAATCGGAAGGGTTCATCATTGATACATTGACTGATTACGCAATTGACTGGATCCAAAAACAGAACGAAGCGAATCAGCCCTGGTTTTGCTATTTGCCTTATAATACACCGCACACCCCCTGGCAGGTGCCTGAGAAATACTGGAAGAAGTATCAAGGCAAGGGGCTGGAGCCGACAACTGCTTGTGCGTATGCGATGGTTGAGAATATTGATTTCAATATGGGACGTTTACTGGCATCGATTGATGAAATGCAGCAGCGGGAAAATACGATTGTCGTCTTCATGACGGATAACGGAGCGAATACCGATCGCTTTAACGCGGGAATGCGCGGCCGTAAGGGTTCGAATCATGAAGGGGGGACGCGGGTACCGTTGTTCATTCGGTATCCGAATGTGATTCCTGAAGGTTTGAAGGTTAAGGAGATCTCAGCTCACATTGATATCCTGCCGACTCTGGTCGAGTTGACGGGCAGCAATTCAATTCCAACAAAACCACTCGATGGGAAAAGTCTTGTGCCATTAATTCATAAGCAAACCTGGTCTGTCGATAAGATCTGGCCTGAGCGGACTTTATTTACTGTCTGGAAGGGCAAGGGAGCTGCCCGAACTCAGAAGTGGCGAGCGGTTGATGGAGGCAAGTCTGGTTGGATACTGTTTGATATGCAAAATGATCCCGGTGAAACCAAAAATGTCGCCGAGAAAAATTCGCAGGTATTGAATGAGCTTGTTAAATCTTACGAGCAATGGTGGGCGGAAGTCAGTACAGAGGGATTCGATCCGATTCCAACTGTGATCGGACATTCGGATCGACCAGAAACTTTACTCTCAGCGCATTATGCTTACCTTGAACCTGCTCAAGGGCAGGGGATCAGTTATCAGGGGGCCAATGGCTGGGCCAACGACTATGTGACTAACTGGACGAGTGCTGAGGCCTACGCCCAGTGGCCGGTGGAAGTCGTCAATCCTGGTCAGTATGAAGTCTCGATTGATTACATCGCTGATGAAGAGGCGGTGGGATCCGTGTTGCAGGTGGAGTTGGCTGGTCAGAAAGCTTTCGTGAAAGTTAAAGACGTTCATAATCCACCAGTTATCCCTTCTCCAGATCGCATTCCCCGCAAAGAAGTTTATGCTAAGGAGTGGAACCGACTGATAGTTGGCATGTTGAATGTCGAGCAGACAGGTACTTTTGATCTGCGGTTAAAAGGTCTTTCGAAGCCTGGGAAACAGTTTCCAGAAATTAAAACAATTATCCTCAGACGGATTATTGACTGAAAAATAATCCAGTAGGTCAGGCATTCTGACTGTCTCAACAGGACCAAACTCTACTATACAAAGTGAAAATGATTCATCAGGCAGGACATAAATCTCATGATCAGAAAATTGTCGTTACTACTCGTTTTACTCTCGATGTGGACTGCACCGCAGTTGACCGAAGCTGCCCGGAAGAACGTCGTGCTGTTCATCGCCGATGATCACGGTTTTCAAATTGGTGCCTATGGAGATGAAGTCGCCAAGTCGCCCGGATTGGACCGGCTGGCAGCAGAGGGCACGAAATTCACGAATGCCTATTGTACAACCGCCAGTTGCTCGGCCAGTCGTTCCGTGATTATGACTGGGCTCTACAATCACGCGACCGGTCATTATGGTCATGCTCACAGTTACAATCATTTCGGCACCTATCAGTCGGTGGTCCCGTTAACAAAACATCTCGATGCAGCTGGATATCGCACCTGTTCCATCGGTAAATATCACCTGGCTCCCTCCGATGTTTATTACTTCGAAAGTTATGAAAACGGCGGTATTCAGGGAGGTTCCCGCAACCCGGTCGCGATGGCTAATAATGCAGAAGCCTGGATTAAGAAAGACGATGATCGTCCCTTCTTTTTATATTTTTGCACGTCAGATCCCCATCGAGGTGGAGGACCGGGGAACTTTGCGAACTTTAATAATAAAGAGAATCCCTATCCGGGAACCGAGCGGATTCTGTTCAAGCCCGAAGATATGATCGTCCCGCCCTGGTTGCCGGATACTGAGGAAGTCAAAGAGGAGTTAGCCGAGTATTATCAGGCCTGTAATCGAGTCGATCAGGGAGTACAACGACTTTATGAAATACTCGAAGAGACGGGGCATCTGGATGACACACTGTTTATTTTTACCAGTGACAATGGTCCTCCGTTCCCGGGAGCCAAGACGAACCTCTACCAACCCGGCGCGAACCTGCCTTTTATTGTGCGGGATCCTGATCAGAAAAGCAAAGGTTTGACGACAGATGCTGTGATCAACTGGACTGATATCACGCCTTCTATTCTTGATTACTGCGATGTGACTCCGAAGAAATATCCACCATTAAGAACGACCGAAGTGGGAGCACCAACTCCGAAAGGCAAGGAAGTTCCCTATGAATTTCATGGACGATCATTTCTGCCTGTGTTGACTCAGGAGCACCCGGATGGTTGGGACAACACCTTCATGTCTCACACGTTTCATGAAATCACGATGTACTATCCGATGCGGGTTGTGATTGAAGGAGATTATAAGCTGATCTTCAATATTGCCCATCAGTTGCCGTATCCGAATGCTTCGGATTTATTTGCCTCACCGACCTGGCAAAGTGCTTTGAAACGGGACGAAAAAACCTTCGGACAGAAGACGATTTACGATTACGAGAATCGTCCTCGCTTCGAGTTGTATAATATCGCTGAAGATCCTTACGAAGGAAAAAATCTTTCGTTTGATCCAGAACATCAGGGCAAACTCAAACACTTGCAGGAGAAGTTGCAGGCGTTTCAGAAGGAGACGAAAGATCCCTGGGAATTGAAATGGCGTTATGAGTGATAGGCAATCGGCTTTTGTCGAACGAGTAATTTCATCCACTTCTACAATACAGGTGTAGGTCGGGCATTGCCTGACGACAAACAGGCTGGAACGCACATTTCGTCAGGCAGTGCCTGACCTACGACTTACTTCTCATTAATTCGAACTAAGAACGAAGAGGAAAACCCGATGCGACTTCAAATGATTGCCATTCTGATCGTTATGTTGAGTACTAGTTTTGTTCAAGCAGCAGAGCGTCCGAATATTCTTTGGATTTACCTGGAAGATGTTAGTGGCTGGTTCAGTTGTTATGGCGATCAGATTATCGAGACGCCTAATATTGATGCTTTGGCAAAATCAGGGGTAAGGTATGATCGTTTCTACACACCTGCGGGAGTCTGCTCGGCTACTCGTTCGGCGATTATTACGGGGTATATGCAAACCTCGATTGGGGCACACAATCATCGCAGTTGCCGGGCAGAGTTTCGTGGGCAATCGATGGGTGAATATGACAAAAATGTTTTGCCCGATTATGCAACTCCATTACCGATCCGTTTTCGAGAAGCAGGTTACTGGACGTTCAATGAAGGAAATAAAGACGACTACAACTTTGAATGGAGTAAAGAGACGTTTTATGATTACGAGCGGAGTCGAGGCGGCTGGGGGCCTAAAAATCTGGTGGCGGGAGATTGCTGGAAGGGAAAAACAACAGATCAACCATTCTTTGGGCAAGTTCAACTTGGTGGCGGAAAACTCGGAGGTAAGGCACCTCAAATGATCGATCCGGCGATCGTTCCGGTGCCGCCTTATTATCCTGATGTTCCCATCGTTCGAGAAGAGATCGCCCATCATTACGATTGTTTACTGAAAACCGATGAAGAAGTTGGTGAAGTGATTGCTGCTCTCAAGCGGGATGGTTTGTATGAGAATACGCTCATCTTTCTATTCAGCGATCACGGGATGAAACTGCATCGACACAAACAATTTCTATTCGAAGGTGGAATTCACATGCCTTTGATTGTGTCTGGCCCTGGTATTGAATCCGGCAAAGTATCGGATGAGTTGGTGAGTGGAATTGATATCTCCGCGGCGACTCTGGCGGCAGCTGGAATTGAGATTCCTGAGAAAATGGAAGGGAAAAACTTTCTCGGAAAACGGCATCAGCAAAGACAGTATGTTTTCGCTGCACGAGATCGTTGTGATTATACGATTGAAAAAATTCGCGCGGTTGTGTCTCCCCGATTCAAATACCTGAGAAACTATCTGACCGACCGACCTTACATGCAGCCAAGTTATAAGGATGGTTGGGAAGTCTCTCAGAAATTCCGGGAACTGATGGCTGAGGGAAAGATGAACGAAGCTCAATTGGTCTTCTTCTCAGATTCCAAACCCGCTGAGGAGTTTTATGATCTGAAGAACGATCCTCATGAAATTCACAACCTGGCGAATGATCCAAAGTTTCAAAAACAACTGGTGCAACATCGGGCAGCGTTGCAGCAATGGATTGAAGAAACGGGCGATCAGGGTCAGGATCCGGAATCAGAAATTGGATTACAGTGTGTGCTCAAACGTTGGGGAGAGAAGTGCGTCAATCCCGAGTATGATGCGATTCGGGAGTAAGATTGAAGTGCGACCGCTAGTGAAAATGTAAGGGTAGAACCACGGATCGACACGGATAAGTACTGATGTTGTTATCTGTGTCCTTCTGAGTTTATCGGTGGTTATCAATGTAATGATCTGCTCTTAATGAGTTTTACCCTCAACCCTCAACATTAAACCCTCAACCAAACTTCAATGTGATGCCCCCCGATATTTCATCGTTTCAACCGGTTTGTTAAAGCGTTTGGCGACTTGGGGGATGTCGTCTCGGTGGCCGAGAATGACGACGATGTCGCCTTCGTTGAGGATGGTGTCTGAAGGAGGATTCAATGTCGCCTGACCAGTCAACGAACGAATTCCCACGATCAGGAATCCGAAGTTACCACGGACTTCGATTTCGCTCAATTTTTTGCCTTTCAGGGGAGAAGACGCAGTCACTTTGAGCTCATCGAATTGCAGGCCGATTTCACCGATTTCATCGTTCATGTTTCTTTGTTGTGTGATATCTCCGAGCAGGTTTTCGGCTGTTGGGCGAAGTATCAAATGGGCAACGCGCGAGGCTCCGATGGCTGTCGGCAAGACAACCTGATTGGCTCCACATCCCAGTAGTTTTTTCTCAGTCCTCGGGTTTTCACCTCTGGCAATAATTGTGATTTGAGGGTTCATTTCACGAGCGGTGATAGTCACGAAAACATTGGTCGCGTCGTCGGAAAGTACCGTCGCGAGAACAGTGGCATTGTTGATTTTCGCCTGGTTGAGCATATGTTCGTCGGAGGCATCGCCCATTAATATCAAATAGCCGAGGTCTTTGGCCAGTTGGAGTCGCTGCTCGTTATTATCGATGATGATGAAGGGTTTTTCGGCAGTCGCGAGTTCTTTGGCGAGGATTGTTCCCATGCGTCCAAAGCCACAAATGATGGTGTGCTGATTCAGTTTTTCGATGTCTCTGGTCATCCGTCTGGCTCCAATCGCTTTGTTAATTTCCCCATCAACGAGCATTTGCATAAAGCCTCCCACCGTATAAATGACGGCTCCATATCCCGCGACGATCACTGCGATCGTGAGCATGCGTAAGCCGGGAGATTCAATCGGCTGAACTTCGCCGTAACCGACGCCGAAAATGGTGATGATCGTCATATAGGTCGCATCATCGAGCGACCAGCCATTGAGGACATAGCCAATTGTTGCGAGCACGCATACGGTGAGAAACAGCAGGATTCCCGTCACTATTTTCCGGAACGGATCGGACGCTGTGAGCCCTTGAGCCATGGCGGAATTTTCAGGCAATGTCGAGTCTCAACGAGCAATTGAAAATCGACGGTGGGGATTGCACAATGAAAATAGAGGAACGAGTGAATATTATCAAGCTGAGGGACTCAGACTCTCAAATCATGCTGAGTCTATTTTGAAATAAATATCAATTTGTTGACGCAGACGGTTCCCAGATGACGCCGACATGTCGCGCCCAGTCTTCCCATTCGGAGACCATTTTCTGAAGTCGTACGGGATAGACTTCTGCCAGATTATTCATCTCGCAGCGGTCTTCGGCCAGATTGTAGAGTTCCCATTTCAATTCATGCGGCATCCGCTTCGCGTAGACGGCTTTCCAATCTCCTTTGCGAAAGGCATGAGCGGCTTGATGATCAAAGCCGATTGCTCTTTCGGGAAGATGTTTGCCGCGCATCGCCGGTAACAGGCTCGTGCCTTCGACAGGTGTGATTTGATTGCCGTCCAAAGATTGTGGGTAAGTCGCTCCTGCAACTTCAATTAAGGTCGGCATGATGTCCATCACATGCGCAGGCTCTCGGACCCAGTTCGAATTCTTTTTGATTCCCTCAGGCCAATGGGCAATCATCGGTGTGCTGATGCCGCCCTCGTGAGTAAAATGTTTGTAGAGTCGAAACGGAGTGTTTCCCAGATTTGCCCAGGCGCTGCCATAGGATTGATGGGTTCCTCTGCCACCGATTTCTCGCAGCTGATCGCCCGTTCGCATGGTTGTTTTGCCGAGACGGGATTTGCCATCAAAGCCGAATGGTCCCCATTCGTAGCAGGCTCCGTTATCACTTAGGAAGAGTATCAATGTGTTTTCAAAGTCGTTTGTACTTTTCAGGTGTTCAATGATTTGACCAACACCATGATCGACCCCTTCCACCATGGCAGCGAAGATCGCCATGCGTCGGGCCAGATCGAATTGACGGTCCTGATTGAGTTCATCCCAGGCCGGGTTTTGTTCGCCGGGATATCCGTTGGCGATGTCGTCACGATCGACGGGAACGATGGAACGGGGAGACAATTGCCAGTGGTCGCCATTGACGAGTCCGAGTTCCTGCATCCGTTCGTAGCGTTCTTCGCGAAGAACATCCCAGCCACGTCGGTAAATTGCTTCATATTTATCTGCTCGTTCTGCTGGAGCCTGAATGGGGAAGTGAGGAGAGGAATGTCCCAGGAACAAAAACCAGGGTTTATGAGCAGCTTGCCCCTGACGGATAAATTCTAACGCGTATTCATTAAAGACATCGGTTGCATAGAAGTCTTTTGCAGGAGGATCAATTTCCTTTTTTCGATTTTCGGGCAGTCGAAAATAATAGTCGGCATCGTACTGGTCGTGAGAATGGTCGTTGGTGTAGCCATAGAATTCATCGAAGCCACGTTTGATAGGCCCGGTTTCCGGATGCATGTGCCACTTGCCGACGTAATAGCATCCATAACCGGCTGGTTTCAGGACTTCTGCGAGAGTCGCACACTCGTTGTTAAGACGTCCAAGATAACCGGGCCCGCGTTTGGGATTGGGCTTATTCGTTGTGAAATCCCCGATGCCGGCTTGTGAGGGATACAGACCCGTCATTAAGGAAGCCCGGCTGGGACAGCAACGAGCCGAGTTGTAAAGCTGAGTGAATCTGACTCCTCCAGCAGCCAGTGAGTCGATATGCGGTGTGCTGATTTCTCCACCATAGCAGCCGAGATCTGAATAACCTAAATCATCCGCCAGGATGAGTATGATATTGGGAGGAGTTTGCTGCTCTGCGGAAAGTGGCTGAGTAACCCACAGAAGGGAAAATGTTAACCCGGTCAGAAAAAAATCATATGAGAATGATCGGACTTGGAAAAGATGTCTCAAAAAACTAATGAAACGAACTGATAGAGTATTTCGTCTTAATTGCCGCCGGGAGGGATTCATTTTGACCACCAATACTGTGAAAAACGTTGACAACTTATTACTTAATAAGAATTGAGAAAAGCTTCGATAATAAGTTTACTCGAAGGACATCAGGCAGTACACGCTTCTCCAAGCTATATCACGCATTGGAATTTTTTCAGAATTGCAGTATCAGAATTGCAGTATCAGAATTGCAGTATCAGAATTACAGTTTCAATTTGCAGGCGGAATGTATGTCACCGAATAAATATTGTTATCCTTTTAAATGGACTTTATTGTTTTGGGTCTTTCGCTGTAAATGCACAGAACTTCTCCTTCATAAGATCTGGTCAAGTATGAAGCCAGAGATTGGAGATCGTTTCTGGGGAAATGAAAATCATGAAAATTACGTTTGCAGGTTCCCAGAACCAGGAGTCGAAGAGACATTATGCAGCGACTTATCTGATCGATGAGATTCTGGCTGTTGATGCAGGAACTCTGGGGCTGATCAATCTGGATACCCAAAAGCAAATCCGACATGTACTGCTCAGTCATGCTCATGCTGATCACATTGCAACATTGCCAATCTTTCTCGATAATGTCTATCAATCCTGTGAACAATGTCCGCAGGTTCATGCTCATCCTGATGTTCTCACTGCTCTGAGGACTCACGTGTTTAACGGTTGTCTCTGGCCTGATATTGAAAAAATTGCCCGGGAAGAATCGCCGGTTGTACAATTCCATGAACTGCAGGATCAGCAAACATTCAAAATTGAGCAATACGAAATTACGCCCGTGCTATTGAATCATGGAGTGACGACATTGGGATTTCTCATTGATGATGGAATCTCTGCACTGGCAATTGTTTCCGATACTTCTCCCACAGAAAGCATCTGGAACGTTGTCTCAAAAGTAGAGAGGTTGAAAGCTGTGATTCTGGAAGCATCGTTTCCCAATTCGTTGGATTGGCTGGCGAATAAGTCAATGCATCTGACTCCAGCAATGTTGAAGCTGGAACTTAAGAAGTTGCCCCGGAACGTGACCGTGATTGCAACTCATCTGAAGCCAGCCTATCACGATGAAATTGTCGAAGAACTGAGGCAACTGCATGATCCATTTCTGAGTATTGGCGAACCAGGGCAGGTTTATGAATTCTGAAGAACATCCCCTCGAATCGATCAAGTTGATAGTCACAATTTCTTCGGAGACGGGCACGGCGGATTTTCAGAAGGAACTCTCAGAAGGAGAATCTGTAACCGTCGGACGAGCCAGTGAATGTGATTGGGTTATCGACTGGGATACGACGATTTCCAGAAAGCATGCCATCTTCAAAATGGAGAAAGGCCAGTTCGTCGCCAATTTAGTGCCACAGGCACGCAATCCCATTCTCTACAATGATCTGAAGCTACGGGATATTTCGCTGAATCCTGGTCAGTCTTTCCGAATTGGCTATTCAAAGATTCAAATCGAAAGAAAGAAGTCGGCATTACAGACTATAACAAAGACTATTGAATATGAGCCCCTGTTTTCTGAGAGATCTTCCTCAGAATCTCAGTCATTTTCTTCACTCGATCTGAAGCAAATTCCGTTCTCTCATAGTGAGAGACAATTAGAGATGCTATCCCGGCTTCCGGAGATTATTTCGACTTCTCAATCCGATGATGAGTTTGGAGAGCGGATTTCAAACATGTTGCTGCAAGCCATGCCGAAGTCAACAGCAGTGGCGGTTGCAAAGTTTGATGTGACTGCACTTCCACCAGATGAAACAATGATCGATCAGTTTCCAAAGCCGGAAATTCTACGCGTAATTCATCGTAAAAATTATCCCGGTCGTTTTATTCCGAGTCGTCGAGTGATCCTACAGGCGTTACGACAAAACTCCAGTGTCGTTCACGTACTTGAAGATGAGAACGATGCAGGCGAAGTGACAATGTCGGATGGATTAAACTGGGCATTTTGCAGTCCCATTGGCGGAGAGTCTTCACGAGGTTGGTGTTTGTATGTCGCGGGGCAGGGAACAGAGACCAGGAAAACATTTATTACGGAAAAGGATTTGACGGGTGACCTCAGATTTACAGAACTGGTCGCTCAATTCATCGGAGCGATTCGTCAGGTGAGATTGTTGCAACAGCAGAGAAGTCAACTGAGTCTGTTCTTTTCGCCGAACGTCATTGAGAAGTTGACAGCCACGAACAGTCGTCAGGCCCTCGAACCAGCCGAGCGGGACATTACCGTTATGTTTTGTGATGTCCGTGGATTTTCTGAGAAATCGGAAGAGTTAGACGAAAATCTACCATTTTTGTTGAAGGGGATGAGTTCAGCGCTGGATGTGATGGCTGGAAGCATTCTGGAATACGATGGAGCGATCGCCGATTTTCAGGGAGACGCTGCACTTGGGTTCTGGGGCTGGCCTGAAGTTTCGGATCCTCCAGCGTTATCGGCTTGTCTGGCTGCGTTGAAGATCTCTCAAACATTTAAAATCGCATCTCTTGAACGAGAGCATTTATTAAATGCATATTCGGTGGGGATTGGGATTGCTCATGGCAGGGGGTTAGCCGGTCATGTTGGTACGAACTATCAGGCTAAAATCGGTGTGTTTGGACCGATTGTCAATCTGGGATCCCGGCTGGATGGTCTCACCAAAATATTTGGAGTTTCGATTTGTACTGACGAAACCACTGCTCAATTCGTAAAACCTTATCTCGACCCTGAAATGGGACGTTTCAGAAAGTTAGGGCGCGTTTATCCAAAGGGCATGCGAACTACGGTGAATGTCTACGGATTGATTCCCAAAGAAGAATGGGATCCTGAATTGACAGAGGAGCGTATCAGGATTTATGAATCTGCCCTGGAGGCTTTGATCGCAGGTCAGTGGGAGATGAGCCGGAAACTGCTCGATCAGATGCCGAAAACTGATCGACCAACGTTGTATTTGAAACGATATCTTTCCGCACAGCAATACACTCCACCTGCAGACTGGGATGGAGCAATTCGACTGAAGTCGAAATGAGAATTCATTGGAATTTGCGATACGCTGGCCAATTGGAATATGTATGTCTTTTGTTTATTCAAGCAAAGGATCCAGATACATTCTTACCGCATCATAATCGGGGCGGATTTTCAGGGCGGCTTGATATTCCTGGATGGCTTCAGGCATTAAGCCAAGATAGTGGCATGTCATGCCCAGATAAAATCGAGTGGCTGCGTCGGCTGGGATGCGGTTAGCTGTTCGCCGGAGAATCTGCTGGGCTTCTGCATACTTGCCCTGTGAGAGAAGGACAAGACCTTCAGTTCGATCGATTCGCGGATCGTGAGGAGTTTCAGTACGTGCATCACTTAAGAGTTTCATCGCATTTGCATACTCGCCTTGATTTGCCAGTTCGCGGGCAGATTGTTCATACGGCGGAATGTTGAACTCATATTGATCAGGGACTGGTTGATCGGCATCAAAATGTGGTGTCTTGCAGGATTGTAAATCTTGTCGTTGAGTTTCGATTCTGGATTCTAAATTCTGAATCCGTTCTGAGGAGAGTTGATGATTGGGGTCAATTTCCATTGCGATGCGGTAAAACTCCAGAGCGGCTTCGAGTTCTCCATTTTGCTCGTGAACAAATCCTAAATTGTATCTTGGGACGGCTGATTCGGGACGCAGCGCAACCGCGGTTGTGAGATAACGAATAGCTTCTGGACTTGCCAGTTGGGGATGGCAGCAGTTCAGGGCAATTCCGAGATAATGATTGACCCAGAATTCATGGGGATTGGATCGCTGGGCAATTTTCAGGCAACTAATTGCGTGGTCTCGTTGATCGAGAGAAAACAGGGAGCCACTTAAGAGAATCAAGCTGGAGGCTCTTTGTTTGCTCAAACTCGATTCTTTAGCCAGATTAATCAATGTCTGCAAATCGTAGTTACGAACTGCGACTCGAAGTTGATCAGCCCAGGGGTGAGGATTGAACTTCTCCAGAGTGTCTCCCAGCCATTTTGAGGTTTCGCCGCCGCATGTTAAAGAGATGATTTGCTCGACTTGATTGAGAGGGCGAACTTTCAATTGAATAATTGTACCTGGAGCACGATTCAAATGTTGGTACGCTTGCGTGGGAGTTAGTTCACGAAATGATTTCCAGCTTCCATCCTCGATTAGTATTTCAAGAAGTTCGTCACCCTTATTGAGGAGTCCACTGGACTCTGCATATCCAAGAGGGACAAGATTTGCCACTGTGCATTGTGCGGGATTAAGTTGAAGATAGATCCCCGGTCCGACTGGAGATTCATTCATCCAACATTCCAGAGCTTCGACAATATCTGGATGCAGGCATGATGGTGCGTCGGAGAGAATTTCAGCGGCATCGGCCGGTGAGGTTTTGTCGGGATGGATCCCGAAATCGACAAACAGGTTTTTAAATTGGTTAATGGTATGACTGGAAAGGCTCATACCAGAGTTGACATTTTCCGACTCTAAGGAAATCGGCTGATTACGAGCCCGATCAATTTCATTAACCAACTGCACGGCTCGCTGGGATTGGCCATTTCTTTTTAATGCCTGATTATTGAGAGCGATCAGTTCGGTTAACTGAGGTGTTTCGTTGAGTAGATTCTGAGCCTGTTCGAGAGCCGATTGTGCACTCTGTAGATGAGCGTGAATGTTTTTGCGGTTGTGTTCTGCATTCTCCATGTGGGAGTTGGCTTTGATGTGCAAAGCTTTGACTTCTTCTGCGATACGTGAAATTCGGGCAGATTCAATCTGGTATTCCTGCAGTTTTACGGAGCCGACAGTTACGCCAGCCAGTAGAATTGTCAGGCAGACAATTGTGGAGGCAATCACGGCGGTGGCGTTTCTGCGAATGAACTTTTTGAGCCGATAGGACAAAGCAGGGGCGACTGCTTTGACGGGCTTCATCTCAAGATACCGCTCCAGGTCATCAGCTAAGTCGTAGGCGTTGGCGTAGCGTTCGCGACGATCGGGTTGAATTGACCGAAGGATAATCCAGTCCAGATCAGACGGCAGGCGCAGCAGTTGAGAATGACTGAGATTTAACTGATGTGCAATCTGCAATTGCTGGTCTCGATTGAACTTGCGAAGCCTCGATCGAGGGCGTTCGGGTTCGAGCGATGCAGCCAGTTTGAGGGCAACAATCAAACTGTTCGGTTTATAATGCTTATAGTCGACAGGAGTCGTGTCCGTGATCAATTCATAAAGAGTTGCCCCGATTGCGAACACATCCGTACGGGAATCGATCGGTCGGGCCAGGGCCTGTTCAGGGCTCATATACGCAGGTGTGCCGATTACTTCTCCATCGCATGTTTTTAAGAGTGATTCAGCTGTTTCTTCGTCTAGAATTTTCGCAATTCCGAAATCAATAATCTTGATCACCGGCTGCAGGTCGCCATCAGCGACTAGAATGTTGTCCGGTTTGAGATCACGATGGATGATTCCCTTGCCATGGGCGTGATGCAAAGCATGACAAATTCGCGTCACCAGTTTGAGTCGCTCGGAAATAGGTAGTCGACGGACATTACAGTACTGTGTGATGGGCAAACCGTTGCAGAGTTCCATGATGAAATACGGATCGCCGGCAGGCGTCGTTCCTGCATCGTACACCTGAGCGATTTCCGGATTCACCAGTTGAGCCAGCGTTTGTTTTTCCTGATTGAAGCGACTGAGGATATGCGGATTCGCATCACTGTTTTTGATGACTTTCATCGCAACAGTTCGCTTGACAGGAGCAAGTTGTCGGGCTCGATAGACGGTTCCCATTCCCCCGGAGCCGATTTTGGCCTCAACGATGTAATTTCCGAGTCGCTGACCCACCAGAGAGTGAACACTGGTTTGCTGCCGTCGCCCCCCGGCTTTCGTTGCATTTTCTTCGTATTTTTCAGTTTCCCGAGGAGACTGTTTGAGCTCACGACGATCGATATGCGGGAGTCGGTCGAGTTGAGTATCGAGGTTAATTACTTTCTGTGAGTTCTCTTGCGGATCAGATTGTAACACGATTCCGCCCCTCGTTCTTGGAGCGATACAGTTTTGCATCCGCCACGGCAATGAGATCAATATCCGGCTGGAAGGTATCCTGACTGAGAGATTGTAAGTTAGAGACTCCCAGGCTGATCGTAACTGTGAATGCGTCAGCTTCGCTAGAAAATTGTGTTTCTGCAATTTCCGATCGACAGCGTTCTGCGATTACAGTGACCTGCTCGACATTGAGCTCAGGAATCAACAATGCAAATTCTTCTCCGCCGTATCGTGCGAAGGTGACATGAGACTCAATCACGTTCCGTATCCGTTGAGAAACCTCGCGAAGGACCTGATCTCCAGCAAGATGACCGTAGGTGTCATTGATTGATTTGAAGTGATCGATGTCGAACATAATCAGCGAAAGTGGCCGATTGGTGTTGATTGATCGCAAGGTTTCGCGCTTGAGGATGTCCAGAAAGGCGCGCTTGTTGGTGGCTCGAGTCAACCCATCCTGAGTCATCATATCGTAGACGGCTTCGTAGTACTGAGCTTCGGTTTCATCGTTGGAGAGCAACTTGAAGATGTATGATCCAACAGTAATACGATCTCCCGGACGAATTTCAGCGTTTTGAATCTCTTCCCCGTTTAAAAATGTCCCATTCGTGCTGCCCAGGTCTTGCAGATAACAGGCCCCATCGCGGAATGTGATACAGGCATGTTCACGGGAGATGGAATCATCATGCAGGATGTAATCAGCTGCATCTCCTCGACCTATTTTCAAGCCGCTTACTGGAATGTCGATCAGCCCGGTATTGATTTGAACGGGATGAATTTGAAGCAATTTTCCAGGACCGTTCGATTTGAGAACGGGCGGATTATTCTTACTTGAGACGGTTGCTTGCCAGATGTTGGTCATCTTTGCATTCCAGACAGTTTTATCAATGATAAATTCAGTGGCCTAATGTAGTGTAGGTTACTGATCGTAGCTCGCGTAAGGATTCCCTGGGAAAGATCTCATGATCAGAACCGTGGATCCGATTGTATCAATTATGCGATCAGTTCAATTCATCGAATTCGATAACGGTCTGAGAGTTCCTGCGAATTGGTATGGGGGAGTGTGATTTGCGGTCAACAAGAAAATTCTGCAAACTGACATCAAGCTTATTCATACATGTCATTCTCAGGGATCGCTTTTCGATGCGTATAAATAAAATCAGGATGTGTCGTGGAGTATTACTTCTTATTGCAATACTTTCCGTAGGGATGGAAGGCAAATATTGTTTTGCTGGTGAAGAACCTCCCAATATTGTATTTATCCTGGTTGACGATTTGTCATGGAGTGATCTTGGCTGTTATGGAAACAAAATCCACGACACTCCCAATATTAATCGACTGGCTCGGGAAGGGATGCGTTTTACACAGGCTTACGCGCCTGCACCAATTTGTTCTGCTTCCCGCGCTGCAATTATGACGGGAAAGTTTCCAGCGAGATTACAGTTCGAATTTGTGACAAAAAATTCGGCTGGTCAACAAGACCTGCCGGTTCCGCTGCAGTCACCTCCCTTTACTCTCAACCTGCCATTAAAAGAGCGGACAATTGCTGAAGTCTTGTCTGCTCAGGAATATGATTCGGGATTCTTTGGAAAGTGGCATATCAGTCAGCACTATGGAGGATATCTGGGCTGGTCCCCGACGCATGGTCCCTTGCAGCAGGGATTTTCAATGGGAGATGCTGACTTCGGGGCTCATCCTTACAGCTATCGAAAGAGTGAGATTAAAAATCAGATTGTCCCCGCAGGAAAATACCCTGTTGATACGTTGACTGAAAAAACAGTCGATTTCATCAACAATCATCGTGACAAACGGTTTTTTCTTTATCTGTCGCATTATTTCGTGCATGATCCGATCCACAGTCGCTGTGAGTGGCTGATTGAGAAGTATCGTGCAAAGCTGAAGGGGCAAGGTCCGGATTCCAGAGCATCTTATGGTGCAATGGTCGAAACTTTGGATCACCTCATTGGTCAACTGCTGCGATCTCTGGATGATGCCGGGATTGCAGACCGTACACTCGTTGTGTTCATGTCGGATAACGGAGGGCATCCCAATTACACAACCAACGAACCATTGCGAGGCAGCAAATGGAATTTATACGAAGGGGGAATTCGAGTGCCATTTATTGTGCGATGGCCGGGAGAAGTGACACCCGATTCGACCTGCGATGCTGTCGTCCATGGTTGTGATTTGCTGCCAACATTTGCTGAGGTCTCTAACAGCATGACACCATCGGGAACATGGGATGGAGTGAGCTTATTGCCACTGCTTCACAATCCGCAATCAGACTTGGATCGAGTGCAGCCTCTCGTGTGGCACTTCCCTTATTATCATCCCGAGAAGAATTTCGAACAGTCGCCAATTGAAATTGGAGTTGGAGATTTTACGACCAGTCAGACCCGCCCTCATTCAGCAATCCGACAAGGTGATTTTAAGTTACTTCAGTTTTATGAAGATGATCGGATTGAGTTGTATAATTTGCTGAAAGATCCCAGTGAGATGAGAAATATCGCTGATGACCATTTGGACTTGTCAGAAAAATTAAAACGTCAGCTCAACGAGAATCTCTCAAAGCTTGACGCGAGACTTCCAGTAAAATGGAAAAATACCAAATAATATCTCGGCAATAGTTGAAAAGCAGAGTGAGTCTCCACACACAATGCAATTATAAGAACGAGATGTTATTCGGCCTGCATCAGATAAGTCAGCAGGTCAGCCATCGATTCTTGATTGATCTCTTTTTCCAGACCTTCCGGCATCAGCGACATTCCCGTGCTGCGAATGTCTTCGATTTCAATACGTCGAATTTGAGTTTCCTTTCCTTCGGCTCGTTTCAATGTGAGAGTCGTTGCATTTTGAGAGGAAAGAATTCCCGTATGAGAACGGCCGTCATCAGTTATGATTACATAATTGAGATATTCGGGAGTTACTTCCCGGTTGGGGTCGAGGATGTTAATCAGGATGGCCGTTTTCCCGCGATTGCGAAACGCAGCCAGGTTCGGTCCAATCTCCTGACCTTTGCCTTCGAGTCGATGACAACTCGAACAGTTTTTTTCAAAGATGATCCGACCCTGATCGATTCGGCCAGATTCATTCAGCACCGACTCATAGGCAGTGACGACATTTGCTCGTGGGGTACTACTTACACGCTTTTTCAGCTGATTAGAAATGTCACGCACTTCCGCATTCTCGGACTGTGTGAGAATCTGCAGAGTACTCAAAGGAACTGTTGAGATCGGCAGTTCATCTTCATTCAAAGCCGTCAAAAGAGAAGCCGTCCATTGATCTCGGCTCAGTAAAATGTCGACAGCTGTTTTGCGGAGTTTGGGGCTGAGAGATTCCCAGTTGGCTAGCAGAAATCTGTCGAGTTTAGAATCGGCTTGTCCTGCCAGAACAGACAACGCCGCGGATTGGATTTCGTCCGGTTCCCGAGGATCAATCAGTTCAGTCAGAAGCTTGTGGTCTTCAGGATTGGATGAGATCGCTAATAATCGAATCGCGTCGACCCGTTTTTGGACGGAGAGCGTTGTAGCAACTGCCTGTGTCCGGGCTGTCGTTACGAGATCGTCGAGCAACTTTTGCAATTCACCCTGGCCCAGTGAGAGTCCGTTCCGATCTAGTCGCCCCTGAGCAGCAGATTTTACAAGAAATCTCTGGAGCAATTCCTGCTTGACCGATGAAGATAGAGCGGTTTGCTCAGTGACTAATTTCACAAGAGTTGCCAGGTGAGTTGGATCTGGTTGATTGGCCATTAAGGTGACAAGATCATTGATGACTTTCATCGCTGCGGGTGAGGTGACGAAGTCGGAATCGTTAGCCAGTTCATTGAGCACGATACCGGGTTGATCACCAATTGAAGTCAACAAGGCAAAACGAATCCAGTCATTGTCACCCTTTCGCTTTAATAGCTCAGTGATCAGTGGAGTTCGCCAGGTCGCTGAAAATTCCCCGAGAGTGAAAGCCAGCTGCAGGGTGACTTCAGGATTTTCATCAGCAACTCGCTCTTCGAGCTTTTTTCTAATCAGA
Organism: Planctomycetaceae bacterium UBA2671; assembly: GCA_002359185.1. GTDB lineage: Bacteria > Planctomycetota > Planctomycetia > Planctomycetales > Planctomycetaceae > Rubinisphaera. The sequence continues at coordinate 28,273 of DEML01000127.1, forward strand.
GGATGGCCGACAAACTGTTCAGCATGCTTGATTGCGTGACGCCGGACTTGAGGATGAGAATCGGCAATTTTTTCAGCGACGATTTCCGGGGTAAACTGAGAAAGTCCATTCAATGTCGCCAGGGCGTGCATGCGTCCCAGTGCGGATTCGCCACTTGCAATATTGATCAATTCGTCACGGATGGATTGATCCTGTCGTTCGTAAAGCAAGCGGCTGGCAGTTTCCCGATGCCAGGAGTTTGGATGTTGTAACAAGTTCACTAACTCAGCAGACGAGAGTTTCTGGACGGCTGGACGTGAAGGTTGAGAGAATGCAGCTGGTACAAGTCGATAGAGTCGTCCGCGATCACGGCCGCTGGTCAAATCGAGGTGTTGCTTGATCATTGGGGGAAGGCTTGCAGGATGTTCGATCACTTCGCGATACATATCTAGAACATGCAGTGCTCCATCGGGACCGTTTGCGAATTGAACTGGGCGAAACCAGATATCGCTGGATGTCAATAATTCGGAATGATCATCAATTCTTGTTCCGCGAAAAAGTACGCCATCGGGAATGAGGCGTTTGCGATGTACAATATTACTACCGACATCTCCTATGATTGCGAGGCCCTGATCCTCTTGCGGCCAGGCATCACCTTTGTAGATCGTCACTCCAGTGGATCCCGTGAAATATCCAGCTGGCATGCCGCCCCCTTCAACAACTCCCTTGACTGCTCCTGAAACTCGCAGTCGTGTCCGGACAATTCGCCAGGGTTCGACCGGGCTGGATCGAAATACCGGGGCCTGACCCCCATCATCAGCAATACTCTTTCGTGAATTGGGAGCAGTCAGATAAGGATTCCGGGCTGCGTAACGATCATCGTAAACAACCATCTGCAGATGATCGCTGTTCGAACAGACAAATTTTCGGCCCCATGCATCAAAACTCATTCCATGCTGTGCGCCGCCGCTTTCAGGTCGGATTTCGTAAGTGTCAGGATCGAACGAAAAATCGCTTCCTCGCAAATTGACGGCTGCGGATTCAGGCTGATCAGGCCGTCTGACCAGACCTCCAGAAGAACTGGTCGCGCCATGAATTCGGTTGTCGAGTCCCCAGCGGAAACAGTTGAGCAGACCTTGAACATTGGTCTTACCAAAACCCGTGAAGACAACTTCCTTGAGATCGGCTTTATGATCGCCGTTCGTATCCTTCAGATATAAGATATCTGGAGCGGCACCCACAAATACACCACCGCGATAACAAATGATTGCAGTTGGCCATGAAAGACCTTCTGCAAAGATGTGACTCTTATCGAAAACTCCATCTCCGTCGACATCTTCGAGCAAACGGATCTGTCCCAGGTTCTCGTCTGATTGTTCCGAATAGCCACGCATTTCAGCTACATATAAACGACTCTGCTCATCGAACGATATCGCCACAGGATCATTCAACAGTGGTTCGGCAGCGGTTTGTTGAATTAGATATCCGGGTGCGACCGTGAAGTGAGTCATTGCCTCTTCAGGTGATAACCCCGGAACACGAGGGAGTTCATCGGCATAGCTTTGTTTTTCCTCGGCTTGTAAGCCGCTTGATGGATGCGACATGCAAGTAAGCAGCGTCAGGGAAAGCAACACGAAAAAATGAATTCGTAGCATAGAATCTCTCGCTCAGAATTTGGCAGGTTGTTCGCAGGTGGGAAGCTTGAGCGGCTTACTGATATCACGTTATACTAAATTGGTAGAGAAACAAAACTCAAATCAGAAAATTCCCAAGAGACGCTCGAAAATATCTTCATAAATCGCCTGTCTCCCTGAACAGGCAGATGTCACTCCACCTGATAAGTGAGACAGTCATGAACTTTCGGATTAACTCTCTATTCTTTGTGATTCTATCCTGTGCAAGTTTCCTGCTCCACATTCCTGATGTGAGAATTGAAGCTGCCGAATTGCGAGTTGCAACCTTCAATGTCGATGCCTCGCCTCCTGTCGGGAGTCCGCTGGCTTACGATCCGACGAAAGGAATTCAGGAACCACTAAGCTGCCGCGGGATGGTTTTGATGGGAGCCGGTCAGCCAATTGTTCTCTGTTCGGTCGACTGGATCGGCATCAGTAATGGAGGCCAAACTCGCTTTAAAGAAGAACTGGCAGAAGCGGCAAATACGATTCCAGAACGAGTCTGTGTGCATACGATCCATCAACACGATGCTCCCCGCTGCGACTTTTCTGCTGAAGCGTTACTGAATCAAGCAGGGGCTTCAGGCGTTGGATTTGATCCTCGTTTTGCGATGACTGTGATTAAAAGGGCAGCAGAAGCAATCGAGAAAAGTATTGAGGATTCTGTCGAAGTGACTCATTTTGGATTTGGAGAAGCCGAAGTGAAAGAGGTTGCTTCCAATCGACGCATTCTCGGACCTGATGGGAAAGTGCAGTACACGAGATACACAGCGACTAAGGATCCAAAGATTCGTGCATTCCCTGTGGGCACGATTGATCCCCTGCTGAAAACAATTGTGTTCTATCAGGAAGATGAACCTGTTGTCGCATTGACCTATTACGCGACTCATCCGCAAAGCTATTACCGAACCGGGATGGCGAATCCCGATTTTCCGGGAATGGCACGAAATGCCCGCGAGAAAAAAACGGACGTGCCGCATATTCATTTTAACGGAGCAGGGGGGAATATCGGAGCGGGCAAGTGGAATGACGGCTCTCATGAAAACCGCCAGGTCCTAGCTGACAAAGTCGAGAAGGGGATGGAACAAGCCTGGGATAATATCAAACGAAGTCCCATCAGTGGTGAGCAGGTTTCCTGGAATCTGGAAGCAGTTCAATTACCCGTAGCGACTCATCTGATAGAAAAAGAACTAGTTGACATTATTAACGACCCGTCAGCAAAATCCGATGCCCGCTACTATTCGGCTAAACATCTGGCCTGGTTGCGTAGTTGTCAGGCAGGTGAAACGGTCGATATCGGTTGCCTTTCCCTGGGCGATGTTCGGATCCTCCATATGCCGGGCGAATTGTTTGTGGAGTATCAACTTGCTGCTCAAAAAATGCGACCTGATCTGCACGTATTGATGGCAGCTTACGGTGAATATGCTCCCGGATATATCGGCACCAAAATTGCCTACAGTCAAGGAGGTTACGAGGCGAGTGATCGCGCTTCCCGTGTCACAGAAGATGTCGAAGCGGTTTTGATGGATGCGATGCAAAAACTGTTGAAATAATGTTAAGTCGAATTGGGACGTAAGACCCCAGGAGTGCTTTATGGATTTACTCGATCGACTTCTGGGGCATGATGCGTGGACGACACGGAAGTTGCTGGAATTATGCGACACATTGGACGAGCAATCGCTTGATCAGGAATTCGATATCGGCCATAGAACTCTGCGTCGAACATTGGATCATATCATCAGCAATATGGAAATCTGGTCTGCAATGATGTCCGAACAGCCGATAATCAGAAATCAGGATCGAACATTAGCCGGAATGCTCGATCGACTCTCCAAAGCCGCAGGTCAACTGGAAACAATTTCGAGAAAAGTTGCGGACACAAACGCCTGGAATGCGTTGTGGACGGATCACCTGGATGATCCGCCACAACAAAAAACTTTCGGCACCGCCATCGCTCATGTCATCACTCATAGCATGCATCACCGTGCCCAAGTGCTGCATATGCTGCGACTTCTGGACGTTGAATCTCTTCCTGAAGGAGATGTCTTCAGTTGGGAGTCAGCTATTTGCAAGAATAAAAAGGAGTGAATTAAGATGGAGAATCGATTACTGAGTTGGCAATGCGATACGATATTCGTCTTTGTATAATCCGATGTTCTCAATCGGAATGTCTTCAAATGAGATCTTCTGACTCTGTACCCATTTCTGAATCTGCGAGAGTGATTCGCGAGTCGATTGTGAGTCGACGCCAAGGTCAATCGGCTTCTCTTTGCTGCCAGTGAGATTGTTGAACCCTTGGACGTCACTCACCTTGGCCTCTCCTGTTGTGCTGACGGCCAGATTGTCAACGATTTCAAATTTGTCGAGTAGCTTTTTGACATTACCGTCAAAGCTACAAACCTGTTTGCTGCAGTTGATAAAAGCGTTGTTGCGAATGGGATTTCCCAGAGGTTCACGAGGATTCTCGTTCATGATTGCAGCCAGGCGAGGGTAACGAGTACTCCAGGGGGCTTGCTTGTAGTTAAGACGCTCCGCTTTTTCTTCCAGCATCCAACTTGGGTGATCCGGGTTGTTCCATTGCTTCCAGGTCATACCGCGCGTGTCGATATGTAGACCAATCGGACAATCGACAACCAGATTATTTAGTACCGGATTATCGCGTCCACCGCCAATCATCAGGGCGCGGCCTGCGCGATAGAAAACATTTCCCTCAAGCGTATCTCCGCTGTCGCAGTCATCTAGATAGATGCCCATCGTGTTGACATGACTTGCTTCACCACCACCGAGATCATGAATGAAATTGTGACGGAGGATATTCCCTCTGCTCGTCCAGTCCCGACCTGTATAGAAAGCCCCGGCATCTCCGGTTTCCATCACGACTCGATAGACATCATTCAATTCGAACAGATGTTCGTTACCACTATATAAGACGGCATTATGCGGTGCGTCGTGGATGCTGTTGTTGCGAACGATCTGTCCACAGCCATGGACTCCGACCCCAGGTGCATAAGTTCGTTGAAAGAGGCCGTAGTGATGAATGTGATTATTCTCTGCAACAATTTTCGCAGGCGTAAGCGATTGACGATCGCCTCCGTTTAAGGAAATTCCACCGCGACCAATATTGAAAACATCGCAGGAGCGGATTGCACCTGAAGTTCCATGGAACGAAATTCCACTTCCTGCCAGATTCGCAACGACACACCCAATGACTTCAAAGTGATCGGTATTGCGAATGAGCATTCCATCGGCATGGGCATACTGAAATTCCATGCCAATCAGTTTGAAATGCTTGGTTCCCTCGACCTTGACCAGCGATTGAGTGGAAGTCGCCAGGACGATCTCAGATGTTGCCAGTTCATTTTCAGGATAGTAGTACAGCCGTTTGTTCTTGCGATCCAGATACCATTCGTTGGGAGCATCTAATTCTTCGAAAGTATTCAAAGCAAAGAAACGACGTTTCTTCGCACCCCAGGTGCCCGCGTTGATGCCGTAGGAATGGGGAGCGGCCAACTTGATGATTTTTTTCTCTTGATCGTAGGTATCGATGCGGATGGCTTCATCGTTCCAGTCATGAGTCCAGTAACCATGCAACCAGACACCTTCTTCCAGATTCCAGCGTGCAGGTCGAGAATCTTCAAAGACAAAAGAACCCGGATGAAGTTTTTTTAAAGCCGGGTCGTCGGAATCGGGGCGGGGCAGGCCGGTATCAACAGTTTTAGAGAATTCCGCCCAGCCACCATTGGTTTCGTCGGATAGGTTTGGCCAACGGGCCAGTGTCATCGGTTGCTGATCGACATACAGCCAGGGAGCAGAAGGGGAACCACGATAGGCGGTTTTGAATTCGGGGAATGGAGAGGAAATGATTTTGGAAAGATCGCAGACCTTAACTTTGTCGCGAACCGCGGGATCCAGTCGCGACAAAACAGACTCATCAGTAATTGCTTGAAATGATTCTGCATTCAGAGAAATGCCACCCTGAATCAGAACCTTTCCCCCTTTGGCGGCGCGATAAACGATTGGTCCACTTTCAGTGCCGCTATCCTGAGCCATCAACTCAAGCGAGGATTGCTGCGAATAGATTCCAGGATTTATATGAACGGTGACTCCTTCACCTTGTTTGAGTTTTCCCTCTTTTCGAAGTTGTCGAATTTTATCACGAGCTTGATTTAAAGTATTAAATGGTTGCTCTGGACTACCGTCGCTTTCGGCAGTGGCATCTGCTGAGACATACAGATTTTGTTCTGCAAAAGTGAACGAAGCGAATCCAGGGAAAACCAGACAGGAGAGGAATACAAACGCTTTCAAGAGGCACCTCTGAGGAGAGTGAAAATCGTGGGGAAACAGGAGAGTGACTGACGATTCTCAGCGAACAAACCGCTCGAATCACGCAAAATTCTCTATATTGATGGTAGCAACCCAGTCTGTTGCAATCTATTGGATGGTAGATATCAATTGAGAAATCGTAGTTTTATCATTGATCTGACAGAACGTTGAATACATACTTCCAATCACGCAGTGAATTTCTTAAGGCGAGTAATGACAATGAGATATGGCGAATTTTCTTTTGGATTGAAATGGGGATTCACCGATTGAATGGAATATCTTCATCAATTCATCAAATTTCTTACTGTTTATGGGTAACCTGTAGGAAATAACTGCCATATCTTTATGTATGAATGCTTGTGAGATGAATGACATTGATGATCTTCAGCTTGAAAAAGCGATTTGTCGGACCCGGAATGGGGAGTCAACCGCTTTTGAGATCGTGGTGCGTAGGTTTGAGGCACCATTACGAGCATGGTTGGCGGGACACGTTCCGCCGGGAATCGATGTTGATGAGGTTGCTCAGCGAACCTTTGTCGCAGCCTACACTCGGTTGGAGGAATACACACCCGGAACTCAGTTTGGTTCGTGGTTGTTCACAATCGCGAACTATCAACTCAAAACGGAACTGACGCGATTAAGACGTGTGGCGGATTATCATGCCCGTTACGCACCGGATTTGTTGCAACGTGAATTAGAGCGAAGAAGTTCAGAGCCGCCGGAATTATTTGTCGAACGTCTCGATTATCTCAAAGACTGTGTCGATTTGTTGGGAGAGCATCTGCGCCGATTTATTACATGGCGCTACGAAGAAGAAATTCCTCTGGAAGAGATGGCCGCCCGTTGCGATCGATCGGTGGCAGCGGTGAAAAAGCAACTCTGGTTAATCCGTCAAAAGTTGCAACAGTGCGTTGAGAATCGAGTCGCTGCTGCAGAGGGGGAACTGACATGAAAAATCAGGAACGCTTTGCCGAGTTGTTTACCGATTACCTGGAAGGGGAACTCGATGATGCCGGGCTCACGGAATTGCGAGAACTGCTTGCATCGGATGAAACACTCCTGAGATCTGCGGCTGATCTCTATCAGACACATCATCTGCTGGGCATGGTTGTTGATGGGTCGCGGACTCGAAAAGAAAAATTCGTCCGTGAAACGCTCTCTCGTTTGCCAGTCGATTCTGGAAATTTCGTCAGTCAGGTGATGGCTGACATCGATCAGATTTCAGAGGATAGTCAAGTCGTTCGTCATACAATAAAGCCCCAGTCGAACATGGTCTCTGAAAATTCGAGGCTGGAAAAACGGAAGTTGCATCGAGGTCTGATCGCCACGGCTTTAATTGCAGTTCTGGCTCTCTCCGTGTATTCCATACGGTCAAATAAGAATACAGGTATGGCTGAAAAAGTTTCTAATCCTTCAATAGAAGATGTGACACTTAGCGAAGCTCGGTTTGCTCATCTGGCTCATGCAAAATTTTTTGGTGAGCTGTTACCTCCTGTTAATTCTGCTCTCGCTTTTGGACGCGACTATGTCCTGATGAGTGGCCTGGTGGAAATAGAATTTCCGGCAGGAGCCTCAGCCATTCTGGAAGGTCCGGCTGTATTCCGAGTCCTCACCGATGAATGTCTCGCGCTGGATGTCGGACGATGCAGTGTGCATGCTCCCGATGGAGCTGAAGGTTTTCGTATTGAAACGCCTGTGACAAGCGTCGTCGATCGCGGGACGCGGTTTGCCATCAGTGTTACAGAAACGAGCGAAACCGAAGTGCAGGTGATTGAAGGTGCCGCGGATGTTTATCAGAAACCTGATCGACCAACTGACCAGATTGAATTCAAGCAGGAATCAAAGCAGAAGTTTCAGGTCCGGATGGCCAGTAATCAAGCGCAGACATTCACTCACGTCGGAAAATTTTCTGCGGATGCCGTGCCATTCAATTCCAGCGTTTATCACAGTCAATTGCCTGACCGCGTAATTTCCTATCAGACGACGAAAGATGCCAGTGGGAAAGCGGAGATGCTGACAAGTGTGAAACTTCAACGTGATGGTAGAATCTTCGACATTCCGGTGGAAGATTTGATTCCCATCGAAGTGATTTCGTTTACTGGTCATCCCGGGCACGCTCATATCGCGACCAAAGGTGATTTGCCCTCGCATCGCTGTGAGACCTCTTCCGATTACAGCCTTTTGACAGGTGTGATTAATCCTGATGGTAGTCGGGAACCACTCAAATCAGATCCTGTACTCAACTATACGGGAGATTCTACAGATTCTATTACGCCAGGCATGGCGATTCGTTTCCAGTTCCCAGTCATGAACATGCCAGGTCCGGATATTGTCTTTTTTGATCTGCAGACTTTGGGAAATCCGCCTGATGGGGACGCCTTCCATGTCAGTCCACTCAAGTTCAAAGAGGGGCTGAAATCTCACACCATTCGCATATACGATTTAACTTTGGAATCTCCCGCGGCTCTTGAACTGCAGCGATTTCAGATTCATATTTTTGAGGAACATGTGAAGTCTCTGGAAATGCTGGAGACTGCCAGTTGTGCCTCTCGATTTGCAGGGACGAAATTTCGCGGACTGGCTGTCGGAATCGATTTGTCAGATCTGGGATATGAAAACGGGGAAAGTGTGGACGGACTCTTCATTCAGGATGCAAAGGATGATGGTCACAATGTTGACCCCGTATTCATTGGAGGACTTCCCTCACAACTTGAGGTTCAGAATAGATAACCAGGAAAGTCATTAAGATGATTCAGGGAATAATTTCGATACGATTACCTTTTCAAATGGCATTGATGCTTGTCGTTGTACTGAGTGGTACAACTGCAATTGCTGAAGATGTGTCTGTGGAAAAGCTGAAGTATTTCGAAACACATGTACGGCCTCTGCTGGCTCAGCATTGCCTGGAGTGTCATAGTTCTGAAAGTCAGAAGGGCGAACTCCGACTCGACTCTCTCTCAGCCATGATGAAGGGCGGAGAATCTGAAGAGCCAGCCGTCGTGCCGGGTCATCCTGAAGAAGGGATGCTGATTAGTGCGATCAAGTATGAATCTTACGAGATGCCGCCCCAGGGGCAGCTTCCGGAGAAAGATATCGCGATCCTCGAAAAGTGGATTCAGATGGGAGCTCCCTGGCCTGGCGATGATGACTCGCTGATCGTTCGGATGGATAGCGATCGTTTGACAGAAGAAGATCGCAAATGGTGGGCTGTACAGCCTGTTGTAGAGCCTGCGCTTCCAGAGTCAGGTGAAGGCTGGGCTCGGAATGAAATCGATCGATTCATTGCTGCAAAGTTGGAAGCAAACGACCTGCAACCTGCTCGTGAAGCAGATCGACACGAACTTGTCCGACGGGCCTATTTCGATTTGCATGGCTTACCGCCGACTCCTGAACAGGTTGATGCGTTCGTCAATGATGACCGTCCTGATGCTTGGCCGCGATTAATTCGTGAGCTGCTGGACAGTCCTCGTTACGGAGAGCGCTGGGCACAGCACTGGCTGGATGTCGTGAGATACGCTGATAGTGATGGCTACAACGAAGACGCCTTTCGACCCGATGCCAGTGCGTTTCGGGATTATGTAGTGCGTTCGTTGAACGATGATAAACCTTACGATCAGTTCGTACGTGAGCATTTGGCGGGAGACGAAATCGCTCCAGATGATCCCGAGGCTTTTATCGGAACGGCTTTTCTGCGCCACGGCGTCTACGAATGGAATCAACGCAATGCATCAATGCAGTGGGATTTGATCGTCAATGAAATGACTCGTGTCACGGGTGAAGCGTTTCTGGGAATTGGGATCGGATGTGCTCAATGTCACGATCACAAATTCGATCCGATTTTACAAAAGGATTATTTCGGGTTGCAGGCATTTTTATCTTCAGTCGCGTGGCCGCTGGATAAACCGCTGGCAACTCCCGCAGAAATTGCTGCTCACGAAAAACAGCAACAGGCATGGGAAGAAGCCACTCAGACGATTCGCGACGAAATGCACTCGCTGGCCAAGGATCAGTTCGACAGCAATCAGAAATACACCGTAGGCCAGTTTCCAGATGATATTCAGGCGATTTACAACAAGCCGGAGTCTGAAAAAACGACTTACGAAAAGCAGTTGTCCTATCTGGTGTTTCGTCAGGCTAATCGAGCTGCGACGCGATATGACTATGAAAAAGCGTTGAAGAGTAAACCGGAGAAGCTTGCCCGGTATCAGGAATTGAAGGAAGAATTGAAAAAGTTCGATTCTCTCAAACCTGCTTCCTTACCGACTGCGTTTGTCGCAACCGATATCAGTTCCGAACCGGCTCCAACTTATCTGATGACGCGGACGACTAAGGAAGCGGTTGAACCTGCGTTTCTGACTTTGCTGGAACAGGAACCGAAGATCGAACCTTTGCCGAACAGCACGGGGCGGCGGACAGCCTTGGCAGACTGGATCGCCGATGAGAAGAATCCGTTATCGACTCGGGTGATAGTCAATCGTGTCTGGCAACGGCATTTTGGATATGGCATCGTTCCGACACCGAACGACTTCGGCACATTAGGCGAAGCTCCCAGTCACCCCGAGTTGCTCGACTGGTTGACGCTTCGGTTCCTGGAAGGGGACTGGCAGTTGAAGTCGCTGCACGAATTGATCATGAACAGTGCCGCCTATCGACAGACTGCCCAGCGTGAGCCCGAAGAAATGGAAAACAAAATCGATCCGACAAATCGACTGTTATGGCGATTCCCTCCGCAACGTCTCGATGCCGAGCAGGTTCGCGATGCCATGCTGGCGATTTCGGGAGAACTGCAAATTCGTGACGGCGGTTCAGCAGTCAGCGGTACGACACCATATCGCAGTGTGTATGTTAAAAGGATGCGAAACCGACCCGATGAAATGTTGTGCGGGTTCGATGCACCACTCTGTTTTGAGTCGGCTCCTGATCGAATCTCCACGACGACTCCCATTCAATCGCTGTTGCTGGTCAATGGAGAATGGACGCTGAGTCGTGCACAGGCTTTTGCAAAACGACTTCTGGCTGGGAAGCATGAGTTTGGGGCTGATGAAGTTCGTTCCGCCTATCGACTGGTTTATAACCGGGACGCAACACAGGATGAAGTTGATATGGCATTGAACTTTATCGAGCATCAATCATCAGTGATTCCGAGCCCGGAAGTGAAGCATAAGTATCCTGATGAAACCGGCTTGAGACCAATTGCTCAGCATTTCAATGCGGTCAAAGATGTGGAGCTGGGAGATAAAACACTCTGGATACAACCCGAGAGCCGCTTCGAGCGACTGCAGGTTCTCAGTACCGATGAACTTGATGATCATTTCACCGTCGAGGCGATTGTAAATCTCGATCGCATCTATGCCGATTCCAGTGTCAACACGCTGCTCTCCCGCTGGAACAGTAGCACCAAAACAGACGGCTGGAATATCGGTGTGACCAGTCAGAAGTCCTCCTATCAGCCGCAGAATTTTATTGTGCAACTGGTCGGACGCAATTTTCAGGATGAACCAACTTATGAAGTGGTTGCTTCCGGATTGCAGTTCCCGCTCAATAAGCCGGTTTACGTTGCCGCTGTCATTTCTGCGAGCACATCCAAAGAGAATCCGACTAGCGGAACAGTGACTTTCTACATGAAAGATTTGTCGGATCCCAATGCGAAACTGGAAAAATCGACCGTCACGACTTCGGTTGTCAGTCATATTCAAAATCCTGCGATGAAAATGATTGCTGGCGGTCGAGATGCTTCCGGCCACTTGTGGGATGGACAGATCGCTCGACTGGCTATCAGTAAAGGTGCGTTGTCTCAGGAGCAACTTTTGATCGACGCCAAGGCTGAAACCTCCAGCCGCATTCTCGATTGGACGTTCAATGGGGACGACGGCGAGCACCCTGCCCCCAATACCGCATGGCTGCGACGAAGCTCGGCAGGCAGCGTGACGACTGTTTCTGAACAGACACTCGGCGCAGTCACGGACTTCTGTCACGCCCTTTTCAATTCCAACGAATTCCTCTACCTGCAATAGGTGATTAATCATGAGTTGTAATAATATTGAACTTTCAACATCACGACGCGACTTCCTGTGCAATACGGGAGGTGGTTTCGGAGCATTGGCATTCGCGGCTCTCAGTGGGCAATCGCTGATGGCTGCCGGAACGAAAAATCCGGTCGCCGACAAGATTCCCAATCGCATCGGCAAAGCGAAAAATGTGATCTGGCTGTTTATGGAAGGGGGACCGAGTCATCTCGACCTGTTCGACTATAAACCGGCAGTCAATGAACTAGCAGGAAAGCCGCTGCCCGATAGTTTTCCGCGTCCTGTGACCGCGATGGGGGAAGCCAATTCTCCCATTCTCGAATGCAAACGCAAATGGGACCGGCACGGGGAAAGTGGATTATGGATTTCCGACTGGTTCCCGCATCACAGCAAAATTGCTGATGAACTGTGCGTGATTCATTCTTGCGTTTCCGATGGCATCAACCATGCCGGTGGCGTCTGCCAGATGAATACCGGAGCCGTATTTGGAGGCCGGCCATCACTCGGTGCCTGGGTTTCTTATGGCCTCGGTCATGAAAGTGAAAGCCTGCCTGGCTTTGTCGTGATGAAGGACAGTTCTGCGATGGTCGTCAACGGTGCCCGGGCGTGGGGATCTGGATTCATGCCATCAAGTCATCAGGGCGTTCTGTTCGAGCCGGGCGTGGAGCCCCTTCGAAATTTGAACAATCCGAAGAATGTGACTTCAACGCAGCAGCAGGCCAAGCTCGATTTTATCAATCAGCTCAACCGTCGACATTATGTTGGTCGTGAATCCAACACCGAACTCGAAGCTCGTATTAACAGTTACGAGATGGCTGCCCGGATGCAGACAACCGCTCCAGAAGCGATCGATCTGGAGCAGGAACCGGAGCACATTAAATCGATGTATGGGATGGATCAGAAAGAAACCGAAGTTTATGGTCGCCAGTGTTTGCTCGCTCGAAGACTGGTTGAGCGCGGCGTGCGTTTTATTCAGCTCTATTCCGGAGCGGGGAGCAAATGGGACAGTCACAGCAATATCGAGTCGAACCACTCGCGACTTTGCAAAGGTGTGGATCAACCGATTGCTGCACTGATCGCCGACCTCAAACAGCGTGGTCTGCTGGACGAAACCCTCGTCATCTGGGGAGGTGAATTTGGTCGGACACCAATGAGCGAGAAGGGAACTGGCCGCGATCATAATCCGACGGGCTTTACCATGTGGATGGCGGGCGGTGGAGTTAAAGGGGGCCAGACCATTGGAGCGACTGATGAAGTCGGACTGTATGCGGTCGAAGACAAACTGCACGTGCACGATATTCATGCAACAACAATGGCACTGCTCGGCATGGACCACACAAAAGTCGTCTATATGCACAAAGGTCGTCCCGAACGCGTCGACCTCAATGAGGGCCATGTGCATTCAGAACTCGTCTCGGGTGCGTAAGAGGGCTTTATTGTAAGCAAATCGGTACGGAAATTTCAGGAATTGTGTTCTGTCTCATCTTGTGATTTGGATTTCATGATTTGCCAATAGGTATAAGCCGTTGGTTGAATACCATAGCATAAGGTGAGCATGAAACTCATTCCATAGCCCAGAACGATTGCTGTTCCAAATCCAATTGGCCAATACCAGATTGAAAACCAGTTCTGCGTATACATCAGGATTAGTGTCATAATCGTTGCCAGTGAAACGCTGAATAAAACGGCTGCGGAACTGGCTCTGCGAGAAAAGAATGCGAGGACGAAAATCGCCAACAGGGGGCCACCGAAAGCCGCGGTCAATTTTTTAGCGACGTCAAAAACATTTCCCAGCGGACCGACGAAACACGCGAGGGCGATTGAAATCGCCCCGATAAGAATTACCAGAGTTCGGATCCAGCGAATTTCGTGCTTCTCGTTTTTTGGGCGAAGTCCGGGAAATAATCGATCTCGAAAATCTACGATGATTGCTGTTGAGACTGAATGAACTCCCGAATCGATGCTCGACATGATAGCCGCCATCAGTGCAGCCAGGAAAAGACCAGCGAGCCCGGGAGGAAAATTCATTCTGACAAACTCCGGCAAGGCCCGGTCTGCAATATGAGGGTCGTTCTGCAGGATTTGTGTGAGAGTTCCCTCGCCGAGTTGTTCCGGGAATTGTGTAAAGTATGCATACAGGCCCACCCCAATGAGCAGCAAACCTGGCATGACGATCCACATGCCAACCAGATTCACGAACGCACCCCACTGAGAAGTTCGTTCGCTTCGGGCCGAGAGATATCGTTGTACCGCAACCTGATCGACTCCAAATGCGGACGCGGCTTCCAGAAAGACGCCAATCAGTATGACCCAGCTGCCATATGGCAAAGTCATTGAGGGGGAGAAGTCGAAAACTAAATGTTCTCGACCGGAGAAATAGGTTTCAAGAATTTCCAGAGGGCTGGAGTTGCACAAAAACACGATGAGAATCAGAGTTGCCAAGATCGTGATTGTGAAGACAAAAAACTGAATAACATCAGTCCACATCACCGCTCGAAGTCCACCAATCATTGTGTACGAGACCGAGACAACTCCCAGACCGATAATGACGCCAATCTGAGGAAGACCAGTTACACTGGCAACTACGACCGATGCGGCATAAGTTGCCGAGGCCATCCAGCCGATTCGCAGCAGAATAAACAATCCACTGGCCAGTGTTCGCACGGCGACATCAAAGCGTAATTCCAGATATTCGTAGGCGGTCTCCAGCTTGAGACGAGAATAAACAGGAATGAAAATCCAGATGACGACCGGTGTCATCAGTGCAAAGGAGATCAGCGATAATCCAATCCGCAGGCTGTCTCCAAAGGCCGCTGAGGGATAGAAAACAAAGCTGTTTGATGAGAACAGAGTCGCCATCACACTTAAGCCGACGGGCAACCAGCCCATTGTTCTTCTGGCGACAAAGAATTCATCGCGCGACTGATTACGTCCAAAAAACATCCCCATTGCCAGCATGGAGATGAGATAAAGAAAGACAGCAGCGATATCGAGTGAATGCATAAAGTTGCCCGCGATTCTGGAAGTAATAAATTCTTTCTAAGATTCTTGGCGATGAGAGTGACCAGTGTCGAGTCTGCGAGAAGAATAATTCCGGTCAATTGAAATATACTTCCACTGAATAGCGAGTTATGAAAGCGAAAGTCTGTTGTCGAGCACAGGCTGTGATCTGTAAATTGAATGCTCAATCGCATGAATAACAATAAATGACGCAGAACAATCGAGTTGGACTGAAATTATGAAATTTGCCGAAATGACATCTCCTGAACTGGCTGAGGTGAAGCGTGATCAGACTATAGTCGTAATTCCTATTGCAGCCGTCGAACAGCATGGACCGCACTTGCCGACAGCAACCGATACGATCATTTGTACGGCCATTGCTGAGAAACTCGAAGGAAGAATGTCTGAGGAAATATTGCTAGTTCCCACTCTCTGGCTGGGAGCCAGTGCTCATCATTTACTCTTGGGCGCGACAGTTGATTGTCGACTCAAAAACTATATCGAGTTATTGCAGGATATTGCTCGATCATTTTTGCAGAATGGGCACCAGAGAGTGCTGTTTCTAAACGGTCATGGGGGAAATATCGATCCGCTCAAAGTCGCCTTGCGTCAACTGCAACTCGAGTTTCCTGAAGCACTGCTTGCAGGTGGGTCTTACTGGTCTGGAGTCTCTGACCTGCTTCATGAAACGCTCGATGGAGATCACAAATTCGTCGGACATGCCTGTGAGTTTGAGACTTCAATGATTTTGCACTTACGTCCAGAACTGGTACGGCAGGATCTCATCGCGGATGCAGGAGAACTCTTTCCCGATGAGATAGACGGATTCTTCATTTCTCGGGATATGATGCAGCGAACACGACAGGGCTGTACGGGGCGACCGGATCTGGCAACAGCTGAAAAAGGCAAAGTGATGATGGAAAGAATCGGAAACAGTCTCGAATCGACTATAAAAAAGCTCCTCCGTCAAAAACTGGGACTATTGTATGAGGACTTCTTTTGAGGAGTGGCAATCAATAACCCTGTCCCTGCAATTAATTTCGTGTTATTAAAATTAAGAACCGCGAATAGACACAGATAAGCGCGGAAGCAAAATATCTGCGTTTATCTGCGTCCATCTGCGGTTCAATTCTTAAGTTGGGTTACGCGTTTCGCTAACCCAACTTACAGTCTGCTGATCTATGCGAGTTCGATGGATATCAACTCCAGTAGACTTGATCGGCCGTTTTATACAACATCCACTTCTTGTCTTCATCGGTCAGAAAACCGAGCCGGTCCTTGATCAGAGTAAGAGAAGTGGCATAGGTATGGTTGTTCTCGACCTGAAAAGGGCAGTCGCTAGCCCACATCAGACGCTTGGCACCAAAGGTGTTGCGAAGCCGCTTGATCATCGGACCCAGGTCCTCATAAGGAGGCTGTTTTTTTCCCAATGCATAGAAAGCCGAAGTTTTGACATACACGTTTTCATGTTGAGCCAGTTGGCAAAGGTTGTCGAGATCCTTAGTGCAAATTGTCCCATCAACACCGATTCGGCCGAAGTGATCGACCACGACTGTCGTCTTTGGAAACTTACGGCAAAGCTTTTCGATGTTGGGGAGTGCATCTGGATTTGCCAGCAGACAGATGGCCTGTCCGGTATCAGCTGCGGTTTTCCACATTGTTGCCATCGTTTTTGAGGCTAGCCATTGCGAGGTTGCATCGGCATTCGCATACAATCGGAATCCTGTGACACCCTGCTTCAGCAGTTTGTTCATTGTTTCGTGAGCGTCCGCTTGTTCGTGATCGATAATGGCGACGCCACGAAATGTGTCTGGATATTTGGCGATCGTATCCAGCATGTAACTATTGTCGAACTGATAATAACTCATCTGAATCAGGACGATCTTATCCACTCCTGCAGGTCTCGTATGAGTCAGCAATTCTTCCGGTGTGAAACTCTTGGGTTGCATATCCTTTTTGTCATAATCTGGACCAAGAGGATAGGATTCCGTGTCAGCAGTCCAAACATGAACGTGAGCATCGATGATTGTCTGTTTTTTCTGCTCATCAGCCCAGCCAAGAGTGGCTTGAGTGGTCATCAAGGCTGCCAGTTGCAGACAACTCCGACGTGAAATGGGATTCGATAGCGAGAGATCGTTCATCATGCTGCTCCAGAAATATTTGATTTACTCAGTAAAAAAAGACATTCAATTGGGATTCGTGCAAAACTGATAATAAATTTCGCTGGCCAGTCGAAGTTGATCGATCTCAATCCATTCATCAGCTGTATGAGCCTGAGCAATACTGCCGGGACCGAACACGACCGCAGGAACGCCCGCGGCTGCAAATGTACTTGCATCGGTCCCGTACCAGGCACCTTGTTTTGCTCTTGGTTGAGCAACAATTGAATTTATCGTGTTCAACAGTTTGTCCGCGAGATCCTGATTGAGATCATCCGCCAGAGAAGGAGAATCAATCCAGGGAGGTAAAAACGTGAAGTCGACCGATGTCTCACTCCTCAGAAACTGCTCCATCTCTTCGAGTAATTTCGTAGAACATTCGCCAGGTATCGATCGCCGATCAATTTCGATTTCACAAAGGTCCGGCACGATATTCACACTTGTCCCACCTGTGATTTTTCCAATACTCAAACTCGGCGAGCCACATAGAGGATGAGGCTCTGAATGGTTTTGAAGGATATCTGCATACTTCTCCAGCGCGGTTATGATAGGAGCCATATCGTAAATGGCACTGTGCCCATCCTGAGGTCGAGAACTGTGGCACGCCCGGCCATGCGTTTGAATCTTCCAGCGGACGACACCACGGTGAGCAACAATCACGTTCAGGTCGGTTGGCTCTGCTACGATGCAGAAATCTGGTTGAGATGA
Source organism: Planctomycetaceae bacterium UBA2671 (assembly GCA_002359185.1). GTDB lineage: Bacteria > Planctomycetota > Planctomycetia > Planctomycetales > Planctomycetaceae > Rubinisphaera. The sequence continues at coordinate 46,141 of DEML01000127.1, forward strand.
TTTGGTGTCCTGATCACAGGACCACTGCTGTGCGAGATGCCGAGCCCCTTTCGCAGTAAATTCTTCATCGCAGGTGCAGTAGATGATTACATTCGTATTAGCGTTCGTATCTTCCCGGACAATTCTGGCAAACGCAGAGAGCATCGCTGCCATGCCACCCTTAACATCACAGGCACCTCGCCCGTAAACCCGTCCGTTCTTCACAAGAGGGGCAAAGGGTTCTATCGTCATGCCATCGACTGGAACCGTATCCTGATGAGCTTCGAGCATGATGGTTGGAAAAGCCGGACCGATATCAAGTCTGGCAATCACATTGCAGCGACCATCTGCGACATCCTGAACTTCACAGGAAACACCTAACCGCTGGAAAAAGTCAACGAGCCACTCGGTCAGTTTATGTTCGAGGTATTGTGGTCCCGAGAATGTATTTCCCATGGGGTTCACGCTGGGGATGGCGATCAAATCCTGCAGGAGAGTCAATGGATCAGTTACACGTTGATTAGTAATCGGCGTATTCCTCTTGTTGCATTCGATTTTCACACATCAGCCCTCAATCAGAGAACTCTTACCGATTTAATCCCGCTCGGATTTTTTCCATCAATCGACTTAATTCTTTTAACTCTGTTTGATTGAGATTTCCACTAAGTTCTTTGTGCAATGCAAGAAGGGGCTTGTCAATCCGTTTGAGCAGTTTTTTCGCATCTGGTGTGATATCGACATACACAACGCGGCGATCTTCTTCGCAACGTCTGCGGCAGACAAGCCCCTGTTTTTCCAGGCGGTCGATCAGGCCGGTGATCGCTGGGACGACCTGAATCATGCGTTCGCCAATCTCCAGAGATGGCAGCGGTTTGCCCTCACCTCTGAGAATTCTGAGCACATTGTACTGTGAGGGAGTTAAATCGTAGGAGCGAAAGAAACGCCCAAATCGATTCTGCATCTGATCATTGGTTCTCAGGATATTCAAATTCGCTTCCTGTTCCAATGAATCGAATGGCAGCTTCTTTTTAATTTCTTGTTGTAAACCACCACTTGGCATCCTGTCATATCCTTTCTGTGAACATATATTGCCATCGTGTAGTATATATGTAAACTATATGCATGTCATGAAATTGAACAGATTGACAGCCCACCTGATCCTTCCTTCCATGATATCTGGTAAGCATCAAGAGTTCTTGATATCTAAATCTTACTCATTACGTCTGCTTTTTGCTATCTGTATGATTTTATATAGTATTGGCTGGAATCAATCACCTCGGAAACAATCTTCGCCTCCGCTCCCAAATATGACTGTGGCAACGCCCGTTAAAAAGCAAATTGTCGAATGGGATGCCTATACCGGACGCTTGGAAACGATTGAATTTGTTGAAATTCGTTCTCATGTCGGCGGGTCTCTGGAGTCGATTCCCTTTGATGAAGGCCAGGTCGTGGATAAGTATACATCCGACGGACCTCATGCTTGCTTCTGTGTCATCCGTAAACATTCAACGAATTCAAGTGATTTAAGGCAGTGAATCGCCGCTACCTGGTTTCTCAATTTCCTTGCGGACTCTCTCCAGCCCGTCGAGGTTCTCCCGCAGTGATTCGCGGGCATCCAGTTCCGGACGATGGTCGAGAATACCAATCGGCCCATCGTAGCCACTCTCAATAATAGTACGAATCATTTTGAATTCGTGAGTCCCTTTGCCGATTCCCAGAATTTTAGGCTGCGCTCCTGCATTCATGCCGTTCAAGTTCAGGCAGTGCAAATAGGGCAGCATCATGTTGAGAGACTTGGACCAGTCCTCAATATGGTCGTGCCCATGATGAAAGTTGTAAACGATGCCCACATGATCGTGCCCCAACACTCGGAGTCGTTTGCATACAGCGACCAGATTTTCCGGCTCACCGCCCCAACCCCCGTGATTGTACAGTCCAAGCTTGCAGCCCATCACTTTGGTACGAGTCGCCAGTGCCAGTCTCTGCTGGGCGGCTGCTTCCACTCTGGCTGCCTGATTCTCTCCACCAGGGTCATTGAGTGTCTGCCAGATTTGAGGATGCAATTTGTATTTCTCAAATAATGCGAAGGCCTCATCATGCGTGGACCAGAAGGCGAAGAACTCGATGCCGTGCTTTTGATATTCGAGGATTTCCTGCTCAAATGTCGGGACATGTTCGGCTCGCCAGTCGTAGGCACACCGAGTGATTCCGAGTTCCTTCAACATCTGAGCACGCTCGGCTGGACCACGTTTCGACGCATCGAAGGGAACAATACACCACGCCACAAGATCATTCGGCTGCAGAATGGCTGTCTTATCTCGTTCTTCATTCTGATTCTCTGCAAACGTAAATGGACTGCCGAGTACGTTCATCAGAAAAACAACACAGCAGATGGAATTGGTCATAGGTTTGTCTCAAGCATGAGTTTGCATGTTTAAAGAAAATCAGTATACCAAATGAAGACTCTGATCAACAAAGCGAGGAGCCGCGGGTACTCCTGTTTATCAATGAAAATGGCGGAAGACTAAATCCGAACTATTTAGAAGACTATAAAATTGAAAAATGCCAGGGAAGAATTTGTCCCCGTGAACGTTCCTCTTTCGCTGTAAGAGTATGAGACATGACTGTATGTCAAAACAAACTCACTAATTTAGTCCACCATGAAAGCGAGAGAACGATGAAAACTTTCACTAAGACAACGGGAACGAAACTGGTCAAAGAAGTCAGCAAATTGCGATCTGACAAACAGGCCCCACAAGGTCGCTGCTGCAGTTCATGCCGGAGTTGCCGAAGCTGTCGCAACTGTCGTACATGCCGCAGCTGTCGAAGCTGCCGTGGATGCGGTTGCCACTAAAAGGCATTCTGCCTGACCGGGGGGCAGTCACATGGGCATCTCTTGAATATGGCCACTTTGTTTGCTCTAGCAGAATGACGCAATCCATTTAAGTACTAGCTTCAGCTTTGTCTTCGTGCGAAGTCGAATCGAATGATGTTTATGACCCTGCCATCGTATATGGCAGGGTCTTTTCATTTGGTGTTCGCTTCAATTCCTGACGCACGACGATTAGAGAAAGTTGAGGACCAACAAAACTTCTCCAGCAATATTGTCAAATCGCTTATTGCCTCAGTATACAGATTGCACCAGTTACTAATCGTTTAGAGGGACAATATACCCTGGGTGATGTTTTGATTGCCTCGGTGAAAAAATTATGCAGGGAACAGATTGATCTCTTGTATGAGTAACACTCTATAACCAATGTCCTGGCAACGGTTTATGATACCGCCATGTCAAATTTCGCAATTAATTGTGAATTTGTGTGAAGGATTCGCTTTCTCGTTGATCTAATCAATATGAACACGAATGAAATTTTCGATATGAACAGGAATGAAGAGTTCGAAGGTGTGGTGAAAGCCCACTGGGCAGACGTTCTTCGGCTCGGCGTCCTGATGCTCGCTGATGAGACTGAAGCCGAGGAAGTCGCCCAGCAGACGTTCTTCAAGGCTTATACCGCGTGGGACTCGTTCGAAGGTCGCTCAAGCGTCCGAACTTGGCTGTTCCGCATCGCCATCAATGTCTGCCGGAGGAATCTCACAATCCGCAAGCGTTTCCGAGGCGAACGACTTGACCGTCACATCGAGTTGGCGCATCCCGAGACCGACCCGCATGAAGAATTGATGACAGAGAAGGTAAGGCAGGCCTTGAAACTGCTGGCCCCGCCTCATCGTTTGATTCTGACGCTGTTCTGTATCAAGGGCATGAAGCATCAGGATATCGCCAGGATTTTTAATGTGCCCGAAGGCACGGTCTGGTCTCGATTACACAAAGCCAAGCAGCAACTGAAGGAAAAATTTCAAGCAATTAAGGATTAATCATGGATACCAAAGAAATTAGGACACTGTGCCTCAAACAGGTCTACGGAGCATCGCTAACCGAAGCCGAGCGGGCCGAAATCGATGAATACGCGCAAACAGAAGTAGGCAGGGATTACATGCGGGAATGTCAGGAGGTAAAGGACCTGCTGAAGAATGTGGCTGACGTCAAGATCAAGCCGGTCGACCATGAGGCGATGGTCGATAACTTTGAGCGTACGGTGCGCCAGAAATTTAATGAGACGGTATTTCAGCCTTGGCGGCAAGCTAACAGCGCGTTTATTATCCTGGGGATTTTGGCTGCATTGTTGATCGTTGTCGATGGGTGGAATGTCATCTATGCTGTGCTTCTGGGAAGTTGTGTCTTGTATGTGATCGCGGATTGGTTCCAGCGCTGCTACTTCGCGAAGATCTTGAGCAGGCCCGATCTGTACGAATACGCCAAGGCATCCAGGAAACGCTCAGACCGGATCCTCCAGAGCCTGCCTGGCATGGCGCTGGTGGCCGTGCTCGCTGGTTTGCTCATCGCGGCCGTGTTGTACGTCGCGTATTGGAGCCACCGGGAATTCGGTTTCATTGGCCTGGCAATCGTGATCTTAGTCCTGGTTGAAACGGTAGCCATCTTCGTATACCAGAACCGCAAGCGGAAGAGTTCGGATCCAGAAGTCTGGGACTGGTGGGCGGAAGAGATTAAGGAGTGAAGAGCAGGAAATGTGAATCCGGGCCCAGCGATCTCGCTTAATATGACCGAAGACTTGCGTCTTGCAGGTCAGCAGATACGCACAGCAAGGACCCGAATGATGTTAAAAAGCGAGTTTTGCCTCGACTCCTCGTATTCCGCTCCGGCATTCTTACTCACGATTTCGCAATCGGTTGGCAAAAACTCGAAGCATTTTGGCTTGTTCACGATACTGGTCAGCTGTTAGATAGGAGCCGAGCTTCCCGGTCTCCAGCTTTACTGCGTCCTCGTCATGTCTGTTTGCACGTTCGAACGCGGACGCAGCAATCTGTGCGATTGTCCGTGGGGCTACAATCCGCTCGCAATTGGCCAGTGCGATGGCACCGTTTGTCGCACCCGTTTCAGCAGCCGAGTATATGGCTACTTCGTCAAATCTTACGCCGTAGTTGATCAATCTTAAAATCAATTCGTCGGGGCAATTAGTCGCGCTAATGATTGGCGAGTTGCCGACATCAACGTTCAGTTCGAGCAATCGATCCACGATGTTGAACGCTTGCCTTGTCATGGCGAATTCGATAACACCGCCCGTACCGTGCAGTGTTATGTTGAACGGAGCCGATTTCTTATGCAGTAGATCGATAACCCGAACGTCTTGTCGGCTGACGGCAAATTCTAACGCTAGTCTCAACGCCTTTGATTCCTCAGCCGACAACTGGCCCGCCAGATCAGTGGTTTCAACGACGGATTTCCAGTCGAAAATGCTGTTCAGCACAACATCCTTCAGTTTCTTGGCAAGTTCGGGATGACCAGCTTCTAAGGCCAGAATCCGCTCAACCATATCCTTGCCGCTGGCATATTCTTGGGATCCTTCATCAAAGGGATTCTCATCCAAAGACAACTGATCGAACAGTACTGCGACTGAGCTGGCGACTAATGCAATTGAGTTCTCGTTCAATCGTCCTTTCCAGGGAATACCTTGGGCATAGACCATCACCGTCCCATACTCATTCGGTTGCAACGAAACATAAAACCGTTCCAGGTACTCAAATCCTCCAAATGGGATGAACGGCGTTCGTTCCGGTATAGGCACTCCACGTTCCTCTGCGATCTCTTGGACTATATCAAGTTCATGTTCGATCCAACCGTTCAAGTCGTGGTAATGATCGCTTCCCGGGTAGAACAATTCCCGGAGACTCGCCGTGTAAAGGTGATCCCCGAATGTAACCTCGTAGTCGTAGTCCAATGCACCACCAAAAGATATCTTCCACAACTCCAACAATTCGGGCGGCACCTTGCCATCCACTTTCTTCTCAATCTCTACAAGCTGGGAATCTGTGATAGGTGGTTGGGCGTTCAAGATGATCCTGTTGCGGAATACTGCGATTCCCCGGTCGCGTAGCAACTGCCTTTCCGTGTCTGTGAATTCAACCGTTGACTGCGGCATGGGGGCATCCCCTCTCTGCTCTTCAACCTTGCTTCGGTTGCTTCCACACCCAGCGACAAACAGTGCGGGAAGGATAATCCATCTCATTATCTGTATTCTCATCACCATGAACACATACTCTGGTAGGCGCAGCAGCCCAGCATGTGGTTTCTTGGATAGGGTACTATTCAAGAAACCCAGTCGGCATTGTCCGCTGGGCGGTGTCGAGTCGTCAAGTGCGTCATCGGAAAAACGTTCGAGAAAATGCTTGACGATCCAGAAATCCGCTCTCAACGTTGCAATTGTTGACGGATTAAAACTCTTTCCGAGCCGTAAATTGTCGACAGAAACCAGTGATATGATTTTACACCCGACGGGTTCGTTTGAGATTTAATACTACGGTTTAAACGAGTGCTACCACTTTATAACAGAATACAATGTTCCATGGCATCAGTTTTTTCATCAGCGATCCGGTCAATCACTTTGCAGTGGCTTCATGGAATTCGAAATTCTGTGGAGATGAGATCAACTGACCGTTTATAGATTTCAGCGAACTCATTTTACGGATGACAGGAACATTATATTCAACCGATCCACCACAATGGAGCTCTTCAATCGGTAAGTCAATCAATGGAGAGAGATCGATTCTATTAAACTTCTCTGAGTTGGATAGCGTCAGCTTATTAAGATTGAGGAATGCACGTAGCGGCCACAGAGCCAGACTTTCATTGAAATAGGGGCTATAGGAAACTTCAGTGACGACTCCTTTGTTAACGACGTAATTGAACCCTTCTGGCTTGCCGAGTTTTTCTTCGACGGCACTGGCTCGTTCGTTGACGTGCAACTTTGCCAGTGATTCTATGAATGACGCTTCTGCCTGACGTTCGCCATTAAACTCTTGCCAGAACTGATCAATAGAGATATTGAAATCAAGTGGATGTCTCTCCAAAGGCAGGCTCTTCAGCAGTTGCAATTCTGGCTCAAAATAAGGTCGGACGTGTACCCCCAAATGCGTCAGCGGCATTCCGGCTAGAACAGAAATATCAGCGACATTACGAGGATATCTCCAGCCAGAGATAACTAAATGTTTCAGTGGCATTCCTTTAAGTAAAGAAATGTCTGTGATGGGAGTGCCATAGATTGATAGATAGGTTAAGTCCTTTTCTGCCAATAAGCTCAGATCTGAAATTAGAGTTCGATGAATGTCCACTTTACGAAGTGGTGCATTGCGGAGCGGTGAAAAATCTGTGAGTGGAATATCATGAAAATCAAAACTGATCGATTCGAGCGGCATCCCTCTCAACGGTGTCAGATCTGTCACTGGTCCATAAATTGATAAATTCTTAAGTGGCATTCCACGTAATGCTTGAAGATCCCGAACTCGCCCGACAAAAGATAATGTTTCCAGTGGCAAACCTTTCAAAGGAGACAGGTCATAGCGATGAGTTGTCAATTGATCTCCTCCTGTCTTGCTGCCGAGGGTGAATGAATCGCATGGAAGTGCCCGCACTGGCGAGATATCTATAATGTTACTGATCCAATAGAAATCCAGGCACTGGAGATCACCTTCCTGCCAATAGCCGATGTGGTTTTCTCTATTATGAGGGTTACCGAGCATGACGTGACCGGTAAACTCAGGGTTGAGCTTTTTCAACTGGGACTCTAACCAGCCAGCAACAACTTCTGGGCTGAATTGATTCACCCTGGCTGACATCACATCGATTTCTCGCCTGGATTTCGCACGAGTTTCGAAATACTTCTCAGCAGGTTGATTGTTAATCCTCTTCAACCCTTGTATTGACCGCAATATGTTATCTGCATCCGGATTGTAAACTGCCAGTTCGATTTTAAGTTCTGTGAGATTTGGCAAGTGTGTTAACGGTGTCAAATCTGAAACGGCAGCCTCACTCAGATCAAGTGATCTCAGTGATGGAAAGGCCTGCAGAGGCCACAGGAGAGACATTCGCCAGTCAGCGATTTTGACGAAAACAGGATTTTCATTTTCCAATTCAAATTCTGGAAGTCTGAGCCCTTTGGGATCATCGTAGATTGGTTCCGTAATCCCATTGATTTGTTTAAGCTTAGCGACGACTTCCTGACGTTGAAGGTCCGTTGGGAGCAGTCTAAGATTCTCCAGAAATTTCTGTTGTTCCCCAGTTAATGATTGAGGCTTAGTATTGTTCTGAGCAATAGCTGGTTTGATGGGCGGTATATCGTTCTTAATGATCCGTAGTGTTTCATCAACAATCGCAACATGGATCACATTGCGACCATTGCGTTTTATATAAAATTCGTCGGTTTCAGTCGATAAGCCTTGGTGTTCGACTTTTAGTGCATGGGGGCCGGCGGTGAGTCGTATGGGTGAATTGCCTTCATCGATAACGACTTTTTCTCCATCTATACTCAAAGAAATTTCAGGATCGTCCAGTGTAATCTGAACCTCATATTTCCCTAATTTCAAGAAGAGAACAACTGCACAAATCAGGACAAAACTAAAGAATCCGACAGCCGTCAATAATAGACGGGAATAGCCAGTCCCACCTGTTTCTTTTATTTCCAATTCACCGAATATATTCGCCGATTGCGGTTTAGAAGGTGGTGATAGTAACACTGACAGATCTTGTGATGTCGAAGACGGAATGACGGTCGCTTGCAGGGAAATGTCATGGGCATTTTGGTTGTTGCATTTGTGCAGTTGACGCAGTCTCTCGACAACCGCCAACAGGTTTGGTTGGCCAATTGATTGTTCATCTGTCATAGCCTGCTGTAACTCATCAATGACTTCGGTCATCGATTGCTGTCTATGTTCGGGCGATTTGGCTACCATCTTTCGAAAGACATTCTCTAAAGATAATGGAATATCAGTCCGTTTCAACTTGAGTGATGGGATATCCAGCTCGCGGTGAGCCATAATCCGTTGCATTAACGTCTCACCCGCGAACAGGCTTTCCCGCGTCAAGATTCGGTAAAGAGTGCAGCCGAGGCTATAAATGTCTGATCGATGATCTGCTAAACGAACATCCATGACCTGTTCAGGAGCCATATAGTCAACAGACCCCATGAATTGCCCCGCGTGGGTCATTTGCCCACTTGCGAGTGTCGTATGGTCTTTTAGAAGAATTTGTGTGAAACGAGCCAATCCGAGATCGAGAACTTTGATATTCCCGAATCGATCCATAATCAGATTTGATGGTTTAATATCGCGGTGCGTCATCTTGCAAAGGTGAGCGTGATGCAAACCGCGTGCAGCTTGAATAATACATTCGACTGCATCCGCCACATTGAGGGAATCATACAGATTAGCGACTTCGGCGAGATCCCACCCATCAATGTATTCCATTACCAGATAATGGAGGTCATCCTGCACTCCTGCATCAAATGCAGTCACAATGTTAGGGTGCGACAGCGCGGCGATTGCCTGAGCTTCCAGGGAGAAACGATTGACCGCTGATTCATCTTGCAATGCTGCGGCGGGAAGAATTTTGATAGCAACATCGCGTTGCATCCTCTGGTGGCGGGCCTTGAGCACTATCCCCATTCCGCCCTGACCGATCACCTTCTGTACGTCGTAGCCAGGGACTTCCGGTAACGCGAATTCTTCCATCGAATATGGATACTTCGAATGGTGATCATTGTCTAAAGAGGTGGATTGTGCATCAAGCAATTTACTGGCAAACCGCTTGATTCGATCATCTGTCCAACCATCATCTGCCTGAGCCGTTTGATTCGCACCACTATTGATTCCGGGAATGACACATTGCATAGCCGTTTGATGGTCTAATACGGCTTGGCAATGAATACATTCCTCAATGTGGCTGGCTAACTTTTGAGAGTCGTTGTCTGGCAGGTTTCCCGCAAGAAGTTGATCAAGTATCACAATGGGAGGACAGACAACCATATCATCGTCACTTTTTATTCCGAAGTTCATCGTTCGAACCAATCGGTATCATCCGACAGGAATTCATCCGCCGTTTTCATGGGTTACGATTGTCTTGAGAAGACGTGTTGGTTCAGTCCTCCCTCGGCAATGATTTTTCTAACTTTTCAATTTCTTCTCGAATCTGATTCTGTATCTGATTACGAGCCGTGTAGACACTGACAACTTTCATGTTCAGTTCAGTCGCAACAACAGCCCCGGGAAGCCCTTCGCGTGCCGTCAAATGCCAGGCCATCCACCGATCTGTGGATACTCGGGTACGGACGCGTGACATCGCTTCTTCCGCCAGTTCCAGATCGAAGGTCTCGTTCAACCGCTGGCTCAAATCTTCCGTCGCTTCTAACTGAGCAAGTCTTAACAGAATTTCTGAACCTCCTTCTCCTCGATTCTCGTTTTTCAGTCCTTTGCAATAATCTTTGACTGCGTTTTCGGTAATGACCCTCAACCAACCACGAAAACTTTGCGCCGGGTCATATTCGAAACTGTGAAGTTTCTCAGCCATTTTGACCAAAACATTCTGCGTCACTTCTTCTGCATCAGCCGCCTGGAGCCGACGATTCAAGCACCAGCCGTAAACCTTCGGTCCATATCGTTCCACAAATATCGTCCACCCGGCTTCATCTCTGTTGGAGAGACGAAGCTGAGACAACAACGTTGCACTGGTTGCAGAATTTAATTCCGTCATTTGCTTTACGACATTCGTTGGGGAGACCTACGTGGAGAAATATTATTTTCATCAAAAATCTCCCTAATAGCAATCATGCAGGTTCATCGAACCTAAATTCAATACTTACTGATTTACGAAATTATTGTCTGAAAGAAACTTATAACTCTGTGAAATGAGAGAACCGCGAACTCTGGATTGGATGTTTACCAGCTACGTTCTGCTTTGAATTGGTTTCTAAGTATCAGAAATCTTGTCAGTTCATGACGTAGTAACTATGCGTTTCCATAGCTTGGATTCCGCAACTGCAGAATGGATTTGAAAAAATAAGCATTATCTGTCGTAGGTTCTCTGAATTAAATCAGTAATAACTGCATAGACGCTCACAAAATGTAATTTTGAACTCGGTAATTCGGAAACTCATAACGATATCCATCATCGTTTCAACAATTTGAGAGTCATTTTTACCGCAATCTAAAACAATTCCAGAATTTTAAAGCAAGGTAAACAAGATGAAAAACAATTTCACACCCTGCAGGCCACACGGTTTGTTAATCGCCGCTGCGTTACTGTTACTCAACTTGCCTGCCAGCCTTGAGGCCCAGGTCTCTCTTGAACTGGATCAGTTTGGCTACCCACAGCAGGGCTTTAAGCATCAAAAAACAGTTATTGAGTTCCCGAAGATTCAGAGCGTGGGAACATTTGGCTGGGTTCCAGAAGAACATCAGTTTAACAAAATTGTACGACCTCAATTACGGGACACACTTCTTGAAGAAGAGACGATCAATCAACTCCGCATGCAAGTCATTCCCTTAAGTAATGTTACCTCCACAATCCAAGGTCAGTGGAGGCTGGCCAATAAGGGGCGTCAGGGTGCCAATCAAGCGACGAGTGAGATTGCAGTAAGCAGTACGAAGTCAGTGAGTAAATCACAGGCATTTCAGTTAGGGGCCGAACTTTCAGCGTCGACAACAGTAGGGTTTAAACCGTTCGGGGTCGGTGCAGACGTCACATTGGAAGCATCTATTGGATATGCTTTCTCGCAACAATCAGGAATTACAAACAGCAGAACCTGGAATCCATCTTTTCCTTTCGAGTTTGGTCAGGACATTCAGGTCTGGCAAAGGGTGATTCGTGTAACGGATAGTTTTGATCCTGCCAGGATCTTTCAACCTAAACCAGGCGAATCTCACACTGCCGAAGATGCATTCCTGCTCGCAATGGGAGAGACATACGGACCGATTCTGTGGCCGAAGGATGAATATGGCTTTAATTCTTACGCCCATGCGACAAATAAATCTCGCTTTCATGGACGCGATGTTTCGGGATTCAAACGAGAGCTGCAGCAAACTTTGGATACGAACCCGAACCATACTAAGCATATAGGTAATGATGCCACTCTCTGGCGAACACTGGAGATACTTTTTGATTACTCACAATTTGTAAATCTTGGATTCCAGGACAATGATCGTTATTTGCCATCGCCAGAGTATTACCCCACTTACTCGAATTTCAATTCTCCCAGACAGCCAGTTTCGACTGACCTTGCTTTGATTATGACTGAGTCAGCCGGTTCGCGTCCCGAATTGAATCAGGATGGTTACCCCAAAGGAGACAGGCGTTATTCAACGTACCAGTTTGGCGCGAAACGAAATGTCACAAGCGACACTTTTCGCTGGCTCATTCCCAAGGGAAGCCTGAAAAAGATGATGTTCAAGAAGGATGGAAAAAGCGATATATACAAAGCGGTCATCGACCAGTATCAGAACGACGGGTTATTGAAAAAAATTGCTGACCAAGGAGTGTTACTCCCAAATATCGAAATGGTCAGTTACGGAATGTGGACATTAGCAGGGAATCAGCGTTGCCCACCCGATGCTCCTGAGCCACTCTCCTTAACAGCATCCAATGCCATCGAAGTTTCGAGTGAAACGGCACACGAGGTCAGTGTTGGATTTTCCGCTTCCGTGACCGGAGCTGGCAAGCCTTTGGGTGTTGGTGCTGAGACCACATTGACAGCATCGGTCAATGCAGCTGTGCAGGTCGCAAATGGGACTGGATCTTCAGAAGAATGGTCGAGGTCTGAATCTGTATTGCCAGGACAGCACATGTATATGTGGCAGCAGTTTCTGACTGTTTCAACGGATTTTGTTCCCATTGATGTGTTCAAAGCTGGTAGAGATCAACATGGCGAATATTCTGATCGCGATGCTTTCGTGTGTGCATTCGCTGAAAGTTATGGCCCGATCATTTGGCCACAAAGTGAATTTGGACCAAACAGTTACAAAGATGTTACTCGTGATTTACGACAGAACGGTCCAGTGAGCACAACTCTTCTTATTCGTCGATTGAATCAAATCAAAGCTCCGGGGCTACGTGGAAATATCAAACAGCTCAAGACTCCTCTCTCTTCCATCATTTTTACGATTTTTGATTTCGACGAGTTCAAGAAATTTGAAAGACAGCGATCTGAACATCGTTTGCCTTTCCCGGAATTTTATCCAACGACTTTCGATTATCAGAATGTTAAATCTCAAAGCCCTGCAATCACAACAGCACCACCGATGAGTCCTCAATCTGGCCAGGTAGAGAGTTGCAAGTCTCAGTTTATTGCTGCTTTGAATGATCCATCCGTCCCCGCACTTGCCAAGGAGAAAGGAAATGAATTCCTTAAGTCCGTTGACCTCAGATCAGTTGCTTTTGATCCGAATGGCGTGTTTAGCATAGTTGGTGAGAATCGCGCTTTCTGGAACAGCGGTGGTATCCCTGAGGAATTACATCCTTTCATGCTCAAACTCAATTCTGACGGAACAGAATTGAAATCGGCTGGCTTAACTCCAACAGGTGGCTTCAACTTGATCTACGGTGACAAATACTGGAATCGTGGCATACCAGATGCAGCTCATCAAGCAACTTTGAGAGTGATCAATGAGGGTGGAAAATTGAAATCAATGTGTTTCTCGCAGGATGGTGGATGGTGTTTGATCTACAACAAAAATTCTTTCCAAGCTGTTGGCATTCCTGAAGAATTAGTTCGTGCGATGGCCCAGAAACAGAAGGCTGGAGAAACAATTCAGACAATCGTGTTTACACCCAATGGAAACTGGTATCTGATCGCGACCGGCGAAGCTGTGTCGGGAAAATCACAGGACAATGTGACAAATACTGTAGTCGCTCCCCCCAGAACCATGGCACCACAAACCAGTCGTACAGGAGTTAAGGAAACCCTGGCTGGTTTCTGGCGAGATGATTGGGATCAGGGCACTATAGAAATCTCCGCCAAAGGAGAAGGCATGCTTGCTGTCTTGAAAAGAGAGAATCAACCCCATGGCTGGAAAAGTTGCTTTTTAAAACCATCAGCCAATGGAAAGTATGAAGTCAAGTTTTACTCAGACGAGTTGGGGAATAATTTCTTAGGAAATATCGGTGTCCTCACTGCTAGTACTGAAACCGATAGCGGCAAAAAAATTATACGTTTCTCAAATGATTTTACCTGGTCGGAAATCAAAACTCGTTAACTCACGCATTTATTGCCTGCTTCTCTTTCGACAGGGATATGTTCTTGGCAACGACTAAGACTGAGCAACACGATGTGTGATTTGCTCGTGGTAAATCACACATCGTTGGCTGAGAAATGTTTGCTGAATTTTCTTATCTCTGTTGCAGGATTTAACACTGTGGAGAGATGCGACAGAAAATAGCTTAATTTTGAAATGATTACATTTCATCTTTCAGTGTGAGCAATACACGATGACACGGTTGTTATAGAACTCGAATTTAACAGAGGAGTTATTTAATGAAGAATCTAACATTTGCGACACTATTGACTGCAGCAGTATTGACACTGGCGGTTACAAGCGAAGAGGTTCAGGCTCAGGAGCAGATGATCGGCGAGATCCGTATATTCGCAGGGACGTTCGCTCCCCGTGGCTGGGTCTTATGTCAGGGACAGGTGTTGAGTGTCTCCGAATATCCTCACTGTTTGCAGTCTTAGGTACGACATATGGAGGCAATGGGCGACAGACGTTTGCCGTGCCCGATCTTCGATGCCGTATCCCACTACAGGCTGGAACTGGAAAAGGACTCCCCGTTATCAACCTTGGACAACAGGGGGCAGTATGACTTCACCTTTACCTCAAAACCCAATCCAGGCTGCCGCTGCAGATAAAGGACAATCAGGCATTAGTGTCCCCGAAAGCGAAAAAGGCATTTCGATTCAACCACCGTTTATTGGTATCAACTTTATCATGGCAACCCAAGGAATATATCCCTCTCGTTACTAAGACGCGACTGGACTAATCCGATGGCCTTCGCTCATTTCAAAAAATCTGACCTAACTAACCAGTGCTCTGAAATATTCAGACCACAACAATGAAAGAACTCAATATGAACTGTAAGCAAATGCTGGGAACCGTTGCCTGTTCTCTTCTCATCGTGAATATCGCCTCTGCTCAGCCTGCAGGTCTGGAGTGGCTCAGCGTTAATGGTGGGCTCAACCCGGATGGCACTGTCGAATTCTCTGAAAAAGTCAGTAATGGTCAGCGTATTGTCACCCATCTTGGGCGTAGGATCCAGAACTCTCCACAGATCGGAATGCTCGGGGAAGTTGTCGGGAACAAATGGCAGGCAGCCACGATTCAGGAACGATCCCGAATGCCCGAGATGCGGTTTTCTGAAAAGTACGATGTTCTGGTTGCGAACGGTGAGACCGTTATCAATTGGCAGATCATCAATCGGAAACCAGAATTCAAGGCTTTAAACTCCTCCTCCGTCGTTCTTCCCAATGCGATCACAATGGAATCTGGAAGACCCGGTCGACCAGCTCGTGTCAAAGTTTCAGAGAATGAATGGCAAGCGGCCTACTACTTTCCGAATGATGACGTTGTTCAACTGATTCAAGATCCTCGAACAGCAAACGATCGCGGCCCAGAACTCAGCGAAAAACCCGTGCAGCTACTGTTTTCAACCCCAGTCAATCACGTTGGTGCCTGGACTGACAACTGGGATGGCGGCATCATCAGAAGCATCGTGATCGGTGATCGAATTCTCTATGTCCTGGAGAGTGAAAATAGACCCCATAGTTGGAAGAGTGCTGAATTCGAAGTGAAAGATGGTGCCTTTTCCATCACATTCTTCACCGATGAACTCGGTAAAACGAAAGATCTCGTAGCAGGCACAATCACGGCAATGCCAGAAAATGCTGGAACAGTTTTGAGATTCTCCAACGACTTTACCTGGACCCGACGGTTCGAAAATTAGTGAGGCACGTTTGCAAAGATTCCGGATACCGTAGCCTGTAAAGGCTACTTCTTTATCTATCTCTCAATAGTAATAATCGGTTTTTGCATCGTCCGGGATTGGATACTATTCATCGATGCCGTGACAATAACTGGCAAACGGAAGCCTCAAGATCGAAGTCGCGAAAACGACCGGCTTAGACTACACGAGAATTATAAGCGAACTGCGGAAACTCGGGATTAAGAATATCGCCGTCAAACGGTTCGGGACTTACTCAAGGAAGAAGAAATTTAGGCAAGGTCAAATAGGATAAAAGAATCGTAGATGAAATCTATGATACCCTTCGATATCGATGAAAGAGTTGCTTTGAGTGGAAATTGTGATTTTCCTATCACTGGGAATCACATTCACTCTTTCTCTTTCTCTTTCTCTTTCTCTCAGGAGGACGACCATGCTCTTTCTCGGTATCGACCAATCTCCCTGTTTTACACCTCACACGAATCACAATTCATACTGAATTTAACGATCACCTCTTAAGATCGGTCCCAAGTTACGGGAGTTGATGTCGATCGTGAAATACGAATCGTTCCTGAGGTGGGTGCGGGAGAAAGAGCAGGGGACAAAGAAGAAAATGTCCCATGTCATTTGTTGCTTATTAAAAAGTGAAGTAAGTTCCTGTGATGCCAAATTCCCCCGCGTTCGGGACATCTCTCCACTGGTTGGGGGTAATCGTCAGATCTTCCTCGACATATCCCTGGTCGATCCCGTTCACGGTACCGCTGCTTCCCTGCAACATCTGCACCTGACTGCTGCTGAAATTGATCGCGGCGGTCAGTCGATCCTCTGTCGTCGGCGTGAAATCGACCCAGACATCGTTGTGGGCGTATTGCCATTGATTATTGATAAGACGAGCGGCCCAAAGTGCTCCGCCCCATTGGCAACGACCGCCCCGGCAAACCGCTCTTGAACGTTCTGCTGGCTGTAGAGAATGAAGCCGTTACCGGTTGCGTTATCCTGACCGGGAATTCCATAGCCCAGGCTGGATGGGGTGATGTCCACTCGGGATGTCTGAGGTGGCGTCTATTCAACCGTAAAGTATGTCCCCGTGATGCCAAATTCCCCTTCGTTATAGCTGTTTCTCCACTGGTTGGGTGTA
>DEML01000127.1:63306-63692 GCA_002359185.1 Planctomycetaceae bacterium UBA2671
TTCACGGTCCCGCTACTTCCCTGCAACATCTGCACCTGACTGCTGCTGAAATTGATCGCGGCGATCAGTCGATCCCCTGTCGTCGGCGTGAAATCGACCCAGACATCGTTGTGGGCGTATTGCCATTGATTATTGATGAAACGGACGGCCAGAAAATGTTCCGCCCCATTGGCGATGATCGCTCCGGCAAACCGCTCTTGAACGTTTTGCTGGCTGTAGAGAACATATCCTTCCCCATTCGCGTTATCCTGACCAGGAATCCCATAACCCAGGCTGGTTGGGGCAATGTTAATCTGGTTAGGGCGGGGCGGAGCCTGTTCCAGCGTGAAGTAAGTCCCCGTGATGCCAAATTCCCCTTCGTTATAGGTGTTTCTCCACTGGTTGGG
>DEML01000127.1:63841-75611 GCA_002359185.1 Planctomycetaceae bacterium UBA2671
TTCACGGTCCCGCTACTTCCCTGTAACATCTGCACCTGACTGCTGTCGAAATCGATTGTGGCGATCAGTCGATCTCCCGTGGTCGGAGTGAAATCGACCCAGACATCGTTATGAGCGTATTGCCATTGATTGTTGATAAAACGAACGACCAGAAAATTTTCCGCCCCATTCTCGATGACCGCTCCGGTAAACCGCTCTTGAACGTTCAGATAGCTGTAGAGAATATATCCTTCGCCCTTTGCGTTATCCTGACCGGGAATCCCATAGCCCAGGCTGGCTGGGGCAATATCAACCTGGTTAGGGCGGGGTGGGGGGATCTGTTCAAGCGTGAAGAAGGTTCCCGTGATGCCAAATTCCCCCGCGTTATAGGTGTTTCTCCACTGGTTGGGGGTAATCATCAGGTCACTCACGATATACCCCTGATCGATCCCGTTCACAGTCCCGCTGCTTCCCTGCAACATCTGCACCTGACCGCTTTCGAAATTGATTGCGGCGATCAGTCGATCTCCAGTCGTAGGAGTGAAATCGACCCAGACATCGTTGTTGGCGTATTGCCATTGATTATTGATAAATCGGACAGCCAGAAAATGTTCCGCACCATTGGCGATAACCGCTCCGGCAAACCGTTCTTGAACGCTCAGATAGCTGTAGAGAATATATCCTTCTCCCTTTGCGTTATCCTGGCCGGGAATCCCATAACCCAGGCTGGATGGGGAAATGTCAATTCTTGTGCTTGGCACAGCATCTGTCAGGCTGATGGTCAACGAAGCCGTGTCGTCAGGGGTCATGCCCACTGCAGTGTCGTCGACCTGAACTGTTACATCCAACGCAGGATTCGTTTCAAATTGGAGAGTAACACCCGCTTTGAGATACAACTCACTGCCTATGATTTCAAACAGGTCAGCATCAGCACCGGTCAACGAGAGTTGATTGCCCGTGTCTGAACCGACAGGAGTTTGCACGAATGTTCCGAATGCAACATTGTTGGAAGGTTGAGAATTGTATCTTGAGAATGAAGTCATTGCATGATCAAAGACGATGAACTCTCCTCCATGCGAAGTGAATAACAGGGTGCTGCCATCTTTGCTGATATCCAGATCTGCTTCACCACCGAATCCGGGAACAGCCAATTCGTTGATGATATTCCCAGCGGGATCGTGTTGGCGAAGAATTTCGTGATGAGCCGCGAAGATATTGCCATCAGCATCGATTGCAATCGCGCGGGCAACATAGAATAGATCGATACTTCCCATCGATAACATTGTCTCTGGATCGTATTTCGTAACGCGGGTTCCATCGGCACCAGTCGCGTTGCCTCGCGTAAACGTATAAAGGAATCCATCGAGCCCAACATTAATGTCGATAGGACTTCCGATATTAAATCTTTCATAGTCGGAAAGATCATTAATATTCACCCGAACAACACCACTGGGGGCTCCTTCATTTGCAGTTTGCATGTCAGCAATGAAGAGATAATCCCCGTAGGCAGTGATTGCTCCATACGTCAAATTCCCAACTGTACTCAGTCCCGGATAAAATGTTTCTGTAACTTCGCAAGTTACTGGGTTATAAGAAAACAGGCTGGTTCCCTGGAAGACGTGCAGAATGCCATTGCTGTCAAAGACCAGATCACGTCCTTCCGTGATATCCATCGTGGTACTCACCAGATTGCCGCTGGTATCAAATTCAAAGAGCGTTGCTGGTCCAGAAGGATCATTCATAATCAGGATATTATTCTCATGGAACATACCCGTCTGGAAACTCGAAATCCGATCATCTGCCACAACAATATCAGCGACTTTTATACGGGATGATGTATCGGTATTATCGGGAAGTGATGTTATAGTATTTGTGAGTTCCACTGTGGGGGGAGTATTGACCGCAGTTAAGGTTACATCATTGCCGGTTCCTCCCTGATAACTGATACGGAAGACGATTCCATCAACGGTCATCGTATCCCCTTCAGCCAATCCAGAGAACGTTCCGGTCACGCTTGATCCAGCATTAACCACATCGATCACGATGAATTCATCATCTTGCTGTGGCACATATTTTAAGTTTGTACTCAGAGCAAGAATCGCGCCGCCCATGGAATCGGCATCAAGATCAATTGAGCCATTTACGATCAATTGATCGTAATCTACTCCTGCCACCGCTCCATTCAATTCGACTTCAAAAATCGCACCAGTATTGAATTCGACATCGCCGGTATCAAGTTGGCCGGGAGATAGTCCGGGAGCGACAGTACCGCCATCTTCAACACTGATCATCGCCAGAACCGAACCAGTCCCGGCCAGTGTCGCTCCATCTTCAATTGTGACAGTCGCAGTCGTATCGGTAATCTCTCCAAGTACCTGTAGAGTTCCAGAGGTCACAGTCAGATTGCCGGTGAAATCGGAAGTCGTCATCGCGGCGAATGTGACTGTGCCAGTCGAAGTGAGTGTCAGATTGCTATCGCCGCTCACTCCAGCCAGGAAATCGATATCGACGCCATCCAGTTCACTGTTTTCATCGAGCACAACATTGCTGTTAAATGTGATATCTTCCCCACTGGTCAACGTGATATTAGCAGCCAGAGTAATGTCATCACCGAAGCTTTGATTACCGGTTGTGGTCACATTCCCTTGAATTCCCCATGTCCCGCCCGCATTCGTCGTCAACGTGGTGATGAAGTCTGTCATCGTGTTCGTGTCACCAATCGCTCCTTCAATCTGGGTGCTGCCGGTCGAGTTGATGACAAGTGCCGTGCCCGCTGCTCCGGTGTAGGCGTTGATACTTCCGAGCACCGATAATCTTTTGTCTGCGATGTTGATCGTCACATCGTCATCAAGCAGTACGTTTCCCTCCAAATCCACCGAGGAATCAATGCCGTTTGCTTGTGTCACAGAAATGTCACCACCAAGCACGATTGTGGGAGGAGTATTATTGGTACTCGAACTATCATTGACACCAAAATCCGCTAATGCTTCGGTATCGCCAATAGAGGAGCCGAACTCGATGAGTCCAAAGTGCGTCGACACAAAGAATCTGCGATTCGAGGCTGCCGCATCGGCATTGATCGTTCCGGTAATCGTCAAATTCTTCGGCGTGAGGTCGTTGTCAGCCAAATCAAATGCAACATCATCATACAGGACAAGATTGCCATCAAAGGTGATCGTCCCATCAAAGTTGCTGTCATCATCAACAATGATGTTGACACTGTTTCCACTGTCTGAACCAAGAATGATTGTTGTTGCGGTGACATCGAAATCCCCGAACGCCCGTCCGCCTTGGCCAATTTCGTCGGCAAATGTCGCTGTTCCAGTCGCGACAAACTCAACTGCTCGCACGGCTGAGTCCGCATCGTCAAAGACGTTGGAATTGAACGTAATATCGGCCCCGGTAAAGGTCACATCGGCACCGATTGCGACTTCGGTTTCAAACGCAAGATTGCCCGTTGTGGTGAGATTCGCTGCCACGGTAATTGAGTTAATGGAGCTACTTGGATTTCCAGCCCCGACATCAACACTCAAATTCCCGCTGTCCAGATCGAGTGCGTTGGTTTGGAAGTTGACGAAGTCTTCTTCACCAACATCGCTGTCACCAACAATCGTCAAATTGGCATCAAAGCTGGAATCGAGTCCTTCCACGTTGAGCGTGTCGGCTCCGCTGCCGGTGCTCAGATCAACCCGCAGCGTTCCGGTCGGATTGGTAAAGACGACCGATTCTCCGAGAGTGGAATCAATGAACGATTCTCCATCATCTGCATCGGTATCATCAGACAGTGTGACAATCTCGGCTGATCCGTTGAACTCGAACGTTCGATTGGTCGCCGTTGAGGTATCAATGATCGGCTCCAGCCCGGTGTAGGTGATCAGTGTGCCGTCGTAATCAATTGTGCCATTGTTGGCATTGGTGAAATCGTAAGTCACATCCGTGAACGTGCCTCCGGAGATATTCAGCACATCGCCCGGCGTACTCGTCTGTGTGCCACCCGCAACGACAATCGGCAAGTCGACCACACCACTGGAATGATTGACATTAAAGGTGTCGTCTCCGGCCAGTCCGTTGAGTGTCAATGAGTCTGTCAAAGACAACGCCTGTCGGAAGACTTCAGCAGAGTTCAACGTGACTACGATGTCGGTTCCATCAAGAGACACAGTGAAGGCATCATCCCCGGCTGTGCCATCCAGGCTGGGATCATCAATAATCTGTAACTCAAACGCTCCAATGTCGACGATGGAATTTGAAATCCGATCAAACCCGCTCCCGCGCTGATCGGTCGTCAATGGATTCGAATCTGTATCAACAGCGAGCGAGTTATCGCCAGCCTCAAGGGCCACAGACCCGGTTACTAACGCATGCGTGAGTGTTGGCCCGCCGTTGTCGGCGAGTGTGGTGTTGAGAATCGTGTTGATGTCCCTGACGCCCACACCATCCATACCGACGATGTTGCCATTGGTTCCGTCCGTCAGTCCGCCTGACGAGTCTGCATCGCCGATCAGGTTGTTGCTTGCTGTGTCTATGGTGCCGATGATGTCGGGATTACCCGCAGCACTATTGCCAGCCACGATCGTATTGTTGAGCGTGAACGTGCCGTAGTCGGCGATTCCCCCGCCGTCATCAAGCGCTCCACTGGAAGTGTTTCCCGTGATTGTGCTGTTGACCACTGTGGCGTTGGCCATACCACCGTTGTAAATCCCCCCTCCGCCGTAGGTATGAGCCAGATTTCCACTGAACGTGCTGTTGGAGACCGTCAGGCTGCCACCCCTATCATTCCAGATTCCACCCCCTCCAAAGCCCGTATTCCCGGAAATCGTCGAGTCAGTGATTGACAACGTTCCCCCGTTCGAAACCCCGCCACCAAAATTGCCCGAACTCGTGTTATTCGAAATGACAGACGAATGAATCTCAGCCGTGACTCCACTTTGCACACGGATGCCTGCTCCATGTCCGAATCCGCTGTTACCTCCGGTAACGGTCACGCCACTGAGAGTAAAGTTGGACGACGAGCTGACATCGAAAATCCGATAGTCCAGTCCCCCGGAACCGCCACCATCAATGACAGTCTGATCGGCTCCGTTGCCGATGATCGTGATCTCGGTTGTGATATCGAGATCGCCTAACTCATCACCAGCCCCCGAAAGTGTCAGTACGATATCTGTCCCGTTGAGTGCGGCATCAAACGTAATCGTATTTGCGTCCGCATTCGAGTTCGCCAGAATGATCGCTTCCCGCAGTGAGAGATCCCCGGCCGAGAAATCGCCGTCGTTTTCATCGGTGGCGGTGTCGACGAGGAGCGTGGCTGGAATGTTTGAGACTCCTGGCGTGGGAGTCTGAACGACATAAGTACTCGTATTCAGCGCGGTCCCGCCATCAGGGAGACGGGCGATGGCATGAGCATCCTTATTCCCATTCTGGTTCTCGTTGATCTGCGCTTGGCCCGGAGTGAGAACGTCGATGAGGCCTGTGTCATCGGCGTCGTCCGTATCATAAACAACCGCGTCGATCAGGTTCGTTGTCGTGACGGGGGTATCGTTCGGGAAGTCAGCAGCGTCTCCGACGAACAGTGCGACAGCATCGGCCCCATTCTGCATCGTATCGTTCGCAAAAATGAGTCCGACATTATTGACTCCCGCGTTGCCCAACACAAAGTAGCCATTCGCATCGGTGGTTTGTCCGTCCAGATCAAATGCCTGATAGGATTGATCATCTGAGCCGTTGAATAATACGACGACCAGACCGGTGAGTAACGTGTTGCCTGTTCCGCCATCATAAAGTTCGATGAACTCCAGGTCGTCCGGGCTGCCAGATGTGTCGGCATCGACTTCGTTGATTCGAATCGGTAGCCCGGTTACCACAGTCAACGTGGTGTCGTCCTGAACGGGTGCCACGAGCGAGTTGCCAGAAGCGTCGTCGATGGTTGCCCCATTGGGGACACATAGAATAAGTGAGCCTGGACCCGTTGGCGTCACTTCAACCGTGAAGACCCCCGGCGAAGTTTCCGTGATTGTGCCAATTGTGATGGGAGCGGTCCCCGCGTTATCGAAGTCAGCGGCATCAACGGTGTTCTCATCAATGTCTTCGCTGAAGGTGATCGTGTAGGTCACCATTGTTCCTTCAACGATCGGCCCGCCCGATTGATCATCAACAATGTCCGCACTGGCCAGTGTCGGCGGCGTGATGTCGCCTTGAACTTCAAACGCCCCGATATCGATGGCATCTCCAATGATTCGATCAAACCCTGTCCCACGCTGATCAAACTCGGGGACATCTCCCATGCTGGCGACCAGCGTCTCATCACCTGCTCCCAGAGCCGGACTGTCAAACAATAATGCGTGAGTGTGCACCCGCCCGCCGTTATCAGCGAGAACGTCAAGCCTCGCATCCACATTGGAAATGTTGTCCGATCCGGAGGTGATCGTCATATCTGTCGTATCACCAATCAGACTGAAGTATGCGACGATGTTCCCGTGGACATCGGGAGCAACATTCGCCGAGTTTCCAGCGACGATCGTATGACTCAGAGTATCGGCTCCGTAAACTCCTCCGCCGCGTCTCGCGCTGTTACCCGTAATCGTAGAATAACTGATCGCAACCGTATTACCCGTTCCGTAAACGCCCCCTCCAGACACACCGGAATTGCCAGCCGTCAAGACATTTCCAGAAATCGTACTATTGCTGATTTCCACCTGATTCGATCGGCTGTAAATTCCACCCCCGTGGAATTTAGCAGTGTTTCCGGAAATGGTGCTATTCAACACAGTCAAATCGCCATAGCGAATCCAGATCCCACCCCCATCGGAATCTGCTGTGTTACCCGTGATATTGCTGCTGGTGATAGTCAGGTTTTCATAAGAGTGAATACCGGCACCCCGTCCCGCATTTTCCGTTAGATCAGTATTTAGCGACTGTCCACCAGAAATCGTGAGACCACTGATGGAAACGTCGATATCGTTCCCGTTATCGCCATCGCTGATGAAGAAGACACGAGAGTTATTCCCGGCATCAATCGTCAGCAAATCCGCTCCCAGACCGACAATCGAAAGCTCACTAGAGATTTCCAATTCCCCAAGTGTAAGGTCAATGGTCGCATTATTAAGGGATGCATCGAACGTAATCGTATTCGCATCCGCATTCATATTGGCCAGAAGAATCGCTTCACGCAGAGACAAATCTCCGGCTGAGTAATTGCCATCGTTTTCATCAGTTGCTATGTCGACGAGCAGGGTTGTTGGGATTGAAATGACAGCGGTCGCACTGAGCCCTGCATCCACATCAATGTCTGCTCCGCTGCCGACAAACGAGACATTGAATTGTCCGTTGGTTTGATCGACATCGCTGTCAAGAGCATCGCCTACGGAATCCTGAAGCGTATAAAAGCCGAATGCACTAGTAGTGCCGACAGTCAATGTGTAGCCACTTCCGTTTGGTTGAATAACAGAGGGAAACGCAAAATTGCCGTTAATGTCGGTGAAAGTCGACAGACTGACTGTTCCCCCGATGGCCTGAGTTCCAGTCAGGGTGACCAATACACCACCCACTCCTGCTTCGCCCGACTGGCTCCCATCGCCATTGCTATCGTTGAAAACGAACCCGGAAATTGTACGAACTTCGTTGCTATTCGTAACGGCATTCGCGGAGGGCATGGTGACGATGGTTTGCGGGTCATCAATCGTGACCGAACCGGTATTGTTGGTGGCGATGTCGCGTTCGATGTTGGCGATGGCGTCGTTCGTGCCGGTGGAGTTGGCATCGATGACATACGAAGAATTCGGACTGGTGGACGCCATCGAGACGTTGTTGCCGTTGAGGTCGATGTTGAGTGTGTACTCGTCGTTGCTGTCGTTATCGACTTCGATTTCAATCCCGCCGTGGCCCGTGCTGAGATCGGAATTGATGTCCGTCAGCGTATTGCCCGTGATGAGCACATTCCACACGGCCGGGTCTCCAGCCACGTCGCTGAACGGGCGAAGGTGAATGCCTTCCTCTTCGATGTTGTCGAGGGTGTTTCCGTCAATCAACACATTGTAAAGACCGCTGATGAAGGTCGAATCGGCATCGAGGAACATGCCGTCGTTGTGGTGGTTCAAATTGTTATTCGTGATCGCCACGTAAGCTGTCGTGTTTGTGCCGTCGACGTCGAGACTGATGGCATCGTTGAAGGAACTAGGAGTTGAACCAATGTTGGTCTGGTTGCCGTCAATCAGGACCGAAGCGAAGAATCCGTTACTGTTATTCCCACCAAGGAACATACCAATCTCATCGCCTAAGGAGGTACGGCCGGAAAAAATATTGTCTGTGATCCGAGCGGTCAGCGTGCCGGCACCGAGGGCGGTTTGATCCTGATTGTTGACGCTGATTCCGTCTTGCTGGAGCCCAGTGAAGTTGTTCTGATCGACGACCAGATCGAGAGTTCCGCCCGCGCTCGTTCCCATCTGCGCGCTGATCGCCCCAAGCAGGTTGAACCCGGCGCTGGAAAAATCGCTGTCAATAACATGGACGCCCATGTCGGTCGTACCGGTCACGTTGGCTGTAATTCCGGACACACCGTTGAGCGCATCAAATTGGTTGTCATTGAAGGTGACGAGTCCGGACACGTTGGTGACCGTGGCTGTCCCCATGTCGAAGCCTTGGATGGTGAAGCTTCCGCTGATGCCGTTCGCGGTCAGAGCGGCTCCGGCGTCGTTCCAGAAGGCCTGCCGGGAATTCGAGGCTTGGATGACGAGATCGCCCGGCGAACCGGCAATGGCTGACCCCATCAAGTTCAGGTTGACCGTCTCGTTGTAAGTCCCATCGTTGACGGTGATGACATCGCCGGCGGCGGCGCTATTCACAGCAGCCTGAATCGTTGTGAAGTCAGCTCCCCCGCCACTATCAACAATGATTCCCGCCAGTAGAGTACGTGTCTCACAGATTTCCGCCTGGGCTAACCGACTCTCGGCGAGCATCTGACGTCGGGAACGCAGTCGTTTGCCCTTCAACAGTGCTTGAAAGGCGTAGAATTTGAAGACAGGAGTCGAAAAGAAATATTTTCGGAGAGAATTCCAACGTGACATAAAAAAGCCTGTGGTGATTCGGAGTGAGTATTATGGCAAAGCGTGTCTGATTATATGGATTGACAATACTGAACTTACGATACCAAACGGTCGATTCATGACAACTCTCAAATTTGAAATGGAACGGAAAAGTTCATTATTCATAATGAACTTATTTATGGGCTGAAGACTTCCTTCTGACTGAACATGTTGTTCAACTGAAAGATAATTTTCATAACAATAAATTTCTGCCCCCCTCCGAGCTGAAAAATTATTTAACATGTCAGATGCCCCAAACGAATCTCAGGAGAAGAGTTCTAAGGAAGAAAAGACAGAACTCTCTCCTTTGCGAAGCATACATACCAGCAATTTCCCGGAGATTCTCTCGACATTGAACTGCTCGCTCGTGGTTTCTACCTATCAGGCAGGTCGACTGATTTTATTGCGGGCCGACGGAGATAAAATCAACACCCACTTCCGTGGCTTCAATAAGCCAATGGGCGTTGCGGTTGCCGCCGATCGCATGGCGATTGGCACGGCAATGGAGATTATCGAATTTCGGAATATCCCCGCGGTCGCCAAAAAGGTCGATGAGAACCGTCCACCGGATGCCTGCTTTCTGCCTCGCACAATCAGTTTCACCGGGGATATTCAAATTCACGAAATGGACTGGGGCTGGTCGAACGCTCTCAACAATCAATCAAACCGCCAAGTGGATTTGTGGTTCATTAACACGCGATTTTCCTGTCTGTGTACTCGTAGTGCCGATCACAGTTTTTATCCCCAGTGGCGACCGAAATTTGTCACAGCGATTGCTCCTCAGGATCGTTGCCACTTGAACGGGTTGTGTGTTGTTGACGGGAAGCCGAAATATGTAACCGCGTTGGGCGAAAGCGATGAACCGGGTGGCTGGCGCGATAACAAAGCCAGCGGTGGGATCGTTATGGATATCGAAAGCAATGAAGTTATTGCTCGCGGCCTCTCGATGCCGCATTCTCCACGCTTTCATGAGGGAAAGCTCTGGGTATTGAATTCTGGAGCAGGGGGGATCGGCTTCATGGATCAGGCAACCGGTAAGTACGAATCGGTCACAAAAGTACCTGGCTTCACACGAGGCTTTTCTATCCAGGGTCGCATTGCGTTCATCGGATTATCGCAGGTCAGAGAATCCGCAATCTTCAGCGGAATTGAAATTGCACAACGGCCTGAATCCGAACGCTGGTCGGGTGTCGCAGTTGTGGACCTGTCTCGCGGCGAGACTGTTGCCTGGCTGCGATTTGAAGACGCCGTGCAGGAAGTCTTCGCGGTCAGTGTCCTGCCCAATCGAACTTGGCCCGACCTGATCAACGATGATCCCGAACTCATCGGCCTCAGCTACGTCCTGCCTGACGAAGCCCTCAAAGATGTCCCCGACGATATGCGTTCAACCTCCTGAAATACAGTGTGCACGTAAGACTTGTCTCGACTTGCCAGGTTTATTGTGAACGGTCTCATATAGAAATCCAATCTTCCGTCAAATCTTTACGATTTTTTATCGAGTCAAACCTCTCTCCATTATCACGCTGTCAAAACTGCGAAGTCTGGTCAACGTGATTAACCCCAACGACTCCGCATCTGTGAAGCTACCTCTTCCCGAGTTAACAGAAAGCTGTTAACCATCGGGTATGACCACCCCAGAGAGTTCGAGAGTCTCTCGATCAGAAGCGTCCGCGGAGCAAAAATAGATACGCGATGTGCTCGCAGTGAGCAACTCTCTCAAATCCAGCCAACGACGTAACCCGTTACAATAAAACGCTATACAGCGCAAAAACGCCAGACGATCTCTCGCCCGGCGTTTCGTAAACCAGCGGGTATTTTGATTTCGTACCCGTGTGCATAAGCTCCCCGTTCTACACCCCGAACGAACCACAATGCGCGCGTATAAATCCATAAGTCGTTAACTGGCATAGGATTGCAATAGTTCGAGTCCATAATGGTGACCCCGTCACCTATTGACACTCTTTCGAACCTGGAACCCAAGGGTTAACAGAAATCAAGGAAAGCGCGTATTTGGAGAGATTTTGGCCAATTTTTGAGTGCGCTCAGAGTCATTTCGGGGTGCAAAAACCTGCTTCAGAACATTTTGATTGGGAATAAGAGGCGCGAAGTAGTACTCTGGATTACTCTCCCCACATCCCAGCGGGGTGCAAAAATGATGTTCGGTCACTGGAAAACTGGCGGGACTGGGCGGACATCTGCTGCGTGCAGGAGATGGCGAACCCGACTGGCTGACCATCTGGCGCGGCCTCGACAAACTTCTGCTGGCAATCCGCGGTTATGAAGCCATGCGTAAAAGATATGGGTAAAGACAAGCCGACTTTGTCGGTTGGGCCACCCTGCGTTACAAAAACCACTGATAGTTACTTGACTTTATCCCAAATGGCTATTTTTTCACTACAATCAATAATCACAAAATCGTCTTCCAAGAAAATCATTGCGAAAGACGCATTAGGAAATCTTTGCCCTCTTACCTCACCATTTTTACTGATTAGAGCTACTGCAGGAATATTTTTTTTAAGCAAATTATGAGACTTCGAAACGCCATCTAAGAAAAAGTTTTTGTCATTTATTTTAATTTCTAGATCACCTTCAGAGTTGACATTGTAGTAAATGTCGTCTCCTATTTCATATGAGAATGGGCCCTTGTTGTAGGTTTTGTAAGTTGTGTGCAAATGTTTTTTACAAAATTCATTTAGCAGCCCGTTGAAAAACTC
>DEML01000077.1:0-55325 GCA_002359185.1 Planctomycetaceae bacterium UBA2671
CCCAGCCGCTTCGGCTGGGTCGATGAAATCGACAAGATGCAGTCATCATGTGTGCCGTTTTGTGATTAAACCAGACTTTGCAACTTGAACACGCATGGCGGAATATCTTTGCGCTCCGCAACCCACCGAAGCGGTCGGGCCACCCTGCGATATGTTAAACTTGGAGAGTATGCACCCAATTGGGGCAGCCACGCGGAATGGTATGGAGACGATTTCAAGAACTTCGAGTGAAAGGTGCGTCACGACGCACCCTACTGCACTAGCTCAATGGTGAGCCAATGAAGTCAACTAGCGTAACGGTAAATAAAGACGGAGAAGGTGCAGGCTCAATACAGACGACCACTTGCTTTAGCCGATGTTCTTCAGTCATCCATCCCATTATCGATCTGGTTTTCAATGACACATCCGCCGGAGGAGAAAGATCTATTCCTTTTCGAAGTCGAATTCCGGTATCGGAGTACTTAGTGAAAACTTCCGACAAAGCTCCTCCCACAAGATCAGGTATGGATGCAATGTCCTCGCATTGTAAAGTACCGTTATCTGATGCAGTCGTTCCGCATCGTATGTGACCGAGTCTAAAAGGCAGCGTTCCGTCAGGAAGAATCAAGTATCGACACATTCCTGAACCAAAAATCTCGGTCAACGCGCGCAGTTGTCTTTCGTTTGCTGCAATGTCGTCTTGGTCGGTTATCCAAAGAACGTTTTGATGAGGTCCAACGAGACCCGCCAAAACGAAGGAATTGAAATGCGTGACTCTGAGGAGTCGATCAAATGTCGCCTTTCGATACTTCGCTTTCGGCCATTGTTCCGCAACAATCGTGCGATCGGATTCTCCATCGCCATCAAAGAGGCCATTCAATCTTCGGTCAACTAGGAAAGACACGCACACTCCACAAAGGTCTCCAACTAGATTCAGAAACTCAGACAAAAGGACGGCTTTTTTCTTATCGCCAAGTTTTTTATAGGCAAATGTGCGGCGGCCGAGACTCTGACGATGGCGCCATTCAATTCTGCGATCATCCCACAGTGCAAAATCTGGATCTCCGAGTATCGCAAAAGAATAGCATTCGAATGCTGACGACTTGTGACTACCTGCATAATCCGAGACTGAAATCATCGTTGGCGTATGATGAAGGCACGGAAACGTGTTCGGTCGACGCCGGTCGCGATCGACAAACGTGCGATCAATTACATTTATAAGTCCCAGATCTTGGGATGCCATTCTTCGCCACATAGGGCCCTCACGTAGTAAAAATGTGAGTCATTGTACTCATTTTCAGATGAATGTCCTCGCGGGTGGCCCAGCCGCTTCGGCTGGGTCGATGAAATCGACAAGATGCAGTCATCATGTGTGTCATTTTGTGATTAAACCAGACTTTGCAACTTGAACACACACGGCGGAATATTTTTTACTCCACAATCCGATAGCAGGGTGGCCCGACCGAATTTGGCGGCTTGTCTTTACCCACATATTTACAAAGTCGTGTCGGGCCACCCTGCGTACAACGTGTCACAATCTACTCGGACATCTCGGCAAACATTTGTTCGGCAGCAGCGCGGATTTCATTGGACGTCATTTCACGTAGTTTAGTCGTTATTCCCCATTCGTGCCCGAAAGGATCACGAACGCGTGCAAAACGCTCGCCCCAGAACACATCTGTTGGTTCCATTAAAACCGTTGAGCCGTTCTTTTTCATCGTTTCCACTATTAAATCACAGTCATCAACGTACAGATGAATCGCCACACTTGTAGCACCAAGTCGATTTGGGCTTGGCGTACCACCATGTTCCGGAAGTTCTTCACTGATAAAGAATCGGGAGGCCCCTATGCGAAATTCACAGTGCATGACTCGCCCATCTGGCATGTTTAGCAATAAGTACGGAGTTACGCCAAAAACATCTGAATAAAACGTGACAGCTCTCGTGGCGTCGGTGATGGAGAGATAAGGGACAAATTCGAACTTTTGTGATGAAGGCATATCGCTGTTGACAATCGGGTTATCAGATGTGAGGTTGGTGGGACACGAAAAAATAAATAGACAGACATCGCTTTCCGTCCATTAATGT
Organism: Planctomycetaceae bacterium UBA2671; assembly: GCA_002359185.1. Taxonomy (GTDB): domain Bacteria; phylum Planctomycetota; class Planctomycetia; order Planctomycetales; family Planctomycetaceae; genus Rubinisphaera. Next base: position 2,068 of record DEML01000077.1, read on the forward strand.
TTGACATTTAGCATAATACATGCTGATCGATTATTTATCGATGGGGCAACGCGGCTGGGTCGATGAAATCGACAAGAAGCAGTCATTTTGTGATCAAACCAGACTTTGCAACTTGAACACGCATGGCGCCCCATCTTATTGCATCGCAAGCCGACTTTGACGGTTGGGTCACCCTGCGAGAGCATGACACCCGGCTTATAATTTTTGGCGTTGTCACCCTGTGCTCTCTTTGAGTTTCTCTGGACTTCACGCTATATTACATTTGTTCATTTCCTCCGCCAGCGTTTTCTCTCAGGCGGGCTAAATTGCTTTGTTGTTAAGTGTCGCTACTCGACTTCTCATATTTAACAGCTCCACGTCTTTATCCGAAAAGTGATCCCCAATGAAAACAACTCGTATTCCAATCCTTATTGCCGCGACGCTCTTGAGTGCCGTCACCTGCGTTGCCTTTGTTGGTTGCGATAAAAAGGACGATCCAATTTCCTCGGCGAAGCAAACCGATGAAAAGGAAGGAATCTTTGCCCCGAGCATCGAGGAAACCAAGGCCATCGCCGAGGAAGGCTTTATCTATGGCTTGCCCATCGTGATGAACTACGCGGTGATGAATGAATACGCGGTGAATAAGGACTCGGGTCAGTTCAAGGCGCCGTTCAATCACATTCTTAACGAACCGCGTGTCTTCACTTACAAGGATACGGCTGTCATTACACCGAACAGCGACACGCCTTACTCACTGGCCTGGCTGGATCTGCGAGCCGAGCCGATTGTGCTCTCGGTGCCTGCTGTGGAAAAAGAGCGATACTTTTCCGTGATGCTCTGCGATGGGAATACCTACAACTATGGTTACATGGGCAGTCGGGCGACTGGCAATGAGCCGGGCGACTATCTGGTTGTTGGGCCTGACTGGAAAGGCGAGAAGCCGGAAGGGATTAAGGAAGTTTTTACCTCGACAACCCCCTTCACTCTCGCCGCGTATCGGACTCAACTCTTTAATCCAGCGGACATGCCGAATGTGATTAAGGTCCAGGATGGCTACAAGGTGCAGACGCTTTCTTCATTCCTGAAAAAGCCCGCTCCACCTGCTGCGCCAAAGATCGATTTCTACCCGGCTACGACAGCTGGAATCAAGGAAAACTTCTTTCAATATCTGGATGCGGCCCTCGAGTTCATCCCACCCTCTGAAGAGAGCAATGAGATTCGCGCCAAGCTCGCCAGCATCGGGGTGGGGCCTGAGAAGACATTTGACTTCAAGGAACTCTCTCTGGAACACAAGGCTGCAATCCTGTTAGCGATGAAGGAGGGCGATGAGAAAGTGAGCAAGTGGCTGTCCGACGGGATCAAGAAAGTCAACGGCTGGAATATCGGTTCCTTCTTCGGAGACAAAGAGTTCTACAATGGTGACTGGCTGATGCGAGCCGCGGCTGCCAAAGGTGGAATTTACGGCAACGATGCCGTGGAAGCTGCCTATCCGCTTACTCGCGTGGACGAGAACGGCGAGACTCTCGACGGCAGCAAGCACAACTACACGCTGACCTTCCCGGCTGATGGGTTTCCACCCGTGAACGCCTTCTGGTCGGTCACGATGTATGATGGTAAGACTCAATATCTGATCGAGAACCCCATCAACCGCTACCTCATCAACTCGCCGATGCTGCCGGAGATGAAAAAGAACGAGGATGGCTCGTTGACGATCTACATTCAGAAGGACAGCCCTGGAGCTGACAAGGAAAGCAACTGGCTTCCCGCGCCAGACGACTTGATTTATATCGCCATGCGACTTTACTGGCCAAAGACCGAAGCCCCTTCGATCCTGCCGGCGGGGGAAGGCTCCTGGAAACCACCAGGAATCGTGAAGGTGAAATAAATCCAAGTAACACGTGAGATGCCTCAAACGACCATTATCGGAAGAGGCTTGGCAAGAATAGCAGGGTGCGCTCTGTCTACTCCTAAATGTCGCTGCATGTGTGCCACTGCTGACTTTCTCAGCTGTATTCTTTTCGATATTGACTTTCGAAACCAGACAACCATTTGCGAAAGAAGCAACAGCAGGGTGCGCTACAAAGCACTCTGCTGTTCCCTCAAATTATCTTGACGTATAAAACCGCTTACCCGCTAGTCTGACTGTCAACTCTGGGGCGAGGAACAGGTAGCCGCAGACTCCGCCTGCAATAAATCCTGCAGCTGCGAAAATTGCTGGCGAGCGGTCCAGATTCATGACCGCAAACAGCATCGCCATCACAACTGCCAGTGACCCTGCGGCTATCAGATTGAGATGCTGTAAATAAGCAGGAGCTTCATCTCGAAGTCGCCGGCGATATTCAGAGAGTTTTTCATCGGTGTCTTCCCATTTGAAATTCGCATATTTATCTCCACTCCCGCAACTCGAACAAATGGTTCCTGCGGCTGGGACAAACGGGTTACAGACATTGGCAAAGTCCTGTCCGGTCACACACGTGGATTTTCGGCACTTCCGATGGACATAAACCCGACCACTCTCAAGGCTATACTTCCCAGTTCGTTTTGATGACATTCTTATTATTCTTATCAATCAGAACATAATAGTGCGTGTACGCACGATACGGTAAATTATAGAATTTCATTAGCAGCCACAAGCGTTATCATCCTTCAGATTCGAGACCACTCGTCGAAAAAGAGTTCACCATTCGCGGGCGACACAGCTAGCAGCTTTGCATCAACCTGTGTCGCCCGAATATCAACAAACTCGGTCAGAAATGCCATGTCCTATTCCGATTACAAAATCAGCGATGTCGATTTATTGGCAAAATTTCCGCTCGATCGGATAAACTCCGAGATTGCGCGTTGTCTCTATGGTTATCAAAATGGAGGATCATCGCAGGGACGTAAGGCATTCTTTAAAAGATTGGTGATGCTTGAGCAGATACGCGAGGATGCTCACGGCGTTCCTGCTGATGCGAGACGTTTTAACTCGTGATAAATCGGCTCAGCTTTCTTCTCTGTGTGCAATACAAATTATTCAAAGTATGTTTTGGAGAATAGATCGAGATTTAAATTGAAAAGAAGACTCATTCTCACTTGCCTGATAATTATCCTGACTGGATTTGGGATTATGTATTACCGGGCCAGTTTACCTTTTATGGCTGCCGAGCGTTTCATTATGCATATTCACAAACACCGGATTGAAGAGGCCAAATCGATGATCGATCCAGTCGACTTGGAAAAATTGCCACCGGAATACTGGGAACGGATTGCCAATGCTCAATTTCCAGAAGATCCCAAGTGGGGCATAAGTTATACCGCGGGAACATTACTTTTCAGTACCATTGCTTTCTGGTTGTTAATTCAAGATGAAAATGGATGGCAAAGAGATTCGTCCGTGAATTATTCGGCTGTCGGAAACTCGATCATTATTCGCTCAACCGACTTTCCATCCGCGCAATAAAAAGATGACCGATCAGGAATGACACCAAATTCCCGACCGGTCATCTCATCGCAGGAGACGAAGTTGTTAGCTTGCCATTGCTGGATTAAAGCTCTTAGCGAATGAACAGCATTTCCTGATAAGTTGGCAGTGGCCACATATCGTCGGAAACGTAGTCTTCGAGAGCATCGCAGTACTGGCGGACATAGTTCATGGCTGGTGAGATTGTTGTGCAGAAGTAGTCGGCTTCTGCACACGAATCGGCGAAGTCATGATTGCCCAGAGCTGTTTCCAGATCGACAATGCTGTCCTGAAGAGCCTTGACCAGTTCGGTGACCTTGTCGAGCGTATCGGTATCGAATTCGTAGCCGATGAGCTTGAGGTTGGCACAGGTTGAGGCGAGTTGATTCTGGTATCGAATCGCAGCCGGGAAGATCATCGTGCGAGCCATCTCGACAGTTGTTTTTGCTTCGACTTTCACTGTCAGGCAATACTGTTCGAGGTAGGTTTCGAGACGACTTTCCAGTTCACGTTCCGAGAGAACATTATACTTCGAGAACAGATCTTTGATGGCTTGTTCTTTAAGAACTGGCAGAGCGTCGGCTGTTGTCTTGAGGTTGAGCAAGCCACGTTTTTCAGCTTCCTGATGCCATTCTTCAGAATAGCCATCGCCATTGAAGACGATTGAGCCATGTTTTTCCATGATGTCTGCCAGCAAAGTCTGCAGAGCAGCATTCAGTTTTGAAGGATCTCCGCCAGTTGCGTTTTCGAGTTCTGTTGCACAGTAATCCAGAGATTCTGCAACGATGGTGTTCATCGCAACCAGAGGGCCGGCAATCGACTGATTCGAACCGACGGCTCGGAATTCGAAGCGGTTTCCGGTGAACGCGAACGGACTTGTTCGGTTACGGTCGCCGGCATCTTTCGGCAGTGGTGGCAGGACATCGACACCGACAGTCAGAGTTCCGCGAGGGATTGAAGAGCTGGCACCGCCTCCTTTGATTTGTTCGAAGACATCGGTCAACTGATCTCCCAGGAAGATCGAGATAATCGCTGGAGGAGCTTCGTTGGCACCGAGTCTATGATCGTTACTTGCAGAAGCGACCACGGCTCGCAGCAATCCCTGATACTTATGCACGGCTCGAATGACAGCCGCACAGATCAGTAGGAACTGAGCATTATCGTGAGGCGTTTCGCCAGGATCGAGCATGTTCCCTTGTGAAGAACTTCCCATGGACCAGTTGACGTGCTTTCCAGAACCGTTCACACCTGCGAATGGTTTTTCGTGCATCAGGCAGCTCATGCCGTATTTGGTGGCGACCTTTTTCAAAGTCATCATGATCAACTGCTGATGGTCGGTCGCAATGTTGGCGAACTCGAACAGCGGTGCAATTTCATACTGACCGGGAGCCACCTCGTTGTGACGGGTTTTGACAGGCACACCGAGTTTGAACAGTTCCCGTTCGCACTCGAGCATGTAAGCAAGTACGCGTTCTGGAATCGCTCCGAAGTAGTGATCGTCAAACTCCTGTCCTTTAGGAGGCTTGGCTCCCATCAGAGTCCGCCCGCAGTTGAGCAGGTCGGGTCGTGCAAAGAAAAAGTTGCGATCGACCAGGAAGTATTCCTGCTCAGGACCAGCGGTAGCGGAAATCAGTGCTCCATCGGTTTTGCCGAAAAGCTTGACAATTCGTTGAGCATGAGTGTTCAAAGCCTGCATCGAACGCAGAACGGGAGTCTTCTTATCAAGAGCTTCTCCAGTCCAGGAAACGAATGCGGTTGGAATACACAGAGTCGTTCCGTTTGGATTTTCGAGAATGTAAGCCGGGCTGGTCACATCCCAAATTGTGTAACCACGAGCTTCGAAGGTTTGACGGATACCGCCAGTCGGAAAACTGGAACCATCGGGCTCGCCCTGAATCAGCTGACTTCCGCTAAACTCGGCAATCGCACTTCCTTCGCCGTTTGGCGTGAGGAAGCTGTCGTGCTTTTCAGCTGTTGAGCCAGTCAGGGGATAGAAAACGTGAGCGTAATGGGTCGCACCCTTTTCAATCGCCCAGTCTTTCATGGCAGAGGCGACGATGTCGGCAGCTGAGGGATCGAGTTTATTGCCGGATTCAATCGTATTAATCAACGATTTAAAAATCGGCTTTGGCAGGCGGTCTTTCATCACCGCTTTGCTGAACACATTCGCATTGAACAGCTGCTGTGTTGTTGTTTGCGTAAAATTCATCGGAGGAGAGCTCGGCTGATAATTTGTGACAGCCGTTATCGCAGCCTGTCGAGCTGAACCACTTCCATTGATAGTGATTCCTCCTGCTCCGGTCGGAATCTGTCCATTTGTGTGCTCTTTACCAATTGTTGTTGAACTCACTGTGTGGGTGCCTCTCTGAGTTTGTGTCGGACTCTTTAAATCTCGACTCATTTAATGAAATGGGTGTCCGCGTCCTTGCCATGATATTATATTCCTGCATCATAGCAGTTAATTGGTCTTGACAAGCAATTTGTATACCGATCGATAATTTCAAAGTTATTTTATGAATTCTGCCTTAAAAAACAGATTTTGCCTCAAGCCGACAAAAGCAGCACGTGCCCAATAAACAGGCACGTGTGCTTATAATATATCACCCTGAGTCAAGCACGCTTGCACTGTTTTCCCTATGTTCCTGAAGGAAAAGGGGTTTCAGACTCGACAGAATCACGCATGCTAACTATTGTGCGGAATTCACGAAATATGCTGTCTTGAGAATCAGGTGAAAAGGAGCTTCTCCGCGTGACCGGTTATTTGATGTTATTGTTGCTCTCGTTCCTCAGTTTTATGCTGATCGTCATTGTCCTCCTGCAGCGTGGCCGCGGTGGCGGACTGGCGGGAGCTTTGGGTGGAGCAGGTGGTCAGAGTGCATTTGGTACTAAAGCTGGCGACGTTTTCACAAAAATCACAGTTGGCATGGCCATTATCTGGGTATTGGTGGCTGGTTTCAGTATTAATATCATCAGTTGGTCACGCACGGTTTCCTACAAAGGGGGAGCCGACACGACTCCGGGACTGATCCCTGGTAAAGACGACAAAGGTGCCGCAAATACAGGTGCTCCTGAACTCGGGACTTCGGCACCGCTGCCAAGGGAGATGGGAACATCGGATCTGGAATCGTCATTGCCGGAAGGCTTGAGTATACCGACGGTGACTTCAACCACTCCCTCAATGCAGCCACCAGTCACGACTCCTGCCGAAACAGGCACTTCCGAAACTGCACCGCCAGCAGGAACGACTGCCACTCCGTAGGCTTCAATATGGTATACATTAGAGAAATCCAGTAGGACAGGCTTCCAGCCTGTCTGAATTCACTGTCGAGCTTCTCGATTCTCTTGATAAATAGGTGGTCATTGATAGGGTAAGACAGGCTGGAAGCCTATCTTACTTGTGCATTGCCACTTACCAGTGCATCTTCCATCCTAATCATTTGTGTTAATGATGTTATAAAGCACGACAACGGAGTGCGTTACAGTTATTTGAGGCCTAAATCTAAGCCCTGAAAGGGCACTAGACAACTTTATCACCGGGCAGAAGTGAGGACAATTTCGTGATTCTGAGCATGACGGGGATAGGGCGGTCACGCCATCAGGATGACCAGATTCAGGCGACTGTTGAAGTTCGAGCGGTTAACAATAAGTACCTGAAGCTCAATTTGCGTTTGCCGGATGCCCTGAACGGTAAAGAATCTGAAATAGATCGACTCGTCAGGAAATATCTTGAACGCGGGACCATTTCGATCAATGTTCAGCTCACCTGGGTGCGGCAGGTCAGCCCCTATGTGATTGATGAAGCGACGCTGAACCAGTATGTCCAGCAAGCCCGTCACGCATCCGAGCGAATGCACATCCAGCCGCCGGAAAAATTGTCTGACTACTTTTCGCTACCGGGAGTAATAGCCGATCAATCCGCTTCACTTGACGACGAGGGCGAGGAAGAGTGGGCTGTGTTTCAAGTCGCGTTGAAGTCCGCTCTGGATCAGTTGAATGTCTTCCGCACGACGGAAGGCCAGGCGATGTCGGATGCGTTGTCTCGCTATTGCGATGAAATCGCAGCCTCCGTTCTCATAGTGCAGGAGCGTTCGCCTCTGGTTGTGGAGAGTTATCGAAATCGCGTCAAAGATCGCGTCAACGAATGGTTGTCAGACCAGGGTGTGCAGATCGAAACGAATGATATTCTGCGGGAAATCTGCATCTTTTCAGATCGTTGCGATATCACTGAGGAAATTACTCGACTGCAGAGTCACGTCAGTCAGTTTCGTGATTTTCTGCAGGAAAAGAACTCAGCTGGTCGCAAGCTGGATTTTCTGTGTCAGGAAATGTTCCGTGAAACGAATACGATTGGCTCGAAGGCTAATGACATCGAAATTTCTCATCGCGTTGTTGACATGAAGGCGACCATCGAAAAAATACGTGAAATCGTGCAGAATATCGAATAAGTGGTCAATCACAGGCAGAATTTAATCGAGCCGGTTTCATTTTCTACAGAATCATCGTAATTTGCTGGCGATTACGCTATGCTGTGCAACTTGATGAGCTTCAGTTGACTTCTCATCGATTGAACACTCCCGCATGAACTCCACACATGGAAGCTCTTACTGGGCACTACTTCTAAATGGACCGATTCGTGAATAAGTCGGACAATTCGAAAATCGGATTTTGTGTCGTCGTCATTTCCGGCCCTAGTGGTACCGGAAAAACGACCGTTGTTTCACGACTTGAAGAAGAATCGCCCGTCAAACTGATCAAAACGATTTCCGCGACAACTCGACCACCACGGGCTCACGAAGTGCCTGGTCAGGATTATCATTTTTTATCTGCAGAAGAATTTGAACAACGCAAACAAAATGGGGATTTCCTCGAATTCGCCGAGGTTTACAGAACAGGCTACTGGTACGGGACACTGAAATCCGAAGTGGAACGAGCTGGGAAATCTGGAGGTTGGGCGTTATTGGAGATTGATGTGGAAGGGGCCTTAAATGTGATGCGGGAGTATCCCGACGCCCTTACAATTTTTCTGACTACGCCCTCAGAAACTGTATTTGAACAAAGACTACGCGATCGCGGGACCGAAGATGAAGCCGTCATTCAAAAGCGGCTTGAGGCGGCTCGCAATGAAATCAAATTCGCAAGTCGATACCGATATACTGTCATCAACGACCAGCTGGATCGAGCGGTCGAAGAAATTAAAGAGATTTTTTGTCAACACGCCGGGGAGAGCTGCGAGCATGCTTGAAGAACTGAAAGAAGAAGAAATTGTCAACAAGGTCGGTGGTCGATTTAAGCTCTCGACCATCATTCAGAAACGTATGGTCGCTCTGAACCGGGGGGCTCGTCCACTCGTCGAAATTCCGACCAAGAATCTGATGAAAATCGTGATTCAGGAAATCCTGGAAGACAAAATCTATCTCGATCGCACCGGCAATGTCGCCATCAAAGGCGAAGTCGCTCCCGATGTGGACGAGTATTTTGACGCTGGCCCAGGCCTTGATGATCTCGCATGACTCAGGCTCGCGCGGAAATCCTGGTTGGCATCAGCGGAGGAATTGCCGCCTACAAGACGGCTGATCTGGTCAGTCGTCTTGTCAAAAAGGATTATGCGGTAACGGTCATCATGACAGAAGCCGCCCGGAAGTTCATTGGCAAGGCGACATTCGAAGCGCTGACGAATCGCCCTGTCTACACCGACTTATTCGCTCCTCGGGAACATTTCCTGGGTGAGCATATCGGCCTGCCTCGAAGAGCCGATTTACTCATCATCGCCCCTGCAACGGCTGATTTGCTGGGGAAAATGGCCCACGGCCTGGCTGACGATCTGCTCACAACGACTATTCTCGCAACGACCTGCCCAATTCTGATTGCCCCCTCGATGAACTCCGAGATGTGGAGTAAACCAGCCGTCCAGAGAAATTTGAAACAGGTTGCTGATGATGGGGTGATTATCATCGAACCAGACGAAGGCTGGCTGAGTTGCCGGGTGACTGGCAAAGGCCGCATGGCTGAGCCGGATCAGATCGAAGAGGAAATCATCAAGCGGCTTGCACCTGCGGTATAAGCGTTTGTCTCCCGTTTGATTTCCACACACTCGCTTGTGCTTCGTGCTTGTATTCACAACTGACCACCGCGCATGAAAAAACAGTCTCAGCGCTCGGTAAACCATATTGAGAATGGTTTAGCCGAGCGCGAGACTACTCCCCCCTCACACTGAAGCCGTAATCGGCTCTCAGTGCTCACTCCATACTGAATGATTCGGATGACCTGCGATTATGGGGAAAAGCAGAGCATTCAGCGGAATCCAGCAGCGATCACGACCAGGATGGAAACAGTCCCATCAGGATAGAATCATTGGGATTACCCGGAGCACATGGGGGGTGAAAAGATGGCTTATCGTGCGTCGATCCGTTCGCGGACGGCTTTCTGCTCAGCACGATATTCCGCCAGGGCTCGCTCCTGATTCGGGAGCAATTCTTCAGGCCCGTGCGGGAAATATTGAACATCATCACGAAGATAGAACGCTGATGGCAGGGTTTGACCGCCCATTTGCGTCTGGCATCCAGTCAATCCTGCAACGGCAATGATGCCAAGGAGGCTGGCACACAAGCTTCGGGAGACATGTGCATGGAATTTCATGAGGAACTCACTCTGCAAGTTGCAGTAAAAATAGAGCGATATCGGGACCGTCTGACTACATTTTTCCATTATCCACTTCGCTGATCTTTCATATTTTTAATGAAGACGAAGTGCTTGATGATTGTCATCCCGATGTCTTATTCGACTAGCTGGGACATGTTAATAATCGGTCCTCACAACCGATATCTTTGGAAAAACTGGTCTATTTTAACAAACCGGACCCGAATTGAATTCCCATCAGTCCCGGCCCATGCACGAAATGATCGTTAATTCACTCCTTCACAATAGATCCTGCCTGTCATTTTATTTTGTCGACAGCAGAGAATTGCCGTATGTCTATAGGTAAATTTACCGATTTTTTAAATTGTAACTCTTTTTTCATCTTGTCCTGCAGATGAAGAATTAATATAAAATGAGCTTATATTGTCTGAACATGCAATGCGTCAGGCAATTGGACAAGTTACCGAAGACCAGAATCGAGCGCTCGATATGACAATGGTTTCGACACGACGTCATTCCGATTTGTGCAGTTTGCATCAGGAAGGGGCGCGAGAAGCAGATCGCTACAAATGGATTGAAAGCGAAAAGCGTGGCCACGATGTCGGCTGGCATGCAGTCAACGACTGGTATCGCAAGCATTGGTTACGCTATTGCCGCGAGAAACGCATCGAGCATGTGATGGGGCAACGCCGTTGGGAAGAATTTTCCGATAACCCTTCTTCATATGTCCTCGAACTTATCCAGTCGAATGATCTGCTCTTTGAACGCGTACTGGATCGCTTGATCTGCGACTGGGAAAATCTCGATATCATCGCCTGGGGAGTAACCTGGGGGATCTGTACCAAACGGATCATCTCGATCCTCGAAGAACTCGATATCAACTCTGCTCGATTTGATCCTCCCTGTTCGGGTTGAGCGATCTGCGAGATTGAACAGTAATATACTCAATACCTTGTACATCCGCTCTCGCGTGATTCGTGACAATGAGATATGTTATTAATGCGTAATCAAATCCCCATTGTGACGTCATGGAAGACATCGCACCATTGTCGCAATCCAAACACGAACCCTCGAATCCCAATCAATCTCTTTCCTGGATGCGTCACGTCCGTAGAGTCGGTTTATTGACGTTTCTGAGTCGTATCCTGGGCTTAATCCGTGATATGGGGATGGCTGCTACTTTTGGCAATGGCCCTTTGCTGGATGCGTTTACGCTGGCATTTCGCATTCCGAATATGAGCAGGCGACTGTTCGGGGAGGGTGCGTTAACGACTGCATTTCTGCCTCGCTATGTCGTCGCCCTTGAAGAGGACAAATCGAAAGCCGAGCAGCTCGCTTCAGCTGTTCTGTTTATTTTAATCGTGACACTCTCGCTCGTGACTCTGCTCGGGTACATAGTACTAGGACTGTTCTATCAAACAAATCTTCTCGGCGAGTCGAGTCGCCTGTTGCTGGTGATGGCAGGAGCTCTGCTCCCCTATGTATTGTTGATCTGTGTGACCGCACAACTCTGCGCGATGCTGCATGCTCAAGGATATTTTTCAATTCCTGCTACTGTTCCGATCCTGCTGAATTTCATCTGGATACTGGCGATCTGGTTCATTACTCCCTATTACACAGACCCTCAAACGCAGGTTTACATCGTTATTGGTGCAATCCTACTGGGTGGGGGATTGCAATTGCTGCTACCTGCGATGCACTTATATCTTCAGGGATTTCGTGTTCGCTGGAAAACACGAGAGCAATTCCGCGAGGCTCGTAAGGTTTTTCGCGACATGCTACCCATTGTGTTTGGCTTGTCGATCACACAGGTGAATTCGATTTGCGATGGAACACTCGCCTGGTGGTTTGCGTTGCCGGAGCAAGGTTCCTGGATCACGCCCGGTTCGGCATCAGCCCTCTATTACGGACAGAGAATGTATCAATTCCCGCTGGGAATTTTCGGGATCGCTCTGGGGACGGTTCTGTTTGCACGGTTGACTCATCATGTCAAAACCAATCAGTTGGATTCCGTAAAACAAGACGTTCAGTTTGGATTGAGTTTCGCACTCATCATCGGCTTACCTGCTTCTGCAGGCATGATGCTGCTGGCTTATCCTATCGCGGAAACGTTGCTCGAGCGGGGGCAGTTCGATGCCTTCGATACGCAGCAGACCACTCAAACGATCATCGCTTACGGCACCGCCATCTGGTCTTATCTGGGGATCACTTTATTGCAGCGAGTCTTTTATGCGATGGGAGATGTGAAAACCCCTTTGCGGATGGGGCTGGTAACGGTCGCACTTAACCTCGTGCTCAATATTCCACTGATGCTCTGGCTCGGCGGGAAAGGGTTGGCCTACGCCACTGCTATCGCAGCAGTCGTTCAATTTATTTATTTATGTGCCGTTTTGAAGCGCCATCTCCCGATTTCATTCTCCTCAGCGAACATGAAATTATTAAGTAAACTGATCGCCAGTTCCCTTGTGATGTCGCTGGCGATCTGGCTGCTTCTGCAATGGCTGCCGGACACTGAACTCAAGCGCTGGCAAGCCGTCCAGTTGTTGTTTTTGATCAGCGTGGCTGTGGTTGTTTACGGATTCAGTTTGAAAATATTACAAGTTGAGGAACTGAATGAAATCCTTGGATTCTCGAAGAAACCGACAATTCTCACACAGCAGGAGGATCTCGACGCGAATCGGAAGAATCCTTAGAATCCGCAGAATCTACGCAAGTCCACACCGTAAAAACACCGATATCGATTATGGACGCCGATGAGCGGGCCTCATCATTGAACCCAGTAATTTGACTTTCAACAAATCGGTTTGACGCAACTCCAGGAAAAGACATTCGTCACTGCAGTCTCAGACACTCGAATACTGCACTCATTCGAACGATTCCATCAAATCACGGGATTCATCCTTCCACAATCATCCCATCGTTACCTGTTCCAGAAGATGCAGGGCGGTAATTATCGCAAAAGAGGTTTCCCATGCGAATGATCATCACAACCATCGTCACCACCGTTCTGGTCCTGTCAACGACTCTGAAAGCTGACGACACAACGCTGGATAAAAAAATCTGGCATCAGGAATTACAGAAAGCTCACGTGCTCGCCAAAAGTGAAAGCAAACCGATGCTGATTGTGTTCGGAGCGACCTGGTGCAAGTTCTGTAAGAAACTCGAAAAAGAAACCTTCTCCGATCCGCAGATGCAGGCGTATGTGCAGGCCAACTTTATTCCTGTGCATCTTGATCTGGATGAACAGAAATCAATCGGAAAAATCCTGGAAGTGAAATCTCTTCCCTGCACAGTCGTACTGAGCCCGAACGCCGATTTGCTCGGTAAAGTCGTTGGCTACAAAGATACAACAGCGATGAAGATTCAACTCGACAAAGCTCTGCAGACTCAAAACGTGCTGCAGCAGGCTTCTCAGGATAAAGACAAAGTTATTAAATAGTTCCAAAGATGCGACAATCAGGGAAGCAGAATCAAGACATTCTGCTTCCCTTTTTTGTTGCCCGCGGATAAGTTTCAAAACAAGCCGTAGGGCAGGCTTAAGCCTGTCTGCCTCTATTCTGAAACGCAGTATCTATTTTCATCAATAGATAGAATTCATCTGCGGTTTAAAATAGATAGCGGGCGTACCTGATTCACTCGATCAGACAGGCAGGATGCCTGTCCTACTTTTGCTATAAAAATCTGAGGTTTAATTCTGCGCATGAATGTTCCGCCTGAAATCCTGTCGCAGTGCTGGTTTCTGGCCGGGCCGACGGCTGTCGGGAAGACGGAAACGTCCTTGCTGCTGGCCGAGAGAATTGATGCGGAAATCCTCTCGCTCGATTCAATGGCCATTTATCGCCAGATGGATATCGGAACGGCTAAGCCTACGACCGCAGAACAGCAGAGGGTGCCGCATCATTTAATTGACATTATTGATCCCGACGAGGTTTTCAGCACGGCTGAGTATGTCCGACTGGCCACGCAAGTTGCATCTGAAATTGTCAGTCGCGGGAGATCGCCACTTTTTGTTGGTGGGACAGGTTTATATCTTCGCTCAATATTACGAGGTGTCTTTGAAGGCCCGGATGCGGACTGGGAGTATCGGCTTCAATTAGAAGCCGAGGAAGAAGACAATCCCGGATGCCTGCATGAAAAGTTGAAGGATTGCGATCCGATTCTTGCGGAAAAATTGCATCCGAATGATTTGCGGCGCGTCATACGAGCTCTGGAAGTATATCACCAGACAGGAATCCCGCTCTCTGCTCAGCAACAGCAGGCGGCCCGCGTTCCCGAGGAGACTTCCGGCAACGTGTTCTGGTTGCACCCGGAACGCGATTGGCTATACGAACGGATCAATCGACGGGTCGATCTGATGTTTGAGCAGGGGCTTGTCGAAGAAGTTCGCGGGCTGCTTGAGCGAGATCCTCCGCCTTCACGAACCGCGTTGCAGGGGCTCGGCTACAAAGAAATGGTCGAGCATTTGAACGGCGAGATGACTTTGGAGGAAGCTCGCGAAATGATCAAAGTCAGAACCCGTCAGTTCGCAAAACGCCAGCACACCTGGTTTCGCAATTTGCCCGAGTGCCAAGAAATAAAGGTGACCGGAAACCAGTCACCTTTGGATCTTGTCGATGAGATCATTGTTCACTCAAAGCCGTAGATCAGGCTGTGCCTGACGAAATCCGACGATGAATGAACTATTCGTCTGAGCCAGTCTCTTCACTCGCGGCTGGCACTGCAGGTGCAGCTTCCGCTTTCTTTTCGACCACTTCCAGGCCGGGCACACTAAACTCGCCAATTTTCACGACAGCATACTTCTGGCGATGGCCTGTGTGGCGTCGTGAATTTTTACGACGACGGAACTTCTGGACTTCCAGTTTAGGTCCTTTGAAGTAAGGGTCGACAATGCTGGCGGCTATTGTCGCACCTTCAATGATCGGCTTCCCAATCACACTCCCGGCTCCACCATTGGCGAGCAGGACACGATCAAAAACGAGATCGCCCCCTTCTTCAAGACCTTCACGCAGATCGACAGCGATTTCCAAACCGGGAGCGACTTTGAACTGACGTCCACTATCTTCAATAATTGCAAACATAACCAATACCTTGTTCTCAGAAAATTCAGCCTCCACGGGCTGTTATCGATCAGCGATCACGCAGTGTCGCGATTTTTATGGGAATGTCCAGCGATTGACTGGCAATTCTACGATTTTTCCTCTGTTATTTCGAGCTCATGCTGTGTGAAAACGCAATATCTTCTCCAAATTTGCTCTGACAACGAATTTCCAGATGGTTCGGATTCACGTCGTATCGAGATTCGAAGTTGATGACGACTTTGTTGCGATCTTCCAGATCGAGCAGTTCTTTCCGCTTTTTGTTCGCCAGGTAAGTGGCGACGCGGTGGTTGAGCTCCACCGAAATGCGGCCTATTGAGTCCAGACTCGAAGCCCGCATCATTTCCCGCATCACTTCAATCGCGACACTCTCAGCCGTTTTGACCGAGCCGGTGCCATTGCAGCAGGGACATTCTTCATAAATGCTCCGCTTCAAAGAGGGCCGAATTCGCTGGCGGGTCATTTCGATCAGACCAAATGGACTGATTCTCAGCACTTTTGTACGGGCACGATCGCGTTTGACTGCATTCTGCAGTTCCCGCTCAACTCCCCGGCGATGCTTCTCGGCTTTCATGTCGATGAAGTCGTTCACGATCACGCCGCCGAGGTCGCGAAGACGGATCTGACGGGAAATTTCCCGGGCAGCCTTGATGTTCACCTGATAAGCCGTCTCCTCGGCATCATCATCGACGCGATGCGTTCCACTGTTCACATCAATGGCAACGAGAGCTTCGGTTGGATCAATCACAATCGAACCACCACCCTGGAGTGGAACGGTTCTGCTCTGGATGTTCGTGATTTCCTGCTCGATATTGTACTTGTGGAACAAAGGCTCGGAACCTTCGTAATACTGCACGCGATCGACCTGCTTAGGTAGCACGACTTTCATGAATTCACGGGCACGCTCGTACTGAGTTTTGTCATCGATGAGGACCCGGTCGATTTCGCTGGTATAAATATCGCGAATCGTGCGGGTGATCATGTCGCTTTCTTCGTAGATATCGACAGGAGCAGACTGCTTTTCAATGCGGCGGACAATCGTCTTCCACAGGCGGAGCAGATAGTTCATATCGCGACGAAGTTCGATTTCTGTGCGATCAATCCCAGCAGTTCGAACGATGAATCCCAGCCCCTCCGGCGGCTCCAGTTCTTTGATGATATCGCGGAGTTTTTTGCGGTCATCCAGGTTGATGATCTTCCGGCTAATCCCAACTCGCTGCAAGGCGGGCATCAGAACGAGATAGCGACCGGGAATACTGATGTAAGTCGAAAGCGTTGGGCCTTTTGAGCCGATTCCATCTTTGATGACCTGCACGAGGACTTCGTCGCCACGCTTGAAAATCTGTTGAATGGAAGGTTTTCCTGCGACGGAGCGTTCGCTGCCTGGACGTTTATTTTGAGGTCGACGTCCCCCTTTATTGGGAGTTGTCCGCGAACGCCCTCCCTGACTTCGAGAATTCTCGACCGGTGGCAGATGCTTGAAGTACTCGGCTTCGACATCACTGACGTGCAAAAATCCGTTGGAACCAACGCCGAAATCGACGAATGCCGCCTGAATACTCGATTCAATATTGACGACGCGACCTTTGTAAATGTTTCCGACGAAACTTTCCTGGCTGTTTCGCTCGACATAGAGTTCTTCAAGGACGCCATCCTCGACAATTGCGATGCGGCTTTCCTCGGGCTGGTAAACGTTGACCAGCATTTCTGTTTTCATGATTGACCTTTCTCAATCGGTGAGAAAGGCTCTAACAGTGATGGGATTTTCTTCGTTAAAACGGAGACTCGAAAGAGCGAATCCTGTCAGTTCTGCAAACCGAATTAGTGTTGGTTGACTTCATGGCGAAGCCTCTGATCCTTATTGATTTGCGAAAGCAATACTCTGCTCGCATTCTCTTGAGACACGACTTGATCATTCAAAAATCGCAATCGGGAATCCTCCAATTTGACAGAATATGCCTGCCATACCGTGTGATTCCGAGGATTTTTGATAACTTCAGGTCCGTGACATTCCTCTTCGTTCCGCCGAATTGGGGCGACCACCTGGATCAGCTGATTGTGACTTACTCATAAGTTCTCGAATTCACGCAGCAATAAATTGCCGGTAAGTTCATGACCCATCTCTTTTTTCCGCATCCCGATCACGACAATGTGTATGCATAAATATTTTCAGTTCAGTGTGGGCTCGATTGCATGATTGCGAGAGCCGTTTTGTGAACGAGAATACGGAAAACGATCAGGTCAGCCCAATCAGCCATCCCTTTTGACTATTCCAGCTAATGCTGAACAGGCATGGCAGACGCTATCCCCTGGTGCTGTTAAAACCTTTCCCTGGGTGGATATCGTAAGCAGGTGAATTCAATTTCGATTCACCTGTAACTCAGTGTGTATTGGTGCGAAGCGATCAACTGGATGATTTTCCAGAATTATGAACACTTCTTGTATTGCGATCGCAATGTTCTGATGAACACTTATTCTTGCGATTCATTTGCTATCATGACAAAAAGCGTGGCAAATGGCAATAGTCGAGTCTCTCTGTGCTGGAATTCTCATCGTTTCCATTTCAAAATTATTATTTACCACGAAGGCACGAAGAGATTTTTGAAGAGCAGAACATCTATGACAAAAGCATGACGGTTTATGAACGCTGAGTGATCAAAAGCTTTTTGTGTCTTCGTGCCTTCGTGGTCATAAAAAAATTCAATCCCTCTCTGCGGGAATGAGCCCTCCATACTCTATTCCAGTTAATTATTAGCTCGACTTGCACTGGCAAAGCCAGTGGCACACAACCCGAAGCTTTAAATGAAACAATTCACTCAGTGGTCTCTTGTACCTCCTGGCGATTTTTAGGATGTAGGTTAAACAATGAAACCCGGGTGGCGGGGGCGCTCTCGAAGAGAAGCCCCCGAATCGTTGAGCTTCCGTTCCGGGGGCTTCCGCTAAAGCGGAGCGCCCCCGCCACCCTGGAGATCCTAAACCGACTTGTCAAAGCGGGTGCCAATTGCTTCCACCGAACGTTCCGGAGTGACATACCAGGGTTTCATCCGCGAATCGTAATTTCGATGCGCAGCCAATGCAGCCAGAGAATTGCCGGTAATGTAAGACAGCCCCGAACTGTCTGCCATGTAGCGTGTCGAATGCCCATTCAGAGCATGCATCAGAATTGCCAGTTCGATTTCCTCAGATGTGAACTCTCTCAAAGAGCTTGCCAGTTTCACGGATTTCAGCAAAGGTGGGCAGACAGAAGAACTTTGAGCTGGTGAAGTATCCGTCGGAGCATGAAATTCGACCGGCTGAAGTTGCGTGTGGTAACGACAGGAAGAAATCGAATTGATGGGATATGAATAGTTCATGCCAGACTCCAGGCTCATTAGCTCGGTGGCACAGAACTCCTTTTCCGCGTGAACAGTTTTCACTGCTCAAATTCAACTCTCCTGCATTACATGATAAGCACTTCATGGTCCAAACAAAGGAATTCTTATGATTCTCAGTCAGAATCTGAAATTCAACGACTCTTGACATGAACTTAAGACTTCCATGATATGGATCATGGATCTTGCGTTGTGTTCAGTCAACACTTCGATGATTTTCTGCTACATTTGAGCAATCGAGATCTACAGTCCCGCAACCACAGATTTTGTGATTGATATATCTTCCAGAAAACAAAAACAGAATATGCACATACTACTGGCGAACGATGACGGGATTCACGCTCCGGGACTGATTGCACTGGAATCGAAACTCCGTGCACTGGGAGAGGTGACAGTGGTCGCCCCCGCTCATGAACAGAGTGGCGTTGGACACAGCATTACGTATCGTAGTCCATTACAAGCCGAGGAAGTCTTCAGGGAAGGAAAGCGATTTGGCTGGTCGGTATTGGGGAGTCCAGCCGATTGCGTGAAACTCGGGATTCTCGAACTCTGCCCGCGGAAACCCGATCTGATCGTTTCCGGCATCAATTCCGGATCGAACTACGGCATCAATGTGCTGTACTCGGGGACTGTAGCCGCTGCGATTGAAGGAGCGTTTTTTGGCATCCCTTCTGTGGCAATCTCTTTAAATACGACAACTCCACCCGATTATGAACTCGCAGCCAGCAGAAGTGTGCGGATTTTGCAGAAACTGCTCCGGGAAATGGAATCGCGAGACCCAATAGCTGGCTCCCTCTGGAGTATCAACTTCCCCCCCTCCGATGCCAAACTTCAGGGAATTCGTTTCGCAACCATGGGCGTGAAGCGTCATACCGAGACGATGGAAAAACGGATCGACCCTCGTGGTAAACCTTACTATTGGAGCGGGACTGATCCGCTGCACAATCATGAATTTGAAGCGGAAACCGATATCCGGGCTCTCTCAGAAAATTTTGTGACCATCACTCCCCTCAAGTTCGATTTGACGGATTACGATCGATTACCAGAGAACCGCAGCCCGGACTGGGACTGTCTGTAACATCAATAATCTCAGTTACGAGTGATTCTATCTGGCAGGATCGTTACAATCGCCAGAGTCTTTCCAAAGGGATTGATTTTGCCTGATCGTTGTCAACAGAGTGTGCAATTGATGACGATGCTGACCATAATTGCAAACTGTTAATAGAACTCATTGCCACCAGACGTGATCAATTCTTGAATCTTCAGAGGAAACATTGTCCCATGGGTAAGTGGAGCGCATTTCTGATTTCACTCATACCAGCTGCACTGGCAGGCTACCTTTGTTTTCTGCTGGTCACGGTCGGACTGCCAATCGTCGAAGAGAGTACCATTATGTGGGGACCTCTCGGTGCCGGTTTTCTGGGTTGTGTGATGTGTCTGCTGGCTCCATTTGGCATCGCGATTTTCGTCAGTTCTGCCCCCAAAGCAGCGGCTGCCGGGGTGCCTGTGACAGATGATCTCGATATCGAAGACGATGAAGAGATGCTCAGCGGCGAAGAAGAGGCATTTGAAAGCGACGAATTCGCCAGCGACGAGTTTTCAGACGAAGATGATCTGGTTTCTGATGACTTTGAATCGGACGATGAATTCGATCTGGATGACAGCAGCACCGACTTTCAATCAGCAGAACTCGCCTCTGATGAGTTCAGTGGCGATCTCGATGAATTCGATCTGGGTGATGAGGATGAAGACGACGACGATTTGTTCAAATAACCTTTGAACTCGTCTCCTATCATTCATTAGTGATCGATGCATCTGCTCACCATAACTTCATCCAATTCTCATATTTCGCTGGCTGGATGAGATATTTTGAATTCGCACTCAAAAATCTGAGTCAGTGCTTTGACGAATGAAATGGGTTCTCGTTAGTTTAATAATGCGTTCTCAACATGAGTTTACGAATTTAAATTAACGCAGTTACTCAACCGATGGAGAGTTTGTGGAAAATCATTCCCACGCAGCCATTGAAAAATTGATTTCCAATATCAGTCAGGTCCTCCTGGGCAAAGACAAAACCGTTCGACTTGCTGTCACCGCTCTGCTGGCACAGGGACATCTCTTAATTGAGGATGCTCCTGGCGTTGGCAAGACATCGTTAGCCAAAGCACTGGCGATGAGTCTGAACTGTGAGTACACACGTCTGCAGTTCACTCCAGATCTGCTGCCGAGCGATATTCTCGGTACGAGTGTGTTCCTGCCAGGCTCAGGAGACTTTGAATTTCGTCGTGGCCCTGTTTTTACCAATGTGTTATTGGCCGATGAAATCAATCGGACAACGCCGCGAACGCAAAGTGCGTTACTGGAGGCAATGAGTGAATTTCAGGTTTCGGTCGACGCCAAAACATATCCGCTCGAACGACCATTTTTCGTACTGGCTACGCAGAATCCGCACGAATTTGAAGGGACTTATCCACTGCCGGAAAACCAGCTGGATCGTTTTATGCTGCGGATCGAGATCGGCTATCCCACGATGGAGGTCGAAAAAGAAGTTCTGCGGACTCACCGACTCGGGGAACCCGTCAGTCAGTTGCAGGCTGCTTTGGATCCTGCAGAGCTTGTCAGGATTCAGGATGAAGTCCGCAATGTGAAGATGGACGATTCGATACACGAATACATCCTGCAAATCGCGCACGCGACTCGCGATCATGCCGAGCTTTCACTTGGGATCAGTACGCGAGGTGTGATTACAATGATGCACGCGCTGCAGGCGTTTGCATTTGTCAGCGGCCGAGATTATGTCACTCCAGATGATGTGAAAGCTTTGGCTGTTCCCGTGTTCGCACACCGGGTCGTCGTCGGAGGAATTCTGCGAGAGTCGAGCCGGGATCGAGCCGCAGGGATCATCGAGAATCTGCTGACAACGATTGCTGTTCCCGTATAATTGAAAGTTGAACTACTTCCTCAACTTTCAACAGTTAACCCTCAACTCTTATTCCAGATGC
The DNA here is from genome assembly GCA_002359185.1 of Planctomycetaceae bacterium UBA2671. GTDB lineage: Bacteria > Planctomycetota > Planctomycetia > Planctomycetales > Planctomycetaceae > Rubinisphaera. The sequence goes on from DEML01000077.1 coordinate 23,594, forward strand.
CAGTCGTGGGCATCCTGCATGATGCTGGTATTGATATCGAGGAGTTGTGCCTTCAACTTCGTAAGCACCTCTGGTTTGGACGCAGACAGATCGTTCGTCTGCTGAGGATCTTTGGCGAGATCATACAGCCTGAAATTCGTGTAGGTTCCCGCTTTGATTTTCGGGATCCAGGTTTCCTCAAACATATTGCTGGTTGAGAGTTCGTAGTCGGGATCGGCAACCAGAGAATACTGACCGGATCGCATTGCCACGATAGGACGTGCTTTCTGCAGATGCCAGAACAATGGCTGGTGCCGTTCAAACTGATCCGCATTTCCAGTCAGGAGTGGTGCCAGGTTTGAGCCATCGAGGTGACGATGAGCTGGGGGATCGATTTTCAATAGTCCGCAAATGGTGGGCAAAATATCGACAACCCCAGCCGGTTCGTCCGACGCCTGATCTGCAGGAATTTTGCCGGGCCAGCTGAAAATTCCCGGCACACGAATTCCTCCTTCCCAGTTTTGCCCTTTCTTCCCTTTCAAACCTCCGGTCCGGTCATCGCGATAGCTGCCATTGTCGGATGCATAAACGATAAGCGTATTCTCGGGAGCCTCAATTTCCTTCAGTTTTGCCAGCAAACGTGCGATTGCACGGTCGGTGTTATCAATCGTACCCGAATAAATAGCAGCTTTATCATTGAGCTTGCCGTAATCGCTGACAATCTCATCGGGAGCTGCGATGGGGGCATGCGGTTCGTGAAACCACAGATTAAGAAAGAAAGGCTGATCCGCATTCGTGCGAGAATCCAGCCAGCTGATCGCTTCGTCAACCAGTAACTGGCAGGAGTAGCCCTCTGTCTTGCCGACGGGTTCCCCATTGCGAATGAAATTGTCGGGATTCTTATGACTGGGAGACGCGTTGTTGGCAGTCGCCAGCCAGTAATCGAATCCATGGTCCCCGGGTGTCGGTTTGTCTCGCTTTTCAGTTGGCAATCCAAGATGCCACTTGCCGATGTGAGCGGTCGCATAGCCGTTCGATTTGAGAATCTCTGCCAGCGTATTTTCCCGCTCGAGCAGATGCGAATTCTGGCTCGCATCATTAATCCAGCTGTAAACTCCCGTACGAATATGATGCCGCCCCGTTAGCAAAGTTGCCCGCGAAGGCGAACAGACCGCACATCCCGAATAAAATTGTGTCATCCGCATCCCACTGGCGGCCAGCTTGTCCAGGGTTGGTGTGTTGACGGGACCGTCGTAACAACTCAAGTCCTGATAGCCGAGATCGTCGGCCAGTAAGACGACGACGTTGGGCTTTTTTCGAAGTTCTTTTGCCGAGGTGACATCCGAGAATGAAAACGCGATCACAAATGACAGCAATGATATCAGAAGACTATTCGATTTTGAGGAGACTGTCATTATGAAGAATTTGAAGTATTGAGCGGCATTAAGATTCGAGATCGAATGAATAGACATTTTCTTCTTCTTTGACAACTTCTTTCATTGTCGAATCAGTCCCATATTTTCGTGGAACAATCGAAACAGAAACGGGCTCCCCGTAAGGTCCTTTTTCATCTGACTCGCGCGTGGAATAGATTCTGACAATCTTATTTCCAGCAGTTGATTCAAATTCAAAATGACCATCTGTTATCCCACCTTGTGAGGGAATCGCTCCATCACCATCGGCATCAAAAACAATGGCCCCTTTTTCCAATGGTGCCCCGTCTAATTTTACAGTCCCTGAGACTTTATATAATGGAGGACCTTCTTCACCAGAGCAACCACAGATCAACAGTAAATACAACCCGCAATAAAATAAACAGGCCCTTTGGTTTAGGACGAAGTGCAAATCAGTACTCCTCAATTATTGTTTATCGTTTGTTGTCAATGTGATGTTTATATTTGTCAGCAGTACTGGAAACTGAAGCACTTGCATGTTATTTGGAATAAAGGCAAAGAATATGATTTTGAACTCCGGATCGCGAAACCTCTGAAAGAGTGATGCTACACATAATCCGGAATTCAAATCTCAATCATCTCACTTAAAACTCACCGATAACTTCTTTTCCTAAAATTGTTCCCAACCCCTGAAAGGTTGAGGTATCAACATTTTCAGAAACAAATCTGACGGATGCGTCTGCCAGTACAAACTGAACTCCACCGGCATGCCAACTACGGGCATGAATTTCAGGATTTCCATCTGTCGTGACACAACCTCTACATGGAATATCGTCAGTTCCATTGCAGTACTGTAAGAGATCGCCCACTGGTGTATTTGGTGGACGCATTGTTGTGAATGTTGTATTCCCATGATACCCATTCCAATAACGACCTCTTAAGTCATGAGCTCCGCCACAGACGACATTACCTGCACCTTTTGCAGCAATGCCATCCAATTGGATTTTAATTTCCCCAAGCATAATTGTATTTGAGGTCCCATCGTGAATGTCCGACATTTCCACGCTGGAAATGGGATAAAACATGCCATTAGTCATTGCAAACGTATTATTTGCTCCGGCATCCCCTGAGCCATGACAAGGAACATAATTTCCATGAAAACCCTGATTGCTTGCCTGAGAGCCGCGTTTGCCCTTGTTCGGATCTGTAGGGCACATGAATGTTTGAATGACCGTATCTCTTTCTGCGATTGAATAGGTTGATGTATTATTAAATATTCGCGGAGCGATCGTGTCGTAAAGTGCTCCCTGTTCGACAAATGGCAAGATTAAATGAAACCAGTTTTGCCTGGAATTACTGGTCGCGGGAGCCGGAGCTGGGCCATTAATTCTTGTAATCGTCCCAAATGGGAACGCATTATGTGTATCATGATAGTTATGCAAAGCCAGCCCAAGCTGCTTCAAATTATTTTTGCACGAACTACGTCGTGCTGCTTCACGAGCCTGCTGAACTGCGGGTAGCAATAAAGCGACCAGTATGGCGATGATCGCGATGACGACGAGTAGTTCAATTAATGTGAAGCCTGCTCTGCTTTTACAGGTTCGATATTTAGTCATGTTATCACCTTCTGAAAGAAAAGGATTTTCAGATAAACTAAGATTTCAAATTCAAATCAAGATTAGTCCCACCCTCTACGGGAACCGTGATTGTCAGATCCGTTGATTGGGGATTTGTGAACTTTTCAGGAACCACTGATTCGCCTTCAACAGGTTTGCCTTGTTCGTCCATCGTATCATCAGAAGCTGACGAAAAAACAACCACTTTATAATTCCCCGGATGAGCACCTGAGGCTGATGAACTGTATTTCAATTCATAACGTCCTGCTTGAATCAAGCCGGATATCATGGGGCCTTCATCTTCCGGAATGAAGGAAACCGTTCCAGAGTTAATTGGTGAACCATCCAGAGTGATTGAACCTGAAACCGGCACAAGACCAGAAGGCTTAGCCCCTCCTCCACCACCACATCCTAAAATTCCAATTAGGAGCAACGCAGCCAAGTTGAAGAGTTTCATATTCATTTCGATGTAAAGACAAACAGGGAGATATCAAGAAAGATTTCCATCAAATATGCAACTTGATAGTAACAAGAGGCAGTAGTAATTTACTTAGAATTCTCCCACGACTTCGCCGTCCGATTTGTCACCTAAACGACAGAAGGTAATATGATCAATATTTTCCGAGATGAATTTCACTGAACCATCAGCTAAAACAAATTGCAACCCGCCATCATGCCAGCTTGAAAAGCCGCAATTTTGCCTATACAAGCCGGTATTTGTTTCATCCCTTGTGGCACTATTTGGCTTCTGGGCTACAAAAGCTCCGGGGAAGTTATCAGACCACGCCCCTCCCCAATTGCAGAGCTCTGGATTTCGTTCACCAAGCATAAATGAGTTTGAGGTGCCATCCACAATATTGGATAACCCTATCGCTGTGACCCCCCGTGCACAGAATACTCCCGGGAGCCTGTTGGCAGCCTGACCATGCGCTGCTCCCCACAATGTCACATTTTCTGAAATACAATAAGATGGCTCAGTCGGACAGTCAGGGGTCACTCCATCAGGACGTATGGAACCTGCACTGGCAGCATAACAAAGCCCCTGGGTTGGCCCTCCCCAGCCTGAGAAGTTCGTGTTCGTTAATGTTTGCCCTCTATCCTTATGGGGGTTTGTAGGACATTGCAGGAAGGCAAAGAATTTTCCATCAAATAACGCTCTGTTACCGCTCGTTGGCTCATAATTGCTCAAACTGAAATTGATCTGATCATAGAGAGCAGTCTGCTCCATAAACGGCAGAATAAACTCGACCCAGGTATGCTGAGGACGAACCGCCGTATTAGTTGTGGGATCAATTGAGGTATTTCCCAGTCCATAGGTACTGGCATAAGGCAAAACATTATGCGTGTCGTGGTAATTTTGGAGTGCAAGCCCAAGCTGCTTCATATTATTCTTGCATTGAGACCGCCGGGCCGCTTCACGCGCCTGTTGAACAGCGGGGAGAAGTAAGGCAACCAATATGGCGATGATCGCGATGACCACAAGCAGCTCGATCAATGTGAATCCGTGCACGGACTTCTGGAACCCATGTTTCATGAATAACTCCCTGATAATAAGAGGATATTCGATGAATTAAGGGGAAGGAACTTCTCGAAGCTAAAGACTCGTTAATAGAGGAAGAAGACGACGGTAATGGCCGGCCAGCTTTGAATCTGCGAGAAACTCTTTCAACTTAAAACATCGTTAGAACATGATGTTTCAGGAAGGAGACCCGGTTCAGGTATACCATCCAGTCCCCATTGAATCACTGGCAGAAGCCAAACCCTCAATGGGGTAGAAACAACAACCGATAATAAATAATCGCTATCGCGTCTGTTGCTTGAATTAACTGTGCTCGAAATCGTGAATTGATACTTGATTCACTGACAAGAGGAATTCTCATCAGCAGATACTTATTACAATGCCTGCTTCAGTCAGAATTGTCAACCTCGAGTTTCGAGACTTTTAAAAATTTTTCAGGTTGACATCCAACTGATATTACCAGTTGCGTCTCTTGCTGTTGGCCGTAGATTACTAAACGTCGCGTAGTTTCGTAGGACAGGCATCCTGCCTGGCCATTGCAATGTGGGACGCAATTCATATTTAGTCAAACAGGCAGGACACCTGTCCTCGGTTGCATGGTGGAAATTTCTTTTATACAGATCTACAAATTTAGAATAGCACCAGCTCTTTTTCAGTGACAGGTTGAGGATTTTAGTGGATTAATTATTTATTACCATTGACATTCCAATCAACAGCTAGTAATACATAAACGCATAGCCATGCATGCCAGGTGCTAAACAATGTATTATGAAAAGGAGACATAAGATACATCAGGAGAGATAAACAACTGCCATTACACAAAAATGTAAGAAAACAAATTCTGTACGCAACTTTAAAACTCATGAAGAAAGAGTTACTCACATGATTTCATTTATCTACAGCAGTGGCAAGTTTGCTATTATTAGTTCTGTCATTTTGTCTGTGCTTTCACCCGTAATCGCATTAGCACAAGCATCAGTACTGTCAAAAAGAATCGATTCATGGGATCAAAGTGCTGGAACAACTGCAAATGCGATGTTTGTAAATTATTCCACTTGGGATATGCCAAGCTACAATGATGGGCCGAATACAGATTACCAATCTCTATTAGCCAGTGAAAACTCCTCAGTTGTGCAAAGCTACAACGGTGCAACATCGAATTCTGCGACTATAGCAACGGCCGAGAATATTGTTGCAACGGGGAATACGACTTTAGAACCACAAATTACAGTTGCCGCTTTTGGTAGTGCTGCAACTGTTGATAATGTAAATACTTGGGCTGGCGCGACGTGGGAATCTGGTGCTATAGCGAAAGGTGAATTTGAAGCTCAGGGAAGTGGAAATTTGGTATGCACGATAGATATTATAATTGTTAATGACCCTGATGTATTAGTGGATTTTCAAATAATTTCACCTCTAACAAATTTGTATGTTGTAGAGTCTTCAAATGGCTATGAGGTAAGCGGTACTTTGAGTGGAAATTATATTTATGAAACATGGTCTAGTGGTGACATAAATATGATTATTGTTGATGAGTTGGCAGTTGGCAATGGAGCGAAAATTCACTTAGAAGCAGACGCAAATATTGAGGGATCAATATCCGGAACATCTTCACATGATGGAAGTATAAGCATAGGAATTGCTTATTATATTGAGTAAATTATTGTAATATAATTATCGAGGCGGATCTTTCTTAAGGCCTAAAACATCGTTAGAACATGATGTTTCAGGAAGGAGACCCGGTTCAGGTATACCATCCAGTCCCCATTGAAATCACTGGCAGAAGCCAATCCCTCAATGGGGTAGAAACAACAACCGATAATAAATAATCGCTATCGCGTCTGTTGCTTAAATTAACTGTGCTCGAAATCGTGAATTGAAATTACATTCGCTGACAAAAGGAATTCTCATCAGCAGATACTTATTACAATGCCTGCTTCTGCCAGAATTGTCAACCTCGGGTTTCGAGACTTTTAAAATTTTTAGAGGTTGACTTCCAACTGCTCTTACCAGTTTACGAAAGGGGATGAATGGATAAGCGACCGGTTCAGAATAGCGCCGGTTCTTCTTCAGTTACAGCAACGGCTTCAGTTGGGGCAGGATTCTGCTTAACATATTCCCGACGAGCCGCGGCAATTTCACCGGGAGAGAAGTCGAGAAGCTTGGCGAGAATCAGAGCATTCTCCGTAGTAAGAGCTTTGAGCAGGCGGAACTGTTTTTTCTGGATACCAACCACCGCTTCCCCTTTCCAGTAGACAATTCGATTATTCGCCAGAGCAGGCACACGCGATTGCGTCGTTAATACACCAGCCAGGTTGAGCGGATCGACGGCGTTGAGCATCACGAGTTCTTCCCCATCGAGATTCTCATCGCGAAGTTTACGAAGCTGGCCGACGGTATCGGCAGAGGCGTATTGTTCTCCGGCGACTCCTCGAATGAATCGGCCTCCGCGAATTTCACCACGGGCTTCGAGGCGACGATAACATTGCACGAGTTCATACCAGCGCGGCGCTCCCTGCTCCCGTTCGAGCAGATCGCGAAAAACAACACCCCAGCGATGCAACAACTGCCACGCCCAGGCTTCCACCCGGCCTCGCATTTTTTCGGGATCGTCCAGTTCATTGTCTCGTCGCCAGAGCGACCAGCGTCCTGCCCGTCCCGCCAATGTTTTCGGACGACGGCCTCCAGTCATTCTTCGCGGATAGGAAACATTCCCTGTATTACGCGATTGACCAATCAAACCCCGCAGCCCGGCAAAACCATCCGAGGTAATCCAGCCCCGGGAAATTAATTCGCCGAGGGCATCTGTTAATTGCGTCGGCAAGAGTTGAGCAGCATATTCGATATCGCCAGCGAACATCGCCCCCTGCCGCTGCAGAACCATTAACAGATCCTGAGCGACTCCACTGAGGTTATCCGTCGGTAACGAGGAACGCTCCGGCAGCAGCCAGTGAGCATCATCCCGCCGAAAGAGTGCAATCAGGGAATTTCGCGACAAGGTTTTGAGGGGACGCCCTTTCCCCTCGATCGGTTTCGGATTCGGATACAACCGTCCCCAGCTGATTTCCCCCGTCATGCACAATTCATCTAGCCAGGCCGAGGAGTAATCGCGGACACGGTACTTGAGCAGATCCCGCTCCCAATATCCGGCTGGCAAATCGAATCCCTGCAGTTGCGTGATCGTCTCGTAAAGCCCCTCTGCTCCTTCGCGGCGTGTACTCGGGTGAAAACCGTGATGCCGAAACAGAAATCGCATGTAAGTCGCAACATCGACTGGCTCGATCTGTTTGCGTAAACCTTCCAGCGTGAGTCGATGAATACGAGCCAGCAGACGGCGATGACACCATTCGGGATGATTGAGCGATGCGGGTGGAGGGTTGAGAGTGTTCTCTTCAGAGAATGACTGAGAGGATTCGCGGAATTTGCCGCGTAGCACTAAGCCTTCGCCCTCAAGGGCTTCGAAAGTGGCATCGGTTTGAGACTCTGTCCACCCGAGTTGAGCGGCAATTTCTTTGGTCGTGACCGGACCGAGATATTCCATCCAGCCTCGCAGAATTTCGACGCGGGCATCTGTCGTGGCGGCTGGTGGTTTGGCACGTTCGGGAGCAGAAACTTCCGGTTCCATCTCCAGTTCTGGCCAGAGGACTTGTGCGATGAGCAGCTTTTCAGCCGGGATGTAGAATGGACGATTTTCAACGGTGATCAATGTAACGCGATGTTGCTCCTGCAATTGCTGCAGCATGTCAGGCCAGGCCTGGCCTTCACTCTTCGGCAACAGAATGCGAGTCAGTAAATAGTCGTGCAATTCATCGGCATCCCGTACGACCGGCGAAGCTTCTTCGAGAACGCGTTCGATGGCGAGTGGATCGAGTCGGCTCAAGTCGCTGACAGATTCGACAGTGACAGATCGCCGCGTGCCGACGGCTCGTGCCCGGCGATCAATCGCCTCGCCTCCATCCAGAAACGCATACGGATTCGCATTCAGAAGTTCATAACAGAAAGGCGAAGGCTCACGGGTTTCTTTGGCGACGAACGTAATCTCTCCCTTTTCGACTCGCTCTAAAATTTTAACCAACTCATTAAAATTGAGAGCCTCGTTGAAGCAGTCTTCCATGGTCTGCTTGACGAGCGGATGCTCGGGGATTTCGTGATCGCCAACATGCTCTTCCTGACAGCCGGTCAGCTTTGGGAAGACAGCCGTCAGGAGATCGTCGGAACGAAACCGCTGGAGAGCAGGGGGAACCCGCTTGCCAGCTTTGCGACGCTCGACGATTAGTGCGGTGTTCAGATTCCAGCGCCAGCGAAGCTGAAACGTCGGCACATAAATGAGGGCTTGCTCCAATAATTTGTAGGCATTGGCGGGGGTTAGCATCGGGAAGAGGGATTCAATCGGGAAGCTATGTTGCGGACCAAGCGTGAGAATGAAGCCATCGTCGTCTGCAGTTGCCTGCAGTTCAAAGTCGAAGGAACGACAGAATCGCTTTCGCATGGCGAAGCCCCACGCCCGTGTAATCCGGCTGCCAAATGGAGCGTGTACCACCAGTTGCATTCCGCCCGTTTCATCGAAGAATCGCTCAAAAACAATCCGATTGTGAGTCGGCACCAAACCCAAAGCGGCTCGTTGAGCGGCGACGTATTCCGTAATTTGTTCCGCACCTGAATCGCAACAGTGGGTTTCCTGCTTCAGCCATTTGGAGATGTCGGCTTTCGATTCCCCGGCAATCAGTTTCGCTTCCATCTCTTCCCGCAGTCGGGAGACCTCTTCGGAAAGTTCAAGCGTTCTTCCGGGAGACTCTCCTCTCCAGAACGGCACACTCGGAGGAGCACCTTGAGCATCAATCACGATGGCATCGTTCCCGCGGATCCCTTTGAGTCGCCAGGAGGTGTTTCCCAGTAGAAACACGTCGCCCGCCTGACTTTCAACGGCGAAATCTTCATCGAGCGAACCGACGACAACATTCTCTGGTTCGGCGACGACGCGATAGGAGCCGATATCGGGTATTGATCCCGCATTATTGACAGCAACCAGTCGGGCACTACGGCGAGGGCGGACACGTTTCTGGATTTGATCATGATGCAGATAAGTCCGACTTCGTCCTGCCTGATGCGTAATTCCTTCGCTGAGATATTCGACCACATCATCAAAGTCTTTACGTTCTAATTCGCGAAACGGCCAGGCCCGGCGAACCAGTTCGAAGAGTTTGTCTGTTTCCCACTCCGTGGCAGCAACCTCGGCGACCAGTTGCTGGGCGAGCACATCGAGCGGGGCATTCCGACAGCAAATCGCATCGAGCCTCCCGGAACGCACGGCTCGGATCAAGCCCATGCACTCGACCAGTTCATCGCGAGTGAGCGCGAATAGCCGTCCTTTTGGAGTCAACCCGAGTGCATGTCCAGAACGACCGATTCGCTGCAGGAATTTGGAGATGCCATCGGGGGAGCCGAGTTGAATCACCAGATCGATATAGCCGACGTCGATTCCCAGTTCGAGTGATGCCGTCGCGACAACAGCTTTGAGTTGCCCGGTTTTCAACCGTTGTTCAGTTCCAAGTCGGATATCTGCAGAGAGCGAACCATGATGGCTGCTGACCTGATCTTCTCCGAGCAGTTCGGTCAACTGATGCGAAACCCGCTCGGCCATGCGTCGAGTATTAACGAAAATCAACGTGCTGCGATGTGAGTTGACCAGTTCAATCACGCGAGCATTCACTTCCGCCCATTGTTCGTGAGAGCAAATCGCAGAGAGCGGGCTGGGAGGAATTTCGATTCCCAGATCCAGATCCCGCGCATGCCCGATGTTAATGATTTCCAAAGTTCGGGCTTGAGCTGAAGCGGGAATCTGTTCCGCATCATCGAAATCGTTTTTGAATAATCGCTTCTGCTTTTCATCAGACACTTTATCAGCATCCGCTACCCAGTCGACACTCCGTAGTGGAGTGGAACGATCTCGCGTGCCGAGCAAAAAATCTGCAACCAGTTCAATCGGCTTTTGGGTGGCAGACAAACCGATTCTTTGTAATGGTCGTTCACAAATCGATTCGAGCCGTTCGAGCGATAGTGCCAGATGAGCGCCCCGTTTATCGGGCAGCATCGCATGAATTTCATCGATGATGAGCGTTTGCGTTGTCCCGAGCCGCTCGCGACTTTTTCCGGCTGTTAATAAGAGGTAAAGCGATTCCGGCGTCGTGACCACGATTTGCGGTGGCTTTTTGATCATTGCCGTGCGATCTTTGGCGGGAGTATCGCCGGTTCTCAGACCAATCCGAATTTCGGGAACATTGTAGCCATCCTGCAGAGCCAGTTCACGGATTTCCCGCAGTGGCTCCGCCAGATTCTTTTGCATATCGTTGGAAAGTGCCCGCAATGGCGAAACATAGATGCAATTGATTTCATCCTTCAACTGCCCGGCTAATGCCTGGCGAAAAAGGCGATCGATAATAGCCAGAAAAGCCGTAAGCGTTTTTCCGGACCCGGTTGGAGCGGCTATCAAAGCGTGCTTGCCAGCCGCAATTGCAGGCCAGCCAAGACGTTGCGGCTCTGAAGGCTGCTCAAACTTCTCCGCAAACCATCTGGCAACCAGAGGATGAAATTGCTCAATCGACATTTTGCTCGTTCCTTCGAAGTACTATTCGTTTCATAGTGCCAAACAGCGGGGGAAACGTCAATCTGTACAGGAAGGAGAGGCCAGTGTTTAGTGGCCAGAGGCTAGAGTAGGTTAGAGATTAGTGGTGAGAGGTTAGAGTGGTTGATAAGAGTATCGAAGCCATCTGGCCACTCGCCTCTCGACACTGGCCACTCCATTAACATGAGGAAAATCTCTTCATGTCCGTCTTAGTCAACAGTTCAGTAGTGGAGAGTTTGTCTGGTATCGGTCAGTGAAAGTTTGACGGTTTTGCGGGTTGGGACTGCAGTTTCTGCCCTGACGTCTGCTCGGGAGGAATCTGATCAATTCTGTGAACTCTGATCATTTTCACAAGAAAATGCTTCAAAGGGGGTCGAAACTGAGGATACAATCCATTTTAATATGACTTGATAATCTCATTATCCATTCGCAGAGATTTTCGCGTCCACTAACGAATGACACCGAGCGGTCCGGCTGGCTTTGACTTGTTGAGAGGCCATTCCGAATTCCACGACCGCATGCAACGGGCCTGTCCCGGGAGATGCATCACTATGAAGCGATCACGATTTTGGCTGGCAGCTGCCCTGCTTTGTGCAGGAACAACAACGTTCAGTTCGCTGAGCGTGGCTGGAGAAACCACCAGTTCTCCTACGTTGGAAGTTTACCGCACCCCGGAAGGCCGCGATTACGCAGCGGTCGGTCTGAGCCTGTCTCAGATGGCGGTGAAATCCCGGGCACCGGAACAAGTTCTGGTTCTGGTCGACACCTCCGCCAGTCAGATGGGCGAATATCGAGAACAGTCGATTTCCGTAGTTCGGGAATTGCTCTCTCAACTGCCAGAGCAGACATCCGCTGCGGTCTGGGCAATTGATTTGTCTCAAACCGCATTGACGGATTCGTTCGAAACGATGACTGCTGAAAAAGTGAATTCCATCACTGCAGCATTGAACAAGCGAATCCCTGCTGGTTCAACCGACCTTTCAGGAGCCGTGGAAGCCTCTCTGAAAAGTTTTGATACCAGCAAAAGCAGTGTGATCGTATACGTGGGCGATGGATTCAGTGCTGCGAATTTAATTCCCGAAACCAAAATGCAAGAGCTGACAAACGCTCTGGCAGAAAAACAAACCCCTTTCGTCAGCTATGCCCTCGGCTCTCAAGTTGACATGCAACTGCTTGGCGTTCTTGCTTTGCGAAGTGGTGGATTTGTCCTTCAGGATCAAGTTGGCCAACCGGTTAATGAAACTGTTGCTGCAATCAACAAAGCGATTTCAACACCGGTCTGGTATCCAAGCCAGGTCAAAGTCACAGAAGGCATCGAACTTTATCCGAATGCCGCATTGCCTCTGCGATCCGATCGCGAAACAATTTATCTCGGCAAAATTGATGAAGAGACAAAAAATTTGAGCATCACTCTGAGTGATGACAACAATAATCAAATCGGCTTCAATGTCGAAAATTATTCAACAGCAGCGGCTGGTCACCCGGCCCTGCGAGCTTTATGGTTACGGGCAGATCAGGACAAGGGTTTGAGTGTTCCGACTGCTGGACAGGTTGTTCTCAGCTCTGCAAAGAATCAGTTCGAACTGCATGTTGCCGGAATGCTCGAAGCCGCGAACTCCGCCGCTCATGCCGGTAAGACAAAAGAATCGGTCGCGATTTCTCACGCTCTGTTACAGTTTGACCCCAGCAATAAAGCAGCCACAAAATTACTTGATGTTCGTCAGGTTGCCCTTCTTCAAGACGACTCGGTCGTTGTTCCCGGTGAAGCTGATGAAGAGACTCCAACGGTCGTTCCTGGTGAAAACCCTGATCTTGAAGGACGCACCGACGCACCAACGGATATCGAACAGGACCTGATTCAACGTTTCAAAAATCGCTCTAAAGCTGCTGGCGAAAAGCTGGCACTCGAAGTCAATCGAGCCATCGAACAGGCTCGCTCGATCGTCCAGGATGATCCCGATGCAGCCATTTCTCTCCTGAAGGGTATGGCAGGGAATGTTCGAATTGCATCTGATATCGATCCGGACCTGAAACGTAATCTTGAACGAAAACTGCTTGATGTCACTCAGCAGGTACGTGCACAACGGGAACAGATCCGCAATAATCGTATTCGTTTCGAACAGCAACTGGCAGAAACCGAAGCTCGTCGACGAGCCATCGAAAGCATGTACCTTGAAGAAGAACGCCTGGAGCAGTTGATCGATCAGGTTCGTGCTCTTCTCGATGATGGATTCCACGGCGAACCAGCAGCTTATGCCGAAGCCGAAGCAGTTGCAGAAGCTGCAGTGGAACTGGTTCCATTCGACGGAACTGCAACGGCTGCTCAGTTTACTGCAGAAGCGGCCGGTCAGTTGGAAGATGCTCGTTACTTGCGAGCGTTACGAGCAGACCGCTTCCTGGAAACTTTGACTCAGGTCGAATTCTCACACGTTCCATTCCCGGATGAACCACCAATTCGATATCCAGCTGCTCCTGTCTGGAAGGCTTTGACCGAACGACGCAGTATCTGGAAGTCTGTCGATTTGAAAGACGATTCCGCAGCCGAGCGACGAATTCGAGCCGCTCTGGAAGAAGAAACCGAATTGCAGTTTGTCGATACTCCACTTATCGATGCCTTGGGAATTATCGGTGAACTGCACAATATCAATATTCGACTCGATGTGGTTACTTTGGATGATGAAGGGATATCGACCGATGAGCCTGTCAATATCTTCATCTCGGGGATTCGACTCAAGTCTGCTCTGAAAATCATGCTGGAGCAAACGCCAACCCCAGTCGAGTTGACCTGGATCGTTGAAGATGAAGTGATGAAAATCACAACCGTCCTCAAAGCCGAAGAAGCGACTGAAACCCGCGTTTATCCTGTAACCGACCTCGTTATCCCTGTCCAGCAATTGGGTGGTGGTGGCGGCCTACTAGGTGGCGGCGGAGTTGGCGGTCAGGGCGGAGGAATTGGCGGTCAGGGTGGCGGTCAATTCGGCGGCGGTGGTGGTCAGTTTGGTGGCGGTGGCGGTGGAGGCTTCTTCAGCATTCCACCTGCGACTCTGCCAACAGCAAAAAAAAACCAGTAACCACTCTGCACCATTGCAAATATAGCAATGACAACTTGGTATTCAACGAGCGAACTGAGAACTCTGTTTCTCAGTTCGTTTTTTCATGGAATCAACTCTGCGGCACAGTTCGACTCCTCTGCCAACCTCTGCTTCAAATTCCTGTCACGGTCACATTGTTACAGGAAGAAATCAATCCTCTGCAAAATCTGGAGGCCTCTCCCAATCGCGAACTCTGGAAGCAGTACTTCTCAACGAAACAGGAGGGAACTCAAGTTCGCCGAATGATTCAAAAGTTGCAGCGTGACAAACATTTCGATCACATCATCGTCGCTCTTGAAGAAGCATTAAGAGCAGGCCAGTCAGAACCCTGGATGTACGAAGTTCTCGCTTTGTCGATGCAAATCGAAGGGCATCCCGAGCAGGAAGTCGAACGGATTCTCCTCTCCATGACCGACTTCAACGTCCGCGATGTCCCCAATCTTCTCGGCTCGGCCGCTTATCTGGTTCGTCTGGGAGCCCACAAGCAGGCTCTCAAAATGTATCAACAGGTCTCGCGGCTCCAACCAACACGTCCCGAACCTTACTTGCTTGGCTTAAAACTGGCCGACAAAACCGAGGATATCGAGAGCCTGAACTGGGCTGCTTCTGGAATTCTGACCTACTTCTGGTATGACGGCTTTCAGAAACAGCACGATCTGGCAATCAAGCAACTCTCCGACTGGAAACTTCGACTGGAAAAAGAAGGCCGGACTGCAGAGGCGATTCGAATTACAGAAACCCTTCATCAGGCTCTCATCCGCGATTTGCAATTAAAACTGACCTGGTCGGGCGATGCCGATCTCGATTTGATCGTCCAGGAACCACTCGGCACCGAATGCTCGTTCGCACAACCTCACACATTATCCGGCGGGTCACTGCTGCATGAAGGAGCAGGGCCGAATCAGTCGGAGTGTTATGAAGACTATGTCTGCGCATTCGCTGCTCCGGGGGATTATATTGTTACCGTCCGACATAATTCTGGCCGTATTGTTGGCAATCGGGCACGTTTAACTGTTACTCGCTACGCTGGAACCGGGCACGAAGAAACTGAAGTGGTGAATGTTGTTTTCGATAAAGCCGAGAAGAAATTCCGCATCTCGCTGCATCAGGGACGACGCACTGAGCAGGCCCCCGTCTTCGAACCAATCAAGCAGACCATCAAGCAAAAGAAACAGGAAACCGCTTTCACACTGCACGATTTGCGAAACCAATATCGCAAGCCTCAGTCATACATCCTGCCGCAATTGCAACAGAACAACAATTTCGGAGCCGTCGGCTTCTCCCCAGTTGTCGCACCCGTCAACTCGGGTGTCCAACTCAATGCCACCGCAGTCATCTCCCCCGACCGCCGCTACGTCCGCCTCGGCATACAACCCGTGTTTACAGATATCACCGATGTCTTCACCTTCAGTTTTGCAGGTGGGGGGCAGTAGGGCGGATTGCCGTTCGCCGTGTGCCACTGCTGGCTTGCCCAGCAGTGTTTCCTTCGACAATAGATTTCAAAATCAGGCGACGTGCAGGAAACTGTATTCTTATTCGCTTCAGGTCAAGGCAAGGCCAAGGGATCCGTCACTTGCGAAAAACAAAGTACACCGCTCCCGCCAGACAGCATGCCGCCCAAAGATAATCCCACTTGAGCGGCTGCTTCATGTAATAGAGTGCAAACGGAATGAACACTGCCAGGGTGATTACCTCCTGGATAATTTTGAGTTGCCCCAGCGAAAGTTGTGTGTAGCCGATCCGATTGGCAGGGACTTGAATCAGATATTCAAAAAACGCAATCCCCCAACTCACAAACACTGCAACGAGCCAGGGCTTATGGTTCAATTCCTTTAAGTGAGCATACCAGGCAAATGTCATGAAAATGTTCGAGAGCAGAAGCAGCAGGACAGTCTTTGTCAGCACAACGAGCATGATATCTTCCTGAATCCCATACGATTTCGAGCAGCAGCCATGACGCACAGTAAATCGAATGATCTTTATTCTTCTCAATCGATTTCGTCAAGACGCACAGATCGGTCGGGCAAGCCCCCCCATGTGGTTTAAGGAGTGTTGCTTCCGCTCAATCGATCCAAGTCAGTCCGAATCGAGGGCCTTCGCATCAGTCAAACAATCCACGCTGCTTGCCCTGTTGTCGCTTGGATTTGGCGTTGGACTGCATCAGACGGCAATTTTGTTCGATCTCATATTGCTTCGCCTTTTCAATGAGTCCCTCGAGTGTCTTCTCATGAAGAATCGGAATACGACCTGCCTTCATATGCGTTCGTGCCTTATCGATCCAGCGTTGTACAGTCGAAACTCTGTGCTTGGCGCGCATATGCTCAGAACGAATTGGCATAACTCGCAGCAGGCCATCAAGGATCATCGGAGTCCCGGTGAGGAGAAGTTTCATCTCTTCCATGCCATCGACATCCCACCCGTTGGAAAGTGCACTGTGGTCGGTGATCACTTCGGACCAGATTGGGCCGGAGTGGCCTTCCCATTTATAGTCGAGAGGAATGTAGGGTGTTTTTTTTGCGATATTCGTTTCCCCGCCAGAAACTGGGTCTCGCCATCTTGAAGGAAAGTCTGTAAGCCTCCACGGTTGTTTTGAATTCCAACGGTCAGCGTACTTTAGTGGAGAACTCTTCTCTGGTGGCGACCAGTCAACGTTGACACATTCGTCGAGGTACTTTGAAACAAACCAGCCTCGATCTCGCATCATTCCATAGCCTGAGAATTTGTCTAAGATCTCAGTGAAGCACTCGACTTGGATTAAGTATTCGCCACAGTCGAGAAATACGTCTTTCTGGCATGAAGTGATATGCTTTGTCCGCTCCAAGGAGAAAAATGCACGCGTGCTGCTGGGCACGGCAGGGAATCTTTCAGTTGCATCAAAGACCCATACCATGTCATCGTAGAATTCTTCTCGGCAGGCAATCTCGTCTGGGCTGATTGGGGAGTGCTGCAATTCGATCACAGTGCCGACAGAATTCTGAATGTCAGCACGATGCGCCGCAATCGATACTTCTACATACTCGTCTTGAACAATGTTCTGCCATGATAAATGCCATGGGCCAACATGCTCTGACCACGTATCGCAATCTTCGTTTGATTCGTGCGCCCAATGGTGTACTTTGATTTGCCCACACTTGGCAATCACAGCCCCACCGCATGTATGGCATACGCCCCTGCCGCCCTTAAATGGGCGTTGCTTTACGCCATTGACGTTTGCAAATTGAAGCAATGAAACTTCCTTTCAGGCTATAGAAGTTATCTAATTTCGCGTCATAAAGTGCCCTGTAGAATTCTTGATTAAATCACGTTCCGATTAATCACCAAAGCCAGCCACGTTTTTTGCGGATGGATGATTTTCGCTGTGGATTCAATAATTCATTAACTTTGTGCTCATCAAAGCCTTCGTAAAGAGCTTCTGTTCCTTTTTTGAGTTTGAGTTCCATTTCATCATTATGCAAAGGAACCAATGTGTGGAAGTGGATGGTTTTTTTATCATCGATTTTCAACTCATGAAAGGCTTCATCGAACAGTAATGGCGGGAAAAGAATAACTCCACTCAAGTTGGTGTTACTGGCATACGGTTCTGCGGGGTCTCCGTTGGGAACCGTGTGCATCATCCATAGCCACGTCTGATATTCGTGAGGTAGCCGAGCCATCATTTTCAGTAGCCGGATCGGCCAGTAATATTTCTCATCTTTCATCGACTTCATATCCAACTTCCAGTCCGGGGGAAGGCAGATCATCACCTCGGAGTAAGCCAGTTCCGCATACTCTTCAGGTGGATTCATTGGGCGATCACTCATGCCGGTTGTAATCAAAGTGTAATAATTCCGTTCCGGGGTCGGCTCGATCTGATGCACATCGATGTGTACCAAGTCGGAAATCATTTCATGAAACACGTTCGATATGGGGCCAATGTGGGTTTCTATGTGTTGAGTGATCAACTCGATATTGGATTCATCACCATGAGCGAACTCAAAATCTCGATCACGAGGTTGGTGCCGATAGATGGGAGCACCTGATTCCGAACTTTCCATCGCAGTTTCCTAAATAGCAATCGTGAGAACAGGGGAGACTATACAGAAAACCATATCTGGCAGGATTTGAATATTCAAGGAATTAATGATTTCAGACTTTGTTTACAACTCTTCAATAGTGCGGCTGTCAATAAAAAAAAGAGCCGCACTTGAGGAGTGCGGCTCTCTAAGGAGACGAGAGAGACATCGTAGGAGCTGTCAATCGGGAGCGAGATTCACGCTCGCTCTTGATTGCGACTTTTGGATTCAAGGTTGACTTGAAGGTCCAGGAGTCAGTTGGTTCGTCCTTTCGTCTGGGGAGGAACAGTGTGTCCTCCCCGGAGCGAGGTAATCGTTTGAGCCTTTACAGGCACTCTTTGCAGTTTTCGGTGCAGTTCTCAGTTCCGCAGCCGCATTCGTCCTGGCAGCAACCGTTGTCGCAGCAGATCGGAACGCGGACGCAGATTTCCCGAGGCACGCATCGAGTTTTCTTCACCATGATGGTCCGTGGCACGCACTTCGTTTTCGTCACATACTGGACGTCGCGAACTTTGTGGCAAGTGGTGTAAGGGACGCAGCGAGTGCGGCATTCCTTGACCATGTGGCAGGTTGTGTAAGGAATACGTCGTTTGACAGTTTCACACTTCCAGGTGCAGGTGGTGTACGGCACGCGTTTGGTGATACAGCGTTCGACGAAGTGGCATGTCGTGTAAGGAACACGGCAGTGCTTGGTTTCTTTAACCATTTTGCAGGTCGTGTAAGGCACACGTCGAGTGTGACATTCTTTGACCATCGTGCAGGTTGTGTAAGGAACGCGTTTCTTAACTGTGCAAGGGATTTGCTCGCAGACAGTGTAAGGAACTCGTCGTGTTTTGACGCAGGTTTCGTATCGAACGCTGCAGACTTTTTTCTTCACAGTTTTCGGGCACCAGACCTGACGGCAGACAGTGTATCCACCGCTGCATTTGGTCATGCTTGTGCAGTCCGGGCAGTTATTGCAATCGCCACAGCCTTCGGCACATTCATCGCCGCAACCTTCGCTGCAGCCGTCAACACATCCTTCTGTGCAGCCGTTGAATCCACCGAAGTGGTTCATGTGGCAGCGTGAACGACGTCCACGAGGCATATCGCAGCAGGAAGTTTCACAGCAGGGAACGCGTTCCCGAATGGTTTTCCATTCGCCGCAGCAAACATCAACCCAGTGTGTTTCGCGAACAGGTTTGCAGACGGTGTAACAAACATCGCGGTAGCAGGTTCGTGTTTTGGTTTTGTACTGAGTGCAGCACACAGTTTTGTAACAGGTTTTGTAAACCGGACGGCATGTCGTGTAACAGACGTTGCGGTAGCAGGTCCGTGTGACAGGTCGGCTCACAGTGTAGCAATGATCGCGATAGCAAGTTTTGTAGACTGGCTTACGAACAGTTGTTGTCACCTTGCGGTAACAGGTGTTGTAAACAGGTTTACGGACTTCTTCACAGACGGTGCGGTAGCAGGTTTTGTACACAGGCTTGCAAACTGTGTATTTTTCCTGACGGTAGCAGGTCTTGAAGACGGTTTTGGTGCAGCGAACCGGTACGGTTTCGCAGCAGGTGTCGTAAACAGTGACCGGGCAGCAATACTCTTGATTTTCCCAGATCGTCTTTTTGACGGTCTGATATTGGGGGCAGCAACGCTTTTTGGCGTAACCGAAATGACCCCAGGCTCCACAGGTTTCGACAGGGCAGCATTCATAGCTGTCTGCGCCGCAATAAGCGGCTTGTGACGTGCCGCTCATTGCGCACATGACCAGTGCGAATGCAGCGACTGATATCCAGGCTGCTGACTTCATAGCTCGTGTCCCTCTTTCCTCGGCCTCACTGGTGAATTCAATGAAGCAATTCCTAATTGAAACCAGAGACCACACGCTGACATCGGTGCAATCTCAACTGACTCACGGCGCGTTGAATAGACTTACGCCACTCTTTTCATCGTCTCCTAATCAACGCAATCTTCTCGTTTTGTGCATCTATTTCAGGATTCGTACACACTCCATGCTCTGCTGTTTGTGCAATTCTCGTAACCGGAATATCCGATACGGACTCATCATTTAATGAGAATCCACTAGTCCTTTAATTTGACTGTTCACTGAGATAAGGTATGAGAATCAGCGAGAGCGTCCCCCGTGCTTGGGAGAACGTATCTTCCTAGCGGGAAATCATTTGCGTAATCACAACAAGAGGTGCATCAACGATGAAATTTGGAATCTGTCAGGAATTATTCGAGGGCTGGTCTTGGGAGCGGCAGTGTGAATTCATTGCCGAGACGGGATACACGGGCGTCGAAGTCGCCCCGTTCACACTGGCTTCACGGGCGAATGAAGTGACCGACCAGGAACGTGCGCATTTGGTCAAAGTTGCTCAGGAAGCCGGGCTGGAAATCATAGGCCTGCACTGGCTGCTTGCGAAGACGGAAGGGTTTTACCTCACCACCAGCGATACTGAAGTCCAAAAGCGAACTGCTGACTATTTCGTAGAGTTAACTCGGCTATGCGCTGACTTGAACGGCAAAGTGATGGTGCTCGGCTCTCCGCAACAACGCAGTCTGTTGCCGGGGATGAGCCAGAAAGAAGCCGACGAGAATGCAATCCGCGTGCTCAGTCAGGTTCTGCCTGTCTTAGAGGAGAACAAGATTGTGCTCTGCCTGGAGCCGTTATCCCGACAGGAAACCGATTACATGATTACCTGCGCTCAGGCCAAGGTGATCATCGATCATTTCCAGAGTCCTTCCATCCAGCTGCATCAGGATGTGAAAGCAATGTCGGATGAGTCGACATCCATTCCCGAACTGATTCATCAGTTCAAAGATGTGACTGGCCACTTTCATGCCAACGATGTCAACCTGCGTGGACCGGGCATGGGCGAGGTCGACTTTATGCCGATCTTCAAAGCACTCAAAGAAACCACCTACGATGGTTGGGTTTCGGTCGAAGTCTTCGATTATTCTCCCGGAGCAGAGAAGATTGCTATCGATTCATTGGACTACATGAAGCATGTGTGGGAGAGTTGTTAATTGAGAACCGCAGATGAACGCGAATGTTGGTTAAATAAGTAGACTTATTACCTGAAGTGTCAGGGCATTTTTGCACGAAACATCTTAACCCGAAGCGTCAGGTTAAAAAAATTCGATCAGCGCAAACAAAAACAGGCGGATGTCTTGATGACATTCGCCTGTTTTTTGAGATGCGATCGTATTTTTAATCGATTATTCCGAGGCTGGTCCGGCACAGCGGATGAGGTGATCGTGGTCGATGTAGACCACTTCTTCAGTCGCATCAGTGTGAGTGAACGGAATTGGCCAGGTGCTGCGGATGGTTTCGTCGTAGTATACTGTGCACTTGTAGTGACAGTGGTGGAGTCGAGCCGGTCCGACCATCGGGTAGAAGCGGCAGTCGTCCAGACGGTCGACAATCGGTTCGACTGTCATGCGGACATTGTTCCGACAGGTTTCTGAAAGGAACCAGACGCCGCCAGCTGTGTTGTCGGGAAGAGCCCGCATCACTTCATCGGGAGAAGGAGGATCCAGACAGAAGATCGGAGCATTCTCGCCCTCGACGGGATCGAGAATAGGAACTTTGTCGTAGCGTTCCTCATCCCAATACTTGTCTTCAATCTTTTGGCTCCAGTATGGGTTTACTGGAATGATTGGGGTGGTTTCCCAAAATCGTGCCAAGTGGAAGGCGGTACCAATAAATCCTCCCACAAGGGTACAGCCACTGTTCGAGACCGCTAAACCGGCCAACAGAACACACATGGCCGATCGCCTGAGGATGTTTCGCCAGTTGATCATATTCGCATCTCCGAATCCCTGGGGCGACCGTGTCTCTGAAGGAGAGAACGACCGACGCTTGTTTGGGCGACCAGTCCCTGGTCTGCAGAATTGTGTGTGAGGTAAACTTCGTTTGAGTCCTATTGCGAACGCAACAGGCTTCTGTATTAGGTATCGATCTTTACAGCCGCTCATCTTGTGAAAATATTCCGATTTTGCGGCTGATATCGAAAATTCCTGTTTATCGGGCTTTGACAGAAGTGCATGCCGTGCCTGCCATTACTGAAATTGAAGGTGATGGAGGTGAAATCCGGAGAAGGCAAGCTTTCAGAGTCGTGAAATGGGTTCGTTCGTATTGAAGAAATGAAGATTACAACATTCAGACGCTGATCCGATCTGGGGGCTCCGCTTCGCTTCGACCCCAGCCACCCACAGCTTTGTCTGATGAAAGGTTTTCTCCACCTTCAACCTTCAACAAAAAAAACACTTCCGCCCCAAGGAGCGGAAGTGTCGCATCATTCATTCCCGGCTGATTTTCAGCCTACCTGCCTGAGAATTCAATGTTTCTTCAACTGGATCAGTCCCAGTTTTTCGGATTCATGAACCACCACCAGCGTTCGGTTTGTGGGCTGAACTTCAATTGCCATTGGCCATCATCCCATTCGAGGGTCGAGCTACGCCATCCCAGGGGAACCTGTGGATAAGGGTAGAACGGTCCGACATAAGGGAAGGCTGAGGCTGAGTACTGCGTTGGATAACTGATCGCTGCAGAGTTTGGATAAGCAGCAGTCGTTGGCCAGGCATGCTCTGGCAGATAAGGTTGGTTGTAAACAGGATTGACAGGTCCTGGTCCGGCGTGACCATAAACTGGTCCTGGTCCGACTGGTGCAGGAGCTGGCGGTGCCATTCGAGGAGCCATTGCTGGTGGCATTGGAGCCTGGTTTGGTGCAGCTTCGCCTGGAACCAATGTTGGCTGGTAGGCAGTCTGCATGACGGGTGGAGCCGCCTGAGCAACCTGTAACTGATTGTTCACGCTGGCAACATCAGGAACCTGTGAAACCACAGAGTTAATGTATTGCCGTTGCTGATCGTTTCCGACCACACCACTCAAGTTGGCAACACCGCTTTTGTAACTGATTTCGATATCGTAACCAGAAACTCCGCTGTCTCGTAATGCGTAAGCGATACGATTGGCAACTTCCTGATTACGAGCCTTGTCATCAGCTGGCTTAGTGGCAGCAACCTGCTGGATCGGCGAAGCGACCGGCTTTTGAGTTGGTGCCTGGAATCCAGCTTGCTCAATTCCAGAAGACTGAGCAACAGGAGCGGCCTGAGGCACAGGTGCCTGGAAAGCGGTTTGCTGAATCGCTTTGTTAGCAGTGGGGTTAATCAAGCCGAGCTTGTTATCCACACTTTGGACGGCTGGCAGAGCCTGCACAACTTCGCGGGCTTTCTGCTTTTGCTGCTCATCCTGGATCATACCGGACAGGGTGGCAACACCATCCTGATATTCGATGCTGATGTCGTATCCGGTCAATTTTGCTTGCGTCAAAGCAGCAGCAATCTGTTCGGCAACCTGTTGGTTGTTATTATCCGACTTTTCTGCTTCTGTTTCTGCTGGACGCGAGGACGAAAACGGGTTGGAAAGCCCGAACGGTCCTTTCGCCATTACCAAATTGGGAGACATGGCGAGGATCCCGAATGTCAGAATCCATTTGCTTTTGATAGGCATTGGGATAGTACCTCCGTGTGCTCATGCTGTTCTCCCAACCGGGGAGAGGACAGGTCCCACATCACTGTGGAGACGAATTGAATGATGCTTAAGGGTCTCGGCAGGTTGTCGAGAACAAAGAACCGCCGTTAAGGAATTCATCCTGAACTCCGACGGCGAGTCGACCAGACATCCTGCCTGGTTGAACACATTTGCTTTGTCTGACCTGTGTAAAAGACTTCACGCAAGTCGAAACGCACAATTGTTCTGTCTCTATTGATCGGACGTTTTGTATCGTTTAGACAGATTATTCTGATTATTTCGGCAGAAAAATGGAGAACACTCCAAATTTCGGCTTCAGAGCCGCTCTGAAATCGACTCCAGATTGGGATTTTTGGGGATTGGCTGAGGAAAACTTCGACTCGATTCCCCCAATTGCTTCATCAAACCGGGCTCCATCGGTGGAATATCAACCGCGAAATGACTATTCTTCTCAACTTATATCTCTCGAGATGGCTCCGCCTCTATTGCGGCAGGAACTCTCTGGCAGATAAACATACAATCACCGGATCTTGACTTCATTGCCTGTCATTTGGACTGAAGTTCACCTTCAGGGCTGCTTTGACAGCGGTTGCTCCCGAACAATAGAGTTGTCGTGAATTGCCGTAACTCGTTGCGGTATCGAAAGAAAGCTAAACAATGCCTCGTAAAATCCCGAGCCGTCTGGAGCTGAGAAAGCAGGCGGAAGCAGCAGAAAAAAATCCTGCTCCAAAGAAGGCTAAAAAGAAGAAAGCCGCGAAAAAACGCACAACGCGTCGTACTAAAGATGCTGCCCCGGAACGAAAACGGCTCGTCTGGGTCATTTATACGGCTACACTGCGTGAAGAAGCCCGCTTCCCTTACGATCAACGAGCAGAAGCTGAAGAGAAGCTCGAAACTTTGCTGGCGAAGGGGAAGCGAACCTATTTCCTGCAGCCGGTCAAAGAACTCGTCTCAGGCGGACCTGCTCCCGCGGCTGCAGGAGCCGAGGATGATGACGACGAAACTGATGTCGTCGAGGACGTCGAAAACATCGATTCCGATGACGAAGATATCGAACTCGACGAGGACGAGGATGACGATGGTGGCGGAGACGAAGAAGATGAAGTCCCCGACGATGACGATTAATCTCGTCTGATGTCAAATGTCATTTTGACACTCGAAATCAACGGCTTCAGTCATATAACACAGTGATTAATAATGGGTCAGGCTAATCCTGACACAAATTCAGGGACAACCCAAGATTTTATTATGATCTCCTCACTACATTCTGACGAGATGTCAGATTCGAAGTTTGTGAGCGTCCCTATTCAATACTAAACACCATCAGGGAGTTCTTCTTGTGCTACACCGCGTATTGGTGACTGACAACTTATCTGCTGCTGGCTTAAAAGTTCTGGAAGAGAATCCGGAAATTGAACTCGTCATTAAAACCGACCCGAAACTGTCGGTCGAGCAGCTTCGTGAAGAATTGCAGGAAGCGGATGGGATCGTCATCCGCAGCGGCACGACACTGACGGAAGAAGTTCTTGAAGGTCAGTCACGCCTCAAAGCGATTGTTCGTGCTGGTGTGGGTGTCGATAACATCGATATTCCAGCCGCAACCCGTCAGGGGATTGTGGTCATGAACACCCCGGCTGGAAATACGATCAGCACAGCAGAGCACACGATTGCCATGATGATGGCCATGGCTCGTAATATTGGGCCAGCCAGTGCAAGCATGCGTGAAGGAAAATGGGAAAAGAAAATTTTCACCGGAACCCAGCTAGCCGGTAAAACGATTGGTGTTATAGGTTTAGGACGAGTCGGGCTGGCAGTTGCCCAACGCTGCCTGGGCCTGGAAATGCGAATCGTTGGATATGACCCATTTATCTCCAGTGAACGCGCCAATGAGTTCGGAATTGAACTCTACCGGGATCTGGATGAAATGCTGCCAAAGTGTGAATTACTCACCGTTCACACAACAATGACTCCAGAAACCAAAAATTTGATCAATGCGGAACGCATGGCAAAAATGCCCAAAGGTGCCCGTATTATCAACTGTGCCCGCGGTGGCATTATTGATGAAGATGCACTGGCAGATGCTGTCGAATCCGGGCACATCGCCGGAGCCGCTCTGGATGTTTTCCTGCAAGAACCACCTAAAGAGACGCGACTGATCAAACTCCCCTCCGTTTTGACGACACCGCACCTTGGAGCCTCGACTGATGAAGCTCAGGAACTGGTCGCAGTCGAAGCGAGTGAAATTATTGCCGGATTCCTGACCCGCAACGAAGTTCGTCATGCCGTCAATATGGCTCCCGTCTCGGCTTCCGAAATGGGAGGGATGAAGAAGTATATCGACCTGGCTTATCGCCTCGGTATTCTTCTGGCCCAGCAGACTCGCGGAGAAGGCATTCGGAGTGCCGAAATTCATTATCGAGGCGAAGCAGCCAGCAAGCATACTCGCTTATTGACCTCTTCATTCTCCTCGGGCTTGTTGTCAATTGCACTGGGGGATCGGATTAATATCGTCAATGCCAGCATGCTGGCTGAAGAACGCGGAATTCCGATCAGCGAAGAAACGTCCAAAAAGGCTGGCGATTTCTCCACAATGATCGTTGCCGAAGTGACAACCGATCAGGGAACTCTCCGAGCCGGCGGTACGATGTTCGGCCACGAATACCTGCGACTTGTCCTGATGGACGACTATCAACTCGATGCCTACCTCGATGGCACGATGTTAATCTATCGCCACCGCGACGTTCCCGGCTTGATTGGTCTGGTTGGAACGGTTCTGGGCAAGAATAACATCAACATCGCTCACATGGCTCTGGGACGCGAAACGAACCAGCCGGGCGGTGATTCTGTCGCAGTCATCAATCTCGACTCGAAACCGGGCCAGGAAGTGATTGACGAAATCCTTTCCAATAAAGATGTCACAGCTGTGGAAATCGTCCAGTTACCCGCTGCTGGAGCTCCATTGCCATGGTTGGGCCTCTAATCCCAAGAGATTCCGCACCCATCATTGAATTGAACGGAAACCGCTGTCATTATTAGTAGTGACAGCGGTTTTTTTGCGATACCTGCGATCTAACATCGTCATTTATTTAATGACTCCGCAATTCAACCTGAACTGATACAGATCCAAAACAATGAATGAAAAATCATCGACGCCACTTGTCGGAATTATCATGGGCAGCCAGTCCGACTGGCCGACGATGGAGCATGCGTCTCGGTTTCTCAGTCAGTTTGAGGTGCCTCATGAATGTCGCGTCGTCTCTGCTCACCGAACTCCGGATGCCATGTTCGAGTATGCCAAGTCAGCTGCTTCGCGGGGAATCCAGGTCATCATTGCCGGGGCAGGGGGAGCTGCTCACTTACCTGGGATGGTCGCCTCACAAACAACATTGCCCGTTCTGGGTGTGCCTGTGAAGAGCCGAGCTTTATCGGGGCTGGATTCTTTACTTTCTATCGTACAGATGCCGGGAGGAATTCCCGTCGGCACATTGGCAATAGGGGATGCCGGTGCGAAAAATGCAGGATTACTTGCCTGTCGAATTCTGGCTTTGAGCGATGCAGAGTTGAAAGAAAAGCTGGAAGCGTTTCAGAAGAAGCAGACCGAGACCGTTGCTGCTGATTCGCATATTGAAAACGCACAGTGGGAAGAAGTTTGATTGGGCATATCATCTGGGGGCTTCGCTTCGCTTCGACCCCAGCCACCCAAGACAATCAAATGTAAGGAGACAGCCGTAGGGTCCGCTGTGCGGACCAGAATTTACAACGTACATGGGATAAGAAATAACTCACAAAAGACAACGGTCCGCACAGCGGACCCTACCAGAACAGAGACAGAATACGATTGATGAGACGGAATCAACCAGTGATTAATCCAGGTGCGACGCTTGGCGTTTTGGGAGGTGGTCAACTAGGTCGCATGTATGCCGAGGCTGCCCATCGGCTCGGGTATCATGTCCATACCTATTCCGATGAAGCCAATTCCCCCTGCGGTCAAGTCGCAGAGCGAGAGTTTGTCGGAGCTTACAATAACATCGAAGCCATCCGCGAATTCGCCCGCACTGTCGATGTCGTGACGTTTGAATTCGAAAATATTTGCTCCGCTGCCGTGCAGGCAATTGAAGAAATCGTCCAGGTCCACCCCAGTGGACAAGTCCTGCATATCTCGCAGCATCGTCTGCGGGAGAAGTCGACACTCGCAGAGGCTGGCTTGCCCGTCACACCTTTTCGTCCGGTTCGCAATGCAGAAGAATTGCAGATTGCGATTCAGGAACTCGGGACACCCTCCATCCTGAAAACTGCCAGTGGAGGTTATGACGGCAAAGGGCAGGTCACGGTTCCCAATGCGGAAGCCGCCGAATCTGCCTGGAAAGAGTTGGACGAAGTTGAAGCGATTCTTGAACAACGGATCGATTTCAAATGCGAAGTCTCCTATGTTGCTGTGCGAGACTCATCGGGAAACTTCACAGGCTGTGGTCCAATTCGTAATGAACATGTCAATCACATTTTGGATTTATCAATCTTTCCCGATCCCGAAATGGCTTCACTCGCAGAGGACGCCCGTGCAATTGCCCAAGGGGTTCTCGAAAAGCTCGATGTGGTCGGCGTGATGTGTGTCGAACTCTTCGTGACCAACGACAATCATCTGCTGATTAACGAAGTCGCTCCCCGTCCTCACAACTCCGGCCACCTCACCATCAATGCCTGCGCCAGCAGTCAGTTCGATCAACAGGTCCGAGCTATTTGTGGCTTACCACTCGGAGACATGACTCCCTTAAAACCTGCAGCCATGGTCAACCTGCTGGGTGATGTCTGGGAACAGGGAACGCCGAACTGGTCCGCTGCTCTCGAACTTGCCAACGTATCGCTTCATCTTTACGGAAAAAAGGAACCCAGAGCGGGGCGAAAAATGGGACACCTCACTGCGATTGGCGAGTCTTCGCAATCCGTTGTAGAAACAGTCATCCAAGCTAGAAAAGCATTGCAATCAAAATAGTTTATTGAGTTACGTTTCGCTAACCCAACCTACCAGACTTTGATAAATTTTATCTGCGTCCATCCACGTCCATCCGCGGTTCAATAATTCTCAATTAACTGCTCATTATTTCTTTGAACTTCCCGAAACGAAAAGTAAACATGACCGAAATCAAAGCCTGTCTGTTTGACATGGGTAAAGTTCTGGTGCATTTTTCTCACGATGTGATGCTCGAGCAGATGGCTGTCGTCTGTGGCTGTGAAGCGGCTGAGTTGAAAACGTTGCTATTCGATTCCGGCTTACTGCTCGAATATGAACGGGGGCTGCACGACGAACCGCAGATGCATAGCAATCTTGAAACTGCTTTGAAACGTCAGCTCGATCGACTTCAACTTGAAGATGCTGCTGCGCGGATTTTTGAACCGAACGAAGAGATGATTCCCCTCTTGCTGGAATTGCGAGACGCGGGAATCCCTCTGGTGCTGCTCTCGAACACAAGCAGAATTCATTTTGAATTTATTCGAAACAGTTTTTCAATTCTCGAACATTTCGATCATTTCATCCTCTCTTATGAAGTGCAGGCCTTGAAGCCCGATCCTGCAATTTATGCTCATGCCGTTCAGGCTGCAGGCGTCTCGGCTGAGGAATGTTTTTTCACAGATGACATCATGGAAAACATCATCGCTGCTCGCGCATGTGGCATCGAGGCACATCTGTTTGAAGATGCTGTTCAAATTCGAAAAGTTCTGCACGGTCTGGGACTTCCGATTTCGGAGGGAATCTGACATGATCGAATAGCCGGGTCAATCGATTTTGAATGTTCCATGGAACATTCCGTTTCAGACAAAGGTGTTCGAAGATGATTATAGGTGTTCCCAAAGAAGTGAAGCCCGATGAGTATCGTGTAGCGATGCTGCCGGTTGGCGTGCAGGAGTTAACGCGGCGTGGTCATCAGGTCCTCATCCAGAGTGGAGCCGGCGTCGGCAGTGGATTGCCCGATGATGAATACGCGACCAACGGAGCCGAGATTGTTCCTTCTGCCGATGAAGTGTTCGCCAATGCCGATTTGATTGTCAAAGTCAAAGAGCCGCTGGCCGAAGAATGGCCGATGCTTCGCAGTGGGCAAATTGTCTTCACTTATTTTCACCTGGCTGCCAGCAGACAACTGACACAGGCATTAGTCGAAACGGGCATTATTGCCGTCGCTTATGAGACACTCGAAGGATCCAAAGGTGATTTGCCGTTACTTACTCCGATGAGTGAAGTCGCAGGTCGAATGAGTATCCAGGAAGGTGCCAAGTATCTCGAACGGCCCCAGGAAGGTCGCGGAATTTTGCTCGGTGGAGTTCCCGGCGTGGCTCCTGCTCATATAGTCATTCTCGGCGGAGGAATTGTCGGCAAGAATGCCGCCCAGATCGCTGCTGGTTTTCAGGCCGATGTCGTGATTCTTGATATCAATGTCGACCGTCTGCGGTATCTCGAAGACATTATGCCGCCCAATGTCAATACACTCTTTAGTGATCGTCATAATCTGGAAGAGCAGTTGGAGCGGGCCGACCTTGTCATTGGCAGTGTGCTTGTTCCGGGAGGCCGAACTCCACAACTTGTCACTGCGGAAGATCTCAAACGAATGAAGCCGGGCTCGGTGATAATTGATGTCGCGGTTGACCAGGGCGGTTGCGTCGAAACATCTCGACCTACAACCCATTCCGAACCAACTTACATCATTGACGATGTCGTGCATTACTGCGTCGCCAATATGCCCGGCGCGGTCGGGCGAACGAGTACCTACGCCTTATGTAATGTAACCTTCCCTTATGTCGCCATGATTGCCGAGGGAGCCCTGCAAAAAAAATCTGGGCTGGATCGAGCCATGAGATCGGCAATCAATATTTGGGAAGGCAAGCTAACCAATAAAACTGTCGCCGAGGAATTCGACATGCATCATGTCGATTTATCGGATGTTTAAACGAGAATAAACTTAGTTAAGGATCAAAAATGACCAAGACGCTCCTCTGTATGCTCACCTGTTTGCTTTCAATGGCACTGCCAGTCTCCGCGGAAGAGTTGGTTATCCCAACAGTTGTAGAGTTATGGCCGGACGGCGCTCCCGATGCGAAGGGGACCGAAGCGGTCGATCGACCAACGCTTGCGGTTTATCAACCTTCCATCAGATATGAACAGAAGACTGCGGTCGTGGTTTGCCCGGGTGGCGGTTACGGCGGGCATGCGATGGGGCATGAAGGTCAGGAAATCGCAGGCTGGTTGAACTCATCCCGTGTGACGGCTTTCGTCTTGAAGTATCGCCTGGCTCCGCACTATCAGCACCCGACCCCAATGCACGATGTCCAGCGGGCAATCCGTCATGTGCGGGCTCATGCGAAAGAGTATGGAATCAACCCTGAACATGTCGGTGTTCTCGGCTTCTCAGCAGGCGGGCATCTCGCCTCAACAGCTGCGACTCATTTTGATGCTGGAAATGCAGAAGCCGAGGATGAAGTCGATCGACAAAGTTGCCGTCCCGATTTCGCCGTCCTCTGTTACGGCGTCATTTCGATGAAACCAGAATACACTCACGGAGGCTCGCGTAAAAACCTGCTGGGAACCGATCCCTCTGAAGAACTCGAAACCCTGATGTCCAACGATTTGCAGGTGACCCCCGAAACTCCGCCAACATTTCTGTTTCACACTTATGAGGACACTGCTGTTAAGCCGATTAACAGTGTTTTGTTCTATCAAGCCATGCTTGAACACAAAGTTCCGGGCGAACTCCACATCTTTCAATCCGGTCGCCACGGTGTCGGGCTCGGAAAATCAATCCCCGGAACACGGGAGTGGTCTACTCTGGTTGATAACTGGATGCGAGTGAACGGTTGGATTGAGTGAGTGAGTCCACCTTGAACGAATTTCACAAAAAAACGGGCGAGTCCTTTTCAGACTCGCCCGTTTTTGTAGGGTCCGCTGTGCGGAC
>DEML01000077.1:55497-59458 GCA_002359185.1 Planctomycetaceae bacterium UBA2671
TCTTCGCAGATGATGCGGATGTCGTCGAACATTTTGATGACATCGCCGGGAGCCAGTCCTAATCGGCAGGCTTCGCTGTTCGGGTGCACTTCCTTGATCAGCATTCCTTCAGGGCAGATGACGCCGAAGAAGCCGAGGGAGGGGAGGGGAACTTCGCAAACTGGTTTTTCAATGATGACTGGCTTTTCGACAATCACTTCCCGGTAAACTGGCTTTTCGATGACGACTTCGTGAACGATCGGCTTGACGTAGACAGGTTTTTCGTAGTGGTAATCATTGTGATATGTTTTTTTGTAGCCGTAGTTTCCTCTGCCGTAGTGGCCGCCACCGTAATTACCACCGTAACCTTTATGGTATCCCCCCTTTGAGCAACCACCCGCTTGAGCAGCAGTGGTGAAGGTTGTCAGAGCAGCCAGAGCGATCAGAGTGAGTGTGAAGCGTGACATGGTTTTGTTCCTTAGAGTGTTGTTGTTTTTGATATTGTTGAGGCCGCGTTGTGCTGCCTCTCACTCTTAGAAACGGAAAGTCGGCTCTGGAGGGGACAGGGGGGTGGAAAGCCGAGGGCAGAAAGCGGAAAGCCGGAGGTCAGGCTACGTCTGACGACAATTGAGGTGGATCGCACAATTCGTCAGGCACAGCCTGACCTACGAAAAGCTTTGATCTTTGCGAGACTCCAAAACATATTGCTGGATTCGCTGCAGGCTGTAAGATGATGGTGAAAATCTATAAAACAAAGTGAGCTAGTATTACATGCCCAATCAGTACTCTCAGTTACAGTGGAAATCGTATTTATGCCCTCTGTTATTTTGGGGGACCTTCAGCCAAGTCCTGATGATTTACTGCTCTGTCTGGACTTCAGCACTGGATGAAGTGCTCTCTAAAATGTCAATCACTCTCTTCATGGCGATATTTCAATATGGTCCTTGGGTGGTTTTGTGCCTTAGTTTAATGGTTCTGATTGAAGGTCTCTCATTGAAAACCGCATTAAAAAAGGGAGAGTATCTCGACAGAGCATTGTATTGTCTGTTTAAAACCGTCATTCTTCTGAGTGTTTCCGCTTTGTTTTTCTTGCCATGGGTTTTTCTCGGTCTCTATTTTCTTCCTTGGTCTCATCCTGGACTTCAAGATTAGTGGGTGGCAAGCTCTGAGCGTAACGAAGGGCATGGTTGACGATGCTTGGAACAACGATTCCACGCCATCACTTCATTGTGGGCGTACCACCTTTCGCTGGTTGCTGCATTCAAGGGATTCTGAATTTTTATTCATTTTGCGATTGGAAACTCGCCAAGCGAATCTATGGACGTTAAGCTACATTCGTCCAGTTTCGGGCAATCTGCGTTCGCAAGAGTTAATCGAAATAAAAATTACCACTCGTCAGTCAGCTAATAAATCGGGAGTTTTCCGAATGAGAACGAAGCACAATCGCTGGGTTTTTCGTACTGTTTCTGTGGGATTGATCGCCGTCATCTTTGCGGTGAGCTGGAATGTGGCCAGTGGGCTTGTCTGGCAAGATGCAACTGCTGAGCAGATGATGCCTCAGAGTACGTTTCTGTATGCAGAATTCGAAGGCGTGACTGAGAATGCCGAAGCTTACAAAGAGACTGCTGAGTATGCGGCATTTGTCGACTCCGGACTAGCCGACTTATTTCAGAAGGTCGTCGATTTCGCGATTGCTCGAGATAACACTGGCAAAGCCGAAGGCATCAAGGCGGCTCTTGATGACCTGATCAATCATGGCTTTATCCTGTCGGCTTCTCTGGCTGAGGAACAGAACCAGTTGATCCCCTCGGTACGATTCATCTTCAATGAGGGTGGTGCCTGGACGTCGGATGCCGTGAATCTGCTGCAGGAAATGCTAGCCGAGAAAGACATTGAAGTCGAAATCCAGAAAGTGGGCCGTCGTCAGATTGCCAGCTTCATCATCCCCGACTCTCCCGGCATTGAAGTGGGGATGTGGAAAGAAGGAGAGAGCATGGTTGTGGTGGTTGGTCCCGATGTGGTGAACTCGACCATGGCCTGCATTTCCGGAGAAGTTCCCAACATCAGCCAGAATGACCGCCTGCAGGCTGTGCTGAAAGCTGAAACCGATTTCGAGCAGACAGGATTATCCTGGCTTGACTGGCAGGCTTTACAAACCAAGTATGGCGGCATCAGGCTGCCGATTCCACAACAGTTGACCATTGCCGAAGTACTGGAAATTGCGGGGTTGGATAAGCTCGACTCAGTCATCAACCGGGGTGGGTATCGTGGGGAATCGCAATGGACAGAAACTTCAATTGTTGGTCTTGGTCAGCAGGATGGACCAATGCTGACCCTGAAAGATTTACCACCGTTGCCATCGAAACCGAACTGGTTCAATGTTTTCCAATGCAACCCGGCTGCTCTGCACGATCAGTTGGTCAGTCTTGCGAAAAACAATGCGGGATTAATGGGGCCGGATGGTGAAGAGCAGGTTAATCAGATTATTGAATCACTACCACAAATGCTGGGCTTCGATCCCAAAACCGATCTGCTCGATCATCTTGGAAACGTCGCCTGTATCTATGATGATGCCAATGGTGGAGTCTTCGGTACGGGGATTACGTTTTGTTTGAAACTCAAAAGTCCAGAAGGAATGGAATCGTTTATCGACTCCCAGATGGCTCGGCTCGAAAAGGCCGAAGAAAATGGTGAGTATCTCGAGTTGCCTGTTTACCCCTATCGAATTGAACAGGATGGAAAAGATTTGATCGTGTTTGATATCACAGGCGACGGAGATCAGACCTTTCAGTATGGAGCCGTTCGCGTTGTGGGAGACTGGCTGGTGGTCGGATTGATGCCGCAGTCGATCAAGTCGTTTCAGCTTCGAGTCGATGGCAAACTTCCCGTCTGGGAACCGGATGCCGAATATCAGGCTGCCTTGGCAGAATTGCCGAGTGAATTTACCTCGCTGACAGCAGTCAACACCCGCGACACGTATCAGTTGATGCTCAACTGGGGAATGATGTTCCTGCCAGTTCTGCAACAATCAGTCATGGACAATGTGCTTGAAGGGGATGAAGAAATGCCCTTCTATGTCGAAGATTTTCCTCCCGCAGAAGCGATCACGGCTCCGATGTTCCCAAATCTGGCTGTTTCGGTAGCTGATGAAAACGGAATCAAATTTTACTCTCGCAGTTCGACCGTAGGGATTCCGATGATGGGCGGAAACAGCGGGATGAGTTCTGTGAGTGTGGCAGCGGTTGGCGTTGCCCTTTTACTGCCAGCGGTGCAGCAGGCACGATCAGCTGCCCGGGGCGCTCAATCCAAAAACAACATGAAGCAAATCGGCCTGGCGATGCATAACTATGCCGACACCTACGGTCATTTCCCAAGCGGAACGATGGAAAATGCAGATCTTAAACCGGATGAACGTCTCAGCTGGGCCGCTTCGATTCTGCCATTTATTGAGGAAGGCTTTGTTTACGAACAATTGCAGAAGGATCAGGCTTGGAATGCAGGTGAAAATGAAGTGACAGCGACATTCATGATCAGCACTTATATGGATCCTGCACAGAACCAGAACTTCGAAGAGTTTGCCCCGATCCATTATGCAGGGATTGCAGGGACTGGAAAAAATGCTGCGACACTGAAAATCGGACAACCGGGATGTGGAATCTTTGGCTATGATCGCGAAACTCGCTTCCGCGATATTACCGATGGCACGAGTAATACGATGATGGTGACCCAGGTGAATGACGACATTGGACCCTGGGCACAAGGCGGCAAAAGCACGATCCGCAGTCTGACCAAACAGCCTTATATCAATGGACCAGATGGGATTGGTGGACCAACTCAAGGCGATGTCGTTTTTGTTCTGATGGCAGATGGAGCAGTTCGAGCCGTCTCTGCAAATGTCGATCCGAAAACATTTGAAAATCTGGCCGAAATGGCTGATGGGAATGTGGTTGGAGAGTTTTAAGCACAGATTGGGTGGCGGGGG
>DEML01000077.1:59545-74906 GCA_002359185.1 Planctomycetaceae bacterium UBA2671
CTCCGCGTTAGCGGAAGCCCCCGGATGTATTATATCGGGGGCTTCACTTTGAGAGCGCCCCCGCCACCCTTGTTTCTTTATGGTCGACTTGCTGCCAGCAATGCATTGTTGTCTGCCTGGTTTCTCACTGTTTCCAACTGAGTCGCCACGGCAATCCATGGGAGTTGATGTGGCAGCATTTGTTTCTGAGCGGACAGTGCAGCGGCGACCCCAGCTGCTTCTCCCATTGCGACTGCATTTCCAGTCACGCGATAACTGGCATGAGCGAAGAAGTCGCCGCTGATGCATCGACCAGCCATCAATAAGCCATCGACTTCGGCGGCGATTAATGCTCGCAGAGGAATGTCGAAAGGCTTAGCTTTGACTCCCTTGGAGCCGTAGGCAGCTTTGCGATTCTGTTCTTGCGTTGCCGCGTGCACATCAACACTGAAGTGTGATCGGCAAATTGCATCGTCATGTCGGATGCCTGCGATGACATCATTCACTGAAACTTCGTAGCGACCCTGAATCCGTCGGCCATCTCGCACGCCGATCTGCTCGGCGGTGGCGACGAGCCGAATGTTTTCCCACATTCCACCTGTTTTTTTAAGGGCTTGTGTGATGTGATACAGTTCTCGCCGTGCATTGACAGTGGCTCGGGTGACTTGAGCCGCATCGAATGGCTCGACTCCGTATTCATGATTGATCATAACCGCAGCCACGCCGTGTCCGAAATTCCAGAGAGTTGGCTTGGCATAGCTGGGTTCGACGCCTGCCCGCAGCATTTCTTCGCGGAGTCGATCTTTATTGGCACTGGTTTGAGCGGTATCGTATTCGGCCAGGGCGGCTGCATCGGCTGCGATAATTCCCATGAGTGACATCGGCTGGCAGGGACAGGTTTTGTCCTCTCCAAATTGCCACTGGCAACCGGCCAGAGCACCGACATCGCCATCGCCGGTGGTATCGATAAACACAGGAGCAGCCCAGGCTTCGCGGCCTGATTTGGATTCGGTCACAATCGCCCGAACGCGATTATTACTGTCCTTCTCGACAGCAACAACTCGCGAATGATACACGTAGTCGATTTTCAATTCATCGAATAATGTTTCGAGCAGATACTTCATCCCTTCGACATCGTACACGTAATGCGAATCGTCGGATTTACGGTAGTCGGTCATTTTCGCGCCGAGTGCATCCAGTTTCGCGGTGATTTCCGCATTCAAGCCCGGCTTAGCCGCATCGATCACGAAGCTGAGCATTCCGCTTGTCCAGACACCTCCCAGGCAGCCATGGCATTCGAAGAGGCGAACTTTGGCTCCACTGCGGGCTGCTGAAATTGCAGCTGCAATTCCGGCTGGGCCTCCGCCGCAAACGATGACATCGCAGTCGCTGACCAGAGGAATCGCTCGGGCGGCTTCGCGAAGTTCAGTGTCTTTGTTCTGGTCGGCTGCCCAGGCTGAATTCATTTTCCAGGGAGCCAGCGCCAGCGTCGCAGCTGAGGTTCCCAGTAAAGCCCGGCGTGTCATCGGTCCAACCATCGAATTTGCTCCCACAGATTGATATTCACTAACAATTAAGATCAGAAACTCACTATATGTTTCTGTGCGAAGGGAAGCAATCCGGTTTACCCGGCTTTCGATCGTTTGGGGATCACCTGAGGAGAGCTATCCGGGTCGATTTCTTCGCCGTAGAATTCCAGCCAGACTAAATAAGCCAAAGCGACAATGACAATCAAAATGCTCACATTTTGAGAAGGGGTCAGTCCTGTATCGAGCACGGTGAATTCATCGCCGCGGACGAATTCAATCAGGAAGCGATTGATCGGATAAAAGATGGCTCCGACTGCGAGCACTTCACCAATCCGGCGGCGATATCGAAAGACAACGGCTGTCACGAACGCGAGCAGAAATCCGCCGATTGAACTGTAAATTTGCGAAGGATGCAGGGGAAAGCTGCCGAGGGATTCCGGACTGAGAAATCCAAGATTGACCAGTGCCATGTGGGGCACAGAACCGGGCGGAAATGTGATCGCCCAAGGCAAGTCGCAACGGTCGCCATAGCAACAGCCATTGAGCAGGCAGCCAATGCGGCCAAAGCCGAGGCCTAAGAAGACGGACGGAATAACCACATCGGCCAGAGAAATCGGACGAACTTTTCGCAGCTTACAGAAAATAAAATAAGTGATTGTCGCCAGGATCATGCCGCCGTAAAAGACGAGGCCGCCATCGGTCAGATTCACCGAGCGAAATAAAAAATCCTGAAGGCCATTCACATTCTCATAGACCTCATCCCGTTTTTGGACAAGATAAAAAATCCGCGCGCCGGCAACTCCGGAAACGAGAATGCACATCGCTAGATCCCAGATCAGTTCACGAGAAGCTCCCACTTTAACGGCTCGCGTTCCCGCCCAAGCGGCTCCTGTGACAAAGGCGATTAATAGCATCATCCCGTAACCGAAAACCGGAAAGATGCGGACTGGTACAAACAGAATCGCCAGTGTGCCACCAACTGCCAATTGAAGGGCGAGCATCGTTAATGTGGATTTGAGTGTAACGGGCTTCGCAGTCTTATCCTCAGGTTGTTTGATCCCGAATTTCCAGAACCATAACGCATAGCAGCAAAAGATAAACAGCAGGAGGATTCCCGCACCAATCTGCAGCAGAGGATGCGTTTGGGTTCCATTCGGCAGAATGGAAAACGGATGATCGAGTGTCACATAAAACAATATCTGCCGCATTGGGATGTCTCTCTTTGACAACGAATTCAATATCCGTTGATGATAAAATTATTGAACCGCCAAGACGCCAAGGAGAAACAAGATGTTAACTGGCAGGAAATTGACTTGTAATTTCCAGTTTTTTACCACGAAGGCACGAAGACACAAAGAAATTAGTGAATGAAGAAAATCAATCACAAAACAACCTGATGGATTTGAGGTAATTGTGTTACAGATCTCTTCATGCCTTTGTGTCTTCGTGGTTTCAAAATTAGTTATTGAAAAATTTTCTTGATCATCTTGGCGTCCTGGCGGGTTTATTTTTCTATTTTATGACCTGAGTGACATTTCCAGATTGTCAATCAGGCGTGTTGTTCCCACTCGAGCCGCGATGAGTGCGACCATGATTTCCTGCTTCTCGGGAACTTCCTGCAGAGTGACGGGATCGACGATGGTCGCATAGTCGAGTTCCAGCCCTGCGGTTTCATTCAGTTCCTGTCTCAATGTTTTGCGTAATTGTTCCAGAGACCAATCCGCATCGGGATATCGCTCTTTTGCTCTCAGAAGTGCCTGGGAGATATGGATCGCAATTTCCCGCTCCTGATCGGAAAGGTAGACATTTCTGCTCGATAACGCGAGCCCGGATTCTTCACGGATCGTCGGACAGGTGACAATTTTCACAGGAAAATCGAGATCTCGACACATCGCTCGAATGATGCTCTGCTGCTGATAATCCTTGGCTCCGAAAAAAGCCAGATCGGGCTGAACAACATTAAACAGCTTGGTCACAACAGTCGCGACGCCATCAAAATGCCCTGGCCGGCTCGCCCCTTCCCAGCAGTCTGCTAACGAGCCAACGCTTACTGAAATCTGTGTCTCCTGACCGTACATTTCTTCAGCAGAGGGATGAAAAACCAGCGAAGCCCCGGCTTCTGTGCACAACTTCAGATCCCGTTCCAGCGGGCGGGGATATTTGCTCAAATCTTCATGCGGAGCAAATTGTGTCGGATTCACAAAAATCGTCACCACCACATAATCGGATTGCTCGACAGCCGCTTTGATCAAACTCAAATGCCCCTCATGCAACGCTCCCATTGTCGGGACACATCCAATCGACTTTCCTGATCGTCGTACTTCATGGAGAATTTGGCGAACTTCAGAAATTGTGGTGACGTTTTGCATAAGGATTTTCAGCTTCGTGAAAAATCAACGGAGTTGGAAACGTGCTGTATGGATTTCAGTAACCAGTCGTTAGTGCACTTCTCAACTCGATATGATTTATTTGGAACCGCAGATGGACGCAGATAAACGCGGATATTTGACATACGCGTTTATCTGCGTCCATCTGCGGTTCTTTAATTTGACTCAAGTTATTACGAGTTATCAAGTTGTAGGTCAGGCAGTGCCTGATCTACAACTAGATCGAGATATTTATGCCACTCCCTCGGTTTCCAGATTCTGTAATTCTTCATTGATCAGGATTTCAATCCGGTTGAAATGAGCCAGCTTAAATTTTTTGGCACGTTCGGGTAGCTTCTGTAAATCTTGAATTTCACATTCCAATGAGACTGTGAATTTTCCATCTCGATAACCATGTCCGAATGCCTCAGGAAAAGCCTTCAAGACGGCTTCGTCCAATTCGTCGGTGAATTGATTTCGATCAAAATGGTCATCAATCACGCTCACATCGATTTTGCTATTCATCGTTTTTCTCCTCGATAGTGACATGGTCGCAATTATTCACTTCTCGAATGATATCGTCAGCATGTTTCTGTGGATTGCGGGGTGTACTGTAAACCGATTTGATACAGCCGCCACGGATGTTTGCAGGGCAAAATAAACGGCCGTGGGCGTGACCACTCGAAATTTCATAACGCCATCCCATTCCCAAAGCATATTCGATTGCTGAGCTGATTTCTTTATTGGGATGATGCTTTGCCATTATATAAAATCGGAGGGGTTATTCTGGTCTGAGTCCGCAAATTTAATTAACTTGTTTCGTTGCAACAAATTCAGGATGACCAAATTGTATTTATCTCGTCCTCTCTGCAGTACTCACAGGAGACAGTTCAGATTCATCTTTATCGGGCTCTAATAATTCAGTAGATTCTTCTTCATGGGAATCCTTCATGAAGTATGATAACAACGCGGGTAGAAAAATCAGGTCGGCGAAGAGAGCAGAGCCGATTGTTAATGCCCCCATCGCGGCGAAGATGCGTTGGTCGCGCATGTCACTCAAGAGGACTGTCGTGAAGCCGACGAGTAGAACGATGGTTGTCATGATCAGTGCGGTTCCGGTTTCAGTAAATGCGTGAGCAATCGCAGCGTTTTGTGGCTTTCTGCGGCTTTCTTCTCGATAGCGGGTCAGGAAATGAATTGTGTCGTCGACGGCTATTCCCAGGCAAACCGTAAACGCGCATACGCTGGCGATTTCCAGAGACTGGCCATAGATCACGAGAAATGTGCCTGTGACTGCCAGGGGAAACAGATTCGGAATGATTGAAATCAAACCAATTCTCAATGAACGATACGCAACCGCCAGCACCAGAAAAATAATAAACGTCGCGCTTCCGAGGCTGGCAGCCAGATCGATCACTATCTGATAGAGATTTTCCCATCGCCAGACAGCTGAACCGGTCAGGTCAAAATTGAAATGAGGATGCTCGCTTTGAATCGTTTCGAGTCCCGCTTCAATCCGTTCAAAGACGGGTCCATACCTGGCGATTCCCAAATCCTGCACGCGAAAATTCACTTCCGCACGTCGTCTCTCCGGTTCATAGAAGGCCCGTTTCAAACTCGCGGGCAACAATTGTAACAGAGGCATGCGATCCTGCGGTTCGCCGGAGCCGGGGAGGACATCGATAAAATTGCGGATCGATATCGGACTTCCAATCAAAGGCTCGGCATCGAGCAAATCGTCAATTTGCATAATGACCGTTAGCACTTCCGGCGAATCGGAGTCGATCTGGTCGTCCCAATTGATTCGCACAGAAGACATTTCCAGTCCGCCGAATGCCTCATCCATATGCTTAATTGCGAGTACCGCTTCGGAATGTTGCGGCAGGGCATTGGCACGACGTTCATCGGGT
The DNA here is from genome assembly GCA_002359185.1 of Planctomycetaceae bacterium UBA2671. Lineage (GTDB taxonomy): Bacteria > Planctomycetota > Planctomycetia > Planctomycetales > Planctomycetaceae > Rubinisphaera. The sequence goes on from DEML01000077.1 coordinate 65,330, forward strand.
CGCAATGTCAGAGAGATCATTGAAAACAAAATCGTGCAGGCAATCGCTGCCCAGGCAAAACCTTTGGAGCGATTCAGGATGAAGGTGATCAATCCGCTGATTCGATTCAGATTTCGATCGATTAAACCCTTTTCATGTCCCTTGTGGATATTCCGACCAAGTCGAGTTGAACAGAGCAGAGGGATTGTCAGAACCACTGATAAAAACGTCAGCAGCACACCGATTACACAGCAGATACCGAACTCGCGGACGATTTCATGATGAGCCAATGACAACGAGCCAAAGCCGATGGCGGTTGTGATCGAGGTGAGCGCACAGGCGAGACCGACGCGACAGATTCCCGTGCGAGCCGCATCGCGGACATCGCGTCCCTGGCTTCGCAACTTGCGAATTTCGACCATCAGATGCACACCATCAGTCAAGCCGACCAGACTCAGCAGTACCGGCAGGATGATGTCGTTAAATGGATTGTCCTGAAAATTGAAGTAGTGCAGAATACCGAGAGTCCAGAAGACACCGATTGCCGGAGCGAGCGAAACGATCAGCACGGCTCGAAAGCCACGAAACAGAATCATCGCCATCGCCAGAATGGTGCCGTAGCCGATCATCTGATATTTGAATCGGTTTTTCTCCTGCGATTCCATGAAAGTGAGATAACTGGGAACCTTCCCTGTGACCATGTATTCAAAGTCGACATCCTCATATTTCGAAGCCGCCTGAGCGGCGGTCAGTTTCAGATTTTCCGTGCAGTCGGCATCATCAGTCACGAACAGCCAGTCGAACTTGATGAGCAGCAAAATTGTTTCGCCATCACGCGAAAGCAACTGACCACCAATGAGAGGATGATTGACGGCTGCTTCGCGGGCTTCATCAAATTGACGCTGAGATGCCCGGGCTTTCGGGAAGAGGGATTCGCGAAAACCGAACAGATTCAACACAGGAGCCCGGTCCATCCACAGGATGTCGCGGACATAGGGCAAGGCATCGAGTTGAGCAACGACATCCCGAATCGCAGCCGCTCCTTCGGGGGTGAAAAACTGCTTCGATTTCACAACCAGTATCACATCGGAATCGGTCAGACTGACGGCATCCACATCCGGAATCTGTGGCTGAGGTTTTGGTTTTGGAGTCTCGTCCACAATCTCAGTTTTTTGCTTATCATCTTTAGGCTGAGGAGGAGCAGGCTCGGGGACCGCTTCCATCTCTGCTCGCGGTTTGAGCAGAGAGGTGACCCGGTCGGGATCGTAATAGCCGAGCAGAGCGGCTCCGCTGAGCAACAGAATCAGCAGTGTGACAAGCAGCGGAGCATCGACCGTGCTTCCGAAAATACGATCAAAAAGCCGATTCATGGAGCAGGGAAATTTCTGGAAAAGACGAGATTAAAAATGTCGATCAAGCTGTGCCTGACGAGAGGGAGGTCACCTGGAATTACAAGCACGAAGCGCAAGCGAGTGTGTTGGAATACGGTATGACTCACTCACTCGCTTGCGCTTCGTGCTAGTATGGAGAAACGTCATTAAATCGAACCCGAGGAATTGGCGAGCGTTTTCACTTCTTCAGTGTCGAGTCGTCCATCATCATCGCGATCTAACTTTTTGAAAGCGAAGCGTCGCATTGAAAGCGGAAGTTCTTCGCGTTTAATTTCTCCGTCTTCATTTTGATCGAAGCGTTTGAAGAAATCAGCGACGAATGCGTCCACTCGCTTCTGTCGCTCGGGATCTTCTGCCTGCTCCTGTTTTGGTTTTGCCTTTTTGGTTTCACCAGTGTCATTGAGAGGATAGGCGACTTCAAAAAAGGCAATCGCCATTTCTTCGGAGCTTTGATCTCCCCAGGTCACATAGTCTTCCGGATTCGGATTGAAGGGATTCGCTTCCGAGTTATCGAAGGTTGAAACGAAGGAAAGTTTTTCGATACTGGCCAGTGGTCTCGGAGACGCGAGTTCATAAACATGTTGCCAGTTGAAATCGTAAGCGGGGACATCGAGCAGGAGTTCTTCACTGTCGTTGACTTTGGCAGTCACTTGAAATGACTTGCCGCGATAATGCATATGCGGGGTAATCGCCAGCAGTTCGCCACGGTCAGGGATTTTTGTGATATCCCCTTTCACCGCATAGTCGGCTGCATGAGGAGGAATTTCAAAATCGTGATTGATGGCAACCAGTGTCGAGACTTCGTGTGTGACATCTTTCTCATCAATCAGCAACAAGCCCATTTTCGTCAGATCTTCCTGCGCGATGCCGTTAGGCGTGTAGTGCATCTGAAAGACAAACTGCGAGCCAGCTGGAACTTTGCGGGCGTAACCTTCCGGCATGTGCACCGAGCGTTGTCCGGGAACATAACCTGCTATCCAGCCGAGGCCACGATAATCTTTTCCATCGGGTGGACGAACAAAGACAATACAGTGATGCACAACCGCACGATTTCCCGGCACGATTTGCGTACCAGTAACCCATTTGTCTTCTGTAAATTTGGGATCGACCACAAAGTATTGATATTCGACGATCCCCTCTTCAGGCACGGCAAAAGGCTTGCGATGCATATCGAAAACGAAATCCGGCTCCCGCTTGAATTGCCAGCCCTGCACATAAGAAGTCGGCTTGGGTAAATCCTCGGCGTTTCCGTAAGGCATGCCGCCGTGGACCCATGTTTTCAGTGCGTTGATTTCTTCTGCACTCATCCGTCGGGCGTTGGTGAAAACGCCGACTTTCGGATTGGCGTGCCAGGGCGGCATTCGGCCTTCATCAATCACTTCGAGCAACATCTCTCCCCAGCCGACAACTTCGTCGTACTGTGTGAGTACAAAGGGGCCAATTTCTCCCTGCCGATGACATTCCACACAATGGGTTTGCAGAATCGGTGCGATTTCTTTTGTGTAAGTGATGTCAGTCGTGATTTCCTCAGGAAAGACTTTGCCGATTAAACAGCCGACGGCTTTGGTTTCGGGCGTGGAAACCTCTTTTCCCGAGACCAGTTCTTCGAGCGCGATTTTCAGATCCGAACGAGTCGGTTCCGGCTTGACGATGCCAGGTAGATATTGATCGTCGATTCGTCCCTGATACCGAACCTTGCCAGCTCGATCGAGCACAATCACTTCGGGAGTCCGCTCGGCTCCCATGCGATCGGCAAGTTTATTTTCGTAATCTTTGACGCAGGGGAATTTGAGTTTGTGAGCCTCTGCATAGGCAGCGAATTCTTCAAGAGAATCGTGCATATTGCTGTTGATGGCGTAAAAGCGGGCATCTTTGGCGTATTTCTGAGAGAGCGTTTCCAGCCGGGGTCCGTAGAGCCGGGCGAGGGGACACTCCGTGCCTAGAAAACAGAGTACGGTGATTTTATCGGAAGAGCCAGTCGGGACTTCGACAGTATTGCCCTTGATATCGTGAAGTTTGACTGTGTCAGTCGTTTCTGATTCCGCTAGAACCCAACTGGAGGAAAGGGACAGCAGGGCCATGATGAACAGTGGAAGGATGAACCGCATTTGTGTTTTCATCTCCTGTAATAATACAAGGCCAGTCAGGCCTGAATCGACTTATTCACGCTACGGGTGGCGGGGGCGCTCCGCTTTAGCGGAAGCCCCCGGATAAGTAATTAATATTCGGGGGCTTCTCTTCGAGAGCGCCCCCGCCACCCGTCTTCTTCATTTTCTTACCACTCGAACGATTCCTGTTCCGATTCTTTGGGATCCGGTTCGTCAGGTTGTGTTTTTCGGGCTTCGTAAACAATCACAAGAAACGCGAGGTAATCGTAAAAGGCATGTGTGGCGATGGGAGCCAGCAGGTTCCGTTCTCCGGTAATGTCGAATACGAATCCAAAATAAAACCCGGCCGCTGTCGCGAAAATTGTGTAAACCCATGTGACGGCGTGCATCAGTCCGAAGGCCAGGCTGCTGATCGCCAGTCCCCAGTAGTACCCCGCGAAAGACTCAATCCACGTCATTAAAAACCCGCGAAACAGAATTTCTTCCCCAATTCCTGCCAGCAACGCCAGCAAGGCCAGTTCGAGATGATTACAGCCAGCCAGAAATCGCCCCATGGCATCGAGTACAGTTTGCTGAACTTTCTGCACGGAATTGATGGGCAACTGTTCAATCGCCATGAAAATCACGAACAGAGGCAGAGCCGCGAGTAAGCCGTAAATCAATGGCTTCCATAAGAATATGACATATTCTGTCGGCTGAACCGAACAAACCCAGCCCAGAATAAGTGCGACCACGAGTAGGGAAAACTCGAAAATTCCAGCGTTCGTCAGAAATTCTTCGCGGTTGTTAAATTTCAAAAATGAATCCTCAGACTTCTATTAATATCCCGCTTTTTGTTGGTAGGGCGAAATCGATCATCCGTTTCTGTGTTTCATAATATGCCGATTCCTCCGATCTGGGTAGTGCTCTGGCCTGTTCGACTGGAAATGCTGTTGAGTAAGGAATTTGGATTAGATACCGAATCCTTCCAGAAAAGGCTTTTGAGTCTGTCTTGGATCGGTTATATTTCATATGTTGTCTTGTTACTGAAAACGTACTGAACAACCTGCTTCGACGACAATAAATGTCCGTCGGCAGTCCCACCTGCTTCGCTTACCTGTACGGAACGTCCTGTTTATGACTCAGTCCTTACGCTTAATTTTCGGATTTATTCTCGGCTCTCAACTTCTCAGTTCCAGTCTGTTACAAGCTGAGCAAAGTGAAGTCGAGTTCTTTGAGAAGAAAATCCGTCCCGTGCTCGTTAAGCATTGTTACGAATGCCATTCGGTCGAAGCGAGTGCCGTTAAAGGGGGCTTGCTGCTGGACAGTCGGGAAGGCTTGCTGGCTGGCGGAGATTCCGGCCCCTCGCTTGTGCCGGGCAAATCGGCGGAAAGTACGCTGATTGAATCACTCAAATACGAAAGCTACGAAATGCCTCCGTCTGGTAAATTGCCAGAGCATGTGATTCGCGATTTCGAACAGTGGATCGATACGGGTGCGATTGATCCTCGGGCTCCCACACAAAAACAGACTCAGGCAGGCATCGACTGGGAGGCGGCTCGTCAATTCTGGGCCTATCAGCCTCTGCCGGAAAGTACTCCTGCAGGACTCTCGACAACCAAGTTGATTGATCATTCCCTGCAGCAGGAACTCGATAAAGTTGGAGCCACGTCGAATCCCATTGCCAGTCCTGAACAGAGAGTTCGCAGGCTCTATTACGATTTGACGGGCCTTCCTCCCTCACCCCGGCAAATTATGGACTTCGTGAATGATCCCTCTGCTGTCCGCTGGGAGAACACTGTTGAAGAATTACTGGCTTCCAAACAGTTCGGTGAACACTGGGGCCGTCACTGGCTCGATGTCGTCCGATATGCCGATTCCAACGGCAACGACTTTAATGCCACTTATCATAATGCTTGGCGGTATCGCAACTATGTGATTGAGGCATTCAATAACAACAAACCATTCGATCAGTTTTTACGCGAACAGATCGCTGGTGACCTGATGCCCGCGAAGGATCCGCAGGAGCAATACAATCATCTGGTCGCGACCGGCTTTCTGATGGTCGGCCCGAAAATGCTCAGTGAACGGGATAAGGAAAAACTGGAGTTCGATATCGTCGATGAACAGATCGATTCCATCGGCAAAGCCTTCCTCGGTCTCTCGCTCGGCTGTGCCCGTTGTCACGATCACAAATTTGATCCCATTCCGACTGCAGACTACTACGCCTTAGCCGGCATCTTCCGCAGTACTCAGGTCCTCGATGGGGAAAGTCAGAAATATGTATCCGACTGGGTTCGTCGAGAATTGCCGACCACGAAAGAACATCGTGAACAACTCGCTTTTCATAACGCAGAAACGAAAACACTGACTGCTGCCATCAAAGCAGAGGAAAAAGCGGTTAGTAAAGCCGAGCAAATTCTGAAAGAATTTCAGGAAGGTCAGGATGCCTACACGATTGATAACACCAAAGCGAAATTGACAGGCAATTGGACTTCTTCCACTTACAGCAAGGATTTCATCGGCTCCGATTATATTCACGACAACAAAGAAAAATCGCCCGTCAAGCAAGCCCTGTTTTCCATGACGATTGGCAAGACCGGAAAGTATCACGTTCGCTTCGGCTACAAAGGAAATTCCGGGCGGGATGAAAAAGTTCCTGTCACGATTAAACATGGTGAGCAGGAGCAGACGTTTTACATCGATCAGACCAAGCCGGCTCCAATTCGAGGCCAGTTCATTGAGCTGGGAGAATTTGAGTATGCCGCAGGCGATGTCGTTGAGGTGCTGATCAGCAATGAAGGAACCACCGGCTACGTGATTGTCGATGCGGTTCAGTTCCTGCTCCATCGGGAAAGTTCTGAGGAATCGCTTGATGCAGACCGACTTGCAGAGTTGGAGAAAGCCGTCAAAGCGGCCAAGTCTGCTCTCAAATCTTCTCAGGACAAACTGGCTGAGTTGAAGAAAAATGCTCCCAAGCCGATGCCTCTCGCGTTTGCGGTCAAAGATCGAGAAGACTGCAGCGATTGTGAAATTATGATCCGCGGCGATCATCTCAATAAAGGAGAAGTCGTTTCCCGCGGCACGCTGCAAATCATCAGCGGCGAACAGGCCAGCTTGAAGAATCCGACGGGCAGTGGTCGACTGGAATTCGCCAACTGGATTACTTCCGATGCCGCTCCGCTGGCGAGTCGAGTGTATGTCAATCGACTGTGGCTGTATCTGTTTGGCGAAGGGATTGTCCGCTCGGTTGATAACTTCGGAGCCCTCGGCATCCCGCCAAGTCATCCGGAACTTCTCGATGCTCTGGCATTACGATTTCAGGAATCCAACTGGTCGACCAAAGATATGGTGCGGGCCATCGTATTGACGGAAGCCTATCAGCGATCCACGGAAAACAACGAAGAGTCTTACAAGCTTGATCCGGAAAACCGCCTGCTGTGGCGGTCTCATCGTCGGCCACTCACAGCCGAGGAAATTCAGGATACATTCCTGGTTTATCGCGATTCCCTCGATCCCTCCCAGGCGGAATCAACAGTTTCGCAATTTGGGACGCTGGTTGTGAATAATAGCAGTAACAGTCAAAGCGAAACCGAACAGGGAGCGACAGCCCTCAAGCGAACCATCTATCAGCCTGTGCTAAGAAGTCAGCTTTCAGAACTGGCCTATCTGTTCGATTTTGCCAATCCGGAAATGGTCGTCGGCAAACGTCCCCCGACGAACGTTCCCGCTCAGGCCCTGTTTTTAATGAACAACGATCTCCCCCGTGAGACGGCGAGCGCTCTCGTTTCTCAAATGTTCGAAGAACATGGAACAGGTTCATTTACCATCCTGAACGATTTGTATTTGAAAATATTTGGACGCCTGCCCGACAAGGCTGACGACCAACTCGCCAAAAACTATCTGCAAACTCGACTTGAAGACAATGCTGACCCCGAAGAGATCAAAGCCGCGTGGACCGACTATGTTCAAGCGATGCTGGCCTCAACGGAGTTTCGATACCTCGATTGAAGTAATCAATAGACATGGGTGGCGGGGGCGCTCTCGAAGAGAAGCCCCCGAAAGATTAGCGTCCGGGGGCTTCCGCAAAATCGGAGCGCCCCCGCCACCCCTAACCTGACAAAAATAATAGATCTGCAAACGGCTAAAATCATGAATACAGAATCACTTCCCAACTGCGGATGCGAACTTCCTTCCCGACGTCAGGTTTTGCAATCGGCGACATGCGGATTCGGCGGTCTGGCAATGCTGGATTTATTGGCCCGCAATGCACAGACGGCCCCAGCTCTGGAAAAAATGCATCATGCTCCTAAAGCCAAGCGGGTCATTTTTCTCTTCATGCATGGCGGCCCCAGTCAGGTTGACACCTTCGATTACAAGCCGCAATTGCAGAAGGACGATGGGAAATCTCTCCCCTTCGAAGCGGCTAAGAATATTGATGCCGTCTCCAAGTTGATGAAGTCACCCTGGAAGTTTTCCCGGCACGGCGAAAGCGGTTTATGGGCCTCCGAGTTATTTCCGGAAGTCGCCAAACAGATTGACGATTTATGCATCATCAAATCGATGCACTCCAAGGGACAATCCCACGGCCAGGCCGTTTCCATGCTGCATACAGGATCGGACAGTCTGATTCGCCCCAGCGTAGGCTCCTGGGTCTCTTACGGTCTGGGAAATGAGAACGAGAACCTGCCCGCGTTCATGGCGATTTCTCCTCCCACCGCTCACGGCGGCCCGCGCAATTACGGTTCAGCCTTTCTTCCTGCAAAACATCAGGCCACGACATTAGGACGAGCGGGGACTCTTGGTTCCGGACGTATCGATAATACACAAAACAAACTGATGGACGCTCAGGAACAGCGTCAGCATCTCGATTTAATTCAGCAATTGAATCAGAACCATCTCAATTCGGTTGGGCATGGACCGGAAATAGAAGGCGCAATTGAAGCATTTGAACTGGCGTATCGCATGCAGACGATTGCTCCCGGAGTGCTCGATATCGATCATGAAACGCCCGATACCTACAAACGGTATGGCATCGAAGAAAAAGTGACCGAGAACTTCGGTAAGCAGTGTCTGATGGCTCGTCGTCTGGCGGAATCGGGGGTTCGTTACATCCAGATTTCTACGGGCAATGTCTGGGATCAACATGGCAATCTGAAATCCGGCCATGAAAAGAATGCTCTCAATGTGGACAAGCCGATTGCGGGATTGATTCAGGATCTCAAACTCCGCGGCCTGCTCGATGAAACACTCGTCGTCTGGGGTGGAGAGTTTGGTCGCACACCGATTGTGCAAGGGAAGAACGGACGCGATCACAATCCTCAGGGTTTTTGCATGTGGATGGCTGGAGGAGGCGTTAAAGGGGGCATCGCTTACGGCGAATCCGACGACTACGGCTACTACGCCGCTCGCGACCGCGTGCACATGCACGATTTACACGCCACGATTTTACATTTAATGGGCATCGATCACGAGCGACTCACCTATCGCTATGCTGGACGAGATTTCCGTTTGACCGATGTTCATGGAAGGGTTGTTCATGAGATTATCGCTTAATGATCTTCTGGCATTTCGGACTGTTGCGTTGTTGTTCCTGACGATGGCGACTATGTTGCTGGCTTGTGAATGCCCTACCTATTCCCAAGTCAAATCCGCCAAGCAGAAGAAATCGAAGATGAGCCCACTGGAAATCAGCTGTCAGGATGTCAAAACGATGCTCGATGATGAGGAACAGAAATTTCTGTTTCTCGATTGCCGCGAGCAGGATGAATTCGATCATGTCAAAATTGAAGGTGCAGTTCTGCTGCCGATGAGTGAAGTCACCGAACGGGTGAGTGAAATCGAAGAGCACAAGAATAAACCGATCATCATCCATTGCCATCACGGCGGCCGCAGCCTGCGTGTGACAAACTGGCTGATCCAGCAGGGTTTCACCAATGTCAAAAGCATGGCAGGCGGCATTGATGAATGGTCGGAAACGATAGATCCCACGAAGCCACGTTATTAAGACTATAGTAGTCTTACCAACATTTAACGTGTCCCCTCTCCCTCTGGGTGAGGGCATTCGATGTGAATTGTCTTTGAATGTCGAGGGGCTCCCCCTCATCCGGCCTTCGGCCA
>DEML01000077.1:75087-78797 GCA_002359185.1 Planctomycetaceae bacterium UBA2671
GTGGCGGGGGCGCTCTCGAAGAGAAGCCCCGAAAGAACACCGGGGGCTTCCGCTAAAGCGGAGCGCCCCCGCCACCCAATTAGACAACCGTAAATATTCTTCAGGGATGAAATCCATTGTGTGGGATTCTCGGGCTTTTTGCAGCCGATCGGCAATCGCTCAATATTGATGACGCCGAAGTTCTCGCCATGCGGGAAACTATGCAACGTCGCGGACCTGACGAAGCTGGTCTGATAAGTATTAATGGGTCTACAATTTTCGCTCACAGGCGGCTTTCCATTCGTGACCCTGCACATGGTCAACAGCCGTGGAGTTCAGGTGACCAGCGTTATACACTGACTTACAATGGCGAGTTGTACAATGTCGACGAACTGCATGCTCTAACAGCAGAGAACTTCGAGCAGCCGTTAAGCACTCGCTGCGATACCGAACTGCTGATGCGAACGCTGATTACTCAAGGAGCGGAGGGCATTCCTCATCTTCAGGGAATGTTCGCATTCGGGTTTTATGATGCTCAGGAACATCGGCTGATACTCGCACGGGATCGCTTTGGCATTAAGCCTCTGTATTACTCAGTCATCAATGATGTGCTCGTTTTTGCGAGCAGCATCACCGCGATTCAGAAACATCCTGATTTTGAATCGCGTCCGAATCGTCGCGCTCTTATTCACTATTTGATGACGTTGCGCACGCACTTTGGTCAGGAGACAATGATTGAGGGGATCAAGCAGGTGCCAGCCGGTTGTCTGCTGAGGTTTGATGAGTCGGGGATCAGCATCAAACGATATTGGGATTATCCAAAAATCAATGAGGATCTCACGGAATCCGAAACGGAATCGCGACTGATAGAACGGTTTTCAGAAGCCGTTGAGAAACGCATCGTCAGCGATGTCCCCGTCGGCATGATGCTTTCAGGTGGCGTCGATTCTTCACTTCTGGGGACATACGTCAAAGAAACACTGGGAGAGGACTTCACTGCGGAATGCGGAGTTGGCCAGACGGCGGAAGCCGAGGAGGAGTCGCAGTTTGCCCGGCAGGCGGCTGAATTTCTAAGTTGCAAATTTGATCTCGTTACTGTTGACGAGAAGTCGTACCGCGCAGGCTGGCAGGAATTGCTGGCTCAAACCGGTCAGCCACTGGCAACCCCTTCCGATGTGATTATTTATCGTCTTGCGCAGTCGCTTCAGCAGAAAGTTGGTGTGGTCCTCGGAGGCGAAGGAGCCGACGAGTTACTGTGTGGTTACACGCCGATTCACGGAATTGGTCGGGATTACGATGAACTACAACGGCTGATCGAAACTGAAGAAGAGGATCCGGAAGCACTGGAATACTTTCTGCAGCAAATCGAGTCCTTCTACGGCACCTCTCAAGAGGCGACGTTGGCTGAGATGTATTTTGCCCTGGCGACTGTCTTTCCGCCTCCAGCGATCGAAGTTTTGATTCCCGACTCGACTTCGGATCTTCAGAGAATCCATAAGTATTATCAGAAGCAGTTAAAAGTCAAAAAGAATCTCTCCCATGCCGGTTTGCAGGCGATGACAAAATTATTGCATCAGGAGAATCTGCAATCGCTGCTTTCCCGACTTGATCAGGCAACCATGGCTGCTTCGCTGGAAGCACGCGTTCCCTATACCGATCATCAACTGGTTGAAGCAATCTGGTCGACGCCGCTCGAACATCGTTTCAAAATCGATGATGAGAAATTCGAGTACGAACAGCTTTCGATTCAGTTGGAGCGGGATGAAATTCTGGAATCCAAATCGATTCTTCGTTCTCTGGCCCGACGACGCCTACCGGAAGAACTGGCCAACCGCCGCAAAGCCAGTTTTCCAACGCCTGTTCACGAATGGATGCAAAAGGAATGGGGTACGTGGGTTCATAATACGTTGACTCAGAGCGATTTTCTCAAACAGCAGTTCGATCCGAAACAACTCCTGGAGCTGATCGAAAATCCCCAGCGAGCGGGAATGTTGCTGTGGCCACTGTTGAATCTGGCTCTCTGGGGGGAGCAATTTTCTGGCTAAACTACAGGCGTGAACGGATTCTCTCGTTTTCTTTATCAGTTCTTTTTGATAGGATAGATCAAAGAGTGCTGATTGTCCGTTTTGAACGGACACAGTGCAAAAATGCCGCTCACCCCTTTTCTACCTCTATTTGCCCTGATGACGGGAGACACTATTTATGACATCCGAACAAACTCCGTCCCGACGCGACTTTATGAAATCTTCGGCTGCGATGGCTGCTGGGACAGCCATCCTTTCCGGTGCACTGGCCCCGAGCCGAGTGTATGCCGCAGGCGATGATACCATCAAAATCGGCCTGATCGGCTGTGGTGGACGCGGCAGTGGAGCCGCCAGCCAGGCGTTAAAAACAGCTGGTAAAGTTGAACTGCACGCCATGGGCGATATGTTCGGCGATCAGCTGGAAGGCAGCCTGAAACGAATCACTGCTGACGTTAAAGGCAACGACACCGCGATTGTGAATGTCCCAGAAGAACGTCGTTTCACTGGTTTTGATGCTTACAAGCAGGTTTTGGAGTCGGGTGTCGATCTTGTCATCCTGGCTACTCCTCCCGGCTTCCGTCCGATTCACTTCGAAGCCGCCATCAATGCCGGCAAGCACGTGTTCATGGAAAAACCTGTTGCAACCGATACTGCCGGTGTCAACAAAGTTCTGAGTGTTGCCCGCAAGGCTAAAGAAGATAATCTCAAGGTTGGTGTTGGTCTCCAGCGTCATCATCAGCTGACTTATCGCGATATCGTCAAACGAATTCAGGATGGCGAAATCGGCGATGTTATCGCTCAGCGAGTTTACTGGAACGGTGGCGGTGTCTGGGATCCTCGCAAAACCCGCGAACAGGTTTCCTCGGAAATGGAATACCAGCTACGCAACTGGTACTACTACAACTGGTTGTGTGGTGATCACATTACCGAACAACATATTCACAACCTCGATGTCGGCAACTGGATCAAGGGGGCTTACCCGGTTCGAGCCGAAGGGATGGGGGGACGTGAAGTTCGTACCGACAAAAAGTATGGTGAAATCTACGATCACCATGCCGTCGAATTCACTTACGAAGATGGCACCAAGATGTTCAGCCAGTGCCGTCACATTCCCAACTGCTGGAACTCTGTTTCCGAATGGGCCCACGGCACCAAAGGTCACGCCAATGTCTCTGGCAGTTCTTACGAATTGAGCGATGGCAACAAGTATCGTTACCGCGGCGATAAGAATGATCCTTATCAGACCGAGCACGATGATTTGTTCAACGCAATTCGCAACAACATCAGCTACAATGAAGCCGAATACGGTGCCATGAGCACCGCGACTTCTCTGCTGGGCCGAGCCGCGACTTACTCCGGCAAATCGGTTGTCATGAAAGATCTGCTGGCAGCGAATCAAAGCATCATGCCGAAAGAATTCGCCATGAATGCCGATCCTCCAACACTGCCCAACAAAGACGGCGTCTACGCTGTTCCGGTTCCAGGTGTTTACAAACCTTATTAATTTGAGGTTTGAACCTTAATAACACAAAACAGGCCCGGCGATCATTGATCGTCGGGCCTGTTTGCTTTTTCTGCGGCTATTGGAGACCACACACTTCAAGCAGCCACAGAAGGGTTTTCGAAAGCGGAGGGTGGAAAGCGGAAAGCCGAAAAAGGTGAAATTGTTACAGCGGTTCCGAAGCCCTCGGCTTTCCGCTTTCCCGT
>DEML01000007.1 GCA_002359185.1 Planctomycetaceae bacterium UBA2671
AGGGTGCGTCCTGACGCACCGGAATGGAGTGTCGATTTCGATTTATTCGTGATGATTGAGCCCGGGTGGTTTCGTGTATGGAAAGACACTCTATGTGGAAACCATGTCGGCAGCATGGTGCGTCAGGACGCACCCTACTATTCCAACTACCGCTATATGTCGTGTACGTTCAGAGATTTGGAGCAGGCAAACTGCCTGCGACGAATCTGGGGGCTCCGCTTTGCTCCGACCCCAGCCACCCGTTATTCCACGGAATCACAGTTAATCAGTTGATTAAATTCGTATCTGCGGATTTATTATGTTCGTACGGGATAGGATCGTTCTGCAGTTGGCATAGGGCATTGAGAGCTGCTTTTTGTTCGGCTTCCTTTTTGTTGGTTCCCCAGGCTGGAGCAAACGTTTTTTCTCCGACTACGGCTGCGACCAGAAAACTTTTGTTGTGATCTGGTCCGACCTCTTCGACAAGCATGTAGGTTGGAGTTTCGCTCAGCTCTTTCTGTGTATATTGCTGCAGCAGACTTTTTGAATTCCGGATATGTTCGGACTCAGCCGCGTGATTGATGAGATGATCGAGATTTCGGTTGATAAATTCGAACGCCGCTTCAAATCCTCCGTCGAGATAAATAGCCGCGATAACGGATTCAAAAATCCCTGCCAGCACCGAATGCGGAAGCTCCGGCGAAAGATGCAGGCCTTTACTCATCAGGACGAATTGCTGCAAACCGAGAGAAATCGCCGCCTGAGCACAAGCTGTTCGGCTGACGACTTCAGACTTCATCTGCGTTAATGGGCCCTCTTCGTCATTGGGATTGAGCGCAAAGAGTCGATCGCAAACGATGGCTCCGAGAATGGCATCTCCCAGAAATTCCATGCGTTCATTGGAATGCAGCCGGGTTGGTGCAATCGAGGCATGCGTTAAACTGGTCTTCAACAGCGATTTCTGCTTAAACGTATACCCCAGTGTCTGCTCGCAGGCAGACAGCAAGGCATCGCTGAGAAAGCTATCATCAGATTCCGTCGTCATATTCAAATCGATTTCGTGTCAGATCAAAGGCTGATGGGGCTCGAAAGTGGCTAACTTTTCTATAACCTTGAGAAAAGTGGAAAATTTATTCTAAAAATATCAGAGCTCTAAGAACAGTAACTGACCGGGATTGGCTGGGAAACAGTTTTGAAGGGGAAGACTAACTGTCGAATCCCTTCGAGTCCGACAATTCCTATTCCAAGTCTCTCTCCTTTTATAACATGTATTGACGAAACCTACTTTGCAAGTCTTAACTTAGGCCGAACAAATCGCGATTAATCGTATTCATACAGAGAAATAAGACGTCGAGTTGCTTGACCGAAATTCAGATCTTGCATACGTAATGGATCGAGTCTCAAAAAATACGCAATCTGGCATTGAGAATTGCAGTTGAAAGCTTAAAACAAAAGTAGTGAGAAAAAAACTTCCAGCGCACGCCCGGATGTCTGCGTAAATAATAATTGATCACCCATTGTGGTCAGATCCTCGCGGGCAACCTACCAACTAAGACTTTGCTAACAAGTCTCACCAATTCAAGGAAAGGTCACAAAGATGAAATTCAGGACAACGGATTCCCAGTCCAGAGCAGGGAGTTCCACAAAACTAGGTATTTGGGCAATGACTGTTTCGGGCTTATGTCTGGCCATTGCAGCTGCAATTACGATCGGTCAGGATCGGGGGACCCCGATTCAGCCGAACAAGGAGATCCTCTCCGCCCAGGATTTATCGACCGCCTTCAAAACGATTGCGAAGGAAACATTTCCAGGCATCGTCGCGATTGAAACCCAGGGGAAAGCTGTCGAATCGCTCGGCGGAGGCTTGAATCTTGAAGATTTCTTCAAGTCCGATCCTCAGTTCGAGAAATTTTTTAAGCAGAATCCGAATCTGAGACCGAAATCGGAGACTCAACCGAAACGAAGAATCGTGCCTCAAGGGCAAGGTTCCGGCTTCATCATCAACAAAGAAGGATATATCCTCACCAATAATCATGTTGTTGAAGATGCCGAACTGATTACCGTGCGACTCTCCGACGGTCGTGAGTATGAAGCGAAACTGATCGGGACTGATCCCCGTTCGGATGTCGCCGTCGTGAAAATTGAGGTCGAAGACCTCGAACCCATTCCGCTCGGCAACAGTGATGAAACCGAAGTGGGCGAAATCGTTCTGGCCTTCGGGAGTCCATTTGGTCTCGAACTTACGATGACACAGGGAATCATCAGTGCCAAAGGTCGTGGTCCCGGGATCAATGAACGGGAAGATTATCTGCAGACAGATGCAGCGATCAATCCTGGAAACAGCGGAGGCCCACTGATCAACCTGCGTGGAGAAGTTATTGGGATCAATACCGCTATTTCTTCCCGTAGCGGTGGCTACGATGGAGTCGGCTTCTCGATTCCGATCAACATGGCCAAATGGGCTGCCGATCAAATCATTGAAAGTGGTTCTGTTCGCCGTGCCTATATTGGTGTGGTGATTCAGCCAATTAATAACGATTTGGCAAATCAGCTGGGTCTGCAAGTGAATGAAGGGGCGATTGTCTCCCAGATTATGCCAGGCTCTCCTTCTGATAAAGCCGGCCTGGAAACAGGCGATGTCATTCTGCAGTTAAATGGTCGCCCGGTGGGTGGCACGCGACAATTGCAGGGAATCGTCGAGCAGCTTGCGGTGGATAAATCGTATCCGCTCGAAGTTTATCGCAACGGCAAGAGGAAGAAGCTGACAATTACAATGGCTGAGATGCCTAAGACATTGTCGCTAACCTCCAATGAAGATGGAGATTCGCCCGAACGTCAGGAAGAAACTGAATCTTACAATGCCGAAGATCTGGGCTTGAATGTTCAGGACCTGACTGACGATCTGGCAGAACAGTTCGGATATCCTGAAAGTGCTTCTGGCGTGATTATTTCTTCTGTCGAAGCCGATGGAGTCGCTGGTCGAAACGGATTGCAAGTTGGAGAATTGATCGAGAAAGTCGGTCAGAAGAAAATCTCCTCCCTGAAAGATTTTCAAGCCGCAATGAAAGATGCCGACCTCGACAAAGGCGTGCTGATGCTTGTTCGTCGAGGAAACTTCACCCGCTTTCTGGTGATCAAATCCGACGCTCGATAATTACGATGAAATTCGCTGAGTGTGCAGGTTGAAAAACCCGATGCACTTACAGACAAAGGAGTGAGTTGCTTATGCAACTCACTCCTTTGTCATAGGGCTTGATTAGCTGATTGCCCCTATCGGAAATCCTCTGGTGTGAATTTTTCATCAGTGGCGATCGTCACTTCCGTAATAGTAAGTTGACCATTCCTTTGCGGAGTTCCTTCAACCGTTACCAGACTGCCCGGTTTAATGTATTTGTCATTCGAGAGACTGATCGAAACAGGGATATTTTTCTTCATGAGAATCGGAGCAGTATTTTTTCCGGATAACGTGACCAGAAGTCTTTCAAAATCAGCATAATCGGGGTCGGGCCCGCGGCCAGTGATTTCTCCTGAAATAAAGTGATCATTCACACTGCGACCAGGCTTTCGAGGAGCTTTCACGAACGTCCCCACAGGCAGCCTCCCTTTTAATTCAGGATAGACGACAAATGACTTCCCCATCAAAGCTTCCTGATTGGGACGATTGACAATCCCCTTCACAAAAAAACCATCAACAAGCATCGACTCGTCTGATTTTGCATGGACTTCAATTGGAACGCGTGAGTTGAGCAGGAACTCTTTCTCTTCTCCATCTTCTGTGGTTATGATCAGGATTTTATTACGGCCCTTTTCATTCAGACTGACCAGCTTCCCAGTGATCGTTTCAGGTTCTGACTGAGCTAAAGCTATCTGGGAACTGACGATCAAAGAAAACAAGAGGAACAAACTCAGGCATTGAAAGAATGACATGCTATGATGAGGCATTTATAGCTCCTTAAAAAAGAACGAATGTTCGAGGACAGGTTATAATCATTACAACTGGCCAAGCCGTAGACTTCAACCCAAATTTGATTTTCGATGTTTGTCGAACAATCACAAGTGAATTCTGTCGCAAAATAGCGTGCCTTAAATAACAGCTAGTCAAACAATATGTCACACACCATCGCTCTCACTTCAGAAACAATTCAAGACTTTACTGAGTTTGCAAAATCTCGTTTGCAATCACAGAGTTCAGAATCACTACAGGACTGTTTCACCGTTTTCTGCGAAATTCAGGAACTCAAACAGGCCCTGGCTGAAATCAGTACTCTGCACGAAGCGGCTGCAGGATGCGGGTATTCTCGCAATGAACTCGAGGCCCAATATCAGGCGCGGCTCGATCGTTTGCTGAACAATCCCTGAATGATTTAACTTGACAGGGTGGCGGGGGCGCTCTCGAAGAGAAGCCCCGGAATCGTAGCACTTCCGGGGGCTTCCGCTATCGCGGGGCGCCCCCGCCACCCAGCGTTGATTGGCATTGTATTAGTTTTGAGAGTAATCCAGAAACACTGAGGACCCGAAAATGCCAAAACCAAAGATTCTGTATGAAGGTCGTTTCATCGAAATGGTGGCTCAGGGAAAGTGGGAGTATGTGCGTCGCAATAACTCCTCGACAACCATTGCGATTCTGGCATTAACTCAGGATGATGAGTTACTTTTTGTCGAACAGATGCGGCTGCCTGTGGGTGGACCAGTCATCGAATTGCCAGCGGGTTTAGTGGGAGATGATGGAGATGCGACCGAGCAGCCGATTGTGGCCGCGATCCGGGAACTGGAAGAGGAAACCGGCTACACCACCGAAAAAATTATCGAACTTGGCACATTCTGTTCCTCAGCTGGCTTGACCAATGAACAAACGATTATTTTCCTGGCGATCGACTGTCACCAAGTTAGTGCTGGGGGTGGAGTTGCTGGCGAATCGATTCAAATTCACAAAATTCCCCGAAAGAAAGCTGCCTCCTGGCTGCTGGATCGCGTAAAATTGGGGGAACTGATGGACGGAAAAGTCTGGACGGCATTAGCACTTGCACAACGTCGCAGATGGAAAGTGCCTGTAAAATAAGTCAGAACCTGAGTGTTTCAGATGAACTGAACAATGAGGATTCTGATTCCGGGAAACGATATGAAATTGGGATTACAGCAATCAATTCGTGCTTTAACATTCTGCCTGTTACTGGTGATTTCACAGACAGCATGGGCGGATCAACAATTGGAGGAAGAATTCCCACCTGTCGAAGGAACCGGTCAGGCTGAGGTTCTGGAAAAGTATCGAGCGAAATTCGAACAACTCTCAACTGAACTCTCAGCTTTACAGCTAAAAATCCCCGCATCGATTTCCTTAAAAACAGATAACTTTGCCTGCTATTTCGATGCTCCCTATTTTGCTCAATATCGAAATGGAAATCAGCAGTATCGATTTCTGATCGGCAGGCTGGTCATTCTGAATGAATCCCAACAGGAACTCTCCTTCAATCCGCGCACTGTAAAACTGTCTGTCGATGGACAGGAATATGAATATCAACCGGTTGAAGATTATAAAGGTCACGCGACCTTCCGCAGACAGAATCGGCATTACAATTTGACCGAATTGAATGTGCCGGAATCGATAACAGTCTCGCCAGGCAAAGTCGCATCGTGCTGGATCGTCTTTAACGAACTCGATCCCGGTGCGGACACTCCCCAACTCGATTTGAACTGGAAAATCGGAGATCGTCCAGTTTCGCTGAATCTCACGTTATCCGCTCGCGCTCAAATCGAATGGCGTCAGGAGCAGATCGGCCCTCATGGAATAATCGCCGTCGGCACGATTCATGGAGAAGTCAATCCACTGAACCTCTCGACGATCATCAATCAGATGGTGGATCTTGCGACAAAAAAAGTGGCACGGGTCATCATTCATTTTGATGAACAGGCTCCCGATCCCGATCCGCATCTGCAACAGTGGTTTGAACTGGCTTCGAGGATGGCCGGACAGAATTCCACTCAACAAAGCACTTGGGAATTCCCGCCAATTCCCTCGCTGATTCAGGAATTGCATCTCTCGAATTTCCCGGGCAACAGCAATTACTACTCGGGAAATCTTGCAGCGAATAAACATAAAAGCCTCAACGAGGCATATGTTGCGGCTTCTCATGGTATCTATCAAACGATTCCGTTGAAGGATCTGATTGAAGAAATTCGTGCCGGGCATCCTCTCTCGAAATGTTCCGCTCTGATTTACGGAGCCATCCGCTTGCCCCGCACATTCTATCCGGAAATTGCAGACATCATTACTCATTCAGAAGATCCTGATTTGCAGAAAGCGGCACTCACTGCTCTGGCTGAGTTCCCGCAGTCACAATCGCTGGAGCTCCTGCATCAATATGCTCTCGATTCCAATGAAGAACTGTCTCAGGCAGCTTTAATCAGCCTGGGAAGTTCTCGTTTTCCTCAGCATCATCAGGCATTACTCAGGATGTTGCAGAATGAAGAATCGATCCAGCAACAAATCGTGAAAACCATGGCGAACTTTCCACGGCCACTCTGGTCGGAAACGCTCGAACGTTTTGCCCGTGAAGGAGACGATGAAATTCGACAGGAAGCCTTACGGGCACTCGATTCACTGGGGCATCCCGACTTGCGAAGTATTCTGACGGAAATCCTGGAGGACGAAGACGATCCACTCATAACAACCGCATTAGAAATTCTCTCTGGTCAGGATGATGAACAGAGCCGTCAGCTGGTCATAAATTATGCGTTGAATCAAATTCGGCATTCCTATCCGGAACCTCAATCGCTGACGACAATTACGCGATTCCGTGTGCAGAGAGCAATTCCAATTTTGCTTCCTTATTTGAACGAGGAACATGCCCATCGGAATCAAGTCGTCCAAACACTCACAACAGTTGGAGATAACCGGATTATTGAGCCCCTGCTCGATTTGTATCCCGACTTGAACGCTGCCGAACAGCAGACAGTTCTCAGAGCGATTGCAACGATCGACGAGGGTCGATTCCTGAAATTCGCTCCCGAGGCTTTGAAATCAAATGAGCAGCAAAACATCTCTGTGATCATCAGCTTGCTACAGGGATCAGCCAGTCAGGATGCCGTCGCCACATTGATTGCAATGATTGAAGAACTGCCAGATGAAAGTCCGTCGAAAAGTTCGTTGATTCGCTCTCTGGGAGGATTTTC
Organism: Planctomycetaceae bacterium UBA2671; assembly: GCA_002359185.1. Classification (GTDB taxonomy): domain Bacteria; phylum Planctomycetota; class Planctomycetia; order Planctomycetales; family Planctomycetaceae; genus Rubinisphaera. The sequence goes on from DEML01000007.1 coordinate 7,150, forward strand.
CAATCATCAGTCACGCACTTTTTTAACGAAACTCAGGGATAATTCGACCGAACAAATCAGTCGCTCGGCAGCAGCGGCTCTGGAAACTTCCTACTCACGTTCTCCATTGAGCCATATCTATCAACAGGCACTCTCGACTTTACGCAGTGGGAAAGCGGATCTGGCAGTAAAACAACTTACGCTCGTGCTCGATTCCGATCCAATCTACCCTCAAGCATTGCAGGCTCGAGCCCAGGCCTATCAAAATCTGAGTGATTACGAGGCCGCACTCGCTGATTATCTGACTTTGTTGAAAATCGATCAGAAATGGCCAGCGGCCCAGGGTTCGACGGGGCAGCTGTTAACGTCTCTATCCCGCTTTGAGGAAGCTCGTGGCTACCTCAACACAGCGATTGAACAGGAACCGGAGAAGGCAAACTGGTATTCTTCGCGCGGTCATGTTTATTCCATGCTCGAACAGTTTCCGGAAGCCGAGGCGGACTACCGTAAGGCTCTCAAAATCGATCCCGATCTGATGACTGCTTTGACAGGTGTTGCATTGTCGCTGGCCATCAACGGCAAAATCGATGAAGCCATTGAGCAGCTCAAACAGGGTCGGGAAAAGCATGGGGATGATTCCATATTCGCCTACAACGCCGCCTGCACTTATGCCAGAGCCATGGAGTATGTCGTTCAACACCCCGGACAATTCTCGCCGGATGAACACAAGGCACAGATAGATCGTCTTCGCGATTCCGCCTTTGAAGAACTTGATCGGAGTGTGGAGTTAGGATATCAGGACAGCAAATGGACTCAGGATGATCCTGATTTGAAAAGTCTGCAGGATGATCCCCGCTTTGCAAAATTCCTGAAAAAGATGAACGAACCCAAGCCAGAAGATGCGAAGACACTTGGCCTGGAGTTAAAACCTTAATGCCCTTTCAGGGCTTAGATTTGGGCCTCAAATAACTGTAACGCACTCCGTTGTCGTGCTTTATAAAATCATCAACCCAAATCGTAAGTATGGAAGACGCACTAGTATAGAGTATTTCACGATTCCCAGATACAAGCACGAAGCGCAAGTTTTGAGGTTGCACTTTTTCAACGGTTGAACGATTCAAGCACGAAAAAACTCACTTTGATGGTGCCACGGCTCTGTGAGCCGTGCATTCGGGATCTTATCTCTTCCCAGCGCTCATGTGAAATTGACACGAATTTACACGGCTCACAGAGCCGTGGCACACTTGTTCCAATGAATTTCTCGCTGAATATCAAGGTAATACTGCAACTTCAAAAAACGCAAGCGAGTGTGTTAAAAACGCGTGGACAACATACTCGCTTGCGATTCGTGCTTGTAATTTTTGAATCTTTCTCACAGTCAAACAACCAGTAATGAATAATCCTCAAATACCTCTGAGCTCTACTATCAAACCGCCCATTGGAATTGTCACTGTTTCCGATCGTGCGAGCCGTGGGGAATATCAGGATCTGGGTGGACCTGCGATCCTGGAGTATCTTCAGGATGTGCTTCTAACATCGTTTGAGCCTCAGTTGGTCGTGATTCCCGATGAACAATCTCTGATCGAAAGCGAACTGTGTCGACTGGCCGATGAAGAGCATTGCAGCTTGATCATCACGACGGGAGGAACCGGCCCCGCTGCCCGTGATATCACCCCTGAAGCGACCGAAGCGGTGTGTCAAAAAATGATGCCAGGCTTCGGGGAATTGATGCGAAAAGTTTCTCTCGAAAAAGTCCCCACAGCCATTCTCTCCAGACAGACAGCCGGCATCCGCAACAATAGCCTGATCATCAACCTGCCGGGTAAACCCAAAGCGATTGCCGAATGCCTGGATGTCGTCTTTCCCGCTGTGCCTTACTGCATCGACCTGCTGGAAGGCCCTTATTGGGAAACGAATCCCGAACGCTTGATTGCATTTCGGCCGAAACAAAAGTAGCGTGCAGTGGCATAATGCCACTGTTAAGCGTTCCTGTTTTCGAGGCGTACTATGAGAAAATTATATCCACTCTTTCTGTTTTTTCTCTTCACATTCCCTGCCATCTCGTTTGCCGAAGATCAACCACTCAGGTTGAGCTGGAATAAGAAGATCCTGCAGATTCATGGTGACTCCATCCCAGGAGGCAAGATTGAGATCTGGTATCTGGAAGCCTATTGCCGTCCCGGCTCAACTGATCGCGACTGGCATGAAACGGTAATCCCTCACGAGACAAAACTCGTTTCCAGTAATAACGACGGAACTCAACTCCAGTTGAAGTGCACCTTGGAGGATGGAGTTGAATTGTACCACATTATTAAAAGCTCGACCGATGAAGTTGCTTTTCAGGTTAAGGCGCACAATCCAACGAAAAAAAAGTCTCAAGCTCACTGGGCACAACCTTGTATGCGGGTCGGAGCATTTACTGGTTACGAAGACCCAGCAGATAAGTACGCTTACATTCAAAAAAGTTTTGTCTTTCTCGATGACAAACTTGCGATGATGCCCACCACTCCCTGGTCAACGAATGCTCGCTATATTCCCGGACAAGTCTGGGCAGCTCCCGGTGTTGATCGGGATGATGTCAACCCCCGGCCGCTCAACGAAAAAACGCCTTCTAACGGATTGATCGGCTGTTTCAGCAAAGACGACTCAATGATCCTGGCGATGGCCTGGGATCCGTATCAGGAATTGTTCCAGGGAGTCATCCGCTGCCTGCACAGCGATTTTCGCATCGGGGGCTTGAATCCGGGCGAAACGAAAATGATCCACGGCAAAGTTTACCTGCTGCCGAACAATGTCGAAGGCTTGCTGGAGCGATATCAAAACGATTTCCCGAAACACGAATGATCTGACCTCAGTTGAAACTCTCGCTTTTGATTTACATTGATCGCGAAGCCACGAAGAATAAATTCACATACTCGCAATTGCCACAATAATTAGAAATCTTTTTTAAGAATGACTATTGAGATGCTGTCGAGGTTCATCCATGCGGAAGGTGAGCAGACCTGCGGTGAAGACGATGGCTGCGATGATCAGGAATATCAGTCGATAATTCCAGTCGATGAGATAGCCGACCAGCGGAGCAAAGAATAGGGGAGCAGCCATGCAGACATTGAGGGTGCTTAAAAAATGGGGATGATGTTCCTCTTCAACCAGTTCGAGGACGTAGTTGAACATCGTTTTCATGGTGACTGGAGTCAACCCGAGTAGAAGGAAGGTCAGCGTATACCAGCCTCTGGTTTCTGGAGTCAGGATTTCGGAAAGGCCGATCGCAACCATCGGAACAAAAGCCATTGCGAACATCTCGACGCGAATCACAATTCGATACCCGTAGCGGTCTCCATAATAGCCTGTGATCCAGCTGAAGATGCCGACCGAAAGGTTCTGTACGATCACCCACATCATTAAGTCCGTCGGACCGGCCCCGAGGACTTCTCTTCCCAGCCATTGGTAATGAGGAAAGAGCAGGAGCGTGCAGATAAAGAGCATGGCTGCAAATGCAACGCGTTGCATGGAGCGATGTTCGCGTAATGTTCTCCAGACATTACGAAACAGTTTGCCGGGATGTGACTCTGAGGTCCCCTGTTCGTCTGCCGGTTCGTGAACAATCCACAGGATCGCACTGGCCAAAACAAAACAGAGCGAAGTGAATCCGAAGATCCAGGAAAATCCTCGTCCTTCGGGAATGGCCAGCCAGGCTGTCAGCAGAAAATAAGCGCCCACCATCGCCACCAGCGAGCCAGCCATGCCGGCAATCGACATTAGGCGTCCTCTTCGATGCGGGCGGATCAATTTTCCCTGCAGCGTGTTGAAAGAAAGCTGATTCACGCCAGTCGCAGCGAAGAACATCGCATAAATGATAAGAAAGACAGCCGGAAACCAGTCCATTTCTTCCCGGCCGAGGTTCAAACATAAAAACGAGAGACACCCAAACAGAAACGCCATCAGCATGGTGGTCTGTTTCATCATGCGGACTTTGCAGGGCATGTTCCGCAAACTGGCTGAGGCTAGGACGGGGGCAATACTCTGGCTGATCCGATTAAAAACCGGCAGGCAACCCCGAATCCATCCCGCTCCGGCGATCACATCGAGGAAAGCCGGCATGATGACCGTTTCGGTTTTGAAGATCCAGGCCAGCCTCATAAAGACATGATGAGCAGCCAGTGTGAGCAGATTCCAGAGTTCCCATTCCGTTCGCTCTTCCCTGTGTTCCCGATCAATGGGGAAGATTTCAGGTGATTCCGTTTCAGAAGTACTCTCGCTATTGTCGTTGTCGTTTTTCAAAATGAACTCTAGTGCCCTTTCAGGGCTTAAATTTGGGCCTCGAATAACTGTAACGCACTCCGTTGTCGTGCTTTACAACATCATCAATCCAAATTATTAGGATGGAAGACACACTAGGAAAGTAAGTAGAACAGTTCGGGAGATCGCTCAATAAAATTCTGTGGAGTAAGAACAAAAACTATTGTAGACGACGATCCAAATGAGAATACCCTCCGTCGACATAAACAATTTGTCCGGTTGTATGAGAAGACTGTGCGGAAGCCAGAAACACAACCATGGCAGCGATTTCTTCGGGAGTGGTGAATCGATGATTCAGCGGAATACTGGCTTCGATTCTCTTTTTCTCTGCAACCGGATTGTCAGTCTTACCCAGCCAGTTTTCATACATGGTGGTCCAGACTTCTGCAGGCACAACTGTATTGATGCGAATTCCGGCAGGTGCCAGTTCGACAGCCCATTCCCGGGTGAGCGCATTGATACCCCCTTTGGCAGCCGCATAGCCGGAGGTGCCTCCTTGCCCGGTTTCGGCGACCTTCGAGCTAATGTTCACAATCGCCCCGGCGGAACTCTCTTTGAGATAAGGCAGACAGAAATGAGCCATCGTAAAATAATGAACGAGATTCTTCTGCAGCGATTCCGAAAATCTCTCAGGCGAACATTCCAGGCTGACGGAATCATTCGTGCCGGCATTATTAATCAGGTAATCAACACCGCCAAATTGGGTCACGACATTTTCAACAGAGTTCTCGCAAGCCTTATGATCAGTTAAATCAGTTGAACAATACTTCACCTGCTCGTTGTTCAGAAGATCGGCATGGCTCGGGGGCTTCAAATCTAGAATCGCAATTCGACATCCCTCTCTGAGAAATGCCTGCACGATAGATAAACCAATCCCGGAAGATCCTCCCGTAATCAAAACAGTGCGATTCTTTAAACCGAGATCCATTGATTGAAATCCATTATAATTCTGCGATCAGTTGGAATTACTCATCGCTTGAAGCAGAGATATATGTAAACATTCATCCACATGACTATTGATCGATGAACACTCAGTCTGAGGAGATATCGCTCAGATATCGAGCCTTCTGACCGTTTTCTACTGTGATTTTTCACAGATAATAATCCTCGTTACATTTGGCATACGCCGTGCATCATTCATGTAATGACGAACTTCCATATTATGAAGGGTGACATTCATGTCTTATTTGCAGATTCATCAGGTGATTGACCGTATTCAGAGATTGCATACTCAATTTGGGAGAGAATTGGCTGGATTGGGAGTTCCTGAGGATGATCCCCAGGGACAAATGATATTGAACGCGATTCGCGAATGTGAACAGCATTTTGAGAACAGACTGGCGAACTCAAAAATCGATGAAGACCCCGCCATCATGGAAACATGGGTCCAATATATTCCCGATGAAGATATTCAGCTTTTTTTTCACATGCTTGATCCCGCTCATGTGAAGTATGAAGAAGATCTGCTCGTGACAACTCATCTGTTTTTCACATCGCTCGGGGTCTTCTATCATCAAATTGCCCAGCAGGTTAAAGGGCCCAAAATGGTTGCGTTTCTAGAAGATCTGGCCAAGTTCACTGAAGAACAAAATGCCATGTTGGCCTGGAAAACACGGGATAGTGATCTGCACGTTCCACGTCCTAAGAACAAACCGATTTCGATGTGAAAGAGACAGGTAAGATTTAAAGAGGAGAGAGACCATGTCCAGACCAATTGTAGGAGTATTCAGTTCGAGACAAGCGGCTGAATCTGCGGCTTCGGAAATCGAAATGCGGGGTTCGGTTAATGAGCAATCCAAAACGTCTGCTCATCCATTTGTGAGATTTTACGATCATCATCGTCTGGATAAATCTTCACTCTCACCAATGGCGTCCGTTCAACTGGGGGTTTTGGCTTTAATCATCGTGACAATCGGAACTCTTGCCAGCATGCAGATGGTGAGCGGTCCACCTCCATTTTTTATTGCGATGCTCGTCGGAGGAACAATTATCTTTCTTGTCTTCGCAGCAGTGATGCTACGCAGAACCGCTCAGCCTGATGTGACCGATTTACTCAATGCACGTCTGCAGGTTGAGGAAACAGCTGTGATTGTGGACTTCGAGCATCTGGATTCAAAAGATCGAACTCAAATCAATCCTCAAACTGTTCAAACAATTGTCATTCAACATGGTGGACATTGCATTGAACCCGATGAAAATGAGGATTGAGTTCTCTTTTACAGTCATTTTTGCATTTTTTACACGCTTGAACAGACGTTTTCAGTCTTTACCTCAAGAAGGAAATTGACTTACAGTCGCCCAACCTCACCCTTTCAATATCGTCTTCCCGATTCAACGGTGCGACTGCCATGGATTATTGCCTTAAGCCTCTTTCAAAAACCTGCTCACAGAGTGGTGAACCTCTTCAACCGGGCGACCTGTGTTACTCAGTTCTCGTTGAAAAGAATGGTCGTTTCGAAAGACTCGATTTTTCATCGGCAGGCTGGCAGGGTGTTCCCGATGGAGCCCTTGGTGTCTGGCGGACAGAAGTACCACAACCGGAAAGCAAACCAGCCGGATATCTGGATCTGGACAAATTGTTTGAACTGTTCGCCCAATACTGCGAACAGGCCAACGATTATCAGAAAAAATTGCGATACGTTCTGGCTCTTCTGCTGGTCCGTAAAAAGCAACTGATACACGAGCAGACCACCGAATCCGAAGGTCGTCGCATTATGCATCTTCAAGGTGCGAGGGGCGAAGGAACTTACGAAATCACTGAAGAAGAATTGAGCCAGATTGAAGTGGCTCGACTGGAAGCGGAAATCAATTCTTTGGGACAGGAACCTGTTCGCCGCGCTGCGTAGTTGAAATGCAACACAGTGTGAAATTCCAATGATTATGCTTCTCAAAGAGAATACGGCAAGGAGGCCGCAGTGACGAACCGCTCAGCAATTACAGACAGCGTCCTGCGCTGCGTGCTGCTGATCGGACTGTGTGTCCTGCCTGGTTGCCGCTTTTCCTCCTGGGGCATGCCCCCTCAATGGCCTGCGATGTTCCACGGAACCGCACGCATCCCCTCCGATGCTACCAAAGAAGATATTCTGGCCGTCGTCAACGAATGTACCATCCCTATTCACTCCTGGCGGGCCACTTCTGCCAAAGTGGGAGTTTCTGGAGTTCCGGTTCCTCTGAGTGCGATGATTGCGGTTGAAGAACCAAATCATTTGCGGATGACAGTTTCCGGTCCCCTTTCCGGACAGAGTGAAGTCGAAATCGGCTCGAATTCCACTGACCTCTGGTTCTGGATGCGGGATATGGAGCCGAAAGCAATCCTCGCGGTTTGCCACGAGGATCTCGCCGTCATGCAGCAGCAACTCCCGGTACCAGTCCAACCCGACTGGATGATGGAAGTTCTTGGCGTGAAAGAAATCGATGGGAAAAATGCAGAACTCCTGCGAGATCCCGATAACCCTTATATCGCCAAACTGGTCAGCCATCATACGAATGAGACCGGACATACCGTTCGTAAAATTACCACGGTCGACCTGCGAAAAGGGGAAGTTCGTGAACATGAACTATATGATGCTGATCATCGTCTGATTGCCAGTGCCAAGTTGACAGACTATCAAAAGTTCCCGAACACGACTGCCAAATTGCCTCGCCACATTAAGTTGCACTGGGTTCAGCAAGATAAAACGATGAACCTGACACTGAACGGTGTCGAAATCAATCCCCCGAATATGCCAGCCTCATTGTGGGAAGCTCCCCAAATTGCAGGCTGCCCCGTTAAGCATCTCGGGCAGGACCAGTTGATGCAACACCCGACGGCAGTCGCAAACAGATCACTACGAGACAAGCCTAAAGCGATTACCGAGTACGAACTCGACCAGCCCTCCGGCGCCTGGATGCAGAATCAGTTCATCAAAATGCCAGATCAGAATGGAACCGCAGGCAAAGTCTCCATTACCAGCAGCCCAGGGGAACCGGAAAATCAACGGGAATCTCCCTACTTCACCCAAGCCGATCTGGAAGAATATCGGACAGTCAATGCAGCAGCGAAATCGACTGCCCAGGATGATTCCGCTGCCCCGCCATTTCCAGAGTTTGACAGCGGAAGTCCCACCTCGGCTGATCAAGCCGACCGCAGATCGCGCGATGGATTATTGCTGCAGTAAAAATAATCCAGCAATTCTGATTTAATGCTGGGATGATTTCGCCAGCATCCGATATGTAATCGGAAATTGATTCCACTTTTCGTCATAGGGAAACACTTCTCTCCCGGCCAGAATCGCGGCTCCGACGGCTGCCTGCTCTTGAAAGGCTGGCGTAACGACATCGATGCAATAACGCTTCGCCAGATATTGAGCCAACCAGCCATGATGCTCGAAGAAATTCCCGCTTATTACAAGTCGTTTCCTATCAACGAGTGGATTTTCTGAGTTTTCGTAAAACTGATTCAGCGAATCGACAATTCCACATAAAAGTCCACGTGACAGTTCACTCAAATTGAAATTGTGTCGACCGATATTGCTGATCGATGCTCGAAGGCGAGTGTCATTTCGAGTTCCCTGAAAAGAAGGCTCCCAAATAATTGGCTCAAGCTTATTGTTGTCTGCTGGTATTTGACTTAATCGATTGAGCCGTTCCAGTACTTCGGAATCAGAAAGTACGACTCCCATTTCCTGAAACCATTGCTGCACACAATCCGCAAACCAGAACCAGGCTTCTCCACCAGTTGTTCCCGCGCCAACATTCAGGAAATAATCATCTGTAAATGGGCGGACTTCAAGCTCCTCGGTTGGCAGGATGTTCTTCGTGCACCAGGCAATTTGGCCACCTGTGCCGACATTCATTAGCAAGTCACTTTCAGGGTTTTCAATCGTCGCCAGGACTGCAGCAGGATGATCTCCGATTCCTGTCAAAACCGGTATTCCTTCAGGCAAATGCCAATTCCGACCACTCTGCTCAGAAGTTGTACCGCGGATTTTCCAGTTCGACTCCAAAGCCGGAAACCACTTCGAATTGAGCCCCGCGGTCTGAATGATTTCCTGATCAATCGATCTCTGTTGAAGATTGTAAATTCCCCAGGAAGCTGCAAAGGTGGGATCAATCCGAGCAGGAGTGTTGGTTAACTGATTTCCAATCCAGTCCGTGACATCTGAAACATGGTGCAGATTCTCAGACAATTGCCTGGAGCCATTCAGCATGTCCAGAGTCGCCAAAGCGTACCCCGGTCGAATCTGACATCCCAATCTCGAATGCAGATTCTCAGGCAAGCGTTTCTGCAGTGAACTCAACCACGTTTCATTTGCAATGTCTGCAGGAGCAAGCACACGCTTGTCCTGCCAGGTGATGAAGTCGGAAATTGCTGCTCCGGAAACATCACAGCAGACAAAACCGTGCATTTGACCGGTCAAACCGATTGCATCTGGAGAGCACTCCAGTAATTGAACGATTTCTCGAATCGATTTTTGCGATCCATGCAGCAGGCGATCCGTCGATTGAGCCGCTTCCCGATCATTCGTTGAACTGATCGCGGCTTCGTGAGTGTGATTCACCACCGCCAGAGTATTACAAGATAGATCGATTGCGACTGCAGAAATTGATGTCGTGCCGAGATCCAATCCGATCACGTATTTCATAGGGGGCAATTTCATTCATCAGGCTGAATGTTCAGTCAGAACTGATCGTCAAGAGGACTCTGAAGAACAGGACATCGCTTCCTGGATCACAAAATTCGGTATTCCGAGTCCGACGACATGAATTTCCCCTGATTGCTGAGGACCTTTATTCTTGAGCAAGCCTATTTTCTTTGCCGCAAAAGTTACTGTGGCATTCGCGTTCACACAACTGCCCAGAATTTCGCCGGAGTCAGCATCAAGTCCTGAAGGAAGATCAATGGCCAGTTTTTCGCTTTCCGCCTCATTCATCAGTTGAATCATGGTCGCAAATGGTTCGCGAACTTCCCCGCTGATTCCTGTCCCGAGCATTGCATCCATGATCCACTCGGCTCCGTCAAAAGTCTCTCGAATCGATTCGGCATTCTGATGGGGATCGACCAGACGATGAGAAATGCCAATTTTGTCGATGATCTCAAAATTGATACGGGCATCCTCCGACAATTCCTCCGGCGGAAAGAGCATCAGCACTTCCACCTCTTCCTGATGAACGTAGAGATGCCTGGCAATGACAAACCCGTCACCCGCATTATTCCCTTTGCCGCAGACAATGACCGTCGGTCCGTTTTCAATACATTCAACCAGAAAAATTTCAGCACAGCCACGCCCTGCATTTTCCATCAATACAAGACTGGGAACGCCATATTTCTCGATGGCGAGTTGATCGACTCGTCGAGATTGACTTGAAGTGAGGACAAGTTCAGGCATAAGTCTTGGGCGTTAGTCATTAGGGATTAGGGGACTAGTGGTTTGTCATGTTTAAAAATTAGGGATCTAAATGTTGTAAAGTACGACAACGGAGTGTTTTGAAGTTATTTGAAGCCTAATTCATAGCCCTGACAGGGCACTAGCTAATTTTGTCAGGCACAGCCTGGCCTACAGACTTTAGCTAATCTCTCCGATGATTTCCGGAATCAGTTTTGCGAGCCGGGCTCCCCCTTTGGCGGCGACTTCGAGGATTTTGGAGAGTTCGACCGGTTCGAGAGCATCGGGCAGGCACAGGTCAGTTACGACCGAGAAGCCGAGGACACGCATGCCGGCATGAGCTGCGACGATGACTTCGGGAACGGTCGACATACCCACACAATCGGCTCCGTAGGCTTTGAGCATCCGATACTCGGCTCGGGTTTCCAGGTTCGGTCCCGGCACCGCAACAAAAACACCCGTTTGAGCAGGGACCTGCAATTTCAGGGCTGCCTTCTTTGCAGTTTCAATCAGTTCACGATCATAAGGAGCGGACATATCCGGAAAACGAGGGCCGAGGTTGTCATCATTGACACCACGAAGAGGGTTTTCGGGCATCAGGTTGATGTGATCTTCGATGATCATCAGATCTGCCAGCGAATACTGAGGATTCATTCCGCCAGCTGCATTGGTGACAATTAAAATTTCGCAGCCGAGTTGTTTCATGACCCGAACGGGGAATGTCACTTCCTGAAGCGAATATCCTTCGTAGTAATGAAATCGCCCTTCCATGGCCAGAATATTCTGACCTGCCAGCGTCCCGCAGACGAGTTGGCCCTTGTGGGATTCCACCGTTGAGCGGGGAAAATGAGGAATTTCCTCATAAGGCAGCACGGCTTTTTTATCGATTTGCTCAGACAGTCCACCAAGTCCGGTACCAAGGATCAAACCAATTTTTGGTTTATCTGAATAGACTTTGGAAATGGCATTCGCAGCCGATTCAATTTGGGAGGCCAGGTGCATCATAGTGTTTCAATCTGTTATTCAGCTGCGCAAAAAGAAGGGGACGAGAATTTCGCTCATCCCCATAAATTCATAGCCGTTTCTCTACGGTCACGTTCCAAGTCTCAGGAAACATCGCCAAACCTTACTGATCAGCAGTTTCAGGTTCCACAATGTCCGAGACGATTAATAATCATCATCGTCTTCAAAATCGTCGAGATCGTCATCGTCGTCGTCATCGTCGTCATCGTCGAAATCGTCTTCAAAATCTTCGTCGAGATCGTCGTCGTCGAAATCTTCATCGTCGAATTCATCTTCAAATTCGTCTTCGAAATCTTCGTCGTCTTCTTCTTCGTCATCGAAGTCGTCATCTTCGTCTTCTTCATCGTCATCACCGATGAGATCTTCAAAATACTCTTCATCATCTTCAATGACGGCCATTGGTGCATATAGATTCAGATAGCCGTCCCATTCGGAAATGGGATCGGAGAAGTGTGATGATAAATCCTGGACGACGTCCGTCATGCTGAAAATCCTCTGCAGGGCAACGTTATTTCTAGAGTTCTGTTCTGACCACGGGATGAAAGAATCCCTGAGCACTGCTCATATTTCGCAATCGCCGACGCAGCGATAGAAAATGACAAACAGTGCTTCAACGGTTTTATGTGTGTATGGGTATTAACTGTCAAGCGTAATCCGAAGATTTTCTAAATTTCTTTATCGAGCTTCTGCAGACTTTACAATCTTCAGGTCGAAAAATCGTCTGTTTCAGGCTCCAAAAATTGCTCTTCGTGAATGCAGAAGTTGAATGATACACTGTGAAAATGAGGCCACTTCGCTTCATTCCCTCAACTATTGTCTGTCCCTGATCTCCCTCCTTTACCGTATGCTGAGTTTTTTGTGGCTCAACCCCATTCCCATTCATTTCCTGATTTTGGAGTCCTGTGCGATGAGACTCGCTTCTGGGTCATTCATCGTCGGGATTGCTACGGCCCGTTCGACTACCAGTGGAGTACCGATTTGTATGGACTGGAGTTGCTGTATCAGGGTGAAAAATTTGGGGAATGCTGCAATTCCGAGCAGTTTTTTGCGGATTTGAAGCCCTATCAGTTGCCAACCCGCGTTACTGAGGTCGCGATGACCGTTGTCGGTGCAATTATTGCCTGCAGTTTCAATGCCATCAGCGGAAATGAGCGACTCGACCATGTCTCAAAAATGTTGCAAAAGTCAGGCCTGGCAAGATATGAAATCTCACTTCTCGACCGTTCCGCATAGCACAGAAATAACAGAAAGAACGTGGGAATGAACTTAATCAATTCCAGCAAAGTGAGATTCTCGCACCTAAACTTTTCATCCTGCTCGGCTTGTATGATACTGACGATTTTTGCGATTGCAGGTTGCAATACAATGCTCGATACTCTCCTACCCGTCCAGGATCGAAAAGTAGTCTTTGCCGAAGAAGAACAGCATCGGGAACATTTTATCGAAACTCGCGAATCCGCTGATATCCGCTGGTTACTTAAAAACAGTGTCAAAAATGGCATGAATAAAGCCGACGTCAATCGCGTTCTGGGTGAAGATGGGGAACGGGAATTCAACGACTCCAACCTGTTGGCTAATGAAGGTTTGTATCGAGCAGACGATAAAGTTTATCGCTGGGGGCCTGACCGTGACGGAAACTCCTACATGCTGGTTTTTCGCGATGGGCATCTGATCAACTTCGAGAATTTCAGCGACGAATGGGATGAGTGAGCTGTTCTGATTTCATGAAATCAGAACAGCGGAAAGCGAAAAGCGGACAACTTCTGAAATGTCTGTTCATCAATTAAATTCAATTGTTACTCAATCTGTTATGAGAATATCCATGAAAACATTCCTGACTGTTTTGCTGGCCGTATTCCCTGTCATTGGATCTGCATGGGCTTCCAGCAGTACCTCTCCCAAGTCATTTTCCGCACAGGGTTCTCGGAAAGACCTGGCGATGCATATTCATATGGTGCATATGCGGGAAGTTGATTTGCGGGAAGGGAAAGCGGTCGCCGAATTCAGCTTCCACAATGCGGGGCAAGCTCCGTTAACGATTTCAAGAATCAAGCCAAGTTGCGGTTGTGTCACGGTCCGGATGCAGGAACAGGAAGCTTTCAAACCGGGTGAAAGCCATAAGTTTTATGTGGAAGTCGATACGGCTGGTGAAACCAGTGGATTGCACGAGTATACCATTGATGTTGAATATCACACGGACGCCAGAAAAACCGCTGAACATGAGCAGGTCCTGTTTCGCGTGGAAGTCCCCGAGAAAAAAGTGACCGTGAAACCACGGGCATTGATTTTCTATCAACTGAGCGAACAGAAAACGAAGCAAACCGTCACATTGACCGATTTCCGCAACCGCTCTCACTTTGAGGTGCTGGAAATTGCGAGCAGTCTCGATTCAATCCAAATCGAAAATCAGCAAGTCAGTCAGGATGAACATGGTCATTTGCAAATCACGTTTGATGTGTCTGTCTCCGGAAAAGTCTCTTCAGGCCGTCAGACACAACAAATTAAAGTCACCACCACTGATGATGAGTTCTCGGTGATCAATATCCCGGTTCTGCTCTACGGGCCTCAGGAAGAAATCCAGCGGAATTGAACAAAGGATAGTCTTTGGTCCTCCTCGCTTTTCGATAGTCAAGCACAACTCAAAATGCCATACTGACCGACGAAAATCATCGGTCAGGAGGAACTGTTTTGAGTCAGAGCATTGAGAGCCGGATTCGAGAACTGCGGGACGAAATCAATCGGCATAATCGCCTCTATTACGTGGAGGCTCGCACCGAGATTCCCGACCGGGATTTTGATCGTCTGCTGCAGGAGTTGATTGATCTCGAAAATCAGCACCCGGAATTACGCACTCCGGACAGTCCCAGCCAGAAGGTCGGTGGAGCTCCGATTGAGGGGTTCACATCGGTGCCACACCGTGTTCCGATGCTCTCAATCGATAATGTCTTTGAAACAGCCGGCATCGTCGATTTCGATCAGCGGATTCGTAAACTGCTGGAGGTCGACTCGGTCGATTACACTCTCGAATATAAAATCGATGGCGTCGCCCTGGCTGTCATTTACGAACAGGGTCAACTCATTCAGGCGATTACACGTGGAGATGGCCAAACTGGGGATGACGTCACTCACAACGCCCGCACTATCGGCGGAATTCCGCTGAGCTTGCAGTGCAAGACTTTTCCAGAACGACTGGAAGTTCGAGGAGAGGCTTATATTGCTAACTCCGACTTCGCGGTTCTGCGTGCACAACAGGAGGAAAGCGGAGGAATTGTGCATGCCAATCCCCGCAACAGCACCGCAGGTGCATTGAAGCTGCTCGATCCGGCTTTGTGCGCGAAACGCAAAGTCCGTTTCCTGACCCACGGCATCGGCGATGTGCAGGGGATGAATTTTGAGACCCACCTGAAGTATCTGGAAGCGATCCGAAATTACGGGTTGCCGACAACACCGGGCATTCGGCTGTGCCATGGAATTGATGAAGTCCTCGAACAAGCCGAGATCATGATGGCGGCTCTGTATGAACTGGATCTGGAAATTGATGGTCTGGTTGTCAAAGTCAATCAACTGGCTCAGCGGGAGGAACTCGGAAGCAATAGTAAGAGTCCGCGATGGGTAGTGGCCTACAAATGGGAGCGATACGAAGCTGAAACTCAGGTCGAGTCAATCACGATTCAGGTCGGTAAGACCGGAACATTAACACCCGTTGCGAATTTGTCCCCAGTCGAAATTGCTGGAACAACGGTTTCCCGGTCGAGTTTGCACAATCGCGATGAAGTCGAACGGCTCGGTGTCAGAATTGGAGACTGGGTCGTTGTTGAAAAAGCGGGCAAAATCATCCCCCATGTGGTTCGCGTGGAACTGGAACGTCGTTCAGGAGAGGAGATTCCCTTCGAGTTCCCAGAGAATTGTCCGGAATGTGGCACGGATGTCGTGCAGGATGAAGGGGGCGTCTACATCCGCTGCCCGAATCCCAACTGTCCAGCTCGACTTCGCGAAAGTTTACGCTTTTTTGCCTCCCGGCAGGCGATGGATATCGATGGGCTCGGGATCAAGCTGATTGAACAGTTGATTGAAGCTGGTCTGGTTAAAAATCTTGTCGATATTTATGACCTGCATCAACAGCAGGATCGTCTGCTGGAACTGGAGCGGTTTGGGCAGAAGTCAGCAGAAAAATTAATCAATGGAATAGAAGTTTCAAAACAGCAACCTGTCTGGCGACTATTGACCGGATTGAATATCCGTCATGTGGGAGTCAGCAACGCGCAAGTCTTGATTTCTCACTTTCATTCGCTCGAACAAATCAGCCAGGCCACTGAAGAGGAACTGGCTGCCATCGATGAAATCGGCCCAGTCATTGCGGCTTCAGTCGCAGAATTCTTTCATTCTGATTTCGGCCAGACTTTGATTCAGGAACTGAAAACACGGGGAGTGCAAATCGAGGAAGAGAAATCAACTTCAGTGGAGTCCACTCAACTGCTGCAAGGGAAATCCATCGTTGTAACAGGCACGCTTACACAGTTCACTCGCCAGGAAATACAGGACGCCATTAGAAAGCATGGGGGGAAAGCTTCGAGCAGTGTTTCAAGCAAAACAGATTTTGTTGTCGCTGGTGAAAATGCAGGGAGCAAACTGACGAAAGCCCAGAGCTTGAAAATTCCCATTCTGAGTGAGTCTGATTTCCTTAAAATGATTTCCGAATAAACTTCCTATTTTCCAAAAAGCCCCTATTGACTCTAAACAATTCCCCATCACTATAAGATGATCATGCGAAATTGACACAAGTGGGAAACAACACTTATTTCTCTCAAAATGTGCATATTCGCTTGATTACCAGAAAGCCCTATGTTAAATATATCTGGATTAGCGTATAGCTATCCACTCTGACGCGGTTTTCGTCCCACGCGACTCAGGGAGAACTAACGAAGGGGACAGAACTCATGATTCAATGCAGGAGAATCAAATTATGCGTACATTTCTGAGTGTTGTGGCTGTTGCCATGCTGGTCGTTTCTGTTTCTGATACCGCAGAAGCACGTCGTCGTTGCCGTACCCGTTGCTACACACCTTGCTACAGCAGCTGCTATAGCTCATGCAACACAAGTTGCTACAAATCAAGCTGCTGCACAACTTCAAGCTGCTGCTCAAGCAACGCTTGTGACACTTGTGGCAAAAGCTCTTGCTGCAGCAAATGCTGCTCACCAGCTGACGCTTGCAAAGCTTGCGGCAAAGCCGAATGTGAGTGCAAAAAAGGTGACGACAAAGGCTACGATGAAAAACACGAAGATGCTCACCACAAAGGTGACAAAGCTGAAAAAGGCGACAAAGCCGATATGAAAGAGAAAAAAGCCAAGAAAGTTGTTGATGAAAAAGACAACAAAGGCGATGTTGGCAAAAAAGCAGCTGACAAAAAGAAAAAAGACTAATTTTCATCTTGCCGGTTGAACCGCCTGAAGATTCAACTTTTTGTGATTCTTTAACGGTTGCCAAGTGATATAAAAGCGGAACGATTCATCGTTCCGCTTTTTTTATGGAACTTGTTCATTCCAGAAAGTCAGTTTTTTGGGAGGTTGCTCCGGCCTGGAACTGCTACACTGTTTTCACTCAATTATCTGCTTTCTGACAGGTGACACATTCCATGGAATTAACGATTCGCAATACCAGCTTTCATGTCGAAGATCGGGGAACCGGGGCTCCCATTCTGTTCGTCCACGGATTCCCGCTCGATCATACAATGTGGGATGCTCAGTTGAATGCATTCGCAGATCGATACCGGGTGATTGCCCCCGACTTGCGTGGTTTCGGAATGTCGACCGGAGCTCGTGAGCAGTCCGAGATGGAAGACTATGCAGACGATCTTCATGAAATCCTCGATGCGCTTTCCATTACAGAACCTGTCACACTCTGTGGCTTATCGATGGGAGGTTATATCGCCTGGCAATTTGCACGGAAGTATCCCGGGCAACTCGGGCGACTCATCGTTTGCGATACAAAAGCGACTCCTGATACGGAACCGACACGAGCCAATCGACTTGAACTGGCGGATCGGGTGATGAAAGAAGGCCCGGAATTTTTCGTCGACGGAATGATTCCGAAACTTTTCGCGGCTGCAATACTCGAAACAAATTCCACTCTGGTGGATCAAACACGGAATGTCATACTGCGAACCAACCCTCAGGCAATTGCAGCCGCAGCCCTGGGCATGGCAGCGCGACCAGATATGACGGCTACCTTATCAGACATTGCGGTCCCGACTCTCGTCATTTGTGGAGCTGAAGATCAAATCACAACAACTCAGGATATGAAAAAACTGGCAGAACAGATCCCGAATGCTCAGTATGAAGTCATCATGGGAGCCGGGCATATGTCTCCGCTGGAAAAGCCAGCGGCTGTGAATGAGATTATTTCAAACTTTCTCGCGGCTACGGATATTTGATTGTTCTTTCTCACTTTTTCTTCATCGCATGTCAGGCCGTAGCTGATCGACTGGCGAATTCACTCACTTTTAATCTTCAGGTCAATCAATGATGCTGCGATATATCTTCTTTGCGATGACAGCGGTTGTCTTTCTCTCGAATTCCCTTTCTGGAAAAGAACCACAAGCCGACTTCGTTTTCCCTCAACGTCTGAATCGAATCACGTGTGGATCCTGTTCCAAACAGGATTTGCCGCAGCCAATCTGGCAAGCAATTATTGCCTCTGAGCCAGATCTGTTTATCTACATGGGCGACAACATTTATGGCGATTCCGAAGACTTGAACGTACTGGCCGCAAAGTGGGAAAAACAGAAATCACAACCCGGTTACACGGCTTTGCGAGAACAATGTTCAGTGATTGGCACATGGGATGATCACGACTACGGCAAGAACGATGCAGGTATCGAATACCCGCAAAAAGCTGGTTCTCAACAACTGTTTCTCGACTTTCTGGATGAACCGGACAATTCCCTTCGCCGGACTCGTGAAGGAGTTTACGCTTCATATCTTTATGGGCCAGTTGGCCAGCAGGTGCACATCATTCTGCTCGATACCCGCTACTTCCGGACGCCACTAAAGAAAATTATGGATCAATCTCCCACAGCTGAAGGGCACTCCGGGCCTTATGGTCCGACGGATGATCCGGATGCAAATATGCTGGGTGATGCTCAATGGAAATGGTTGGAGGAACAATTAAAGGTTCCAGCTCATTTGCGATTGATTGTCTCCAGTATTCAGGTATTGCCTCTCGAACAACGTTATGAAAAATGGGAAAATCTTCCGACTGAACGAGCCCGTCTCTTGAAGCTGATTGAGAAAACAAATTCCGAGGGAGTCGTATTTTTAAGTGGAGATCGACATGCAGCTGAGTTCAGTAAGCTGAATCGTGAAGGAAGTTATCCACTCCTGGAAATGACTTCCAGTAGTTTGAATGCTCCCCGAAAATATCAGAATGAGCTCAATTCTTTGCGATATGGCCTGATGTATAACGAAGTCAACTTTGGGAAAATACTGATTGACTGGAAGGCCGAAACTCCATCAGCGGTGTTCAGTGTATGTGATATTGAAGGCCGGGAGATGCTGCAGGTTCCAGTTGCGATTCCTTCCCTTCAATGAGTGACCGATTGACAGAGACTGCCTGAAAATACAAGATGGAGTCTTGCAGAAAATTGAACACCAAAACATAGCCCAGACAGGGCAAGGCTCGCCATGAAGATAATCGATCCCCATATTCACGTCTCCGCCCGCACGACTGATGATTACGAAGCGATGGCCGCCGCCGGGATTGTTGCCGTCATCGAACCGGCTTTCTGGCTTGGTCAACCTCGCACGAGCGTGGGAACCTTTCAGGACTATTATTCGAGCCTGGTTGGTTTCGAGCGTTTTCGAGCCGCTCAATTCGGAATTCGACATTACTGCACCATCGGCTTGAATTCCAAAGAGGCCAATAATGTGCCGCTGGCAGAAGAAGTGATGGAAATTCTGCCGCTCTATCTGGCAAAAGAGGGAGTGGTTGCGGTCGGGGAAATTGGTTTCGACGACATGACCGATGCCGAGGAGCGTTTTCTGAGAGAACAGATCATCCTGGCTCAACAGGTCGAACTACCCGTGATGATTCACACACCACACCGCAATAAAAAGCAGGGAACCCAGCGGAGCATGGACATCGCCGAAGAACTCGGTGTCCCACCGCACATGGTCGTGATCGATCACAACAACGAAGAAACAGTTCAGGAAGTGCTCGATCGAGGCTTCTGGGCAGCCTTCACCATTTATCCCAAAACAAAAATGGGTAATGAGCGGATGGTTGAAGTCGTCCGGAAATTCGGGTCGGAACGAATTATCGTCGATTCCTCAGCCGACTGGGGCGTTTCCGATCCTTTGGCCGTACCGAAAACAGCGAAATTGATGATCGATCGCGGCATCCCCCAGAAGGATGTCGAATTGACCTGTTACGGGAATGCCCTGGTCGCTTATGGTCAAAGTGGACAATTCAACGAAGAAGACTGGCTCAATCCGCCAGCTATTGACCAGCGAAATCTATTTTCCGGCAACAGCGTTCTCCGCGGCCAGGAACCTCGGGTCGACACAAATGACTCGGAACAGTTAATCTCTTAAGGTGGGAAACTACAAGCACGAAGCGCAAGCGAGTGTGTCAATGCGGATTCTACTCATTCACTCGCTTGCGCTTCGTGCTTGTAAAAGTTCAATTGACAGGCTGGAAGCCTGTCCGACTGATGTTTTGATTGTTGATGGATCACACATGACAACGGACATGGAAAAACCTGCGAAGTCGAGTGGACGCTGGCATCGTTCGTTAGCACTGGTCGCTATTTTTGCAGCCATGCTGATTGGCTTTGGTGTTTCCTGGGCTGCAGGCAATTTCCAGCAGGTCGAATACTGGCGATATCGTGAAGTCGCCAAGCACGATCATAACCGCAACGATTTTACGCAAGGTTTGCTGGTCCACGAGGGTATCCTCTACGAAGGAACCGGTCAGTTTGGAGAGTCAAAACTCCAGCGGATCGACCTTTCGACCGGGCGAGTATTGAATTCAGTCTCGCTGAACAAACAGTACTTCGGCGAAGGCATCGCGATTGCCAATGGCGAACTGTTTCAGCTGACCTGGAAAAACCGCGTTGCTTTTGTTTACGACCCCGAAACTTTGCGGCTCACACGAACGGTTCGCTACGCCGGCGAAGGCTGGGGGCTGACGTTTGATGGTGAATCGCTAATCATGAGCGATGGCTCGGCGACACTTCGGTTTTACGATCCCAAAGAGTTCAATGTTCAACGACGAGTTACAGTTCACGACGGCAAGCGCACCATAGATGATCTTAATGAACTGGAATATATCCAGGGCGAAGTCTGGGCGAACATCTGGCATCAGGACAAAATCGTGCGGATCGATCCCGAAACGGGTCGTGTCAAAGGTTATGTCGACCTGGGCGGCTTGAAACCACTTTCCGTCCGACTCAATCGAGAAGCTGTCTACAACGGCATCGCCTGGGATGAAGTGAATCGCAAGTTGTATGTCACCGGGAAAAACTGGCCGACATTATATGAGATTCAAGTGACGGAGTAAACAGTTCGCAGGGGTGGCGGGGGCGCTCTCGAAGAGAAGCCCCCGAATTATAAAACTTCCGGGGGCTTCCGCTGAAGCGGAGCGCCCCCGCCACCCTCATCAATCAAATTGAGTTGCATGAGCCCTATCAAATCATCAACACTAAAATAACAACAAGGAAGTCGTTTTGACGAACGCGATCTATTACGTTCTCGCCCAAACCGTAGACGGGAAACCTGCCATGGACTGGCAACAGTTGCTCGAAGCGGGCGGCGTTGTCGGCTACATCATCATTGGGATGAGTGTGGTGATGGTGACTTTGATCATGCAGAACCTGCTCATGCTCAGGCGGGGAAATCTGGCCCCGGTCTCACTGGCCAAACAGGCTCATGAACTGATCACAGCCGGTCGTCTCCAGGAAGCCAATCAGCTATGCCGAGACAATCCCTGTTTTCTGGGAGATATGATTCAGGCCGGTCTTTCTGAAATTGAACTGGGAAATACCGTCGTGGAAAAAGCTCTGGAAGATGCCAGTGCCGAACATTCTGCACGCATGATGCGGAAGGTCGAATATCTCAACGTCATCGGCACACTCACTCCCATGCTCGGACTGCTCGGCACGGTCTGGGGAATGATTCAGGCATTTCTCGAATTTCAGTCGCAGGCCAGCCCGTCCGTTTCTGAGTTTGCTCCAGGAATTTCCTTTGCTCTCGTCACAACGTTAATGGGCTTGAGTGTCGCGATTCCGGCTCTGGGATGTTTTGCATTGCTGAGAAATCGCGTTGATGAAATGGTCTTCGAAACCTCGTTACTAGCCGAGCAGGTTTTTGCGGGATATCGGAAAGCTCGACTTAAACGGAAAGTCGTTTCTCAAAATCCAGCCTCGGCAAAAGGGACGACATGAAACCAGCTGTCGCTCGACGATCCCGTTCGCTCAAATTCGCGATCACGCCGATGATCGATATCGTCTTCCTGCTGATCATCTTTTTTCTGGTCGCGACTCACTTTGTGAAAAGCGAAACCCTCGAAACAGTCAATCTGCCTGAAGCGTCTCAGGCAGAAGATCCCGAAACAATTTCACCTCGGCGGATGACCATCACCATTCTGAGCGATGGCTCCTATCTGCTGGCTGGACGAAAGTTGCCCTGGTCAGAACTGGAAGCGATTCTGCTGCAGGTTGAAAAACCTCGTACCGCGGACGATCCTGAACAGGAAGTCCGCATTCGTGGCGACGCGGCAGCCGAGTATCGATTTATCAAACCGATTCTCGAAACCTGTGCAAAAGCAAATTTGCGGAAAGTCAGTTTTACGGTTGTGCCGGGAACTGGAGAATAAACAATGAGAATCCGCTCTGTGCTGACTTCTGATCGTGATCTCGGCGAAGACCAGACAATGACGCCGATGATCGACATCGTATTCCTGCTGCTCGTCTTCTTTGTTTGCGTGGCAACCGATCAGGTCGTGGAAATGTCCTTGCCGACGGAACTGGCCAGTGGAAGTGTCGATGCTCAGCAAAGTGAACCAACCGAAAGCTGGGTAACCGAAGTTCGACTCCGACTCTTTCAGGGCCCCGAAAACTCCCGCAGTCTGATTGAAATGAATGGACGGATTTTCACCTCATTCAAGGAGTTCATTCCGACATTGAAAGCGCTTTCGGAAATTTCAAGAGACAGTCCGATCCTGCTTGATGTTGACGATGATGTCCCACTTGGTGAAGTCGTACAACTTTACGATGCCTGTCGCTCGGCTGAGTTTGAATTGATCAATTTCGTGATGGATCGCCCGGCGACTTAAGCCGCTCTCATAAACCATTAATATTTATATCATTGGGTGGCTGGGGTCGTAGCGAAGCGAAGCCCCTGTTCGAAGACGATTACATTCTGGGGGCTCACTGCGTTCGACCCCAGCCACCCATCGCTATATCTACAAGTGTAGTTGTAGTTCAGGCACTGCCAGACGTACACTTTCTTAACGCATTTATCCAACCCTACAAGCACGAAGCGCAAGCATCTAGACCTATTGATGTGGATTTGAGAAAACTCCGCAAAGGAATCTCTTCTCAGTAGATGCAAACGTCCCCAGAAGCGATTATACTGAATTGCTTATTACTGGCATGATATCGTCGATTCACGACACCAACTCTATTTGAGAACTCACAAGATACAACAGGACGCTTTCATTTATGAAAATTCAACACGGAGAGACAAAACTTGGTTTTATCGGCACTGGCGTGATGGGCAAGAGCATGGCTGGTCATTTGATCGATGCCGGCTTTTCACTTTCGATTTACTCACGTACTAAAGAGAAATCTCAGCCCCTGCTCGATAAGGGAGCCACTTGGTGCGAGAGTCCCAAAGCGGTTGCCGAAAATTCCGATGTCGTCTTCGCGATTGTCGGTTTTCCGAGTGATGTGCGGGAGGTTTTTCTCGGCGAAGAGGGGATGCTGGCCGGAGCAAGAAGTGGTTCTGTTCTTGTCGACATGACGACCAGCGAGCCTTCTCTGGCCGTGGAAATTTATGAAGCGGCAAAAGCGAAACAGGTTCATGCAGTCGATGCCCCGGTTTCCGGTGGAGATGTTGGTGCAAAGAATGCCGCTCTTTCTATCATGATTGGCGGCGATGAAGAGATCGTTTCCGCACTGCAACCCTGCTGGGAAGCGATGGGGAAAACGATTGTTTATCAGGGGAAAGCGGGTTCTGGTCAGCACACGAAAATGGTGAATCAGACGTTGATTGCCACCGGTATGATCGGCGTTTGCGAAGCATTGCTCTACGGATACAAAGCGGGGCTCGATCTGGAAACAGTGATGAAATCGGTCTCGTCTGGAGCAGCAGGCAGTTGGTCGCTGGCCAATTACGGGCCACGCATGATGGGAAATGATTTCGATCCCGGCTTCTTTGTAGAGCATTTCATCAAAGATATGGGCATTGCTTTGGCAGAAGCCCGACGGATGCAGATTTCGATGCCCGGTCTGGCCCTGGCTCAACAACTTTACATTTCGCTGCAGGCCATCGGTCATGGACGCGATGGTGTTCAGGCCTTGATTCTGGCGTTAGCAGAGATGTCGAAAATCGATTGGACATCTCGCTAAATCAAGGCATGTCCGAATCAAATACAATTCAATATGAACTTCACACAGTGAGTTCTGTCCGACCATTGAACAGAACTTTTTGACAGACGAAATACAGGTTATCAAATGGCACGACAAGGCGAGATGTTTCGGGGAGTGACGGTGGCGTTGGTCACTCCCTTCCGAGATGGCAACGTGGACGAACAGGGGCTGCGTAAACTGGTCGATCAGTTGATTGAAGCCGGGGTCGATGCCCTGGCTCCTTGCGGCACGACTGGTGAAAGTCCGACGCTTTCCCATGATGAGCACGATCGGGTGATCGCGATCACTTGTGAGCAATCCAATGGTCGTGCCAAGGTGATGGCAGGGACTGGCTCGAACAGCACAGCGGAAGCCATTCGTTTGACGAAACAAGCGAAGAAGGCAGGAGCCGATGGCGCCTTGATCGTCTCTCCCTACTACAACAAACCGATGCAGTCCGGTTTTTACGAACATTACAAGGCAGTCGCTGAAGAAGGGGAACTGCCGGTTGTTGTCTACAACATTCCCGGACGATCTGCCAAAAATATCGAGCCGGAAACGATTATCAAACTGGCCGAACTGGAGAACATCGTTGCGGTCAAAGAAGCAACTGGTTCGATGGATCAGGCTTCTCAGGTACTGGCGGCGACCGAATTGACCGTGCTTTCGGGTGATGACAGTCTGACCCTGCCGTTAATGTCTCTTGGTGCCAGCGGTGTTGTGTCCGTGGTCGGGAATATCGTTCCGAAAGATGTTAAAGCGATGGTCGAAGCTGCTCACGCTGGCAACTGGGATGAGGCTCGTAAACTGCATTACAAACTGTTTGGCCTGTGTCGCGATATGCTTTCGCTGGCAACCAATCCGATACCTGTTAAAGCGGCAATGAAAATCCTCGGTCGCGACACGGGCGACCTGCGTTTGCCACTGACATCTCTGGAAGAGGCAGGCGTTGAAAGTCTGAAGAAAACTCTGGACAACTATGGATTGAAGTCCTGAATCTGTCTGTCATGATCAATTAAAGTATGGATGCTTATAGATTAGTATGGAGCCTGCATTTCATTTACATAAAACGCCAGGGTGGCACTGGCTAAGCCAGTGGCACACAAATCGAAGCTTGAGTTAGAACGATCCTCTAGCCTACATCTCATTTAATATAGAGCGGAGTCCGTCCGGTGATTTTTGGTTTTGGTAAGAAGCAAGAAGAAGACGATTACGAAGACGAAGTCGAACTCGTCATGTTCCAAGGGACATTCAGTGGAGTCGAAGTCGATCTCTCTGAACATGCACGACTGGCCCAGGTCGGACTCTTGCGGGCCAAAGAAATTGTGACGGATGCCCTTGAACGACGAGCAGAACGCATTCGGATTGAACCGAAAGGCGAACGGGCGGTCATTCAATTATTTGTCGATGGAATCGGCTTTGCCGGCGGACGGATGAGCAGCAAGGAGGGGATGGCAGTCACGCAGTGTCTCAAGCTGGTTTCCGGGATGGATGTTAAGAATCGTAAAGAAGCCCAATCGGGCGGGATTCGAGCCGAGTTTGATGACCGAAAATACCTGCTGATGATGAACACGAAACCGCTCGGAGGTGGAGCCGAGCGTTTGACTGTCGATTTGATTGATGTCAAAAATGCGAAGTACTCACCCATGGAACTGGGGTACAGCCAGTCGATCATCGATAAAATTCGAGATTTGACGAACGAAAAAGGAATCGTACTTGCAGCTGGACCTCCGGACTCTGAAGTGACTTCACTCGCTTTTACGATTATGCGTGGAATTGATGCCTATGTGCGGACGACCTTTGCTCTGATTAATGTTGGTCATCGTGACCTGGGCAGTGTGTCACAGTTCGAGCGCAGAGAGACTGATGATCTCGAAACGGCTCTCCAGCGATTGATTCGCATGGAAGGCGATGTCGCTTTTATCGAACCGTTTGACAACGAAACCACTATTAAACAGGCCTTCGAGAAGTGTGATGAAATTACACTCATCTCTGAAATAGCCGCACGGGATGCTTCTACTGCAATTCCAGCGCTTTACAAAGTTGCGGGCGATCCCAAAATAGTTGCCAAATCCATCAATGGTGTTTTTGGACAGAAACTCATCCGCAAACTTTGTGACAAATGTAAGCAGCCCTATCGCCCCAATCCCAAGTTGATCAAAAAGGTTGGCTTACCCGAGGAAGTGCAAACACTCTTCCGACCTCCTCAAGCCGAAGATGGTGAAGATTTGCGGGTTTGCCGGAAATGCGGTGGAAGTGGCTACTTTGGCCGCACCGCAATGATCGAACTTATCGAAATGACCGATGGCATGAAACAGGTCGTAGCAGCTGGCAAAGATGCATCCGCCATTAAAGCCCAGGCCCGTGAAGAAAACATGCCCAACTTCAAGGATGAGGGATTGCGACTGGTCGCTGAAGGAGTGACTTCTCTTGAAGAGCTGCAACGGGCGTTTCGTGCATAAAGTCAAATTCTGATGTTTCAATCTGCTCCGGTGATCTCAGTCCAGCATTTTTCGACAGAGGCTTGAGCAGTTTGAATAACATCGGGAATGCCGACTCCATTCAATGCATTCCCGGCTACGGCAAGTCCGGGATGCTTTTCCAACTGCTTACCAATGCGATTGACCCGATCGAGATGCCCCACATGATACTGGGGCATCGCTCGATTCCAGCGGACAACGTGAGTTGTTTCGGGAGTCCCTTCGACTCCAAAAATCTCACGGAGTTCCTGCTGCGTGATTGCCAGCAATTCGTCATCATCCTTTTCGAGCAGATGTTGCTGGAGGGCTCCCCCGATGAATGTTCGCAGTTGAATCGAACCCTCGGGAGCACGATTCGGAAATTTGCGGCTCGTGCAGGAGACGGCCAGAATATTACGTCTTTCAATAGCCGGGATGACCATGCCGAAGCAGTCCATAGGATGTTGAATTTGTGATAACGGATATCCAGTCACCACAATCGCAGCTGAAGCGTAGGGGATTGCATTCAATTCGGATGAGAGATACGAATCGAGTTCTTCGAGAAGTTTCCCAGCGACATAGCTGGGCGCAGCGATAATGACGCTATCAAAATGACGGGGAGTGTTTTCATTTCGAAGCGAGACATCGTAACCGCCGTTTTCCTGCTGGGCGATTTTTTCGACCGTTGAATTTTTATGCAGCGTGATTTCGTTTTCGATGGAAGAAAACAGAGTCTCCTGCAGTACAGACATGCCTCGATCAAAAGAAAGAAACATGCCATACCGGGCACCACTGGCCTGATTATTGACGATGGCATCGGCACTTTTTTCATGCGAGGAATGAAGTTTGAGACCACGCAAGACGCCGCCGTATTGCTCTTCCATTTCCAGAAACCGCGGCAATGTTGCCCGCAGGCTGAGTTTTGCTGGATCAGCCGTGTAGATGCCTCCAATCATTGGCTGGATCATGCGTTCAAAGGCCTCGCGACCAAATCGTCGAACCGCGAAATCCTGCAGAGATTCGTCTTCTTGAGGAGCTGCCTCGATCCAGTATTCTTTCAATACGCGACGTTTCCCGGCTGCGGATAGAATCGGAGATTTCAGAAACGGATGGAGTTGTCGGGGAGCCATCAGATCGAACCCTGCGGGCGTTGGAACCGGACGACCTTCACGTAGTATCATACTTTTTCGATAGCGAGCCTCGGTTTCGATCAGACGATTTTCCAGACCGAGTTGCTTCGCCAGTTTCAGTCCTGCAGGTTTATTCGTGATGAACATATCGGCTCCCGTTTCGAGCAGATAGCCATCCTGTTCAATCGTGCCAAATACGCCACCAAGTCGATCAGACGCTTCGTACAAATCGATTTCTACTGGAGTAGACTTCGATTTACTCAGCGAAAGCAGATGCTGACAGGCAGCCAGCCCGCTCAATCCTCCGCCGACCACAGCCCAGCGAATGGGAGTCTTGGGACTCTCGTTCATCCGCTCGCACCCAGTTCATGAACAATGTTAACAAGAGCTTTCACATTCTCCGGTTTCATATCCGGCATCACACCGTGTCCCAGATTGAAAATATGCCCGGGATGACCGGCAGCCTTATCAATTACGATTTTAGCCTTCTCGCGGATGGTCGGGATATCGGCAAACAGCGTGACCGGATCGAGATTTCCCTGCACGGCGACATCATATCCAAACAACTCCCGGGCTTCTTTGAGATCGCAGCGCCAGTCGATTCCCATCACGCGACCGCCCGCTTCTTTCTGCAGGGGGAGCAAAGCTGGATTACCCGTCAGGAAATTGATAACGGGTCCATGCTCGGATACAGCGGCAATGATCCGCTTCGTATATGGCAGAACGTATTGTCGATAATCATCCGGCGAGAGACACCCGGCCCAGCTGTCAAATAGCTGGACCGCCTGACAACCGTCCTGGAACTGGCGTGTCAAATAGCGGACAATGGTATTGGAGAGCCGGGACATGATCGCATCCCACTTGCCGGGATCGGTGTACATCATTGTTTTGGTATGGATGTAATTCTTGCTCCCACTCCCTTCAATCGCATAAGAAGCCAAAGTGAACGGAGCCCCGGCAAAGCCGAGCAGGGGAATATCTTCCGGCAAACCGGCGCGAATTAATTTGACGGCCTCGAACACAAACCCGAGTTCATCGACATTTTCGAGTTCCTGGAATCGATCGACATCTGCTGAAGTTCGCAGCGGATTATGAAGCTTCGGGCCTTCCCCTTTTTCATAGGTCAGGTCCATGCCCATTGGCTGGAGCATCGGGAGTAAATCGGCAAAGAGAATCGCGGCATCGACTCCGAGAACCTGCTGAGCCGTTAATGTCACCTCGGCTGCCAGTTCGGGAGTTTTGCAAAGTTCAATGAATGTCACTTTGTTCCGAACGGCCATGTATTCAGGGAGATAACGTCCCGCCTGTCGCATAATCCAGACCGGTGTCGTATCGACCGGCTCACACCGGATCGCTTTCATCATTCGTGATTGTTCGTAAGCGGGCATAAATTTTCCAGAGGCGGAGAGTGATTTCATATCCTTCTCCTTGGGGAGCGGTTCTCTTTTATTTTCCAAGAAAGAAGGGGGCGAAGGCCAGATGAGGGTACAATTTCGACGCGGCAAAAATAGCTCCGTCTAATCCCCTCACCCTAACCCTCTCCCAGAGGGAGAGGGGACATAAATATTTACAGTCTATCCCAAATACTTTTTCAGTCGTTCAAGAACTTCAGGTTTGTCGTATTCGAGTTTTCCAAAACCGTACTCGGCTCCTGCAGCGACCGCTTCTTCCTGCGATTCGGGATAATTCGTTACCAGCATTACGGGCGTTGTGTTGATGTCGGGATCGGACTGAATCGATTTGATGACTTCCATGCCATCGGTGTAGTCTTCATCGAGCTTGCGATTCACAGTGATCAGATCGAATGGCTCAGTCCGGATTTTCGCCAACGCATCCTCTTTGTTTGGTGAACGAGTAAAATCAATATCAAAATGCGTGGTCAGATAGCTTTTAAGGGCTCCATCATCGGGAACACACTGGCCAACACTGAGGACTTTCTTTTTCATTGGGAATTCTTCTGCTTATTTTTCTTTGGATTCTTTTGTGCGGGAGAAACTTCTTTTGGATAAGGCTCCGGCAACATCACCCGTGTGTCATCATATTTTGACAGGGCCTGTTTGAGATTCGACAGGTTTTCCTGAGCTTTTGGATTAAGTCTGTTCACATCCAATGGCGATTTTTCTCGTGGATCTCTGACTATATTATAGTATTGCCCGTCCCGATAAAACTTGAACGTCTTGTTCTGGACAAATTCATCGCCAGTTTTGCCGCCGTTGCGGGCGTACCAGCAATATATGAACTCCCGCGGCTCCGCTTTTTTGCCTAATAACTGGGGAAGTATGCTTCTGCCGTCCAGTTCCAGATCATCGGGAGAAGTGACGCCAGCGGTTTCAAGCAGAGTCGGGAAGATGTCGGTAAAGTCGACGAGATTCTCATTGACGACACCTGAAGATATCTTGTCTGGCCAGTTAGCGATCATCGGTACATGCATCCCGGCATCCGTGGGACTTCCCTTCCCGCCCTGAAACGATTTCCCGTCAATCATGGAAGTGACGCTCGTCGCAGTACCGTTATCTCCAGTAAAAATGATAAGCGTATTCTTGCGTAATCCGGAAGCTTCCAACTGATCGATAATCTTGCCGACCATCTTATCGGTATAGTTGACCATGTCGACAAAGAACTCGGGATGCTTCTGACTTCCGCCTGCTCCCTGTGAATTCGGATCCCATTCCTCGCTGTCCGGCGTCGGCTCGAATGGCCAGTGAGGTAAAATCATCGGATAATATACCAGGAATGGCTGATCTTCATTTTGCTTGATGAAGTCGCAAATAAAATCGCTGGCGATGTCCGGCCCGTATTTGCCGGGAAAGTCGACTTCTTTCCCATTGATCTCCAGTCCGGGACTGGGATAACGACTCGGACGACGAGTCAATTGCCACAGACAATATTCCTCAAAACCAAAATGATGCGGCCCTTCAAGTCCTCCTTCGAGTTGCCACTTCCCGGCAATGCAGGTTTTGTAGCCTGCCTTTTTAAGAACCTGAGCAAAAGTTGTTTGAGCAGGATCGAGCACACCAAAGCGAATGTAATTCCGCTGATTGTATTTCCCTGTCATCAACTGCACCCGAGAAGGAGTACATATTGGTTGAGAATACGCATGTGTAAACCGCATCCCGGTTTCAGCCAGCTGATTCAATCGAGGCGTCTTATAGGAAGTGCCACCATTGGCTTCAACGCATTCGAAACCCATATCATCAGAAACGATGAGTAAGATGTTCGGTCGCTCTGGTGGAGCCGCATCAAGTTGTTGCGACGGGGCCAGTTGCGGAATGACTGCCATTATTAGCAGAATGATGGCTTGAAGAATTTGTTTTGTGAATGCAGTCGACATAGGGTATCACTCTTTTCTCTGGTCATTATTTATAGTTCCCAAGGCTCAAGTCGATTGGGACTCGGCCAGTTAGTCTATTCTTTTAATGGTGCAACTTCAAAACGAACCTCGCAGCGAATGACCAGTGGAGTCAAATTTGCCGAGGTTTCTGTGAAGCCGACATCGGCAGCTGCGAATTTTCCCAGCATGAGGTCTTCATCGTCTCCCCAGGTCGATGGCCAGTCTTCCTGGTTGGAAGAATTTGATGGTGAACTTTTCTTCTGCTGTTCAATCACATGAATCACATTCACGATTTTCAACTCGGCTTCTGAAGCAATCGTTTCGGCTTTCAGGCGAGCTTTCGCAATCGCTTCCCGCAATGTTATACCATACGCATCTTCTGGCTTACGGAATGTCGGGGAAATGATTTTGAAGGAAAATTCCTGCCCCATCTGCTGGCTGATCTGATCGACCGTTCGCATCGACTCGACAAGTTTCTGCTGCTCCTTGCCGTGTAGGATCAGTGTGTAGGTAATCTGATCGGCTTTTCGCAAATAGTAAGTTTCATTCCCTCCCCCGGCATCCTCTATTTGAGTCCGTTTCAATCCCTCTTTGATCAACCCATCAATGACAGCGGTTCGAAACTGAAAGGACTTATCCAGATTGTTCTGCCCCCAGCGTTTCTTACAGAACAAATGTACCTGTACGCGGAATTTATCTGGCTCAGGAATGAACCGGCTGGAGCCGACGACATCGATGTAGCGGAGAGTGGCCATGGTTGATCCTGATTCAGGGGTATAAATATTAAGTTTTGAAGGTGAGAATCATTGTAATAGCTGATCGCTAGATTTGCCTGACAAAATGTCACACACTGGCGATTTCGATGTTTCTGACTGGATTCTTCTGTCCGGCTTGGTAAACTTTCGTTGTGGAGAGTGAGCCGATAAGCAACGATTGCGTCTGAATTTCATACTGGACCAGCATGCTTCCTCGGTTATTGAAGACAATTCGAATCACATTCCGACAGGCGATTGCCCTGCTTGTCGTACTGGGAATGTGCGCTTCGATTATCCCGCTGCCGATGACTGTGCCGGTCACCGCTGAGAAAGACCGCTCGATTCCTTTTCCCTGTCAGGATCGCCCTTGCGGTTGTGCCTCTGCGAAACAGTGCTGGAAAAGTTGCTGCTGTTTTACTGACTCTCAGAAACTGGCCTGGGCGAAAGCGAATCATGTCACTCCGCCGGATTATGTGATTGCAGCCGCTGAGAAAGAAGCGTCAGAAAAATCTCAGGTCGTAAAAAACTGCTGTGCTCAGCATTCTGTTGAAAGTCAGATCGTTCAGGCGGTCACTCCCAGTTGTTGTCAGAAATCAGCGTCTGCTGAAATGGCTTGCTGCAAATCTGCTGTTCCTGCAGGATGTTGTCAGGAAGATTCCACATCAGTTGCTGAAAATGAAGAGTCAACCGCTAAAACTCAAACTGTACTGACTGCTTTCGTTCTCCGCTGTCATGGCCAGAGCAATTTCTTCTGGAATTCGATTCCATGGAGTGATCTGGTTTTTAACACTACTGAACTTCCTGCGATGAACATGACGGGAAGTGTCTGCCTCCTTTCCGAAACGCTGATTGAGTGCCCGCTCAATCCCCCCGAACCTCCGCCGCGGCTGGCTTTAAAAGCGACGGCTTCGCTGATTTTTTGAGAATGACTTTTGGGATACCTGATTCATTTCATGATAGTGTGCCACTGGCTTTGCCAGTGCTTCTCTCTGAATGAAGTTGCATCTGCTTTCGACCTGCAGAACTTGTGGAGTCGTTAACGATCTCATTGTCATAGACTCTCACAGATCAGCTCCATTTTCAAAGCTTGCGGCTTGTGTTCGCGCGCTCACTCGGGACTTGGCTCACTCTTCACAGGTAGTCCTGCGCCCGGTGTGAGCGTGCCATCACGAGCCGCAGGGAAACCGTTGTTGAAGTCTTCATCAATCAATCCAATCGGCGTGTGCCACTGCTGGCTTGCCCAGCAGTGTAATGTGTTAAGCACGGCGCTGAATTTTCATTGACCCGCATTCTGGTCCGCACAGCGGACCCTACTTTCTGAGGTTATTTCATGTTAATTCAAAAGTCTCAAACCATAAAAAGTCAGCGTGGTTTCACGCTGATAGAACTGCTTGTTGTCATCGCAATCATTGCGATACTTGTCGCTTTACTTTTGCCAGCAGTGCAACAGGCTCGCGAAGCGGCTCGGCGATCGAGTTGCAAAAACAATCTGAAACAGCTCGCTCTCGCACTGCATAATTACGAATCGACACATCGCGTTTTTCCGCCGGGAGCGCTGGGATATCCGTATGTCTGGTCGGCTCATGCTCAGTTGTTGCCGTTCGTGGAGCAGGCAGGGTTGCAGAACCTGCTTGATTACGATGTCCCTCCACTCAATGCCTTCAACTCGGGATCATTTGATGCCGCAGCCGTCGGTCAGAACGATAATGCGGCTAAGACAAAACTGGCGATTCTGACCTGTCCGAGCGATAAGGAATCCGTACCCAATTCCGAATATGGCGGCATCAGCTACCCGGCCTGTATGGGGTCTGGAATCAATGGTTCTGCGGCTACCGATGATGGTTCGAATGCCAATGCAGACGGGATTATTTTCGCTCGCTCAAAAATCGGCTTTCGCGATGTGACCGACGGTACCAGCAACACGGTCGCCTTCAGCGAACAGCTACTGGGCGATGGTCAGGACGCGGCTCCTACGGGAACCGATTACAAGCATCGCGTCGTTGTCCTTTCGATGGGAACACAAACGACCCCAGCGGCCTGCGTGCCCGGTTCAGCACCGGCCTGGTCAGGTCAGCGTGGCAAATTGTGGATCAACGGCCACCTGGCAGACACGATGTACAACCACTGGTACGGCCCGAACGATACCGTCCATCCTGACTGCCACAACGGCTTTCACAACTACGCCTTGGTCAGTGCCCGCAGTGCCCATCAGGGAGGCGTCCAATGCAGCCTCGTCGACGGCAGCGTCCGCTTTGTCAGCGAAAATATCAACCTCGACACCTGGCGCCAGCTTGCCACGCGGGCTGGAGGTGAGGTGCTGGGAGAGTTTTAAGAGAACCGGATTTCTCAAGCGAGCCTTCGTTCCACTTCGAGGGCTCGCTTTTTTATAGACGTAACTATCAACTCCGTCATATACTGAAGATCAAATGGTACTTTCCGGAGGAAATATGAATCTCTCACTTGAACTCACGAATGAACAATCCATTCGTCTGAATGAACTGGCTGGCGAATTAGGTGTTGATCCGCTCGATCTGGCACGCGCAGCGATTAACGATCTCCTCACAAAGCCAGACGACGATTTTGATCGCGCAGCTAAGTATGTTCTGAAGAAAAACAGTGAACTCTATCGGCGATTGAGCTGATGAGGTATTTATCTCTCTCAGAAGTTCTCGTTCTTCACAGACAGGTATTGGAACAGTCTGGTGGTGGAAGCGGTATCAGAGACTTTGGTGCAATCGAATCCGCGGTTGCGCAGCCGCAGTTACGTTTTCACGGACAAGATCTCTATGTATCGATCGAAGAGAAGGCGACGGCTCTCTGTTACTCGCTTGTTGGAAACCATCCATTTGTGGATGGCAACAAAAGAATAGGCCACGCGGCAATGGAAGCTTTTCTTTACTTGAATGGATCTGAAATCAAGGCTGGTCTTGAAGAGTCGGAACGCGTAATCCTTGATTTGGCCGCGGGGATTTTGAGCCGAGATAGTTTACTGGAATGGATTAGAATTCGAATCAAGAAACTGGACTCAAAGAACAAATGATTTTGAGAAACAAACCAGCAGTTCAAATGAGGAATTTATTGCCGAAGCTAAATTAAATTCCGTAGGCCCACCTCTTTGAATTTCATTTTGAACGACAGAAATATCTGAGTAACCGGTATCATCGAAAGGTAACATTTTGGCTGGATTAGGTGTCACTTTTGAAAAGATCAATACTCTTTCGGAATGATTACCCGGGTCACTTTACCGGACTGCAGTTAGGCTCATGTCAGACTTTTGAATAATTAAATCACAGGATGAAAATCGTTTCTTCATGTCATTTTTGGGCAAAGCCTTAATTTTATAATCATCTTTGTCTTCAGATTCGAGTTCAAAATTCCAGTCTGAGAGTATTTTCATATCAGTCATCATCGGAGTGAAAAGAAAATCGTTCCTCAGCGATAAAAATGACTGACTTCCTAATAATTCCGTGAATCGAGAAAACCGCTGAAAAGTTTTGTTTTCTTCATCGACGGCAATGACTTCATCCTTCTCCCAGATCCAACATTCTGATCGAGTTTTTTGAGGGTGATAATATTTTTCATACTTCCGGATTTTAGTTAATCTTGTCTCAACGGGAAAGA
Source organism: Planctomycetaceae bacterium UBA2671 (assembly GCA_002359185.1). Lineage (GTDB taxonomy): Bacteria > Planctomycetota > Planctomycetia > Planctomycetales > Planctomycetaceae > Rubinisphaera. Next base: position 42,739 of record DEML01000007.1, read on the forward strand.
ACTTGAAATAGCATTCCTCTGGAGACGCACAATACGCCTCGCCAGAAGTTTCACGATAAGTAGAAAAGATATGATGTAATAATTATGTCTAAACTCAAACTTCACGGCTTCGACACCCTCATGAGAATTCAACCAGAGTTGAATGACTTCCGTCGCATCATCGGAAGATTTAACTATTGTCCCCCCGGTTAAACATCCCATTAGGATCAGGAGTTGAGTCACGATCATTTGAATTCCCCATAAAATCTTAAACGAAAGGTATTTGCACACGGTATCACATTGTATATTCCCGGATTTATATTGATCTGGTCAATATTATTTGCCGCTCCACAATACTGCTGAAATAAGTTACCGTCACCATTTAACTATTGTTCACGGAGTCTCTATGGATCAATTTTATTTGGGAATTGTGACGATCATCATTGGTCTCTTTGCAATCTTCTGCGGAGTGACAAAGAGCGAATTGCTGATTTATCGGATTCTGTCTGCTCGCGCGAGACTAACCATGGGAGAGTATGTGCATCATTATTTTTTCTTTGCCGGTATCGCGGTAACCGTATTGGGAATTTGGGAGATACTTGGATTTGGTAAACGATAGCCCTTTGACCATCACTTTCGCATGAATTCATCTCCGCCATTCCTACTTATTTAAATTTAAGATTCAACGACACATATATTTACCAGATTATTTCCATGATCAGCCTTTATCACGGACACAAGCCTCCTTCGAAGTTCATGATCTGGGTCTTCAGAGGCTTCGCATTCGCTGTAATACTGAGCCTGGCAGTACTTCCGGTCATTGCTTTGTACCAATTCTGGAGGAATCTCAACGGGTAAATATTTCAATGTTTGCACAATCAATTTTCCTCTTGATCGTCGAAAAACACCACATCACAGGTCTATTTGCTTCTCTCCGGTGTTAAAATCTGCAGGGACTCTCTATTGCAGACTTTAAATGATCTAATTTATGCCTGATTTTACTTATAAAGCACGTGACCCAAGTGGGAAATCAGTGGCTGGGACGTTGGCGGCTGGGGATCAGCAGGAGGCGTTGTCGCTGCTGGGGGACATGCAGCTGTTTCCGATTCGCGTCGAGCCGGCTCCTGCTTCGGTGATGGCTGCCTTTTCCCGAGAAAAAAAGGTCGGAGCGTCGGCTCTGGTCGCGTTTTATTCGCAACTGGCCGATTTGCTGACCTCAGGTGTGCCGTTATTACGGTCGTTGAAACTGATTGAAGATCAGGCCGCTAATCCGACTCTCAAAGGAGTCGTGGCGGACATCCGCGAACAGGTAGCGGATGGAAAACGGCTCGCTCAGGCATTCGCACGGCACCCGGGGACATTTTCGACGCTGGTCATCAGTCTGGTGGAAGCGGGGGAAGAGGGGAGCTTTCTGGAAGATGCCCTCAAACGGCTCGCCTTATTCGTGCAGCATCAGAATGAACTCAAGGGCAAAGTGATGGGGGCGATGATCTATCCCGCCTTTGTCGGCACGTTTAGTGTGATTATCGCGGTGGTGATGCTCGTCTTTTTCGTGCCGAAGTTTCAGACGATTTTCGATCGCATGGAAGCCGAGCGGGGCTTGCCGTGGGCAACGCAAACATTGATGGCGATCAGCGAAACGCTGCAATCGTATTGGATACCGTTGATTGTCGGCCTGGTTCTGGGCATCTGGCTACTGTTAAGATGGTTGAAAACTGAGCAGGGCCGAGAAATTCTGGATGGATTACTGATCAAAGAATGGAAAGTCGGCTCGCTGAAATTCGGACTGGCAGGGATTTTTCGCAATCTGGCGGTCGCTCGATTCACCCGCGTGCTGGGAACACTGCTGCAGAATGGGGTGCCGATGCTGCGTGCGATTTCGATTGCCCGCAAAGCGAGCGGAAATATCGCCATTGAGCGTGCGATTGAAAGTGCCTCGGGGTTTGTTGCGAGTGGAAAATCGCTGGCCGGGCCGCTGCGAAATTCGACCTATTTTTCGACCGATGTGGTTGAAATGATCGCTGTCGCCGAAGAGTCCAATCAATTGGAGCGGGTACTGGTCGAGGTGGCGGATCAACTCGAACGCAAAGTACAGACGCGATTAGCAACACTCGTTCAGTTATTGGAACCGGTGATGTTGCTTGGGCTGGCCGGTTTCGTATTATTTATTGTCCTCGCACTCCTTTTACCGATACTTCAAAGTTCAAGTCTGGTTTAATTAGTAGAAGGGGATAAAATCCCCGAAACGTGTAGGTCAGACTGTGCCTGACGGAATGCGTGTCAATCGTCAGGCACAGCATGACCTACAATTGAAATGTATAACACAGTCCAATTTCAGGACTTCAATCCCTCCCACTATTATAAAATCTGTCGAAAGACGGAGGCCTGCCATGAAAAGCTCGATGACTCGTAAACTGATCCGAAACTCCTCGCGAAACGCCTTCACTTTGCTCGAATTGCTGATTGTTCTGGCAATTCTGGGTGTGATCGCGGCGATGGTTGTTCCAAACCTGCTCGGCAGCCAGAAGAAAGCCAATATTCAAGCGACTGAATCGAGTATTCACGGCCTGGAGCAGGCGCTGAAACTGTATGCGGTTGCCAATGGTGGCGAATATCCGAATGGCGGCCAGGAAGTCTTTGAACTGCTGGCTTCAAATAAGGATGCCGAAGGAAATGCCGTCGATCCTCTTCTGCCGGAAATCCCAAAAGATGCCTGGGGACAACAGTTGATGTATGAATATCCAAGTTCTAAGAATAATGGCACCGAACCGGCCATCTGGTCGCTGGGACCAAATAAGTCCGACGAACAAGGCAGCGGCGACGACGTCGCCAACTGGGGCGAAACCTAGCGCATTCTGCTCTACCAGTTGCGGTTGCATGAACGATTCAACGACTGATTTCGCTGTGATTGCTCCCGCAGAACGCTGCCAATTTTACTTTTTCTAGGGGATTGTTCCAATTGAATATGGGGGTGGCACTGGCTTTGCCAGTGCATTGTAAATTAAGAGTCAGTCTCGACTTGCACTGGCGAAGCCAGTGGCACACGACCCCCACATTAAGCTTTGACAGACCACTAGCCCTCTTCCTCAGGGAGAGGGAACTGATTTAAAATAGTTCTTCAATTACAGATGAATCGAGTAACGACCGTGAAAAAATCAGGGTTCACACTGCTGGAGTTACTCCTGAGTGTGGCCCTGCTTTCGGTATTGATTTCGATTACTGTGCCGACCATCAATGCCCTGCTCTACCGGCAGCAAATGTTGGATGTGGTCGGGCGAATCGAGCAGTTTCTGAATAATCAACGGCGAGATGCCGTCCGGTCGGGACAACCTCGCTGGATCCGTTATTCTTCGGGCGATCATGTGCTCATTGCGGGAGTCTTTAATGAGCCTGCTTCTTCGAGTGTCACTCTGCCGGAGTCTCTTAAATTTGCACAATCTGACCTTGCGGAATCACTGACCTCCGAACAGCTCGGAGAACTTGGCCTGAATTCCCAGGAACATCGGTGGTCTCCGGAAATGCTGTACTTTGCCGATGGCACCGCCAGTGGGATGATTTTTCTGATCGAAGAAGAATCTAAAAAAGGCTATCAGTTTGAAGTCTCCCCATTAAATGGCTATGTCTCAATCGATCAGCACACACCGGATCGTCTGGAGGCTCTCAGCCCATGAGCAGACCTCTCAATACACGCAATGCGTTCTCGTTATTCGAGGTTGTGATCTCACTGACCATTCTGGCGATTTCAGCAGGGATGCTGGCACAATTGCTGGAATCGGCTCGTCTCGGTTCGACACAGGCTGCTCGTGAAACCGAAGCACTGGTTTACGCCGAATCGATTCTCGCAGAACTGGTCGCCAGCCAGACGCTGCCGGTCGAACTCGCTGAGGAAATCTTAAATGAAGATCCACAATGGACCTATTCAATCAGTACAACTGAAACCGACTGGGCAACATTATTTGTGACGACTGTACGGGTGAAACATCTCAATAGCAACGAGCGAATTGATGCCGACGTTTCTTTGACGCGATATCTGTATGTGCCGGAAGAAACGGAAGTGGCACTGTGAAATATACTTTGCCATCAACTATTCGTTCAAAAGCAGGTTTTACCTTATTGGAACTGGTGCTGGCAGCTGCGCTGACTTCGCTGGTGCTATTGGGCATCAGCGGCTTGATCTTCATTGTGTATCAGGTGGAGTCGGAATCGGGACAGAGTGTGCATCTGGCTCAAACCGGACGAAATTTATTGCGTCAACTCGAGTGGGATCTGCAGTCGATTGCGGGAGAACTCCCGGCGACAGTGACCGAGAGTTCTTCAAGTACAACGAACGACGCCGGTTCGATTCTGGCTCTTGATGAAGATCAGTCAACTTTGGATTTTGACGAAGCGGTCGAATCGACGGCGGTTTCAAAGTTTCTGCTGGGGGATGCCGTCTCATTGCAGTTTCTGGCTCAACCAGTGCTGAGAACCGGACGCCAGTTTTCGCTGGAGATCGATCCACTTGAAGTTTCGAACATCGCCAAACGTCAGCAGCGTTTGCTCACCTGGGGATACAATACGTCCGAGACCCTGGAACTGACTTTGGAAGGTTTCGATCCCGAGCAGCCTCTGGTTCGCGCAGAATCGTTGACTGATGCAGAACTCTCCACACAAAGCTGGCTGGATGCTCTTGCAGTTCCCGAACTTGTCGAAATGCAGTTCATGTACTTTGACGGAGAAAGCTGGCTCGAAGAATGGGACAGCGATCTGGATGGAGGATTACCAACCGCTATTGAAGTGACAGTGGTGCTCCAGTCCGTGGGAAATGAAACCGCAGCTCCGTTCACGATGTCGAAAACAATCGCCTTGCCAACAGTGCGGTTTGCTGCTGCAGTCTCGGCTGAGTCTGGGTTATAAGGTACGAACTTCATTCTCTATTGTGTTTCTGGATAATCAACCGCCAAGACGCCAAGTGAAACAAGCAGTCAACAGTCAAGTAGTATTCCAACTATCGCTAA